>CAZAPF010000004.1:0-169370 GCA_964486885.1 uncultured Verrucomicrobiota bacterium
AACGTAGAATGGATTCTTCAGCTGAACCATTCCGGAAGCAGCGATGCTGTCCTGCTGACCAAAACTACATCGACTGCTGGTGACCTCTATCTAAGTGATATTGATACACTGGCCACGAATCACTGGGAAGGCAGTGTTTCAGGTTATTCGCAAATGACGCTTGCAGGTACAGACCTTGACGCTAAGAAGGATGATGCATTTATTGATTTTGGTGTTCCATGGACAGAGTTCTCAAGTATTACGGGACTGGACTCCATTAACGATCTTGAAGTGGCTGTAACCACCTCCACAACCCATACCGGAGTAAATAAAGATGCTCCGCTGGGTACCGATGGACCCAGCTCGTTTTTGATCAGTGATTCTCTATCTGAATCGATTCCCGAACCTACCGTAGCAAGCTTGTTGGTGGGTGCAGGCGGCGGACTTATTTTCTATCGCCGATTTAGAAAGCGTTATCTTGATGCCCGTGAAGATCTGGATTGATTATTCTATCCCATACGAGCTTTCTTAAACCGGTTTCAGTGACTTGAAACCGGTTTTTTTTCGGCAATCCCAAGGGGCTGATCCATACATGACAACAATGATTATATTTTACCCATTTCACTGCATTTAAGCTATTTACAACTTTTACAGCTCTACATATCCGTTTAGAATCATTTCACAAATCGGAGATGCACAATGAATCCTAAGAAGCTCATCTTGACCTATTATCGAATGGCGATGGCAATAGTTATTTCAGTAGTAACTCTTGGGTGGACTCCGAAACCCGTGGCTGACGATCCTTTGGTCCGGATGCCCGGCACGCAGCCCGGTGCAGTGGACCTCACTGGAGATACCAGTCAGGGCTGCATCGGCTGTCATGCAGGAGCCGAACCTGAACACTGGAAAGGATCCTTGATGGCGCAGGCCGCCCGAGATCCTATTTTCTGGGCGGGATTAACCGTTGCCGCCCAGGATGCCATATGGGCACTGGGCACCCCGAATGCCGCCGACATTTGCGTGAAATGTCATTTTCCGCAGGGCTGGCTTGAGGGGCGTTCCGATCCGGTAAATGCATCGTTAATGACCGGCGAGGACTTCGATGGTGTAAACTGTAAAACCTGTCACTACATGTATGACCCCTTCTATGACGCCACCTACAATGGAACCAGAGAAGGTAATGACTGGACCGGTTACTGGGACGAAGCCAGCTCCCTCTCCCAAACTGAAGCCACCAGAACCTATAACGCGGATGCAACGGCTGCCGGCACCCTTTCACTGTTCAATGGAAATAGCCTCTATTCCAATAATGCCCCGGCAAACGCGACGTACACCGAAAATGGCGGTGGGCATATTTTTATTGATACGGGAGCCAGTTATCACCGGCGAGGTCCGTTCGCAGATACCAATACGAATCATGATTGGCACTACAGCCGCTACCATAAGAGCAAATATTTTTGTGGCACCTGCCATGACATTTCCAATCCGGCTCTCGCCAACCTGGGCCATATCGCTACAGTTCCGGGAGACGGCACCACCATCCTTCCCTCCGAATCGCAACCGGCCTACAGTTATGGCCACGTGGAACGTACGTTTTCGGAATTTATGCTTTCGGGTTTCAGCACCAATGGCGGCATGGCCGGAACCGGCTATTATGGCCCAGCTACGTTCACCACATCCCATGCCGGGAATAAGATTGGAACCTGCCAGGACTGCCACTTCCGGGACCTATACGGCGAAGCCGCCGGAGGAAAAGGAAAACCCCGTCCCGACACGTCATCAGAGCATACCAAAACAGGAATAACAGAACATCGAATGGTTGGAGGAAACCTCTGGGTGCCCTATCTGCTGGCCAGTATAAACAGCGGATCTGCCAACTATGACCCCGTCAATGAAACTCTTCTAAAACAAGGACCAGCTGCCCTTACCCTCGGCTTTGGCTCCGGCTACGGAGAGCCGCTTGATTCCGCGATGCTACTTGAAACGGTGGATATTGCTGAACATATGCTCCAAAGCTCTGTTTCCATGACCAATGCAAACTATGGCATTGGCAATAGCGAATTCACGCTTCGCCTGCAAAACCACACTGGTCACAAACTCATCTCCGGCTACCCCGAAGGACGCCGCATGTTCCTGAACGTGAAGGCCTACGCCAACAATGAGCTGATTTATGAAATCAATCCCTACGACTATACAGTCGGCACCTTAAAAGGTCTCGAAAACTCCCTGAGCAGTCCGGAGCTGAGTGACTGGGAAGCATATGAAGACGAACTCGTGTACGAAGTGCATCAATCCAGTTCCTTGCTTGGCGTGGATGAAACCTTCCACATGGCACTGGCCACCGAGCGGTATAAGGATAATCGCATTCTACCGCGTGGATTCGATGTTACAGAAGCAGCAACGCGCCTCTGCGAACCCGTCTGGCACGGCCACTCCGACACCAACTACCATGCATCCGGCAACTATTTCACCCAGGCGGAATATGAGGGAGGCTATGATGAGGTTACCGTGAAACTCCCGGCCGGAACCGAACGAATCGAGGCAGGTCTTTATTACCAGACCACCAGCCGCGAATTCATGGAATTCCTGCGCGACGAAATTAATGGTGTTGGCGGTACGCTTACCGGAACGGGTGCCGGTGGAGATCCAGCCTATATCGCCCAGACCGATCCCTGGTTTTCGGGACTCGCGGCGTGGGGTGATACGATCTGGAGTCTGTGGACTAATAATATGCATGTCCCCGGTGCGGCTCCGGTGCTCATGACCAATACACTGGTTCAATTGGATGTTTCCGACACTGACGGTGACGGCATACCCGCCTACTGGGAGCTGGAGCACTTTGGCGGTACCACCAACGCCTTAGCATCCATCGACTCCGACGGAGATGGAGTTGATAACCTCAGTGAATACATTGCCTACACCATCCCGACCGACAGCAATTCGGTATTTGTATTTACCGCCGAATTTGATCCCACGAACGGGGTAACCGAAGTGGTTGCAGAATTTGATTCGCTCCGCTCGCGCGACTATGCCCTTGAGGAAACTACCAATCTGGTGCAATCGACTGCATGGACTAACGTGAGTGGTTATATGCGCGGTATCGATGACGAAATGGAATTGGTTTCAACCAATAACACCAAGACCGGCATTTATCGGATTAAAGCCAAGCTTCCCGGCACGCCGTAGTGAGCCCGGCCTAAATCCTGCTTAATATCTCTAACACCCTCTGGGAAGTGGTCTTTTATTCGCATTCCTGAAAGATCGGTGCATTGAGGCATTATTAGCTAAATATATTTTTCACGGTGAAATGGCTACAAACAACCCTTTCCTGTCCCCTCGGCCTTAATCTGCCCTCTTTGGCATCTATATTGCTCCTATTATGTTGATTAAGTGTGCAGTGGGAATAGAGACATGAGAAAAATAGTGAATCATATTCAAATGACGGGTTTCCAAAACTCCGAAAAAGCCAGGAAACGCACCGGATTTACACTTACCGAAACGATGGTATCTCTGCTGGTTTTGGGCGTGTTTATTACGGGAACTGCCAAAATCTTGATGGCTCACCAACAACTTTCAGATACAGCACGGGAACATTATTCCGCTATCAACATTGCCAAAAACCGCATTGAGCTGGTTCGTACGTTTGAATTTGGACAGGTCAATGATTTCTTAGAAACTGATACCACTGTCGACCATTCCGGAGCGCCTGATATTGAAGGCAGGTTTCGCCGGTCCACTACACGGGCTCTGGTCAGCAGTAATCTGATTGAAATGGCAGTAACCGTCGAAATTCGAGATCGGATAACTCTGGAATTCGATGGTGAGAGTGAAAAACTGACTACCTATTTTGCTGAATATCTAACGGAAGATTCCGCAGTGGGAGGGGGATAGCCCCTGCATTCAATCTAGTTTGGAAAAGATTATGAATATCAAAAAATCCCTAGGTTTTACACTGGTTGAAGTCAGCACTGCAACAGCTCTGCTGGTGGGCACATTGGGACTGGCCATCGCAGGTTATATGTTCAGCTTAAAGACCATAAACCAGGGAGATGTGCAAAACGAACTTGATATCGATATTCAGATTGCCATGGAAAACCTCAAGGTTGACCTGCGATTATCCTCTCTGGACAAGATGTTCTACTATCCCGAAGGAGGCGGCCCATATGCAGCCGTCAGCTTTCCCCTCGCCTACGATAGCGATGGAGATCAACTGATGGAAAAAAATGAAGATGGATCTATCGATTGGGATGAAACCATCATCTATCACGTGCGACCAACCACACCCCATCAGCTCGTTAAAACGGTATTCAAGCCACGGGATAATTCCCTGTCGGATGCACAGCGCCAAGCCCAGCTCAACTCCGTAGTGAAATATGGGGATGGTAGCAATACCTATAACTCGGAGAATGCATCTTCGCATGTTCTGTTCGCAAATCTATTGGAATGGTCGCTCAACCCCAAAGCAGGACGGTTTGACGCCTATGCTGCTGACCTTAGCCGCGACCGGGCAGGTCTTGGCTATATGCTTATGGGATCGGGAAACCATGATATTTCATTTAAAGTCGTAGGGAAGAACGATAAATCCAACGGGTACAAGATCGGTATTGACCAATTGTTTATGTCTTCATCGCAAAGCCCCAGAGAGGCCGAGGCGCAACTTCCCGTTAAGTCTCAATCCGGTGCAACCGCAGAGAACCGCTTCATGGCAGTAGGATCATGGAAAGGCGACCATCAACTCTATTTTCCCGCCACTGGAAATGGCAATAGTTTTACGCTCACCCTGCCTAACGACCAGTGGGAAGAAACTAACTTTAGCGGAACGGGCTACCTGGCCGAAGACACACGGGTTGAATTCGATAAATCTCTGTCTCCGCGCGATCATATCGTCCAACTGCGGGGAAACGACATAACTTGGGAAGCGGAACAACAAACCGGATCCACTGGCACCTCCCCGACCAATCTACCCCTCACGGTCGGCCATACCCCTGTAGTTGTACACATCAACGGATCTGAATTGCTCGAAAACGGCAATTGGATTGAATACAATGGACGTAAATGCCAACTCATTTTTCAGGCAAGTGATGCCGGAAAACTAAGGGTGGAGAGTGTTTATATTGCTAAAAGTACATCGTTAGAAGATACAGATTTTTCAATGGTAAATGCCAAACACGTAACTTTCCCAAGCGGCTCCTCTACCTCCCGCATAATGGAGCCTGGAACGATCGAAAAAACGAAATGGATCGATTTAGAAATCAACAGTACCAACAACTATCTTGTTAAATTCAATATCCGAAGTGAAGGTGGAGCTGTAGGTGAATCGCATTATCCAATGGCCTGGAAAAATCAACGAACAGCCATTTCGGACTGCGCGGTTAACGGCGTTACAAATGATTATATTATTGGCCTGAAATCCATTGCAACCCGGTATCCCGAGAAAGGTTCCTACACCTCCCAGATATTCGATACCCATCTGGACACTCCGCAATACGGGGATATCACCTGGAATGCAGCACTCCCCGCAGGAACAACGCTCGCATTCAAGGTTCGTACGGGCAACCAACCAGACCTGTCCGATGCCCTAGATTGGGGATCAATTTCATCCTTATCTTATCCCAGCGCCATTTCGGCCTCGTACAAGCGCTATATCCAGTTTCAGGCAATAATGACCTCTGAATCAGATGGAAGGTTAACGCCCAAGCTTAAGGATGTCACCATAGACTGGAACGGAACCAAACAGCTGGTTGATGTAGGGGGAATTTTCACCAAAGGCCCTGATTACGGTATTTTTGAAATCAGTGTTGATGGAGAACCTCTTCGTTCAGCGCTGATCATTGACTTGGAAATCTATGAGGATGAATGGACTAAGAACAACGAAACCATTCGGGTTACCTCATCTTTAAAAGTGGAGCTGACCCCTCGAAACAGTGGCCTTTAAGCAAGGAGAGCACATTATGAAAACCAATCAAACCAAATGCGGATTCGCAATGCTGACTGTACTGTTTATCATAACGGCTCTGGCGATATCGCTGGGCATGCTGATTAAAATGGGAACACAACGCGCTTATGACGCACGTATGTTAACGAACCGGGCCAAGGCACTCGCCTATGCCGAAGCCGGAGTTGACTATGCCTATGCCATTCTATCTGCCGACTTCGATCAACGGAATAATCCTTCCGCCTTTTCCTTAAATGGCAGCACTGGTGATGGCAGCACTGGTGATGGCAGCACTGGCGGAGAGAGCACCGGCGGATGGAGCTCCAGTTCAAGCAAAACCGCCTCGCTTTCCAGCGCAAGAATTTCATCAGCTCCCGTTAAAAGCGATTATAGCGAAGGGGCATTTGAATTATTAGTCACTCCTATCAGTAACCGCTATGCTTTAGTCAACTGTGTAGGCGACTGCGGCGGTGTCACAGCTGAAGCAGAAGTTTTAGTTGAAGATGTTTATGCAGGAAGCGGTGGTAGCGAAGCAATCGACTATTCCAGTATGGAAGGATTTAATTATGCAATACTGTCTGGCGGAGTGTTTGATTTCAAAGGATGTGGAACCATATCTGGATCACCAACCACTCTAATGCACTCAAATTCGTCCATCGATATCAATGGTGCAGCCAAAACAGAAGTCAGCGTCTCATCCTCTGTTGAAATTTCAGTGGGAAACAAAACGGTTAAAGGTACTATTACAGCTCCCTCTTTGGATTTGCACAAAAAAGCTACGATTACGGGAGGCTCAACGGTCGCCACTGTGCCTCCCGTATCCATTCCCGACATTGATTTCACCCCCTACTACAACTGGGCGAAAGATCATGGTGAAGTCCACCACGGTTTTTCCAGCTCGAGTTCATATACACCAAGCGGGGGCATACTTTACGTAATCGGTGATGTCTCTATTTCAAGCTGGGCAGTCATTAATGGTTCAATAATCGCGACAGGCTCAATCAAAGTGAGTGGTCATGTCCAAATTAAACCGACCATCGACGCCATCGCTATGGCCACGGGGTCAGGTGACATTGACAATACATCAAGCTCAAGAATTACCGGTTTGGTCTATACCAAGACCGGAAACTATAAACAGACGGCAAACGGAGAACTTTACGGTCAATTAATCGTAGGTGGAGAAGTTCAAAAAGGCGGTAACTCCGATATCGTGCTCTTTCAGGAAAGCATCCCCACCCCACCGGGAGTTAGTAGCGTTACCCCCACTAAATCGCTTCCCTTAATCTCTGCTTGGCAAAAATAGAACCTGTAGAAAATTCCATTACTCCAACAAAAGACCCCGAATCCACCATGCGGAATCGAGGTCTTTTCTTCATCTAAGTTTTATCTAATCATCCAGCAATACATATATATTGTCTTTACCTGTTCCGGATCCGTATATGTTTTTCCCCAGCCCATCCGGACCAAGTGATCCCACCACAATGCGATTGACTCCACCTATCCGGTAGTCCGGATCAAAAAAATATGGATTTCCCCAGGGATCAACAGTTTCACCTTCATAATACGGACCCTTCCAACCCGAAAACGCAGCAACACTGCCCAATAAACCGGCGGAATCGGGTTTAATATTCCAAATTTCCGTACTTCCAGGCCTTGTTCGTATAGCCTGATTTGGCCATTGCCCCGTATCCCAGGCCAGTTGCACCGTAGCCGTTCCAATGATTTCGAGTTCTATCGCGGCGGTTTTGATCCGGGAACTCTCAACGGCCTTCCTTATGGAAAGGGTTGCCAACACCGCAAGAATACCCACAACTAAAACTGTGAACGAAATCTCAACCAGAGTGAAACCCGCCTTTTTTTTCATGATTTCCATGCCTTTGCTCCATTCTATTTAAAAACAATTATCCATCGTTTTATTTAGCATATCAGATGCCATGAATAGGTTTATTACAGGGTAATACCGTTCATAGAAATCACGCACCTATGAATACCCTGCTTTCCAATACTGCGTCTAAGGATTGGAAACGCTTTCGGTTGACTCTTTTGAGATAAAATCCCAATACTCCGGCCTTTCTTTAGATGGAGATCATATATCATGGAATTTGACGTAATTGTTATTGGAGCCGGTCCGGGCGGCTATCCCGCAGCCATCAAAGCAGCCCAAATGGGAGCAAAGACTGCCATCATTGAACGGGAATGGCTGGGCGGAACCTGCCTGAACTGCGGTTGCATCCCGACCAAAACCCTGATTGCAGGAGCAGAAGTCTATCAGAAGATTCTGCATGCCGGTTCGTTCGGCATCAACGTAGGCACACCGGAAATCGACTATCCCGCTATGAAAAAGCGGAAAGACGACGTTATCTCCACACAGCAGCAAGGCATTGCCTACCTATTGAAATCGCACGGGGTCACCCTCTTCGAAGGAACCGGATCATTCCGTGATGCCCATACCATTGCCGTAAAAACAAATGACGGCGCGACCAAAGAGATCACAGGTAAAAACATTATCATCGCCACAGGCTCCACCTCCACCGTTCCCGGGTTCATTCCGAAGCATGAACGTATTGTGGAAAGCCGCGCCTTTCTTGAACTGGAAAAGCTACCTGAAACGCTCATGGTGCTCGGTGGCGGCTACATCGGTTCCGAGCTTGCCTGCATGGCAGCCGGACTCGGCGTGAAAGTAACCATCGTGGAACTGCTGCCCGATATCCTAATGCTGCTCGATAAAGACATCCGTCAAATCGTGAAAAGGCACATGAAGAAAGAACTCGGCATGACTCTCCTGACCGGCGACGCCATGGAAAACATCAAGGCATTGGATGATAAAGTTACGGCTACGGCAGGCGGAAAAGAAATTGAAGCCGACATGCTGCTCGTCTCAATCGGGCGCAGCCCGGTAACCGACGGCCTTAATGCAGAAGCTGCCGGCGTGGCGCTGAGCGAGCGGGGCTATATCGAAGTAGACGAGCTCAGTCGCACCAATGTTCCGCATATTTACTGCATTGGAGATGTTTCCGGCCGGATGCAACTGGCCCATGCTGCAACATCCCAGGCCATGTATGCCGTGGAGCATGCACTCAAAGATGAGGAAAAGATCGAAGAAGTGGTCATTCCCGGTGTGATCTTTACCTCACCAGAGGTTGCTCTGGTAGGCATCACGGAAGATGAAGCCAAAAAGCTCGGCCTCAATGTCAACGTAGGCAAATTCCACTTCAAACCACTGGGCAAAGCTCAGGCAGCCAATGAAACCGAAGGTTTTGTGAAGATTCTTGCCGACAAGGAAACGGATCGCATCCTCGGTGCCCAGTGTGCCGGCCCGCATGCAACCGACCTGATCAGCGAAATGGTGATTGCGGTTCGTGAAGAACTGACGGCGGAGGAACTGGGTAATACGGTTCATGCCCACCCGACCTTTGCGGAAATCTGGATGGAAGCGGCTCATGCCCTCCATAAATCCTGCATTCACGCACCGCCGGCGCGGTAAACCCCTGTCAGGAAATCAGATCGAAAAACGTCTTGTTTTCAAGGCGTTTTTTTCTGCATTGGCGGGGTTGACCCGCGAGAATCAAACAGCTAGCGTCCCCGGCAAGTTTATAAAAACGGATCTAAAAAATGAGCCTCAGGAAATTATTTTTCCATCTTATCCCCTCTCTCTTCGTAGCCACCCTCGGCTTTGCGCAGGATACCGTTGTGCTTAACAACGGAGATATCCTCACCGGGAAAATTCTGGAACAGACCACCGAGCACATCTATTTCAAGTCTACAGCATTCGGATCAGTAAGCCTGAACCCGAGAGATGTTGCCGAAATCCGCATTCATGTGGAAGAACTTGGAGAGATCGCCGTTCCTGCCGAAGCCATTGCTCCGGCTGAAGTGGTTGCCAAACCAGTAGAGCAGCCAAAAGTCGCAAAAAAAGCGGCGGCCCCGAAGGGCAATCTCAAGCAAACGGAAAAAAAGAAGAAGCAATGGTCCGGTCAGGCAGGCCTTGCTATTGCTCTGCGAGAATCCAATACCCTGCGCCGCCGAGGTGACACGTTGGTGGAAAAGGATGAAGAGTACGAATCCTATCGCGTATACGGGAACGTGAAATGGAAAGGCGAGCAGAACAAACTGGATTGGAACTGGACCTACCGCTATAGCCAAACTGATATCCGCAAAAATGATGATTTTCTGAATCTCACGCAAAACTACCAGTATGACTTTTCAAAAAAATATTACGGCGCTGCAAAATCGCTTTATCAACGAGACTTCCGCCGTGGAATTGAGAACGAATATCTACAGACCGCTCAGGTTGGTGTTAAATGGTTTGACCAGCCCAAGTTTAAATTTTCCACTTCAGTTGGTGCAGGTTATCACAGTTACGAGCGGCTTCAGAATGTATATTCAGATGCCAACACAAAATTTGTTGTGGAAGAGGCACTTCGCTGGCAGATGATTAACTCGCTAACCCTGTTCCAGAAGTATTCCCACCTTGGAAACCTGGAGAACTATCATTTTGTGTTTACGAGCGGGCTTGAAAATAAACTGATCCGCGATGTATTTCTCCGGCTGGAATACCGGCTGGATCGCGACACAGAAGTCAACTACGACGATAGCGGCTACTACGACAAAGCCTTGCTTACCAGCCTGCTCTATAAGTTCTAGAGTATTTCCAGCTCTTTTTGTCGCATCAACGAGGCCGCCAAGATGGCGGCGATACGTACCGCAGGCATCCTGCCAGCCCAGCGCCGAACGAAACATTAAACGGAAATGCTCTAACCAAACGCTTACTGAACAGGATCTTCTTTCTCGTCCTCAGCAGCAGTAGCAGTCAGCACCTCATAGTCATTTTCTGGGATCAAACGAAGGGCTGTTGCGGATAATTGAACGATCCCGTCTTTCATCCTGTAGGGCTTCCCATAGACCAAAATCATATAGCCCGATTTTGCCTGGGTCTTTAATTTGGCAATACTGGTGGGTTTAGGAACCGTCCAGCCGGCAACAAAAGTACCCTCACCCACTGCGGACAGTCGATATGACTTTTTTCCGCCGTAGTCTTTCCAGTTAAAATTGCGGTGATCAACCTGAAAAGCAACCTGGACGGTACGTTCCGTCTCTTTGAACTGTATCTCCTTAATCACCCCGGCCCACGCCAACTCTGTATCTTCCAAACCTCGGAAATCCTTGCGGACATCAGAAGGAGCAATATCCTTAACTGCCCGGGATAAAGCCGTCTTTTCTTTTCCGTTTTTAGGGCGATACACCCCTTTTTCCACCGTTGCGCATCCCATTAAAACCAGCAACCCCACCAATACCGCAATCCTCATGACCACAATCTCCTTAAACGGTCACAACCATAATACCGCAGGCTCCAGTCTACAACCGCCATTTCCAAAGGGTTAAATCCGGAAAAAATACAGTGTTCATTTGCCCCTGCCGCCAATTGACACCGTTGCGGCAACCCCCTATATTCCTTCTCTTTTTACAGGAGAATTTTTCGATTAAATGAAAAACGAAATGACTGATTTGGAACGGTTGCGCCACAGCTCGGCGCACGTAATGGCGGCGGCGGTATGCCGTCTATATGAAAATGTGCAGCTTGATATCGGCCCTTCCACCGACGATGGGTTCTACTATGACTTCGATCTTGAAGATCGCATAACACCGGAAGACTTTGAACGAATCGAAGCTGAAATGAAAAATATTGTCGCCGAAGATCACCCCTTCGAATGCAAAACGGTTTCCCGCGACGAAGCCAAAGAGATTCTGAAAGACCAGAAGTACAAACTTGAACGCCTGGCTGATATTCCGGAAGGCGATGAAATCACGTTCTATACCTGCGGTGAGTTCATGGATCTATGCGCCGGACCACACGTGGAAAGCACCGGCAAGCTCCGCGCTTTCCAACTGATGAATGTTGCGGGCTCCTACTACCGCGGGCACGAAACCAACCCCATGCTGCAGCGTCTATACGGAACGGCTTTCACCAATCCAAAACAGTTGCGCCTCTATTTAAAGCAGGTTGAGGAAGCCAAGAAACGCGACCATCGCCGCCTGGCCAAAGAACTCGATTTGTTCTCGATTTCAGAAAACGTAGGTCCGGGGCTGGTAAACTGGCACCCGAAAGGCGGCCGCATACGCTCAACCATTGAAGATTTCTGGAAAAAAGAACATTTCAAGAACGGGTACGACATTGTCTATACCCCACACGTAGGGAAAGCGAACCTGTGGGAAACTTCAGGCCACCTCGACTTTTACCGAGAAGGCATGTTTGCCGCCATGGATGTTGACGGGCAGGAATATTTCGCCAAGCCGATGAACTGCCCCTTCCACGTTGAGATTTATAAATCCGGTCTACGCTCCTACCGTGAGCTGCCGCTGCGCTGGGCGGAACTCGGTACGGTATACCGCTACGAAAAAGCAGGCACACTGCATGGCCTTTTCCGCGTGCGTGGTTTCACCCAGGACGACGCCCACATCTTCTGTACGGTTGAGCAGATTGAAGACGAAGTGAAGGAAGTGATCCGCTTCTGTAACTTTATCTGGAAAACCTTCGGCTTCACCGAAGTAAAAGCTTATCTCTCAACCCGTCCCGAAAAAGCGGTTGGCGAAGAAGCCCGCTGGGACCAGGCCACCAAATCGCTCGAAGCCGCTATTAAAGCGGAAGGGCTGCCTTACGAAGTCGACGAAGGCGGCGGTGCATTCTACGGCCCGAAAATTGACCTGAAGGTAAAAGACGCCATCGGTCGTGAGTGGCAGACCAGCACGATCCAGTTTGACTTTAACCTGCCGGAACGTTTTGACCTGAAATATATCGGCGACGACGGTGAAGCGCATCGCCCGTACATGGTACATCGTGCTTTGTTCGGCAGCATGGAGCGCTTCTTCGGCATTCTAACCGAACATTATGCCGGCGGCTTCCCCGTCTGGCTGGCTCCCGAACAGGTTCGTGTACTTCCGCTGTCCGACGATCAGCTGGACTATGCAGATGAGGTTCTTGCCGCCCTTCGCGAAGCTGAAATTCGCGCAACGGTTGATAAGAAGCAGGGCAAACTGAATGGAAAAGTAAAGAACGCTCAGCTGGACAAAGTTCCGTATATGCTTATTATCGGCGGCAAGGAACAGGAAAACAAACAGGTTGCTATCCGTCATCGCCTGCAGGGCATGAAGGGCGAATGCAGTCTGGAAGATTTTATCGCGCAGCTCAAAAAGGAAGAGCTGGCGAAGACAACAGTAGACATGGAGGTCTCAGATTAGTAAGCCAAACTACAGAGGACGGCCGCAACGCGAGCCGCAGGTACGGATCAACCATCGCATCCGTGTTCCCGAAATCCGCGTCATCGACGCCCATGGCGAACAGCTCGGAATCATGAAAACCGGTGATGCTTTGCGCCGTGCGCAGGCATATGGCATTGACCTGGTGGAAATATCCCCCACCGCGAAGCCGCCACTCTGCCGCATCATGGATTACGGCAAGTATAAGTATGACCAGGAAAAGAAGAAAAAAGAGCAGAAGAAGCACCAGGTGCAGACCAAGCTCAAGGAAGTAAAATTCCGCGTCAATGTGGGTGACCACGACTACGATACTAAAATGCGCAATCTGGAAAAGTTCATCAAGCATGGTGACCGCGTTAAAGTTTCCCTTATGTTCCGGGGTCGTGAAAACGCCCACCGTGAGCTGGGCTTCGAAGTCATCCAGCGCGTGATTAAGGATACGGAAGAATACACCTCGGTCGATCAGGCTCCGCGCCTGCAGGGCCGCTTTGTCTCCGCCATTCTCGTACCTAAGAAAGCAAAAAAATAAATATCAAAACCTCAGCCTGAGATCAGGAGTTGTTCCATGATGAAAACTCATCCGAATCGGAGCCTTTTGGTCGGGATTAATAAAAAGGTGGTGCCCATGGCGGCACTCACCTTTTTTTTATGCCTGACCGGCAATACCAGCGCACAGTTTAACATTGCCGATGGAGATGTATACGGCAATAGCAATACCGTACTTACAGCGACAACCATTACTTCGATCAAAAATGGAACCAGCAATCTGGACGTCGGCTATTCGCTAACGGATACGATCAACCTGAACCACGCTATTAATGGCTACATCAGCATTAGCAATGGATTTAATGGTTTTGATATCAACAGCCTATCTTCCGCGGCATCATTGACCGCTTCAAACTCAGCTGCCCTTTCAGCTTTTAATGGAACCAATCTATCCATTACTGGTGGATCCTTTACCGGAGGTGTAGCCCCTGCGGCATCCAATGACTGGACCGTTGGAATCGGCGGGGTAATTTCTAACGTTCATAACGTCCGCATTTCCGATGCAACCTTTACCGGCGTAACGGTCGAAATTTTTGATCCAGCTACAGTTATACCCCCAACACCTGGAATAACAAACAATCCGGGTCTCCAGACACCTATTGCAGTCGGGGCCGATGCCATGGTTTTAATTGACTCCACCGATATAACTTTTTTCGACGATCCAACACTACAGGGTGGTAGCGGAGGCACTGCGGATTCGACAAGTTTTGATGCTGATGCTCGCGGAGGAATGGGGCTTGCCATTATTGGTTCATCAGCCGTAATCAGCAATGGAATATATGCCGGGGGCAATGGAGGAACAGCCAGTTCATCGGGCAATAATCAGGCATTTGCTAATGGAGGATCTGGTTTGTTCGCCTCTAATTCGGTAGTCGACATTCATGGGGGCACATTCAACGGCGGCTTAGCAGGAACCGAGAATGGATCGAGTGCCTTTGGTGGTGCAGGACTGGTTGCCAACGGAGCCTCGTCCATCACGGTTAGTAACGGCATTTTTACGGGCGCATCGGGATCCGCTTCGGCAATCATAGCCAATAGCTCTTTGACCACGTATGGAGGAACTTTTACAAGCGGAGGTTTATCCAGCTTAACCATGGGAGCCAACACCAATAAGATTATACTTATGGGAGGAACATTCAGTTCATTATTTTTTGGTAATACGTCCTCTAATGGCGTTCAGCACCTTAGTACGGGAAGTAATCTAACCGTGGTTGTAGACGTTGTACAGGATGGAGGAACGGTCCTGATTGACAACCAGGACAATTCCGGGTTGCAGCAAATAACCATACGCGACGGTTCCATGGTATTCAGCAATGACTATACCCTCATAAGCAGCGGTGTCTTTGGTCTCGATGGCAATACCAGTATGGCAATATTCCAGCAGAGACTGGATGTTGATGGCGAATTCGATATTGGGCTGGGCCAGGTTGCGGTCACAAGTAATCTCAATGTGAATAGTGGTTCAACCCTTAATTTTCAGGTGCTCTCCACAAATGAATGGGGTCAAATCACCGCCGGCAGCGCTTCTTTTCTATCCAACTCTACCATCGTTGTTGATGCCAGCCTTGCCGGTTTTTCCCAAGGGTCCGTCACCAACGCATTGCTTACAACGGGCAGCCCCATTACAGGAACAAACAATATCATCGCCGACGTACAAACGACGCTCAACACCAATGTTTCAGGAAGAACTACCTTTGGAGGAATGCTGGCGGATAATAATCTGTCCTTTATTTTTAATACGGCATCGCTCAGCAACTACTGGGGTGCAACCGGTGAACTGGCCGTACTGGCCGATGAGCTCGATGAAATTAATAACAACACCATGAACACCCTCATAAACAACCTTGGATCCGCAGCTTCAAAAGCGGCGGCCGAAGAAACCTATTTCACAACACTTAACTCCATGCAGACGGCGCTGCACGGATTAAACGCCGCGCTAGGTCAGTCATTTTCCCGCGGTACCGAATTCAGAGAAACCCTAAACCTGCCACAAGGAGCCAAAGGGCCCGAGGAACAGGAAAATGACTGGCGTTTTTGGATGAAATACTATGGGCAATTCTACTCCCACAGCAAAACGAAAGAAATTACAGCCTACGATACATCGCTGCATGGCGGGGTATTAGGTATGGATAAAAGTTATGGATCTCTTCTCGTCGGCATCAGCGGAGGGATGGGAAATTACAGAACTGAATCCGATAATGATTCTGAAGAATCTGCAAACGCAGCACACGCCGCAATCTATTCCACCCTTGGCAAAGGGCATTCCTATCTGGATGCCGGCATTGCTTATGGATACAACAACGTCGAATCGGAAACCGGTGGCCCCTTTGTGCTTGAAGGGGATTTTGACACCCAGTTGATCAGCGGCTATATCGGCGGAGGCGTCGGATTTGAACTGCCGAATATTGGAACCGTAGTCACTCCGGAAGCATCCATTCAATATTCCACCTATCAACAGGACGCCTATACTGAAACCAGCACCACCGCTGTTCCCCGTTCTTTTGATGAGTTTGATGCCGATTCCCTGCGAAGCAGTCTGGGGCTGAATGTGGCCATGCTGAATACCAAAGCCCTGGAAACATTCGGTTTTAAAATCGAGGGCCGCTTCCATTGGATGCGCGAGTTTAACGCGGAACCCGGCGATCTGGATTTCCAACTCGTTGGAGGAAGCTATAACTATCAGATTGCCGCCCCTGCCCTCGATGAAGATATTTACCGGATCGGAATCGGAATCTCCTGCTTCAACACAATCAAGAATAAGCCCAAGAATGTCATGCTGCGCCTTGATTTCGACGAGCTGTTCGGCGAGGACTTCAACTCCCACAATCTTGCGGCCAAAGCGATATTCGCTTTTTAAGAATATGCGATCACCCGAGGTGTTACAAAGCAGCTAATCCTCTACGCAGGAATTTCACGCCTATCGAAATTGCTGAGAATGTTATTCTTAGCTTTTATTTGCGTAAACACCCTTTTTTTAATTAAGATTTCCAAAGCTTGGAACAACATCTGCTTAATTACGGGGAATTACCTAACAAATAGGGGATAAAATGAAAAAGTTGACGATAAAAACATCATTGCTATGTACTGCCAGTCTTTTGGCATTAACCACCTCCCTTCAGGCGCAGCAGGATCATCTTATAGAAAACCAGCGCTATGTCGTGGGAATCAACGACTTTTCATGGGGCAATACCTATGTCGGAAAATACACTTCAGGAAACGGCCTGGTTCTTCGGGAATACATTCACACCGGCGGAACCAACCAAATTACTTTGAATGTCAGTTCTTTGCAGATAGGCTCTCCTACCAATTCTGGAAACTATGTAGACCTCTACCGTGGCGGAACGCTTGAAATTGAGGAGGATTTTACAATCAATGCCCCGGCCAGCGGAAACAGGCTCACAATACATGATCAAGGCACCCTGTTTGTTAAATCTGATTTCGACGCCTCGATGGATGGATTTTTCTACAATTCAGGTGCACGTCTTCATGCAGGCGGTTCCGTTACCAACCTTGACATCGTGGAAGGTGGACTGAATTTCTCACTGGTGGGCGAAGATGCCTCATGGAACTTTGCATCAAGCAACCTGATCATAGGTGGAGTCAGCGATGCGAATTCAGTTTCTATATCCAACAATGCAACTGTTGAGATAGAGAATATTCTCATTGGTTCCGCCGGAACATCGAGCAATGGATTCATCATTGCAGATGGTGGGCGGGCATTTGTCCGTAACAACATAACTAACATGGGGGCCGCAAGCTACGTACGTATTACAAACTCAGGGATTCTTGCTGTAGATTTTGATTTTGATGCTTCTCAAAATAATGTTGCTCTTGAAAAAGGTGGTATTCTTGAAGCCCACCAAAACCTCATATTCCACGGCATCACGAATGGTGGCGGAGTTATCTTGACCGGAACCAATGCTAATTGGTCAAACCTGAGTGCTTCTACCCTGCAAATCGGACCAAGTACGGATGAAAACAATCTACTAATCACAGATGGCGCGGTTGTTCATGCCGGTGGCCTTCAACTGGGCGGCGCTTCCAACATAAACAATAATATCTATATTAACAATGGGGGTAACCTCATTCTTGGAAATATCGGTTCAACTGTATTCGAAACGAATACCATAGAAATCACACAAGGCGGAAAACTCACACTAGAATCCGACTTCGATTATGGTCTCATAGGAGGTTATTTTTACTGGTATGACGGAGGTATCGTAGAGGCGAAGGGAGAGGCTCCTATCTTTGGTAGTTGGACAATTAATGGGGAATATAGAGAGTTGGGCAAGCTTTTCCTTAACAACGGCAAAACACTCATTCTTAATGGCCCAAGCGCACGCTGGTCTGCATTTGGAGATAATTTACATATAGGTGATTTATCCGCTAACAACCACTTGATTGCCACAAACGGAGGGCAAGTTTTTGTAAACAGCGCTTCCCTAGGTGATTTCAAAGAAGGTGGCAACAATAACTCCATCCTGATTACTGGAACCAACTCATTGCTGAACAGCTCATCATATGTCGCAATTGGAGGAACTGTCGATAGCGGGAACTGGATTGGAGGGGGAACCAACAACTGGATAACGGTTGAAAATGGTGGTCAGCTTCAGGTCGGCACTACCCTCCATAACCGTAACAAAACTAAAACAAGCGGTTTAAATATCAAACCAGGAGGTCTCGTTACAGCTGACAACTATTACCAGGCCAGCGGAGCATCCCTGAACATCTTTACCGACTCATCCGGAATGAATGCAGGCCTTTTGAGTGTAACCAATACCGCAGAATTTGAAACTGGTGCTAAAGTTGGATTTGATGCTGTTGCGGCGCTCACAATTGGCCAAACGTATACCAACTTAATTGTAGAATCGGGCACCCTGATTGTTGATGGAGTAACTAATGCGACCACAGCAGACCTTGATCCGCTCGAGACAACTGGTGGCTCACTAGTCAACTATGATCTGGAGGTACAAGGTCAGGATATCTATGCAACATTCACTCGTCGTTCCATTGCTGATGGTGGGGGTATCACAGATAGTATGCTCACCCAAATCAGTGATGAAATTGACCGCCTTGCAGGGTTGGGTAATAGCGCGGCATCCAATCAGGTTGCCATCCTCACACCGATGTCCGGCGCGCAAGCTAAACAGGAAATGGAACAACTATATTCCTACCAACTGCCGACCTACATGCACAACCAGGGCATCTTCGGCGGGATCGATCAGGTACGGGCACGGAGTTCCTCTTTCCGCGGAAGCAGCTCCCCCGCCCCCGCCACTCCTGCAGGAGCAGCCGGCCCGGGACCGCATTCCGGTACACAGGAATTCCAGCCGTGGGTTAAAGTATATGGAAACTATGGCAGCCGCGACAACGATTCAGACTTTGACGATGGATATGATGTTCAGGCTTATGGAACCGTTCTTGGCATCGACAAATCCTTTGGTTCTTTACTCGTTGGTGTTGCGGGTGGTTATGCTGGATCTACAATTACCGGTGACAATGATGATGAAAGCGTTGCCAACACAGCTTATGGATTGATCTACGGAACAATGGGAACCAACGACTGGTTTGGCGATGTGGTCATCAGCTATGGTCTATCGGATATTGAAAATGAATCCGGTGGTGCATTCGATGTGGAATCCGATGTAGATGCGTCCCAGACCGTCCTTTATTTCGGCGGTGGAAAACAATTCAAAGATCCCGATGGATCCAAAGCCCTGCTTCGTCCAATGGGTGGTCTTCAGATCAGCTTTTTCGATCAGGATGCCTACACCGAAGAATCGACCACTGCAGTTGCGAAGGATGTTGATGCATATGACCGCACGAGCTATCTATCGACCTTGGGCGCTGCCCTGATTTTCCCGGTTAAAGGTTTAAAGGCCAACTATGAAACCGAGTTCCGCGCTTACTGGCTGCATGAATTCAATGACGATGAAGATACCATTGATTATACGCTGGTTGGATCTGCCCAACCCGGACAGTTCGTTGTACGGTCGCCGGATGCGGATATCGGTCAGTTTGGTATTGGGTTTGCCGCAGACTGCAACAAGAGCGGCCTTAAACTCCGGGCCGATCTGGATGGCCAGTTCAGCAAAACCTATAACTCGGTAACGCTCAGCGGTTCCCTGCTCTATGAGTTTTAAAAACGAGCAAAGCACCTAAAACAAAACCCCGGCCGGATTAAATCCGCCGGGTTTTTTCGTTGGAGGGACGGGCGCTGTCCCGTCCTTCGGAGGATAAGCTCTTGACCGCTCTTGCATTAGGACGACACAGAGATCGTCCCTCCACGCAATATATATTGGAGATCCTACGCTTCGTGTTTCTTCACGGCAGCAGCAACAAAATCCTTGAACAGCGGATGCGGATTGACCGGCTGTGACTTCAGTTCTGGATGTGCCTGCGTGGCGACATACCACGGATGGTCTTTTAATTCGACCATTTCAACCACACCGATATCGGGATTGATACCGGAAAGCACCAGTCCCTTCTCTTCGAACTGCTCTCCGTAGTTGTTATTCACCTCATAACGGTGACGATGGCGTTCTGAAATCTTTTTCTCACCGTAGGCTGCATAAGCCTTGGTGTCTTCTTTTACATCACAGGGGCATGCTCCGAGGCGCATGGTTCCGCCCTTTTCAACCACATCGGTCTGCTCTTCCATCAGGCATACAACGGGATGCTCGGTTTTCACGCCGCGCTCTTCATCAAATTCAGTCGTGTGTGCGCCTTCGAGGCCGCAGACATTGCGGGCAAACTCAATAACAGCGCATTGCAGGCCCAGGCAAATTCCAAGGAAGGGTATGTTATTCTCCCGGGCATACTGTGCCGCACGGATTTTTCCTTCCATGCCCCGCGAACCGAAGCCACCGGGAATCAGCACACCATCAACGGTATCAAGTATGGAGGGATCCTTCTCAATATCCTCGGCAGCAACCTTGACCGCATCAATTTTATAACCTGCCGCATAGCCGCCATGGAACAGGGCTTCATAAATGGACTTATAGGCATCCTGCAGCTCGGAATATTTTCCGACTACGCCAATCCGAACCGTTCCCTTGGGATTTTTGATCGTATCAATCAGCTTTTCCCAAGCGGCCAGAGGCTTCGAAGGCTTGGCGATACGGAAGCGATTGAGAATGATTTCATCCAGGCCGGCTTCTGATAACACCAGCGGGATTTCATAGATCGAAGTTTCAACATCTTTTTCAACGATCACACAATCCTTCTGCACATTGCAGAAGAGCGAAAGCTTATCGAGATGCTCCTGATCCATATCCACTTCCGTGCGGCAAACGAGCACATCGGGCATAATGCCGATTTCACGCAGCTTGGCCACACTCTGCTGAGTCGGTTTGGTTTTCACCTCTTTTGCTGCGGCAATGAAAGGAACATACGTCAGATGGATAAACATGGAGTTATCGCGTCCCACTTCCAACGCCAGTTGACGAAGCGACTCAAGAAAGATCAAACCTTCGATATCCCCTACCGTACCCCCCAGCTCAACCAGAATAACATCGGGATTTTCCGCTTCCAGCGCCCGAACTCTATTCTTAATTTCATTGGAAATATGAGGAATCATCTGGATGGTCGCGCCAAGGTAGTCGCCACGGCGCTCCTTATGCAACACATCCCAATAGATGCTGCCGGCCGTGATATTGCTCTTCTGAGAAGTCGGCTGGCCGGTATAGCGTTCGTAATGACCCAGATCCAGGTCCGTTTCAGCTCCGTCGTCGGTCACATAGACCTCTCCATGCTGATAAGGGCTCATCGTGCCCGGATCCACATTGAGATAAGGATCCATTTTAAGCATGCGGATACTCAATCCGCGGTTAATCAGCAGTCGGCCGACCGATGCAGCCGTTATTCCTTTCCCTAAAGAAGAAACCACGCCGCCGGTAATAAAGAGATATTTTGCCATCAAATTTGTTCCCGAATTTTTAAAGCGCAAGCGCTTCGAGTTATCTGTTATTAGTTAATTGTTAATAGAATATGAAGGACTATACCCTAGCGAAATTAATAACGAATAACCATTAACCATTAACCGTGTACGGCAAAGCCGGACACTTCAAAAAATACGGGAGAGGATCGTATCGACTTTCTCCAACCTGCCCCAGCCTAAAATTAAATTATCGGGAAATGTGATTCCAACTTTCGTTTGAAATTGGCTTTAGCTGGAGGGACGGCCTCTGTGTCGACCTACTGGCGGGATGGCCATACAGGGATAGGCCGGGACAGCGCGCTGCTGACATGCGTCACCAGACTCCAGACAAAACACCGCATGTGCCGATATTTAGTTCGAATATGATATAACAGCCCAAAGCCCTTTCTCCTGCCTCAAAACTCCTCAAACATAGTTGTTTTTCGCATACCCGACCTGTACATTGCTCGGATGTTTTTTGGGCGGGAGCCCGTCGAAGTCTTAACAGGGAGTTATCCAACATGAAGAATATTCGCAAGCAACGCCGCTATACCCTAGGTTTCGGCATTTTCGCTCTGGCAGCCATCCTCACATTCCAAGCATCTGCCAATCCGTTCAATGATGGAACAACCAATAATATTTCTACGGATACCGTCTATAACTCAACCCTCTACGTCGGTGTCCAGAATCCCGATAACTCCTTGATCATAACAAACGATGCAACCGTGTTAGCGACTGATCTGATTGTCGGGCAGTTACAGAACTCCACCAACAACCTCGTCTCTGTAATTGGAGATTCACGTCTTGTGGTGGGCGATGCAACAACCAACGGATTAACTACAGGAGGCATCGTGGTCGGCGACAATGACGGCGACGCTGCTCTTATCCTGCAAAATGATTCAACTATCGACACCGATAATCTCTATGTGGGCTTCGGCACCAATGACAGCGGAAAAATAAAAGTCTCCGGCAATGGTTCTGAAATCAATGTGGCCAATGACGCTTTCGTGGGATATGACGGCTCGACCAACTCAATTGATATCGGTACCGACGCATCCTTGAATATTGGCGGAAATCTGAATATAGGCTACAACGGCGGCTCGAATAATGAGGTAAACGTGAGCGGAAACCTCTTTGTCAACTCCACCAATAACATCAATGTAGTCAATCCAGATGCAGATAATGGAATTACCATTAAAGCAAATGGAACCCTGCAGGTAGGAGGAGCCGTGGATACAGGCACTCTGGATGACCTGGGTGTAGATCTTGCAGCCAACGCCAGCCTGGAAGTGGGTGGGGCCCTGCAGCTCGAAGACAATAAAATTAACGGCAGCCACACTGTTATCCTGAACGATGAGCTTTCCACCAATAATACCGCAATCTGGAATTCTTCAACACTCGCTGTAATTGGCGACACCACTTCGAATAACTCCTTAATCTTCACGAATGGAGCCACGGGGACATCAGCCAATATTCTGCAGGTTGGAAGCGGCACTTCCGCACGCAATAATGCGCTGATTGTCGGCGGAACAGGGTCAAGGCTCGTAGCACTAAGCGACGTTATGATTGGAGCGCAGGGCGATAACAACGAATTCGTGATCGATGGCGGTGGCGAGGCAACGGTCGCCGGAAACCTGTATCTTGGAAACAACAGCGGTGCAACCGGCAATGAAGTAAGAGTTGGAAGCAACAGTGTTTTAAATGCATTAAGCGATGTTATTGTGGGCGACAATGGAAGTGACAATACCTTTACGCTCAACCAGGGCACGGTCACTGTAGGAAACGATTTCGTACTTGGCTCGGCAAGCGGCAATAACCGCTACTTCCAAACCGGAGGAAGCAACACCGTTTCAGGAGAATTCATCATCGGTAAAACAGCCGGAGCCACCGGACAAACAGGACACGTGGACGACGACGCTGTGGAAACTACGGGCAACCTCGCAATTATCGGCGACGATGCCACTTTGAACCTACAAAGCTTGACTGTTGGCCTTGAAGGCGGCGGAAGCATCATGACTATCCGCGATGGCGGATTGGTCAACGTTGACGGCGATGTAGTCATTGGTGAAGCTGTCGGGGACAATTACATATATCTTCAACGTGATTCCAATACCCAGTTCAATGTAACGGGTGATCTGGTCGTTGGAAAAGAAGGGGGCAGCAACCGTTTTGCAGCCTATGGGGGCACTGCTAACATCGACGGAAATTTATATCTAGGAGCAAGCACCAATCAGCATGAGATTAAAAACTTCATTCACGTTGAAACAACCAATGCGGTTATCAATGTTGCAAATGCCATCCATATCGGTGCATCGAACTCGCTCAATACGCTTGATATCGTGGCAGGCGCAACGGTTAACGCGCAAGATCTATATGTTGGCGGCATTGATGGCGTCTCGAACAACGTAGTTACAGTGACAGGCGAAAATTCCTTATTGTCTATCTCTAACAGCGCCACCGTTGGTGCAGGCGGAAATAGCATTACGGTTGAAAATGGCGGATGGCTGGCCGTTGGAGAATCAACAACAACCAACCTCCCCCCCTCTACCGGCGGTGCAATCGCCGTAGGAAACAGTGACGGCTCTGCATCCTTTACAGTCGGTGAAAGTTCTTCTGCCGAAGCAGGCTATATCTATATCGGTGCCGGCACCAACGACACAGGAAGCATCGCGATTTCCGGAAGCAACACAACCCTTTCTGCAACACAGGATCTTGTGGTCGGGGTCTACGGTTCGAGCAACACACTTAGTATCGCAGACGGAGCGACCGCAAGTGGCAACCTAATCATCGGACAGAACGCGGGTGCCAACAGCAACAGCGTCACCATTGCTGGAACCGATTCCTCAGTTGACGCCAATGAAATAACTATCGGCGCGGAAATGAATAGTGGAAACACGCTTAACCTGAATGATGGAGCCCTGTTGACCTTGAATGGCTCTCTCAACATTGCCTCTAATAACGCTCTGAATATTAATGATGGAGGTACGTTTAAGTCCACCGGCGACTTTAACCTAACCCATCAATCCACCAACGGATTCAATTTCAACAGCGGCGCAACCCTCGAAGTCGGCGGCATGCTGACTGCTACTAATGCACTCGATGGAGGACGGAATATTGTTCTTGATGGTGGTCAGTGGAATGTCGAAACCAACCTTCTCGTTGGTATCAATACCGATTCCAATAATGTTAGCGTCACCGGTTCCGGTGCTTTGCTTACTGCGAACGGCCTCGATATCGGATCCACGAATACGGTGGGTAATACTCTTCTGATTGAAGATGGCGGCACAGTTGAGATTGAAGAACATCTATCCATCGCCAACGGCAATGTACTCAATCTCGGAAGCAACGGAACATTGCAGGTTGTTGGTGATTTCACCGCCCTTTCTCCATCAGCGACCAACTTTAATTTTGGAGAGGATGCCATCCTCAAGGTAGGAGGGATGCTGACAACATCAACGAATCAAAATACCATTTCCAAAGGGCAAACCATTGTCATCGATGGAAGCCTGAGCACAAACCATACAGCTCAGTGGAATGTGGGCAACGATCTCTACATCGGAAGCACTAATGGAAGCGGCACACTATCTATACTGGACGGCGCTTTGCTTGAAAGTATTTCGGCAGAAATCGGCAATGCCAACAGCAACCGCGTTTCAATAACCGGAGCAGGTTCCCTTTGGACCATTTCGAGCAACCTGACCGTGGGTGCTTCCGGAAGCTATAATGAACTGCTTATTTCCGGTGGTGCTACGAACGATATCAACTTCGATGCCTTTATCGGACAGGGCGATTCCTCCAACAATACCGTGATTGTGTCCGGCAACAACTCCCTTTGGAACATCGGGAACAACCTGACGATCGGTGGCATGGCTGAAAACGGCAATAACTGGCTACAAGTGCTCGAAGGAGCGAACGTGTCCGTTGCCAACGATATGACACTTAAGAATGGCTCCGTGCTTGATATCGGAACTAACAGTACGGTTTCCGTCATGGGAGATTATAATCAGGATAAAACTTCGGAACTGAATATCTATGCCGGACAGGAAACTGCAGGCCTTCTTGATGTCGAGGGCGATGCAAACTTTACGAATGGAACCAGTGTAAAAGTTAAGAGCCACGGGGATCTCGTAGCCGATGAAAACTTCCGGTACACCATCATCGATGCAGGAACGCTTACATTCGGAAGCGGAACCAATGGCACCGACGGTATTCTTAAATTTATCGGCGCATTGGATGGAGCCACGAACTATCTGGTTGATTCCTCGTTGGTAATCGAAGGAACGGCGGCTTCACTGGCGGATATCATTGGCGCGGATCCTGATTCCCAACTTGGAAGAGTCGCTGATGAGATTGATGGGCTCAGCACACCGGAAGCGATTGAAATGTATTCAATTCTCAGTCAGATGGAGGTAGCCCATGCCAATGAGGCGATGGACAACTACTACGGTGAAAAGAGCAGCTCCACCCCGGCCAACAATATGATTAACCTGGGTCTCCAATCCGTTGCCCAGCAGATTACCATGCGCGCCGACAATACCCGGTCTCGCATGGGGGTTGCATCTTCGAAAGTCAACTGGAACAAGCCTTCCGGAGTGGCGGGCCCCCATGAATCAGGGCAGGAACTGCAGGGATGGATCAGTGCCTACGCGACCCGGGCTGATCAAAGTGGATCGGGCGGCTTCAGCAGCTATGATGCGAATGTAAACGGCTTTATGATTGGCGCGGACCTGTCTGTTGCTGAAAACGTTCTCGTGGGTGTAGCCGGCGGCTCGGGCAATACCTCCATCGATAAGGACAATGATGCCGATGCCGATACCAAAACCACTTTTGTTGCGGTTTATGCCTCTACAGGAACACGGGACTGGTTTACCGATACGAGTATCATCTTCGGTAACAGCTCCATTGATTCAACGCTGGGAAGCACATTCGATACTACGGCTGATTATGATGCGAAAAACGTCGCAATCTATTTTGGCGGCGGTAAGGAAATCACAGGAGAATACCTGATTTTCACACCGCAGGCTTCGTTGCTGGGTAACTATTATAAACAGGATGCTTATACGGAAGATGCCACCACTGCAGTTGCCCGTGATGTGGACAGCTTCGATGCGTTCTATCTTCAAAGTTCATTGGGTGCGAGCCTTGGTTTCTATACCGCTATGGGTAACGTTACCTTAAAGCCTGAAATCAGACTCCACTGGCTGCACGAATGGAATGCCAGCGATGAGAGCCTTGACTACTCTCTCGTGGGTGGCGCCAACAACTATTCCATGAAGCTTCAGGCTCCTGAAGAAGATATTATTAAACTGGGCGTAGGCACCTCGGCCAAACTAGGTGATTACCTTGAATTGCGTGCTGATCTGGATACGCGTCAGGGAAGCGATTATTCGGATTACACCATTCTGGGATCGCTCCGCTACCAGTTCTAAAAATCCCAATAGCTGGGAAACGAAAAAGGATCGCCACGGCGATCCTTTTTTTATGCCAAGGCATTCGTAGACGCGACGCCCTCGTCGCGTTCCCGCGTGTTTGGCCATTCCACCGCGAAAGCGACGAGGGCGTCGCTTCTACGAGTAAATATACTGGCACACCTCAGAGTGCTGCATCCCTACCCCGTCAACACCAACTTCAATAACATCACCCGCCTTCATCAGAATCTTGGGATCATGCGCCGAACCAATTCCGCACGGGGTTCCGGTCGAAATAACATCTCCGGGATACAGCGTCATGCCCTGAGAAATGTGTTCAATAAGAAACGGTATCTTGAACATCATATCAGCCGTATTTCCATCCTGCAGTATTTCACCGTTATGCTTTTGCCAAACCCGCAAATCTTCAACATTCGAAACCTCATCCTGGGTTACCAGAAAAGGCCCCATCGGGCAGAATGAATCAAAACCTTTGCCTCGGAACCACTGACCATTACTTTTCTGGACGACCCGTTCCGTTACATCATTCATCACCGTGTAACCGGCAATATACTCACAGGCTCTTTCCTTTTTAACTTTCGTTGCAACTTTTCCGATTACAACAGCCAACTCGGCTTCACTGTCTACAACCTGTGCCTCGTCTGGAACAACAATTGGATCCATCGGTCCGCTTAAGGCAGAGGTCGCTTTTGAAAATAGAATCGGTTCCGATGGAACCTCATGGCCAAACTCCTTCGCATGATCGGCATAGTTGGCACCTACACAAATAATTTTTGATGGGCGTGCAATCGGAGCACCTAAGCGAATGCCCTCCGCATCAATATACTTTGCTCCGGGGTCCTCCAGTAAAATCCTGAGTTGTTCCAAACCATGATGGGCAAAAAAATGCTCGTTATAGTCTTCGATATGGAATGCCAGGCCACGTACATCCAAAATCCGTCCGTCATCCATCCATACCCCGGGGCGTTCTTTTCCCTTTTCACCAAAGCGAACCAGTTTCATATAACCTCCATAATCGTACTCCCATCAGAGTAGCGCGATTGGAGGGATACGCAATACGTATTACGTAGTACGTACTGCGTAAACAGAACTAATTCAGGTTGAAACAATGCAATCAGAGTTGCATTCTTCAGGCATGTGCGGACGCTTTACACAAACCAAAAGCCGGAAGGAAATACTGGAAGAGCTTGGCAATATCGAACTGCCACCGCTATTCCATGGCCGCTATAACGTGGCCCCAACCCAGAACATAGCATTCATCAGACAAACCAACCCGGAACAGGCTGCTGAATGTGTATGGGGCTTTGATAATCCACGATCGAAATCCACCGTTATTAATGCGCGGTCGGAAACCTTACTTGAACGCCCTATGTTCAAAGATCTTTTAACCGAAAATCGCTGCCTGATTCCAGCGGATGGTTTCTACGAATGGAAAGGCAAGCAACCCCACTATTTCCAGACCGTTGATAAACAGCTTTTTGCTTTTGCTGGATTATGGCGAGACAACCGTTGCGTGATTATTACACGTGCAGCCGATGCCAATATGCAAGGCATCCATGACCGCATGCCTGTGATAGTTACTCGCACTCATTGGACGCAATGGCTCTTGGAATTTCATCTTCCCGCACCACCCGACCTCACGGCGCGTCCTGTTGCACGACTTGTAAACAAGGTTAGCAATGACAGCCCCGCCTGCCTTGACCCTGGCGAGGTACAGACGGATCTATCCTTGTTTCCTGAAGATGGTTAATTTACCTTTTGCTCTCAACGGAGATCGTTATGAAAATTTTAGTACTGAATGGCCCAAATCTAAATCTACTGGGAACCCGGGAACCGGAGATCTATGGCTTTGAAACATTGGCCGATATAGAAAAGGCAATGAATGCTGTTTGTCCGGAAGTTCAACTTGAATTCCGTCAGTCCAATTCTGAAGCGGAGCTGATTACCTGGATCGGAGAAACACGCGACCAATACGATGGTATCATTATTAATCCTGCAGCACTCACGCATACCAGCCTGGGCCTCTGCGATGCACTGAAAGCCGTAGCTGATGCCGTTCCGGCGATTGAGGTGCATCTCAGCAACACGCATACCCGCGAAGAAATTAGACACAAGAGTCTGACGGCCCCGGCCTGTATTGGCCAGATTATGGGATTTCAGGGATTTGGCTACACCCTTGCTCTGCGAGCGCTAGTTAACAAACTAACCGTTTGAGTGTAGACGAGGCATCCTGCCTCGTTGCAGTAGAGCGGATAGGCTTAGCATATGCAACGAGGCAGGATGCCTCGTCTACATTTTAGCGCACCAATTTACGAAAGGCTTCGTCGAAAATCTGCAGATCAGGAATATTTCGTTCCAGACGGCGTGCCATACCCTCAATGACCCGCATGGCCTTCAGTGCGGATCCCTGCGTATGCAGTTTCGCTTGAAGGTGCAAATGTTCGGTTTCGTTGGGGAAAATCAAACGTTCTTCTTCAATTCCGGAAGCCAGCATCAATACATCGCGATGCCAATCCAGAATTACGCGGAACACTTCCGCCTGCACCTCTTTAAGCAAAGAGTTGATCCGCGCATCGACAATATCCTTAAGCTTGGCTTCATCCATTGCCTCATCCGCCTGATCAAGATCATCCTCAACAGCGTCAGCAATTCCTGCTTTTACAATATCGAACAACCCCTTTAAAGAGCTGGCAAGCCGAGCCGCATCCAAGCCGCTTGCCGGCGGGAGGGCGCGCAGAATATTCATCAGCGGGGCCTGCCACACCGAATCCGGCATACCGGTACTACCATCCGAAAGAACCACTTTCTGGCACCGGGATATTATTGTAGGGAGCAATGCCTGAGGAGAGTTGGTTACAATCAGCAGTATCGTTCTGGGCGGTGGCTCTTCGAGTGTTTTCAGAAGCACATTGGCCGAGTTCGTGTTCATGCAATCTGCGGCAAGAATGACCCCAGCTTTCCAACCACCTTCAAATGAGGTTTGTGTTATGCGATGAACCAGTTCCCGTACTTCATCTGCCTTGATCTGACGTGATTTACTCTGCGGCTCAATCCATAGTGTATCAACATGCTTATGCGATTCAACACGCCGGCAGGAAGGACATTCATTACACGGTTTTTCAGTACTTTCGCAAAAAATGAGTTTAAGAAAGGACTCAGCAAACTGCAGTGCATTGCCACGGGGCGAGCCAACGATCACGTAGGCATGTGCTAAGCGGCCTGATTCAAAACCGTTACGAATACCTTGCCAGGCTTCAGCATGCATATCAATAGCATCCATGGTTACAGAACGGCCTCTTTTACAGCATTCCAAACACGGGAAGCTACATCATCCACTGTACCCGATGCATCGAGTATGCAAAAACGATCCGGCTCGCGCGCAGCCAGTTTATGATATCCATCCCTGACACGGCGATGGAAGTCACGCGCCTCACGCTCAAAGCGGTCGTGTGTTTCAGCCCCATCGGAATAACGCTGTTCCAACCGCTGAAAACCACTCTCCACATCCAGATCCAATAAAATGGTTAAATCGGGCTTACGTTCATAGGTTGCGAAGGCGTTAACCGTATCCAGCGTGTCGATATTCATTCCACGGGCATAGCCCTGATAAGCCATGGTGGAGTCAATAAAGCGGTCACATAGAACCCATGTACCGGACGTCAACGCAGGATGGATGACCTGATCCATTAATTGAGCCCGGCTGGCCGTAAAGAGTAACAGCTCAGCACGGTCACCCAACGGTTCACCCGCCTCGTCGTGCTGCAGGATGTTACGAATTGCTTCTCCGGTTTTTGTCCCGCCCGGCTCGCGCGTGCAAAGTATGCCTAATTCGAGCTTTTCTAACTTATCTGCAAGCAGGCGAATCTGTGTGGATTTCCCACTCCCCTCCGGCCCTTCAAACGTGATGAATTTTCCAGACATCCTATAGCTTTCTAAGTTTGGGCCCTTCAGGCGTGTCCTTTACAGTCCAGCCCAGTTCGGCCAATGCATCGCGAATGCGATCAGATTCCGCCCAGTCTTTATCGGCACGGGCTACAGCACGTGCTGCTAACAGCTCATTAACTTCAGCAGACACTTCCTCTTCCTGAGGAATAAGAAGCCCCAGTACTGCATCTAATTCCGCCCAGAGGTTAACAACAGCCCGCGCCTGTTTTGCCGACATAGGAGCCTCGAGCATGGCTTTGTTGCCTGCATGAACAGCATCAAAAACAGCTGCCATGGCTCCTGATATGTTCATATCATCGTCCATTGCCTCGGCAAACCTTTCGCGCGTATTGGCCGCCCATTCCGGAAGCTCACCGAGCTCATTTGTATTCCCGGCAACTTCTGCAACTGTGGCGTAGAATTCGTCCAACCGCTTAAGCGCAGATCTATTGGAATCGAGCGATTTGAATGCAAAATTAAGTGATTGTCTATAATGTGAGGATAGTAGCTCATAGCGGACTTCACGCCCCGTATAGCCCATATCAAGAATCTCGCGTAACGTATAAAAATTACCGAGCGACTTGCTCATTTTCCTTCCATCAACGACCAAATAGCCACAATGCATCCAGTATTTAGAATACATCTTTCCAGTAGCGGCTTCTGATTGCGCAATTTCGTCTTCGTGGTGCGGAAAAATATTATCAACCCCGCCCGTATGGATATCGAAACTTTCTCCCAAAAGTTTCATACTCATCGCAGAACATTCTATGTGCCACCCAGGCCTTCCCCTTCCCCAAGGCGAATCCCAGACCACATCACCATCTTCAGGAACATAGGCTTTCCACAATGCAAAATCAGCAGCGTTGTCCTTATCGTATTCATCCTGATCAACACGAGCGCCCGATTGCATGCCTTCCCGATCAAGACGGGCTAATTTTCCGTATTCTGCAAACTTATCTATGCTGTAATAAACTGATCCGTCATCAGATTGATAGGCATACCCCTTTTCAAACAGGTTTTCGATGATCGCAATCATCTCCGGAATATAGTCCGTTGCTGCAGGATAATGTTCTGCAGGTTCAATGTTGAGCTTTGCGAGATCTGCAAAAAAAGCATCAATATACTTCTTAGTGTATTCCTTGAGCGGCAATCCCTGCTCAATAGAAGAACGAATGGTTTTATCATCCACGTCAGTCAGATTCTGAACCTGCGTCACGCCAAAGCCACAAAATTTAATATAGCGACGTAACAGATCCTCAAACATATAGGCACGGTAATTTCCGATATGGGCATAGTTATAAACAGTCGGCCCGCAGGTATACATACGCACATGCTTCCCATCGATCGGAAGTAATTCTTCCTTCGAACGACTCATCGTATTGTAAATCTTAAACGCCATACCTACTTTTCTCCCAACTCGACCACCGGAGCATCTTTCCAAAGTTTCTCTAGATCGTAAAACTCCCGCAGTTCACGCTCAAAAATATGCACCATTACGCCATGATAATCCATGATCATCCAACCACTATCCGGCACACCTTCCTTATGGTAGCCTTTAAATCCTGCATCCTTAAACAAGCGTTGCAACCCATCGAAAAGGGCCTTCAAGTGAGGTTTGTTCGCACCTGTAGCAATTATAAAATAGTCCGCTATATTCGCATGCTCCCGCAAATCCAGGATTACAATATCCTCGGCTTTCCGGTCTTCCAGAAATGCGACCATCCCATTCATTATTTCCAAATCTTTTTCCATATTTCCTCTCAGCCTTTGTATAGGCTATTTTCATATATAAAGTGCTCAACCGCCGGAGGAACCAGATAATCTATATTCCGTCCCTCTGCCACGCGCTCGCGGATTTCAGTAGATGAAATATCAATCAGGTGCGCCATAAACGTCTGCGAAAGCAACTTCTCCCTGCATTCGTCAGTCAACATAACCTTTTCTGGAATTTGATCAATATCACTTTCCCCAGGTCTTAAAAAAGAGGCCACATTACAGAGACCTAACAACTCGTTAATTTTATGCCAATTATGGAGATCAACCAAGGTGTCACTTCCGATGATTAAAGTAAGCTCATCTGCCGGCCGCTGTGCGCTTATCTCTTTGACCGTATCGATCGTGTATGAGACTCCACCACGCTTAACTTCTATATCGGAAACCGAAAAATGTGAGTCAGATTCAACTGCAAGCTGAAGCATTTTCAGCCGGGAATGTGCATCTTCTTTTTTTAGATGCTGTTTATGTGGAGGAATGGAAGCGGGTATAAAAATTACTTCATCCAACCGTAGCTTTTCAACAGCATCCCGGGCTATGATCAAATGTCCGACATGTACAGGATCAAACGATCCACCCATAAGGCCGACTCGCCTGCTCGAAGAAAGAGAGTCCATTATAGTCCCGCCTCATTTAGGCCAAAGAGCTAGTACCACTTCTGCCAAACCTTAATGACGTCACCAGCATTAATTTTCACGTCCTTGGATGGGTTTTTCTCAAGATCCTTAAGGTTGTAGGTATAAATTTTTCCCTGCCGGCTTATCGTGACCTTCTTCATATTTGCAAAGGCCGTCGGGCCTCTTGCCCCGGCAATCGCCTGCAGCAACGTGGTTCCACTGGCCAACGGAAACTGCCCAGGCTGATTCACTTCACCCTGCATATAATAGACCTTCGCTGTCATCGTAACATTGACGGACACGTTCTTGTATATCCCTTCCTCGACATACATCCGCTCAATTTTATCCTCCAGAGCAGATGTTGTCAGGCCGGAAGCTCTAATAGGAAGTTCCAGATGCAATAAACTGATCTCACCATTTTCATCAATTACCAAGTCCAACGTCTGCTGCTCAGTAATACCGCTAAACCGGATAAAAACAGGATCTAATGGCTTCAGTTTATAGGCACTGATATTGCTTTCTGCACCAATAGACGAATCGCTTGTTGAGCCAGCAGGATCAGAAAAATCCACTGAGCTCGAATTAACCGGTTGAATCACACAACCAGAGACAAGCAGGCTTATGATTAAATATACGGGAAATACTATATTGCGCATCATTATCTGAACCTCAAACCAAACTTAAACTAAACATTATCATCCATTGGCACTTCACTCTGGGAACTATGATAGTAGTCAGAATAGTACGAATGGTAGTAGTAGTAATAATCATCACGCATTACGTTGATGTTATTCAATACAGCGCCAACAACAGTAACCCCTAGGGCTTCAATCATCTGTTTGGCCTTTGTAAGCATTTCTCTTGGATATTTACGGTATTGAACAACGATAATCGCGCCATCTGTTTCCTTCGCAATGATCGACGAATCACTGATACCCACCAATGGCGGAGTATCAATCAGGACAACATCGTATTTAGTTTTCAAACTGGCAACCAGTTCTCCAATTCGTTTTGGATCCAAGACTCCCAGAGAGGTACGTGGTAACCGACCACTTGGCAGGAAATGCAGATTGGGAACGCTTGTTGCCTTGATGGCCTCTTCAACAGGAACATCGCGAAGCAATACATTCGTCAAACCAAAGCGGTTTGATACACCAAGAATAGAATGCTGCACAGGACGCCGTAAGTCGGCATCCACAAGCAATACTTTCTCACCTTGCTGAGCACATACAAAAGCCAGATTAAACACGGTGGTCGATTTACCTTCTCCAGCACCACCGGACAATACGCAGAATGCACCTCTATGCGATCCGCCTTCAGTAAAGGCAAGGTTTGTTCTAAGTACACGATAGGCTTCAGCATGCTCACTGTCGGGACCTTCCTCAATCAGGGGTCGTACTTTCTGAGGAATCAATCCCAGCACAGGAAGTCCAAGTATACGCTCAACATCGTCAGCGGTTTTAATGGAGGTATCAAGGTATTCAATAAAGTAGGCCAGTCCAACGCCAGCGCCAAGTCCAACGAAAATACTGAGAAGTACATTCATGAATAAGTTAGGGCTAACCGGACGACGATTAGGCTCAGCAACATCAATAATTTCAACCGGATTTCTCGGCACCTGAAGGGTAATGATTTCCTGGCGATGCTTAGCCTTCAGCTGATTATAGATAAAGCGTTCCGTCTCCAAATCAGCCAATGCATTTCTGAATGGACGGAATTTTTCGCCTTGCGACTCGATTGTATCTGATCTGACGCTTGAAAGTACTTTTTCCAAACTTTCAAAATTATTTTTTGCAATCTGATATTCGGTCATCAAACCATTACGTAATGCTTGAAGCCTTTTCTTAAGGGTATCCTCAAGGGTATCCTTTTGCAGTTGCATACGCTTCACTTCAGGATGATTTGCACCATAGTCTGCATTTAATGAACTCAGCTGAACATCAATATCCTGAATCTGCTGAATCGTACTCGAAACAAATTGATCAAACGTAATATAAGAAGCCCGTTCGATCAGATCTTTATCATCAAGGTCCTCAAGGATTTCCAACAATCCTTGTTTTTCGACCATTTCTTTCTGCGCAAATAGACGATCACCCTCAAGCTGCTGCATTCGGATCTCACCAACATCGATATTGCCCTCTCCGCCCATCACGGCAATATCCAATTCTGTCCTCAGCAACTGGATTTCTTCTTCTGCCTCCTCAACCCGGAGTGATTGTTCCTTTAGTGCTTCAGCAATTTTATCGATAGCGCCGCGAGCATCTTTCATCGCAATATCCAAGCGGGAATCCCGGTACACTTCGGAAAGCTCATTTGCTATTTCAGCAGCTTCATCAGGATTATCGCGGTTCACACTTATAACAATTAATGATGTATCCCGTTGTTGGAAAACATTAATACTGTTTTTAAGGATTTTATAAGCCACTTCCCGAGGAAGCTTATCACCGCCTCTCCCCCATTCATTCTGGAGGTTCAATCTATTTACAACCTCATATAAGATCGGAGTAGATTGAAGAATTTCAAATTGCGTACGGAGGAAGTAGGGATCATAAGCGGAATAGTAGTTTTGAGGACCACCGGCAAATGGATTAATTTCCGGTGCATCATTCGACACCGCAATGCGCACTGATGATGAATAAATATTGGGAAGCATCAGGGTATATACCGTACCGGTTAAAACCACTAGAATTGCGACAGCAAGAACGATTTCTTTTCTCGACCGAATAACCCGCCAATAATCGAGAAAGTGAAGGGTGCTCGACTCCTGCGTTGTCTCATTACTCATGTACTATACTCCCTCAAAAATTAAGATGGTGAAGGTAAACCTTCACCACCTTGACATTCAAATCAAAATTTAAAGAATCAGCGTGCTTAGAGGCGCAAGCGCCATGCCACATCTACACGATTTCTACTCCAGTCCGTAAAGTCAGATGAACGATTAGCAAACAAATACCCAGCTTCCAAAAAGTTATTTCGGTTCACCTGATAAGACCCTCTGAGAGTCAGGGTAAAATAATCATCTGTCGCATCAGAAAGAAGACCTGTTCGTGAGTATTTAGAGTCATAATTACTATGAATGAATGATAACGATGTTGCTAAGCTTATTTTAGCTGTCAAATCATGCCGAGCACCCAGGCCAAAACTAAACTGATCCTGAGCATTATATACCGAATTATCAGAACGCGCTAATGAATAGCCTAGAGAACCATTCAAACTAGTTCGTGAAGTGGGATTCACCTCTAGACCTGCCTGAAAATACGGTGTCGTGGATTCGTTGTCGCTACCTAATGAACCACCATCAACGTTATTGAGCGAAAAACCTACGCGTCCAAACCCAGTTACGTGTGGGGTAAAATTTTGATCAACTCCACCTGAAAAAACCATGGACTCATAACCTCCCCGAGAGCCGTTATACGATAGATCATTATAAGATATCCCTAAAGTACCCTGCGTTTTATTCGGTTTCAGCTGGCGAATATACGTACCGTTAGCATTAAAACGATCAAAATCATTTCCTGCAGTTTTACCATAGGTCGAATCATCCCATACGCGGAAATCATACCCAGCACCTAGTTTCATGTAGCTCACTGAATTTAGTGTATAGTCTAAAGCACCCTGAAAATCATTTTCAATGTAGTTTGAGTTTGTGTCATCAGTGCCGCCGCCTACAAGCCCTGCCTGACCTTCTCTTTGCTGATACCGAAATCGATCGGAAAGCGTAAGGAATGCGCGCTGTGATACAGCATGATTTAAACGCCCGTAAAGATCCTGATAGTTCACCATTTCCGGATCCGCATCAAAGCGATATTGGAATTCAGGTTGCCAGTAAAGTAGTGCATCAGTACGTGATGAAAAATTCACTTTTGCAGATAGATTAATAATATCAGTAATAAATCCGGAACCTTTCTCTTCTTCAGACCCATAAATATTATCATCATATCCCAAGCGAACATGATTCTGAAAACGTATCACACGCTCTTTCGCGGCAAACGAGGTGGAAGATACCAGAGCCAAGCCCGTGAGCACAAAAAGTGTTCTTTTATTCATAGTTAAAACTCCCTTCAAACCTTAATAATTCACCCTAGAACCCTTTACTCGGGAGTTGCGTCCCTATCACCACGACCACGATGACCACCAGTACGACCTGAAGCCCAAAAGTTACCCCATAATCCCGTGTAGAATGATTGCATTCCCTGAGTCTGCCAAGGCCTGTTATAAATATTAGGCGGATCACCTGCTTTCCCAGGTCCTCCACCGGTATTCGTTTGGCCTTCTTTCCATTTATCATGGACTGACTGCTTTAGGGAATCAGGAATAACTCCATTCAGAGCATCCTGAGCTTTCTGCTTACTGGCTTGCAGATCTTCTACCGCTGATTGTGCGGCATCTTCATCACCGCCCGTGACAGCACGTTCCATTGCTGAGTGCGCTTCCTGTCCTTGTGACATAGCTGCATCAACGGCATCAGAACGCTTACCCGATTCAGCAATCTCATTAACGTCGCCACCTAGGGCGGAATCCGCAAGGTTCGCTTTGGACTGAACAGAAATGGTTGCAATCTCAGCTAGGTCACCTGCTGCTGCAGCTTGGTCAACAGCCTGAATCTGGCCAGCCATAAGCATCACACCACTCACTATAACTAAATATGTTTTTAAATTCATTTTCATGATCTACTCCTTCTATTTGGAATATTTTTCCGCAATGAGAGTTTTAACGCGTTCGTAATTAAACTGAACTTGGGAAGAAGCGGCTAATGCATCCTGCATAGCTGTTCTGATAATATCTAAAGCTTCTGTCTTATTGTTTGCAATAGCGTCAATATAGGCGAGTCCAATCTGAACCACTTTAGCCCCCGAAAGAGCCACACCAGCATTAACCTTAGAGAGTAGCGCATAGTCTTTAGCAACCGATTCACTTGTAGCGGTCGATATTTTTGATGCACTTTCTTTAGCACCATTAAGAGAATCAACAGCGATTTTCCAATTTTCCGATGCCGCCATCAAAACCTGAGCAACATCAGGCATCAGAGGGGAATCTTCAGGAATCAAGGCTATCAATTCTTTACCGTTTTCAATCGCACCACGCGCTATTTCAACAGCCTCTTCTGCAGCTAAAATCGCAGCCTGAGCTTCATCTGCAAGTGTTGATTCCTGCGCAACCGTTGAATTTATAAACACAATGGAACTTAAAGCAGTAACCGCCAACCCCATGAAATAACTACGCTTGTTCATACTCCGAATCCTTAATTTTAAGTTCCGTATAAATATTGAAGTATTCTTTTAAATGCAAGGAAAACTACTCGCCTAACTGCTGCGCAAAAACCATTGCCTGAACAATAGCCTTATGACCTTCAACATAATTTACCTGAGACATAGTACAAAATTCCTCCCATGAAGCAATATTATTAGGCAACTTTACCTTTCCTGCGATGTATTCAGCCTCACCGGAAAACACCAACTCAATCTGCCCCATTACCCTTGCACAATCATTTAAAGTAAATTCCTTCCCATTAACAACTTCCATGAGGCCAAAATAGATTCCGTATTTATTTAGAAAAGCCACGCACTCGGTAAGCGTCGCTTCAGAAGTAACATACCGATCAAATAATCCTGTGTGCTTCGCAAGAATCACAGCGGCATCGGCATGGGTTGGGACCGGTAAATTTCGAGTTTCCTGATCGCCTTCAGAAAAAGCAATCACCGCCGTCGCTACTAATACGAAAATCACACGAATCGCTTTTGATGATGTCATAATATATGCCTCTAATTCGCTGACCCAACGAAATGCACCTTTGTCATCAAACGCTCATCTGATATAAAAGTACTTTACGAATTTACCACGGAACAATTGATGAACACCAATTCTTTTACTTTCAAACTAGATGAAGAACAACAGACCTGCTTAAAACAACTTCTGGCGCACCCGAAATATCACCCCGAAAACGTGCCGCACACACAACTTGCGGTCTCCATTCCCGACTGCAGAATAAACCTTTATAATTCCGGGAAATTATTAGTACAGGGTAAAGCTGCACAGGAATGGATTACCTTTACCCTGGAAACCGAAATCCTTAAAGAAGCACTATTGGGCTACGAAGATCTTCGGGATCCTGAGGCTTTCAAACCTCACATGGGAATTGACGAAAGCGGGAAAGGCGATTTTTTCGGACCCCTGGTGATCGCTTCCGCCTATGTTGATGAGAACCTCGTCAATAAGCTACGCGAAATGGGGGTCCGCGATTCCAAAAGAATTTCGTCCGACAATGTTGCTCTCAACATGGCCCGCGACATCCGAAAACTGCTTGGCGACCGATGTGCCATGGTGACGATAGGTCCACGCTCCTATAACCGGATGTATTCAAAAATTCGAAATGTAAACAAAATGCTGGCGTGGGGACATGCAAGAGCCATTGAAGACCTGCTGGGAAAAGTGCCGGATTGTCCCCGAGCCCTGTCAGATAAATTCGGTCCGACACACCAAATCGAACGCGCTCTCATGGACAAGGGAAAAAAGATTAAGCTAGACCAGCGTACCAAAGCAGAATCAGACCCAGCCGTGGCCGCTGCTTCTATTCTAGCCAGAGCAGGGTTCATTTACGCCCTGAAAAAAATGGGTAAAGAATATGAATTTGAGGTGCCAAAAGGGGCATCCGACAAAGTTCGACGGGAAGCCGAAAAACTCGTTGTTTATAAAGGTCCCGGCATTCTGCTAGACACCGCTAAATGCCATTTCCAAACCACAGATAAAGTACTCGCAGAGGTTGGTTTTTCCCGCAAGGATCTCCCCGCCCCCACCTAAGCACTTTATACAGAACAACTACTGCACCGATCCGAACGTTACATTCTTGATGCCAGCACCGGCACAGGCATTAAGCACATCAACAACGCGTTCATGTACTGCATCATCATCAGCCGCAACCGTGATCATGGCCTTTGTCTTAGACAGCTGAGCGGCCTGCCGATAGCGAAGTAACGTATATTCCAACCCTGCCATATCCGACTTATCCTGAGCTGAATAGACCTTGTTGTTTAAAACAATGGAGCCATCAGACATGACCTCAATTATTTGCTCATCGGGCATTTCAAGCTGCGTTGATGCCGAAACTGCTCCGGGCAATGCCAATGTCAAATCCGCCTCCGGGCGCTTAAGCCGGGCACTGACCATAAAGTAGATTAGCAGCAAAAAAACCACATCAATAAGCGGTGCAATCTGAAGCTCGCTCTTTTCATTAATTAATTCATCGACCCAGGCTTTCATGCTTAATTCCCCGACTCGAAAGTTGCAAAGATCACATTCACCACGCCACCTTCGGCGCAAGCTGCCATAACCTCTTTCACATGCTTATGCTTTGCGAAGCGATCAGCCCGGAGATAAATTTCAGCATCTTTATTTTCTGCCAAGAGCTTTTCGACAGCGGGCCTGATCTCCTCTACCTCGATCTTGCTCAGGTTCATCAAAATATCAACCTTTTCACCGGTCGCATCCTGAGATCGGATCGTTATCAATTGCCGGCCCAATGCGGTATCCGGAATAATCGATTTATTAGCAACGGGCAGCTCCACCGGAGTACGATCCATCTTCGACATATGGGAAGCAACCATGAAGAAAATCAACAGCAGAAAGACCATATCAATCATGGGAGCCATGTTGATATCGTCGTCACCGCCTTCAATTGGAATTCTGAATTTCACAGACTATCCCCAATAGTTTAGCCTTCGTTTTTCGCGTAACGATAAATGTTCAGATAATGGCCAACCAACCGGCCCATAGTCGACATACTCTTAATAAAGTTATTCTTGAAGATGAAGTAAGCAATCATTGCCGGAATCGCAATAATCAAGCCGGTTGCCGTTGTAATAAGAGCCTCACCGATATCACCCGCGAGTCGCTCCGGATTGCCCATATTCCCCGCAGCAATCGTTTGGAAGGCTTTAATCATACCCGAAACCGTTCCCAGCAATCCCAGCATAGGAGCTGTTCCACCAATAATAGAAAGCACATTAATCGGCTTCATAAAGGTAACCATCTGCTCATTACCCGCCTCTTCAATGGCTTCCATAACATGCGCAGCATCATAATCGTGCTCTTCAGAAATACGCTCCATACCCGCATCCAGCACGGCCGTTAGCAAACTATCATTATCAGCACACAATTCGCGGACTCCCGAAATATCGCGTTTGCGCATTCGCTCTTCTATGTCGGATTTGAGATCCTCGCGAAGCATATTTTTCTCACGCAACAGCATGGCATTTCGGATAATAAAATAGAACATCGCCACCGAAAACAGACCCAGGGGGTACATAAAAGGGCCGCCCTGCTTGATCAATGACCCCAGCGTGATAGATCTCGCAACCTCCATCTGCCCCTCAGCTACTGCGGCACCGGTTTCCTGCGCAAGTGTGTTGGCTATTGGCATTAAAAAGCCAATGCACAGCACAATCATGGCAAATACTCCTAGATATCCTTTTTTCATTTCGACTAACCTCCTAGCTTTCCGGTTGCTTCCTGCTTGATCTGTTGCCCCAGCTTACTCCACTGCGTTCCTGGGTACGCGATTATTAATTCGTTTGCCACGGCATCAGCCTTTTGGGGCTGACCCAGCCGTTGATAGATACGGGCTTCGAGAACTGTAGACGGTGCCATCCATTCCGCATCACGGCTATGGAACGCGATAATTCCAGCGACATGCTGCATGGCTTGCCGGGGATCCCCCTCTTCCAACGCAATTTTACCTCTAATATATTCAGCCATAGGCACAGAGAATGAATCCGGATCCGCCACACTTGCAAAAACAGTCTTTGCATCGGCCGTTTTCCCCTGATCCAACAGCATCATAACAAAATAGAGACTCGCAATATCAGCACTTGCAGGATCTTCCATTTGCCTTATATGCCCAATCGTTTTTCCAGCCCCTGCAGCATTCTTGTTCCAGTACTGGGTGCGTAACATCCAAACAAGGTAGTCCCCCAGATTGGTCGGCAAATAGCTGTATTGAGCAACCGGCCCAACATACTGATCCAGAATTCCTTCCAATGACTTCCGGTCTCCGGAACGGAACATAGACTCACACATTGTAAGACTCACCCCGGAAAAGCGGAACTCAATTTGTTTGATCATTGAAAGCGCAGTCGAAGAACTTCCCGTATCCGGATACAGACGATCGCCCTTGATGTTAAGCCTCTTCGACACAAATGAATTTCCGCCATTTACGGTGATTTTGGCCGCGTACTGCTGCTGCGCCAGAACCCCGGCACCAAAGCCAAACAGGAACAAGAGGCAAAAGGATAGTTTTACTGCGGGCCTCATAACACCTCCCCAGCTGGTTCCAGTTCACTTAAACGCTTGGCAGCCTCGATTCCTTCAGGCGTAGAGACAACCGCTTCGTTGCTCAACATTTCACGATAGGTATTTACAATATCCTGTTCGTATCCACCCAACTGCTCCATACATTCGATGCTCTTGGCATAAGCCGGAGCAACAAATTCCGTATAATCTTCATACAACACATAGATCCGCTGAAAATAGGCGAATGCATCCTGCAAATTACCTAATTTCATATTGGAAACACCTGAACAATAGAGCGCCTCCGGTGTAAGAGCCCCTCGCCATTCACGGATAGAAAGTACTTCCTTATAAGCTTCCAGCGCCTCTTCATGCTTACCCTGAAAACGGAAAACATCACCACGGCGCTTGCGCGCATACCCGACCGACTTGCTGGCATAACCAAACTTCAGAAGAATCTGCTCAGAAAGCTCCAGCGCTTCCTCATAGCTTTCCTCTCCTATCAGCGCATCCAGATTAGCCAGCAGGATATAGAGCATGTTATTCGATATTTCAAAGGTCGACATGAATCGCCGCGTTGCATCATGGACGATTTCATAATCCTGCTGCTTCACACCCTCCCGGGCAATCAAAACCAGCGTACCCGGTCCTGATGCGGGAACATTCTTGGGTTGCACGATGGAATTCACAAACACCATTCGCTCATCACCTTCAGTAATCTCTGCAAACACCGTCTGGTATTGCAGCTCCAATGTCCGCTGGCCCTTATCCTTCGCTTTCTTAAGATGCTTGTCCAGGTGATCCATAATCACCGACTGATAGGCAGCCCATTCTTCTCCATTATAGTCACCGATAATTTCGCGGAGAATTAAATCAATCCCGCCAAGATCAGCGTCATTACCAAAAGCATCAACCGTTTCCAGGTAAGCATTTAATGCCCGCGGGTATTCATCCAAAGCTTTATATGCCTTTCCGATCCAGTTTACGGCATTAGCAAAGTCACCGCCAACACCCCACTTCTGCTGATAATCGGTCATTAACGTGATGAGGTCAGAATACCGCTTTAAACGCATTAGCACGTCTGCCGCCTGAAAGACCGGATAATTGACCTGAGCAATATTCAGCGCTTTTTCCTGAGCAATCTTATAGAAGTCGAGTGCAACATCCATATCCCCTTCGGCACCACGCAGATCGCCCAGCATGGCATAGGCTTCTGAAACCATTCTACTCTCAGGGTACTCATCAACAAAAGCCCTGAACGAATCCTCGGATTCCTGGTATTTTTCCGCACCGTACTGGGCAATACCCAATCTATAGGAAGCATCCTCGGCATAAACGCGCGGGGCATATTTAGGGTTGCTCATATAGCCTTTGAACGCACCCTCTGCATTCGAAAATTCACCCAGAAACAACAACGACATGGCCCGCCAGTATTCTGCTGATTCGTAATATCGACTATCCGGCCAGCGGCGAAGAATTTCCGCAAACAAGTCACTTGCAATATCATAATCCAACCGCATGAAGCGGATGTAGCCCATCAGATACTTAACCTGATCAATGTGTTTATGCTCAGGCGAAAGCTCCAGCCCTTTTTTTCCAATATCATAGGCCAGATCAAATTGCTCCTGCTGCATATGCACCTGCATCAGGTTTAACGTGACGTCATCAAGGAACTCACCATCCGGCAACTTCGCAATATAATCATAGCCTTCTGCAGTCGCAAAAGCCCACTCCCTCTCATCCAGCATCACGGCAAAAGAAGAAAAGCGTGCCTGATCCGCCAGACTGCTTTCGGGGTTTTCAGCATATATCCGCTTATAGATCGCATGCGCCGGCCAGTTCCGTTCCAGATCGTTGTAGCACTGGGCAGTACGCAGGGCTACATCCATATCGTAGTCCTGAAAATCCTTAATAACATTGTACTGCTTCAGCAAACGGTCAAACAGCTGCTGCTGCTTCAGCTGAAGTTCTTTATATTCGCTCAGCGTCTGCGAAGTACCTGCCACGAACGGCTTCATTGCCAGCTTCAATTCACGCAGGCGGGTTTCATAATGCACGATCAAGTCCGCCTTCAGCATAACAAGGCGATAAAGCAGCAATGCCTTCTGATATTCACCCTTGTTATAATGGGAGTCCCCCGCTTCGAGCAGCGCAACATTCAAACCCACGTCATGGCGGGCGGCCTCGTCGCAATGCGGCAGAAATTTAAAGAGATTACCGAAATCATCCAGCCGGACATAGCATGTCACTAACATTACGGCAGCCCCAGCACGCACGGTATCCTTTTTCGCTATACGGAAAAGAGCTCCCAGCGGTTTAATGGCTTCGTTCCATTTTTCCTGCTGATAACGCGATTCTGCCAACAGCTGGGTTGCAGGAACCTTCAATTCATCGCCCAAACGCGCATTCTGCAGCACCAGACTTACCTGCTCCTCAACGCTTGGCCACTGCTGAACCATGGTCAAACACTGGGCGGCAAGCACACGGGCCGACTCCTGTTGCGGATCATCCGGAAATTCATCGGCAAACCAGACAAAGTTTTTCGCGCCGGAAACATACTCTCCCAGCTTCATCTGGCAATGCGCCAACTGATAAAGGGTAAAAGCAAGCGTCTGCCGGGCCTTCTTCTCGTCATCCCCTTCCAGACGAACCAGCACTTCCTCCAAAAACGGCAGGGCATCTTCAAGCTGTTCGTTTTTCAACAGCTCTTTGGATGTTTCGAGCAACACACTGGTTGATTCAACACTTGGATTCAGTCTGGAGAGTTGACTTTGCGTCACGCCCCTTGCTTTAACGTCAGGCGCCGTACACACACAAAAGACGACCACCGCAAGCATTAGCCAACGAACAAACCTGTTAAGAGTAGAAAACACAGTCCACATAGAAGGAAAAGTGTACTTAAGGGATATAAAATCGGGAAGAGCAAACTTCCAAAAAAACCAAACTTTACCTTGCCTCACCCCCTCAGTTTGTTTAAAACCCACGCTCCCAATTGAACACGAGGAATTTTGACATGAAAACTGACATCCACCCAAACTATGAAGAAGCAACTGTTCGCTGCGCCTGCGGCAACGAGATCAATACTCGTTCGACCGTTAAGGAAATGCACGTAAACACTTGCTCCAGCTGCCACCCGTTCTTTACCGGTAGCGCGAAACTGATTGATACAGAAGGCCGTGTTGACCGCTTCAAGAAGCGCTTCGCACAAGGCACTTACTAGTCAGCCACGCTCCAAGGGCCGAACCTGCGAAAGCACGTTCGGCCTTTTTGTGTCCGCACCCTGCCAACGCTAAAACGGTATTCATCATGATCGACCACGCCTACCTCGAACAACTCCAGTCTAAGCTCAGCGAACTCGAAACCCGCATGTCGCAGCCCGAGGTTTCGGCCGATCCAAAAAAAATGCAGGAATGCATGCGCGAATACGGGCATCAGAAGATGCTCGCCGAATGCGCTAAAAAGGTGCTGGACCTGAACGACTCCAAAACGGAAAGCGAAGCCATACTGGCCGATTCCGATTCCGATGACGAACTTCGTGAAATGGCGGAGATGGAACTGGCCGATATAGAAGAAAAACTTCCCCAGGCCGAACGCGATATGGAAATTGCGCTGATTCCGCCGGATCCCACCGACAGCCGCAACGTGATTATTGAAATCCGTGCCGGAACCGGCGGCGACGAAGCCGGCATCTTCTGCGGAGATCTCTATCGCATGTACACACGTTATTTCGATACCAAAGGCTGGAAGCACCGTGTAATGGATGTCAGCCCCTCCGAATCCGGTGGCTACAAGGAAGTCTCCTTCTCCGTCGAAGGTGAAGAAGTTTATAAAACGCTCAAACATGAAGGCGGCACCCACCGTGTGCAGCGCGTTCCGCAGACCGAAACACAGGGCCGCGTCCACACGTCCGCGGCCACGGTTGCCATTCTGGCCGAAGCCGAAGATGTAGATATCGAGGTTCGCACAGAAGACCTGCGCATCGACACCTACCGAGCACAAGGAGCCGGCGGACAGCACGTAAACACCACCGACTCCGCCATCCGGATTACCCATGAACCTTCCGGCGTCGTTGTGCAATGCCAGGACGAACGTTCACAGCATAAAAACAAGGCCGCCGCCATGAAAATGCTGCGTGCCAAGCTGTTCGATGACCAACAGCGTAAAGCCGCCGAAGAACAGGCATCCGAGCGAAAATCCATGGTTGGCTCCGGAGACCGTTCTGAAAAGATCCGAACCTACAACTATCCCCAGAACCGCCTCACCGACCACCGCATCAACCTCACGCTCTACAAACTTGACCGCGTAATGGAAGGCGCTCTCGATGAAATCCTTACCGCCCTCTACGAGCATGACATTGAGTTGCGTATTAAAGCCCAGATGATGGGTTAGCTGGCTTTACAGCAAATCAGACAACAGGCAAGAGTGGAGGGCGAGGTTCCATCCGAGCCTTGCGCACGCGAGGTTCGGACAGAGCCTCACCCTCCAGTAAAATCCGTTATACTGTAATCCAATCTAATGCATTCGTGTTCATTTGCGTTCATTCGCGGTTTGTTTTCCAGACATTGGAACGTATACTCACCCTCCGAAAATATAAAAAAGGTGAGCGGAATGAAGAGTGCATTTGAACTGGCGATGGAACGCTCCGACGGCCCATCTGTAAAGCTAAGCGACGAGCAGAAAGAAGCTATTGCTGAAATCGACTCCAAAATGAAAGCAAAAGTCGCTGAAACCGAAATCATGTTCGATCAGCAGATAGCAGCGGAAACCGACCCTGCCAAAGCCGGGCTGGTTCAGCAGACCCGCCAGCAGCAACTTGAGAAAATCAAACGGGATGCCGAAGAAGAGAAGGAAGCCATCCGTCAATCTGCCTGATATGAAAACCTCCTATGATTTTCTCGTAATTGGATCCGGGCTGGCTGGACTGACCGCCGCCATGGAATTGAGCAAGCACGGCCATGTGCTGGTTTCCACCAAAGTCGACGCCTCCGAATGCAACAGCTTCTATGCCCAGGGCGGCATCGCCTGTGTAGTGGATCCGGAAGATACGATCGAAGCACATGTGGCTGACACCCTTTCGACCGGCAGCGGACTGAGTACGCCGGAAATGGTCGAAAAAATCATTCGGGGCGGTTATGCCCGTATTGAAGAACTCGAAGAACTCGGCATTGCCTTCGACCAGCGAAAACGGAAGGGCAAGAAAACCGAATATGATCTTGGCCAGGAAGGAGGTCACTCGCACCGCAGAGTACTGCATGCCGGAGATATCACCGGCCAGTCTATGATGAACGTGCTGATCTCCCGGGCCCAAGAAAATTCCAATATTACCCTTCGTGAAAATCTGATGGCCATCGACCTGGTGACCACCGACTGGATCGGACACCCGGGAACCAACCGTTGTGTTGGTGCCTATTTTCTCGATAAAAAAACAGATGAAATTTTTCCAATTCACGCAGCATGCACGGTGTTGGCATCGGGTGGGCTGGGCAAAGTCTACCCCTACACCTCCAACCCCGATGTGGCCACCGGCGACGGTGTGGCAATGGCCTGGCGGGCCGGCCTACCGATCCGCAACATGGAATTTGTTCAATTCCACCCCACCTGTCTGTATCATCCGGATGCAAAATCGTTTCTGATTTCCGAAGCCGTTCGTGGTGAAGGAGCAGAACTGAAAGACATTCGCGGCAATGCTTTCATGGAGGAATTTGATGAACGGGGATCACTTGCAACCCGCGATGTGACCGCCCGTGCCATTGACTTTGTGATGAAAAAATACGGCGATCCGTATGTTTATCTGGATATAACCCATCGATCTGAATCATTCCTGCGCCAACGTTTCCCTAACCTATATGCGGCCTGCCTTCGCTATGGCATCAACATGGCCACCGACCCGATTCCAATTGTTCCTGCGGCGCACTATTCCTGCGGGGGTGTAGTTGCAGAAGTTAATGGTTCCACGGAACTTCCCGGGTTTTATGCCTGCGGCGAAGCGGCCAGCACCGGCCTCCACGGCGCCAACCGACTGGCCAGCAACTCCCTGCTTGAGGCGTTGGTCTGCGGCCATGCAACGGCTCTGGAAATCTCCAAACGTTGGAAACAATTTGATACCCCGGTGTCCATTCCCGGATGGAAATGCGGCGAAGCCGTATCGTCCGACGAAGCCGTCGTGGTCGAACATAACTGGAATGAAGTCCGCACCGCCATGTGGGACTACGTCGGCATCGTCCGCACGGAACGCCGCCTTGCCCGGGCACGCGCAAGGATCCGCAATCTCCGACAGGAAATTAAACAATACTATGGTGATTATCTGGTAACATCCGACCTGCTCGAACTGCGTAATATTGCCGACGTGGCGGAGCTCATCATCCGCTCCGCCGAACAGCGCAAGGAAAGCCGCGGACTCCACTATATGGCCGACCATCCGGAAGCTTCCGAAAACCCCACTGATACTATTATCCATGACAAGCCCGGCGGGCCGCTCACTTAGGTTCGAACGGCTTCGTTGAGGTGGCCGCAACGTGGACAGCGGTCCATCGGGCGGCTGCGGGCAAAGGCATAGACGTGGCCGCAGTCCGCACATTCGTAGATACTTTCTTTTTCCCGGTTTGGCCGATGCATGGACCGGAAGCTGTATACCAGCGCAAGCACGCCTGTAATGAGCAGCGGAACCCCCACAAAAAATACCATTATCGTTCCGAGTTCCATGGAAATCATGGCGCGACCTCCTCTGAGGATACCGCTTCGGGAGAATAGATTTCTATGCTGCCCTCTATGCTGGGTCCGGGTTTAAAGCGCAAATCATACAGGAGTTGGAGCAATGATTGATTCAGTTGTACGGATTCCAACGGTTTATCCAGAAAAACATGACGAACCATTCCGCTCTCGGTCACACGGACCGAGGCATGGATTTCCCATGGACTGGAAGAATCTTTATTCAGTTCGGGAGGTAAAACAACACCACCCGCCAACCGCTTCTTAAGCTCAGGAGCCAGGTTCACGCGCGGCGGCGCAGGCCGCTTTTCGTTTGCCTGAAAAATTTCAACGGGTAGCCCCGGCCCTGCTGATGCAGCAGCGGTCAACATAAGCCCCTTGGAATCAAGCGTGCCTGCCTTCTCCCCTGAAACAAAGCCGACATCAAGAAACTGCTCCGTCTCCATTTCCTGCGAAAAAGTAAGTCGTGTACGAACATCCTGCTGCGTAAGCTCACGACTGAATCCCATGTTCGAGGGCAGTGAAAACATCACTGGAGAACGGATCGTGCGCACTTCTTTACCGGACATCGAAACCGTTTCAGAAAGCGGCAATAAATAGACTGTTTTCGGAGGAACCGGAATTCCTGTAAGATTCACATCAGCCTTTGGACGGATCGCCGCAAAGAGGAGGAGATGCATCATCGCAGCAACCAACGTTGCCAGCACAATTGCCCTGGAAGGGGCATGCTTCATTTTAGTTCCTCCGCCGTGGCGGTAATACGGGTTGCAATGGACACTTCCGAAATGCCCGCAGCCAGAGCGGCATTCCAGGCTTTAACCACTGTTCCATGCGAAACACGTTCATCGGCCTCGATAATCAATATGGCTTCCGGATGATCTGTTGCAGCTTGCTCCAGCGCAACTGGTAGCCTTCCGGAATCCAGACGTTCGTCATTAAAATAAAACCACCCGCCGCGTGTAATAGAAAGTACCATGGAACTGAAGCGTGCCCCGCCGCTGAAAGACGATTCCGGCAATGAGATGTTAATACCCGGTTGCAGGACAAAAGGTGATACCGCAAGAAAAAATGCCAGCACCAACAAGGCCGCATCACTGAAAGCTATCCCTATCGTAAATACACTTGCCGGCTTCCGGGTTGGTTTGAATCGGCGCAGCTGCTGGCTTTTTTTATGAGGATTAAAGGGTTTCATGGCCCTCTTCTCCATCTTCAACCCGGTCATACACCAGGAATCGATATACTTCCTCTGCGGCATATTCCATATTCAATGTAATCCGCTCCACCCGACTCAATAAAAAGTTGTACCCGGCAAATGACGGAATCGAAACACAGAGCCCCACCCCTGTTGTAATCAAAGCCTCCCATATCCCGGCAGACAGGTCACCGATTTCGGCCAACGGCGCATTTTGTTCCATCGCCATAAACACTCGGATCAAACCGATGACGGTTCCCATTAATCCCAGCAGCGGTGTGATTTGGGCAATGGTTAAAAGGCCGCCCAGATTCTTTTCAAGCCGGGGTATTTCATCCAGGCCGGCCTTTGAGATTGTTTTCTTCAGTACTTCCGGTTCCTCATCGGCATGAAGCAATCCGGAGCGCACGATGTGCGCAACCGGCCCCGGGGTCTGGTCGCAGATAGAAACCGCTTCCGCCGTATTTCCCCGATTGACGATGGTATAGATTCCGCTCAGGAAATCATCCTGTTTGATCTGCGCACGGTGTAGATGAAATACACGTTCCAGAAACAACACAGCACCTGCTATGCTGCAGACCAGGATCGGCCACATGATCCATCCACCTTTAACCATCAGTTCCCACATACAAGCCTCCATTGCCGATTGTTGATTTTTGATTTCCGATTTCCGGAACTCAAACGGCGTTGGCCTTCATTATTAAGAGTCGTCGCAGACCCACCATTCGGCAATCGTAAATCTGCAATCAAAAATTTACCGCGAAGCAGCATCGTTCTTCTCCTCCGGCTACTGGAACAGCAGCCAGTTATCAGTCTTAATCTTTTCGATGCGCTTCAGGGCTTCTTCTTTCGCAGGCACATCCGCCTCCACGACCCGTTCGTATACCTGAACCGCTTCCGGCCAAGCTTTGGCTTTTTCTTTAATCGTGGCTGCGCCAAAGGCTGAACGGGTAAACCACATCACGCTGTAGGGTGAATGTTCGACGCTTTCGTTAATGAAGGTGTAAACCACGTTCATATACCGGTTGAAGGCGGTATCAGGCGCTCCCGTTTTTTCGAAGCACCGTCCGATTTTATATTCGGTCTGCAACTTGAGCGCCATCGGGGCGGAAGGCCGGTCGAGAATGGCCTGATAAGAATTCATTGCTTCGGCATAGCGTGATGGAGTGTCGGCCGCAAGCGAGAACTGGCAATCCCCTTTACGCCCCCACGCGGCATTTACGAGGTAGCTTTCCGGGTAGTTCTTAATAATTTCCTCGAAGGCAAGAATCGCCTGGGCAAACTGCCCCAGCTCCGTTAAAGCATCGCCTTGAGCGAAACGGGTTTGCGGCAATATATCACTCGAGGCATAGGATTTAGCGACTTCACTGTAGAGCTCAATCGCTTTGACATAATTCGACTGCGCAGCAGATGCCCGCCCTGCCCAATAGAGTGCTCTTGGGGCAAGCGCATGCCCCTTGAAGTCCGTAAAAATGCGTTGGAAGAGCGGTTCCGCATCGGCATAACGCCCCTGATTAAAATATTGCTCTGCAAGCCAAAAGATTACTTCGGGCGTCCATTTGGAGTCAGGATATTTTTCGATGAATGCTTTGCAGGTATCCACGGCCTCTTTCGGTTGCCCCTGCATATATAAACAGAACCCACGCATGTAAGATGCCTGCGGCACGTATTCAGAGTCCGGGTATTCAGCAATCACGGTTTCAAAAGCCAACTGGGCATCAGCGTAACGCCCAAGTTGATAAAGAACCAACCCGCGTTGATGCAGGCTCAACGCAGCCACCGCCGTGTTCGTGTAGGTTTGTCCGATCTGTGTAAATTTGGCGAGTGCCTCTTCCCATTGATGGTTAGCAAGAATCACATCCGCCGAACGCAGTGCAGCCTGTTTCGCAAACGGGCTGGACGCATGATTCGTCTCCAGAATCCCAAAGGTCGTCAAAGCTTCCGGCCGACGACCGATTTTCGCCAGACAAAGACCAAGTTGATACAGCGCATTCGGAAGATTTTGGTGCGTTGGAAAATCCACCACGAACGAACGGTATCGTTTTTCCGCATCCTCCAGTTTCTCAGCTTTGTAATAAGCATCGCCCGACTTGAACAGAGCATCGGATTTCGCAGAAGGATCTTTAAGAGCCTTGACGGCTTTATCAAATACACTGGCGGATTCGGCATACCGCTCAAGCTCCCAAAGCGCGAGTCCTTTTCCATAATAGGCCTGAGCCAGCCCTTCAGAATCATTCGCCACATCGAGGTAAACCTGGAACCCCTCCTCCGCCTCGGCAAAGCGTTTTGCCTGCAATAATGCCTTCGACTTTTCCAGCTGCAATTCGGCGGCAATCGTTTCATTCGGAGCTTCAGCACGGCATTCTTCCAACAGCTTCAAGGCCCCCTTGGTGTCATCGTCCGCCAGCAACATGCGGGCGAGGGCCAGTTTCAACGGCACTCGTTGGCGGGCGTCAGGCGAGAGCGAAATACCTTTTCGCATGGCGCCAACTGACTCATCCTTCTTCCCGTCCTTATTTTCCAGAGCAGCCAGATCAACATACGCATCAATACGATACGCCAATCGGGTTTGTTTATTTGTGGCGAGCTGCGTCAACAGGTGGCGGGCCGATTCAACATTCTTCTTCGGCCCTTCTGTGTAAAGCAAATGAGCACGCTTTAAGTCCGCCCGCTGGACTGCGCCTTTGTTCTTTTCTGCGGACAACATCTCATAGACCGCAATCGCAGCAGGGAAACGCTCTTGGAGCGTATACACCTCCGCCAAATCAAACTGGTTCTCAATGCGTTCCCGATGCCCTGAATGGTCCTTTGCAAATTGTTTATAGGTTGCTACTGCCGCATCCAGTTTCCCGGCCTTTTGCTCAACAAATCCCTTCAGCCTCAAAATTGATGGAGCATAACGACTGTTGAGCAGCATTTCGTTGTCTACCTTTTCCAGCGCCTTTAATGCTCCTTCATACTGCTTCAGCTCAAAATGGGCGCGCGCACGCCAATAGACATAGCCCGGTTCTCCATTGTATGCCTTCAGTAACTCCAGCATTTCCGAATAGCGTTTTTGTCCCCAGAGCGCATGCGACAACAGCAAGACCGCCTCGCGAGCCTGCTCTTCCGTTGATTCCCCCCGGAGAACGCCCCGGGCCTGCTGTTCGGCCAAGGCAAAAAAACCATCGTCTAAAGAAGCCCTGATATTAGGAAACTGTGAACTTAACGGCTTCGGAACCTGCTTCTGCGCAACGGCATTCAGGGCGAATAACAGCGAAATAATTATTAAAATGGATGAATGGGATTGCCGCATTAAGATTTCCAATGATTGACGGCCATTATTTCCAATGGATGAAAAAGATAAAGCCAAATATAACAGGCATTGGACTAGAAAAATATTCAATCCCGTGCAAATCCGAGGTAGAGTGCGCCGTATTAATCACAAGCCATGGATGTTAAGTTGAACAGACGAACCTTTTTAATTGTTTCCGGCACAGCACTGGCCACCACTGGGATTGGGAAAATTCCGGCATCAACGCGGATGGACTCAACGCTGTCAACACCTCCATTGCATGTGCTGACCCACCAGCAGCCAGATCCCCCAGCACGGCCGAAAACGGCGGCCATCCAGTATGTTGAAGCATGACGCTGTTCCGACCGCCAGCCGAGGCCTACAGCCTGATTATTCGCATTCTGGAAGGATGCCCATGGAACGAATGCACCTTCTGCGGCATGTACAAAACCATGAAATGTCGCTTTCAATCCCGAGAAGAAATTGAAACGGCCATTTCCCTCGCGCATGCCGAATATCCGCAGGCCAGACGCATCTTCCTTGCTGATGGCGATGTGATGGCACTGTCATTTGAAAAGCTAAAGACCGTGCTGACCATGCTGAATGCGCATTTTCCGCGACTAGCACGTGTAAATATGTATGCCAACGGCCATTCAATCCTGAAAAAAAGTGATACCGAGCTGGCTGAACTCAAATCATTAAAACTCAACACCCTCTACATGGGGCTCGAAAGCGGCTACGAAGAAACGCTGCAAACCGTGAAAAAACGAGAAACAGCAAAGGAAATGATTACGGCCGGGCAGCGCGCACAGGCCGCCGGGTTAAAAATGTCGGTCATGATTCTCACGGGACTGGGTGGGCAAGCATACAAAACGCAGCATATCATCGACACCGCCAACGCCCTCAACCAAATGCAGCCGCGCCTGCTTTCTGCCCTGCGGGTCATTCCAATACCCGGAACTGAACTGTATGATGACGAACAATCGGGCCGTTTCTCCCAGCTCACCGAATATCAGGCGTTGGAAGAGTTGAAAGACATGATCGGATTGCTTGAGCTTGAAAGTACGGTATTCCGTGCGAACCATTCTTCAAATATTCTTCCGATGGAGGGTCGCTTCCCGAAGGACAAGGAGCGGCTGATCGACGAGCTTGAAACTCTGCTCGCATCCGGGATTCTCGACACCCAAGCGCCCGGCGAACCGCCTCTTAGCCTGTAATTCCAAGTCTATCCTTTAATTATCCGGAATTATGCATAGAATTTTCGTTACTTAATTTCCGAGGTAAATATGACAAAGCTCGTTAAGTTACATGCGCTGATACTCCTCTTACTTTCTGTTTCATGGACCGCTCATGCTCAGGTTAATATCGAAGGCTCGGTGGTTAAAATTGTAAACCAATACAGCCGGTTCAGCTGGTATTCTCCGTGGAATTCCGGATCAACAGGTAAAGGAACCGGAAGTGGTTTTGTTATTTCTAAAAACCGGATTCTAACGAATGCTCATGTGGTCAGCGATACTGCTTTGCTTCTCGTCTATTTTCATAATGATCCCCAACCCTACCCCGCTCGCGTGACAGCCATTGGGCATAACTGCGACCTCGCCATTCTGGAACTTGAGGATGAAGAGAGAATTACCCAGGTTCCTGCGCTCGATTTTGACGACCTCCCGACACTTCGGTCCCGGGTTGTCACCTATGGGTATCCCACTGGAGGAAAGCTGATCTCCAGTACCGTCGGAGTGGTTTCCCGCATTGAAACCCAAACCTATGTCCATGCCGGAACCGGAAAATTTCTTGCGGTCCAAACTGATGCCGCCATCAATCCCGGCAATAGCGGTGGCCCGGTAATCCAAAACGGAAAGGTTGTTGGCGTGGCATTTCAGGGCAACAGCAAACTGGAAAACACGGGATTCTTTATTCCGGTACAGGTCATAGCGCATTTTTTGACGGACCTCAATGACGGCCAACATAACGGCTTCCCCCATCTTGGCTTCATGGCCGCAAACCTTGAGAACCCTGCCGCCCGGGCCTATGCAGGCATGACAGAAGCCGAAACCGGCATTCGAGTTGAAAATATTTTCCGGGGAAGCTGCCTAGAGGGCATTCTTCAGGTGAATGACATTATCACTTCGCTGGACGGATACGATGTGGCGAACGATGGTACGATCAACTGGAACGGACACCGGCTGAACTGCACGTTTCTCGGAGATTTGAAACAGGTGGATCAGGCCATGGAATTTGAAGTGGTCAGAAACGATGAACGACTTAAGCTGGAAGTACCGCTGAATGATTATGATCCAAGCCCAGCCAAGGCACACCTCTACGACCAAAAGCCGAATTACTATATTTATGCCGGACTCGTGTTCGCTCCGTTAAATCGGGAAATACTCAAATCCTATTCCAGCAAATGGGTCATCAAGGCCCCGCAGGAGCTGGTTCATGAAATCTATTACCGCCCGTTGATCGAACATGATTTTATGGATACACCGCATGTGGTCCAGATTCGGAGAATGGAACACGAAGTTAACGCCGAGGAAGCACAATATTTATACCATATCATCGAGTCCGTTAACGGAAAGCCAATCCACAAACTGGAAGATCTGATTCCTGCATTTGAAGATAATGAAGCGGACCAGCACCTCATCCGGTTCAAATACGGCAATCGAACAACCGTGCTCGACCGGGAAAAAGCGAATGCCGCCCATAAAGAAATCCTCCGGCAATATGCAATACCCAAGGATAGACGTTTATGAAAAACCTATGTTTCGTATTGATTATCGCATGTGCATCATCCGTTACTGCCCGCTTGGGCAGCCCGCTCGAGCACCAGCTTGTCACGGTTCGTATCACCTCGCAGACATGGAACGAATACCGTCCATGGCAAAAAAACAAACCCAAAACCCGAAGTTTTGTCGGAACCGTCATATCCGATAATCGGATTCTGGTTCTTGATGATGATCTGGCAGGCGCCACCCTTATCCAGGTTGAAAAATTTGACCGGCCACCGCGCGTTCCCGCCCGGATCATCCACTGCGACCATCAAATCGGCCTGGCAGTCATCACGGTGGATGAGTCCGGCTTTTTTGACAACCTGATCCCCGTGGAGATTGCGCAGAACACCAATGGCAAAGAATATTACTGCGCTTCATGGAAGTCGGGCCAGCTCTCACTTGATACCTGCCGATGGTCGCAGGCCACCGTCTTCAATTCTGCCATGCCCTACCTCAGCTACATCGGCATTAAATTTATTTCCGACATTAAAAGCGGCGGTTGGGGAGAGCCGGTTTTTGAAGGGGAAAAACTCATTGGCATTGCATACACGCAAAATGGAGATTCGATCAAGGCCCTTCCCGCTGAATTCATCAATGCATACCTTCAAGCGCTCGAATTAGAGCCGTATCCCGGGTTCGGATGGCTGGGCATCCGATACCAGATCAATAAAGGATTGGCTCAATCGGCTTATGCCGGACAGACAGGAAAACCAACGGGAGTCAAGATTCGCTATTGCTTCCCGAATAGTTCCGCCGATGGAATTCTTCTACCGGATGATATTCTGCTTGAACTCGATGGTCATACCATTGATTCGCAGGGCGATTACCTGCATCCCCGCTATGGCAGGGTCGAGTTAAACCTGATTGCTTCGGATGGTTATTATGCCGGTGATGTCATCGAGGCTAAAGTGCTTCGGAACAAAAAAGAAATCGCGGTTCAGATCCCATTAAAAAATACACTTCCCTCGGACGCTCTGATTCCGAAAGCACGCATTGCCAAGGCCCCGGCCTATCTGATTGCCGGCGGTTTTGTTTTCCGGGAGCTCGACACCCCCTACCTGAAAGCATGGGGCGATAACTGGGAAGATAAAATACCATCCTATCTTCGTACGCTTTCCGTCCTGCAAAGAGAATCATCCACACCGACCCAACAACGACTTATCGTGCTGGCGGATGTTTTCCCGGATAAATACAACATCGGCTACCATGACATGGCTCAGAATATTGTAAAAACAGTAAACGGGTATCCAATCGGTTCCATAACAAAGATGGAAGAAGCCTTTCAAAATCCGCAGGAGGGATTCCACATCATTGAATTCATGCCGTCGTATGGCCTTTCAAAGGTAATCCTTGATGCCAACAAGTTTAACAAGGCAACACAGTCTATCATGGAAAAATATCAGATTCCCTCAAGAATCCGATTGAGAGAATAGCTACGCATAGCCCAATTTCTTAAGGATCCAGAAATTCTTGCGCCAGTTTTTTTCAACTTTCACCCATAGCTTGAGTTTAAAACGGACGCCGTACATTTCATAGAGTTCTTTTTCGGCCTGCTCACGCACCCATTTGAGCAAACGGCCTTTTTCGCCGATTACAATTCCCTTCTGGGAATGCCGCTCCACGTAGATGGAAGCTTCGACCGACCATTTCTTTTCAGCCTCATGGATCTCCTCCACCCAAACCGCCACCGCGTGCGGAAGCTCATCGTGAAGCCGGTGGAACAGTTTCTCGCGAATAACATCGGCAATGTTCAGCTTACGCGGATAATCGGTCAGAATGTCGTCAGGAAAAAGCGAAGGACCTTCGGGAACCTTTTCAAACTGCGTAGTGAGCAGATCGACCATACCATCGCCGTTCAATGCAGACACCGCAGCCCAGACCGGTTCCTGCGTACTCTCCTTTTCGGCTTTGATCTCCTGCCAGAGTTTTCTGTAGTCGTCGTGAAACCTCATGCCCCGGTCGCTCTTGTTCAGTGCTATGATGCAGGGAATATCCTCGCGGGCAATACGGCGCAGCCAGCCATCATCTTCGAGCTCAGGTTTGGAAGACCCATCCAGCACCAATAGAATAACATCCACACCATCCACAGCTGAACGCGCCGCTTTATTAAGATTTTTCCCCAGGTCGCCCTTGGCTTTATGTACGCCCGGTGTATCGAGGAATACAAGCTGTCCGCGTTCCTCGGTCAGGATGGCTCGAATCAGGTTGCGCGTGGTCTGCACCGTATCGCTCACAATACTGACTTTTTCGCCCAGCAAGTGATTTACCAGAGTGGATTTCCCCACATTTGTCCGCCCGACGATGGCAATAATGCCAGCGCGTCCGAAATTTGAATAATCTATAGGTTCTTCAGTCATGGGCGCGGGTTGTAGCACATTCGGCCCTAAAGGCGTAAAGAATATTCGTGGAGACGCTTTTCGGCGTTGCGCACAGCGCACCCATTATCTATGTTCTTAGGATTATGAAATTTGCTTTAAAAATATTGTTCACTCTCATCGCTCCCGCCCTTGTTTTCGGGCAGACGAATCTGGTTCAACGCCCCCAGCAGACAACCATCGAGATCGATGGGTATGCGGCCAAAGTCAACGACCGGGTGATTACCCGCGGCGAAGTGCGCGAGGCACTTGCCCAGATTCTGCCCGAACTCTACCGCAACTTCCAGGGCGCCCAGCTCGAAGAAGAAATGGAAAAAGCCTTCGTCAAAGCCCGGGACGAAATGGTTGAACGGGTATTAATCATGGAAGCGTTCAAAGCCAAGGGCGGACAGATTCCGGATCAGTATGTGAACGACGAAATCAAGCGGGAGATCAGCAGTCGGTTTAAAGGCGACAAAGCCCTGTTTGAACAGGTGCTGACCGAACAGAAAATGACCCGCGAAGAATACATGACCAAAATCCGCGAGCAAATGGCCGTAGGCATGATGATCAATCAGGAAGTGGCATCCCGGGCACGCATCACCCCGGAACAGGTCAGAAGGGCATACGAAGAAAACAAAGAACTCTATTATATTCCTGAAAAAGTAAAATACAGCGTCATCGTATTGAACAAAGGGGCTACCCCCGAAGATCAGGCCGTTAAACTCGAAGAGGGCCAAAAGATCCGGCAACGGTTGCTGGAGGGCGCCGACTTTGCCGAAACCGCTAAAGAGTCCTCAGAAGGAAGCCGAGCCTCCGACGGTGGCGAATTTCCCTGGATGCAACCCAAAGATGTGCGCCCCGAACTGCAGGAAACACTCAAATCACTTCCAGCCGGCGAGATCAGCGAAATCATCGAAACCGATGAGCAGCTGTACATCGTAAAACTTCAGGCCCGTCGTCAGGCCGGCTACAAAGCCTTCGAAGAAATGCGGAAGGATATTAAAAACGCCCTCACCGCCAAAGAGCGAGAACGTCTAAAGAAACGCTGGATAGACCGGCTGAAAAAAGACAACTACATCGTCATCTACGATTAACAACCGCGAACTAATCATCGGGCTGTATGCGGCCGCGTAGTTTTTTCTTGGCGCCCTGTTTCGATTTTTCATCGAGCATTTTGGCTTTTGCGCGGCGGGAGCGGCGGCGTTTTTTACGGCGGATTTTTTGGATGGCCGGCTGGTTGGCGCGTTTTTTACCCCCCCCCAGGTGTTTGATGGGTTTGCAGAGTTGTTTTAGGGCCCCGGAGGGGTTGTCTGCCTGCGACCGGGTTTTCTGGCACCGGATTTCAATGCCGCTCGGAGCATGGTTTAGCTGGACGCAGGATGAGGTCTTATTGATTTTCTGCCCCCCGCTGCCGGAACCGCGGATAAAGTGCTCATCCAAATCCCCTTCGAGAATTTGCATCTTCTCCATGCGTTCATGCAGCTTTTCCCATTTCTCGGCCGTAATCATAAATTGTCCTTGTCTACTTTTCTATACCTCGCAGAGGCGCAGAGGTCGCAGAGACTAAATAATAATAGCTCCGCGTTCTCCGCGCCTCTGCGAGGAACCTGCAATTTATCTTCTGTTCTTTTGTTTTCCTACTGATATCGACGGTGAATTTCATTTTACCGTAACGAACGGTTCCCTTAGGATGTTTTAAATGGAAGACGTTGCCACCAGCTCAATATCCCTCAGCGATATCATTACCGGGTGCCTTTTGCTCTTCGGGTTCATCTCGGCAGGACTTTGCTATTTGCATCATCGGCAAAATCGTCCGGATGAACCGGAACTTACGGAAGTCCTGATCAACCGTTCATGGGACACCGTCCAAGTCGGCATTCTGATGGGCTCACTGTTTTTACTCTACTTCCTTGCATCCTTCACCGGTCTGTTATTTTACGAAGAACAGATTCCGGTGGCCCGGCTTGGCATTACGATTCTAATTTACTGCATCCTGGTTGCCGTGATTGCGGTCATCAACCGCAAGCGCGGCGGCAACTGGGCAACCAGTCTGGGTATGGGAAAAAGCAACCTCAGCAAACTACTGCTTGCTCCGGTGTTTTATCTGGCTTTAATCCCCTTCCTCATGCTGATCGCCAAAGGCTGGCATGTGTTGCTGGAACTCATCTTCCGGGCAGAACCTCAACTTCAGGAGGTGGCAGAAATTGTTTCCAGCCAACTCACGTGGCTTGAAATCAGCTATATCCTGATGGCCATCTTCGGGGCACCGATTTATGAGGAGTTTATGTTCCGGGGTATTATTTTCCCCTACTTTGTTAAGCGCATGGGATTAAGAAACGGGATCATACTGGTGTCGTTTCTTTTTGCGCTGATGCACTTTCACCTGCCCTCATTCATCCCGCTGGCCCTGCTCTCGGCAGCACTCTGCCTGGCCTACTGGCGGACGGGATCACTGTGGGTGAGCATCGGCATGCACATGATCTTCAACGCCGTCACCATTCTTGCGCTGAATGTTGCGGGGTAGAAAGTATTAAGAAATGTTGTGACCCTCGTAGCATGGGCATCCTGCCCATGATCCCTGTGCTATGCTATATCGCACTACTGCCAACTCCCTTGGCCACTCCCTTATTTACCTCAAATACAATGCATTGGGATAACGAGCAGGATGCCCATTCTACGCTCACGCCCACAGTTTTCTTGTTTGCTCTACGCGGAGGGTCGCCAGCCCGGCGATCGGGCATTGGGGACAATGCCCCGTCTACATTAGAACGTTGTGAGGCCGGCAATGGCCGCACCGGCTACAGGAGCATCGTCGACCTGAATGCAGCGGATATGCAGACCGCGCTCTTTCAGCATAACCTGGAGATGGCCCTGAACCTTTTCAGACAATTGATGGGTGTAGTAGTAGGTCGATCCGTCAATATTCACACAAACGGGATGATCGGCATCGGTTCCTGCACCGCTTTTCACGACGGCCGCCAGGATATTAACAGCGGTCAGCAGCGCCGCACGGTCGACCACGGCATTGAATACGGTGGCCATGACTTCGCGGTCGGCATCGGAGAATGCTTCAGAACCCAGCACGCCGATATCGCGCCCATTGTCAGCGGCCAGATTATCAATCTGAACAATATACAGATCCTTCATGATCGAAAGCGCAACACTGCCGGCATCGGAAAAGACTCCTTCCGGAATCAGGGCCTGCAACAATCCCAGCGTAACGGTTCCCATGTAGACTCCGGAAAGCACTTTTTCGAAAACATGACCACCGGGATTTTCGCTCTCCGCATCGATCTGCAGATCGACCGGACCGCGCTTAAATGCACCAAACCCGCCGGACTCCGCATTGATCACCTGCGAACCAGCACCCAGGTAGCCATCCAGCTTGCCAATATTTTCATTGTGCTCCACATAGGCCAGGTTGGTGCCCGTTCCAAGAATGAAACCCACATAAGATGACGCATTGAAATTCTGGCCCTGCGCCAATCCTGCAAGCAAAGCGGCAACGGTATCATTGAGCACAACCACTTTCTTACCGGCTATGTCCCTCGCCTCCAAAGCTTCAATCAATCCGGCACCAATATGCTTTCCTACCAGTTCAGGAATTTTGATTTCCTTGGTCCAGTGCAGCAGGTGCCCATCGTATTGAGGTGTAATCGTGGCCGGATACGAAAAACAAAAGCCGATATGGTCAAATTGATCTTTAAACGGCTCAAGCGCATCAACCAATACGGCGTAAAACTGATCGGCGCTGATTTCTTCATCACGCCCGGGCATCGCTTGTTTTGAAAAGTTTGAAAGCTCGATTTCACCGGTTGCGCTAAATGTGGCAAGACAAATGCGCAGGTTGGTTCCACCGGCATCGATGACCGCAACGGACTTTCCTGCCGGAACGGAACAATCGGTACCTACGTAGGCGGGAATCATCGCAAGAGAGCTGGCTTCGCCATTGAGCCCTCTTTCCATTTCATCCAGAAAACTAACTAAAAGCGCGTCGGCATCATAAGCTTCCGCCGAAATCATCTGTTCCTTCAACCACGTATTAATATCCATAGAAACCTCTTTAAAGGTGCGTATTCATACAGGTTGTTTTATAGGCATTCAAGCGTCGTATTAAGGTTCTGGACGGTTCCCTAGACTTGGAATCTGCATCAAAAACTCATTTCGGTAGTACGCCTGTAAAGCGGCTCCGTTTCTATAGAGCGTTGACTGGGTATACTGCGTTAAGAAACGAGGCTCCGTATGCAGGCCGTTCAGTACCAGCGCATCGAATTCCTGCGAATCGCCGCACAGCAGAATATCGGGCTTCCACCAGTAAAAAATGTCCCGATTAAACGCCGTATGGTTTTTATATCCGGTACGATCCCCGGCCGCATGCGCCATTTCAGTGGCATTCAGCCCCATTAGATCAAAAACAGTACCCGGATAAGTGAGCTTGGTGCCGCCTGCGGTGATTACAGCCACGGTCGGCCAATGTTCCAGATCCTGAAACATTTGTGCCAGAGCAACCCCTTTCTCGCGCCCCTCTTGGGCAATTCTGAATTCATGTTTAAGATTTCCAACGAATGGAAATGCGACCCAGCCGAGCAGGAGGAATAATCCAAGAACAGCGTAGTTTCTGCGTTTATTCATCCGCAGGGAAAGCCGGCTCCATTCATTGGCCGCGAGCAGACAGAGCAACGGCCAGATGGGCTGATAAAACCGTGCCGATCCAAAGTGATCGCCGCCCACCAAAATCGGAATACCGAGACCGGGGAGTAAACACAGCGCTATCCGGGTCGATGTGTGCAACTCGGTCAGCTTCCGGGAGAGCCCGTTTTTAAGAACACGCGCCCATAGAAGTAAGGCAAAGACCACAAATGCGCTGGTCATGAGATAGCGTCCGAAATAGACAACGCCGTTCATGATATTGGAAAGCAGATTGGTCGAAACCTTGGCATAGTAGGTATTGGGAACGGGATAGCCAAAATACCAAATCCGGAAGCACACCAGTATTAAAACCGAGAGAACAAATACAAGAATTGGAAGAACGGACGATTTCGGTTTTTTGCCCAGAGCATAAACCAGCACGATCCACGCTCCCCACAACATGGACTCCGGACGGGTGAGCACCAGCAACGGAAGCAGAATCAGAACTGCATTCCTTCGTTGTTCCGCAACCGCCAGCACCAACAAGGTAACCAGCATACACCAAAGCCCCGTCTCCATCAGCGCAACCTGACTCCATGCAAACCAGGCCGGAGCCATAGCCAGCATCAGCAAAAATACCAAAGGACGTTTAGCCCGCAGCATGCACGCCGAGAGCGTAACCGTACCGAACACAACATTCAGAATATACGCGGGAAGCTCTGGGGATTCAAACACGCCAGCAATTCCGGAACACAGCAGCGTCCATAGCATGGAAGTAAATCCTTCAACCGCTTCTCCGCCCACGTTGTAAACAAATCCGTGCCCCGCTGCAAAATTACGCGCATAAACAAAAAAGATATCGGCATCGTCGATCCCCGTAGACGGATGCCCCATAATGAGCCAGACCGCCAGACTGCCCAAAACTGTAACCAGCATGCCGATAAGGACTGATTCTCTGGAATTCATATTTGCCATGGGGAAAATGTAGCCCGTTATTTTTCATTTTCCAAGGATTGGTACGCCCAGAGGTTGGAACCTCGCCAAGGTTGTGCTAAATAATGCGCTCCTTTTAACCAAACTGAATAGTGGATATGGAAAAAAAACTTTTTAGATGTGCGGCTGTGCTGATTTTTCTGGTGATCACGGGATGTTCCGTTGAGAAACCTCTGGATGCATCAGATACGGAGGCATCTGATGCCTGGATTAAGTCATCCCTCAAGAAAGCAAGGAAAGCACCTAATACAGAAGCCCGGGTTCAGCTTCTGATCAACGCCTATCAGGATGCGAAGGAGCTGGGGGTATTTGAGACCGGTGATCACGCGGATCAGCTCCAGGCCATTCCTAAACAGGTCTATGCCCTGTCCATGAAGACGAAAATCCTGGACGATTTTATGTGGGCGATCGATCAAGGCATGGAGGTGGATATCTCCTACCACGAACTTCTTAAATTCTGGAAACTGGGAGCCGATTGGCAGGATTATATTGTTAGCGAATATCCTGAAGTTGCATTGCCGATTTTCATGAGCCAGGCTGCCGACACCTATAACGTCCGGTTTCTGGATCAATATCTCGCGGACTTTAAAGCCACCGGCTACAAAGTTAAAAGCCCCCTCGAAACCACCGAATTCAACGTCCGCTTTTGTCATTTTCTCGCCGAAGAACTGGATGAAGCCCTGCAGATTAAGGACCGCAAGCGTATTGAATTCCTAATGGATCATATGCCGGCATTTCCTGATGTTAAATTTATCGACTGGAAAACGAAAGAGAGCATGCGGGCCCTGGGCGATTTTCTGATGCTGGAACTAAAGGACGAAGCACTGGCCTGTAAAGTTGTGGCATTGGGATATGAGCTGAACCGGATCGAGTTGAGTACACTGGATTTTGGTAATTCCTTGCTGGATGCCCTTCGAGTAAATCCTGAATATGCGGTCCATGCATTGAGATTGTCAGAATGGCATGGTGTCCTTTCGACCAATGATCTCGATTTCATACTTACCCTCCCCGCTTCAGCCATGGGCACCATCCAGAAAAACCATGTGGATGCTATTCTGAAACGCAGCATGGAAATAAAAAATTCCGAAGCTGCCATGCGGCTGATTGTCATGCGCTCCGAGCGTTTTCCGCCAACCCGCTCAACGTATTCCGAGTTGATCAACTGGTCGCTTGAATATGGCAGCCAGACTGTTTTTGACTATGTGATGGAGCAGGACGAGGCGATGAACATCTTCAGCATAAATTTCGGCATGCTGGCAAGAAATCAGGAGCTGTTCCTGAAATATGCCCCGCTCATTATGAAAAATGTATACTATGCCATGGACACGCATCCCCGAAAGGACGGAACGACCATCGGACATATCAAAGAGGTTTTCGCCAGCCCCAATGAAGATGCCGGACTCTATCTCGTTTATAAATATAATCTCGCCAAGGGCTGGGTCAAAGCGACCAAAGGAAGAACCCTGCTGATGGACATCTGTGAAGCGGGGAACCTGAAAGCTGCCCGTTTTCTGATTGAAAAACGGGGCGCAGACCTCCATGCCCAAACCGGTTACAGCGAACTCCAGATTTCCGTTTTCGGCAGCACCCGCCCGACTGAAGGGAAACTGAGTCCGATCTTCTTTGCCGCAAAAAGCGGAAACCCGGAGCTGATTAAATATCTCCTCATCAAGGGAGCCGATGTGAATGCCCGCTCCAACTTTGGAGCCACCCCGCTGATGCATGCCGTGAGTGGCGGTCATGTTGACGCAGTTAAGATGTTCATCGCTGCACGAGCCAATGTTCATGTCCAGATGGATGCGCGAGTCAATGTTGCCGACATGCGGTCTTTAGGCAATTTCAATGAAATCTCCACTGCCTACCTCCGCGCAAAGACAACCGGGAATGAAGAAATTCTCGATCTACTGATTAAAGCTGGCGCCCAACGTTAGGATCGTATGCAATTTCACTATGAAGAACTGGATTTCCGGAAAACACCCATTGGCGATTTAATGCTCCGGCGGCGGCGGATGCCGCAGTTTGGCGATACGGACATTTATGAAGTTAAGCTGGCTGAGGATTTTCTGATGACCAGCCTGTTCCATGAGGCCGAATCCCAACTGGCCAAACTCGGTCTTGCCGCACTTCAACACGGATCGCTCGATGTGGTTGTCGGCGGTCTCGGATTGGGTTACACCGCTGTAGCCGCTCTGGAAGACCCGCGCGTTAAGTCACTGGTGGTTGTGGAATTTCTCGAAGGTGTAATTGAGTGGCATCGAACCGGGCTGGTTCCTCTGGGGAAAGAACTGACGGAGGATCCGCGCTGCCGGCTGAAGCAAGCCGATTTCTTTGCGCTGATACGTGAAGAACCTGTTGCGAGGTACGACGCCATTCTCCTGGATATCGATCACACCCCCACCCATGTTCTGAACCAAACCAATACCCGATTTTATACCGAGGAAGGGTTGGCAGAGCTTACTCTGCACCTGAAGGCCGGTGGGATATTCGCAATGTGGGCAGATGGAGCTCCGGAAAATGAGTTCACACAGCGCCTGAACCGGGTATTTCCCATGGCTGAAGCCCACACCATTGAATTCAGCAATCCCATCACCGGCGGAACCTCCATCGGCGCGGTCTATGTCGCGCACACAGAAGGCTGATATTTCCTCAAAACGCCAGACAATAAGCTGGTGATCCGTTCGTTTGTCTATTAGTGCCTAACAACATTGTAGACTTAAACAGGAGCATGCCATGCGGAAACTTGCAGGATTAATACTGTTGCTTACCCTTGCAACACAGGCCGATGACGCTTACCGAACCTTCACCGCACAGGATGGACGTACGCTTAAAGCCCGAATCCTTTCATACGATTCTGCCTCGGATAAAGTGGAGATCCAGCGGGAAGATAAAAAGAAGCTGACGGTTTCCAGCAGCGCCTTCTCAGAAACAGATCAGACGTATATCAAAAAATGGCATGTTTCCCGGATCTTCAGCTCAGAAACCAAATTGAAACTTGAAATTGAACGGATAGAGGTCAGCTCTACAAAAAAGGAGCATGATGTCGATTTCACCGATGAGATGAGTGGCGAAGGCGGTGGTCGCCGGGGGGGCGGAGGCCCTTCTGGCCCGACCACTGTCGCGATTGATAAAAAAACGCAGTATAAATACCAACTGGCACTGGTAAACAAAAGCGACGTCGATTTGAATAATATCACCATGGAATATCGTATCTTTTATGAACAGCAAAAGGCCGTACTGGATGAAAAAGCCAATAAGGGCCGTCGTGAGGACGAGCCCCGCCCGGAACGTTATATGGCAGTAGACCAGGATAAGGTCAAAGATGGAAAACTAAGAGTTAAGCCCCTTGAAGCCGGGTCCAGCAAAGAGCTTTCAACAGGAAACATCGTGTTGATTAAACGCTCAGCAAACCGACCATGGGGCGACAAAATCGACCTGAAGTGTAATTTGACCGGGGCCTGGATCAAACTGACTATGAAGGGTCCTGACGGGGATATCCTGACCCGGGAAATTGCCACTTCAACAACCATCCCTAAAAAGTATACATGGGACGTTCCCGAGGTGGAACAGGAAGATGATGAGATTGCCTCGGAAACAAAGGCTGAAGATTAAAATTCGTAAGCAAGACTAACCACAATCTGGTAGTCGTCCTGCTCAGGGGTGGTTCCGTCTTCATTCGCCTGCGGTTTTTCAACACGGTCCCAAATCAAAGAAATATCCAGATCCAGATCCTTGAAAAGGTCGAAGGACAGCTGAGTCAACATGTGGTGTGTATATTGCCCGTTATCTGAGTTCAACCAACGCAGACTGTAATCATAAAGAAAGTCCAGATTACCACTGACTTCATGATCAAAACGCGTTCCAAACATAAAGAACGGCGAACTTGAACTGTCATCCTCGCCCGCTTCAACCGAAACAAACTCCTGCTTCTGATAACCGATGCCCGGCCCCAGACTCCATTCCGTCTTTGGCGTATGGAATACGTCATATCCCACCCCCGTTGCGATTGAATATTGCCCATCGATGTTGGAGAACGGATCCCGGTAATATTCTCCTGAAAGGATCTGCCAATAAAACTTAGCCGTAAGAAACCGGTCAAAATTTCCGCTTAAACGTTGATTGTTCGCGGTTTCTTTTTCGCCGGTATTACTATAGTTCGCTAAATAATCCGCATTGAAACGGCTCTTTGCGGTTCGACGCTTAATATTCCACATAACGGTGGTATCGGTCGTTTCCGTGTTACCCCCCCGTGCATTAACACCGATCGATAACGTACCCGACCAGTAGTCACGCTCCCGCTGCCGCCCGTCAGCAATCGAAATCACTTTTGATCGAGGAACGACCACCTCGTGCTCACTACGACGAAGGATCACATTGTTTTCATCCAGTTCAAGCACTCCGCGCAGCGTAGCCGTATCCCTCCGGCTGTCTTCTCCCTGAATTAAAATGGTTTTCATGCTGCGCGTCCGCAGGCGTTTTACGTCTTCAAAATCAAACTCCTGCAGATCCAGTTCATCGCTGTCAAACTCAATGACATAATCGTACAGCACTTTAAAATCGCCCTTCAGCCATTCCCCGGATGTAAGCTGAATCCAGTCAAACTCGCTGTCCGGAGGCGGCGAGAATGCATCCCAAGGATCGACCTCCTTCCTGGATTTTTCCGGTTTCTTTTCTTCTTCTGTACGCCGCACAGTTTCAGCAACGACAGCCGCTTCTTCCGCCTCGCTTTTAGAATCCCCTTCAACAACAGCCATCGCCTCTACGGCTTTTGCCACCTTCACATCATTGGTATTCAGTACACTCTCGTCCGCACGAAGGAAGCCCGCGATAGAAAAGCAGGCCAGCAGTATAATTAAGAATCGATTCCGCATAGATATTACTCGTTATGATATGGATGTCCTTCCACCACCGTCATTGCCCGGTAGAGTCCTTCCAGTAAAACCACACGGGCCACTCCTCCGGCCATCACCAGCGAAGACAGCGCCCACACCGCATCGGCTTTCTGACGAACCGCTTCTGCCAGTCCCAGTGCGCCTCCAATAACCATCACAATCCGACGCTTTCCTGCCAAAGGATATGATCCCTGCCGCGCAGCCTTCAGCAGCTCAGCCATTTCCAACGTTTGAACTTTAGCACCCCGTTCATCGCATGCAATCAGGTAGTCCCCGTCTTTCAGTAATTTAAAAATGCGCTCTGCTTCGGAAGTTTTGGTCTGCTCCGGCGTACGCGAGGAAACTTTCTCGTCCTTATACTCCAGTACTTCAATACCAAACGTCTTCAGTCGCTTCGTATATTCGTCCTGAGCCGCGCCCAAAGCCTTGGGCTTTATTTTACCTGGAAGCAGAACACTGATTTTCATGCGCAGGTTTATGCCCTATTCGAAGGCATTGAAAAAGAAAAAGCCGATCTCCATAAAGAGATCGGCCAGAGAGTACTGTTCTCCAGAATGGCATTTGAGTTGATCTGGAGATCAACCCTCCCGGATTATTTTCTACACGCCGCAGAATGCGGAGAAGGCGCCGTCGACCGGCACGACGGTTCCGCTGACAAACGATGCGGCATCGGAAATCAGATAATGGATCGTGCCGTAGACTTCCTCCTGTTCTCCGAAACGACGGAACGGCGTCTTATTAATCACCTGCTGTCCGCGCTCGGTATAGGAACCATCTTCATTCGTGAGCAGGGCCCGGTTCTGATTGCTGATAAAGAAACCGGGAGCAATCGCGTTAACCCGGATCTTATCACCATATTTCAGCGCCATCTCAGTAGCCATCCAGCGGGTAAAGTTGTCGATGGCGGCCTTGGCGTTGGAATAGCCCAGCACCCGTGTGAGTGCCTGCGGTGAAGACATGGATGAAAAATTAACCACGCAGCCGCTTCCCTGCTCCTTGAATACCCTGGCAAAGGTCATCGTCGGAAGAACCGATCCCTTGAGATTGAGATCCAATACCTTGGAGTAATCTTCCGCCTTGAGCTCAAACACATCCTGATCGGGGCCGATAGTTGCTCCCGGCATGTTGCCGCCGGCGCCGTTAATGAGCACATCGACGCGCCCGCAGGTTTCGATAATCTTTGCACACACATCATCCAGTGCATCCTGATCCAGCACGTTACATGTAAAACCGCAGCATTTATCCGAAATCTGTTTCGCCTCTTCAACCGTAGCATCGACCTTATCCTGAAACAGATCCAGATAGACGACGTAAGCCCCCTGTTCCTGTAAATATTTAGCCGTTCCACCAGCCAGAACACCTGCGGCGCCCGTAATAGCAATAACCTTGTCTTTAATATCAAATAGTTGATTCATAATAGCTCCATTTATTCCTCAAAGGTTTGAGATAAGAACATTATTTGGCATATCTGGCAATATAAATGAGCCGAATTATTCTTCTGGAGGCAGGTGCATCAGCGTGATTCCATTGTAGAAACAGGGCTGCCCTTCCGTTACAAGCCCTACCTGTGAGGCGGGCCAGTCTTCTTCAATCGTGACCATTGGACGGCCATTGAGTTCGATAATCACACGATCTTCCAATTTGACGCACCGGAAGAAATAGCTCGATTCGACTTCGACGGTGACTAGCGTTTCCTGCGGGCGGGACATGATATCGGATTCCGTGGAATCGTCACTGACCTCCTCGTTATCGCCCAAGGAATCCCCAGGTTTATAATCGCGGAGATAGCGCCCTGTTCTTGAATCAACCACCACGGCTGAACCAACGAAGAGACCAAAGCCGATATAGTTCCCTTCCTCCGGCCGAATCGAGATATGGTTATGAATTCCAGCTTGCTGCTGCCTGGGCTTAGGCTCATCGGCATCGTAGAAGCGGCCGTCTTCCCAGAGATTAGGTTCCTCACCTCTATCAATTTTTGCATACTTAATGGCCATATCATCGGTCGGAATATAAAACTCCTGCTGCAAGTGATCGAAGTCACCTTCCAGCCACCGGATGTCCAGCGCAGAGATAACGGACTCGGAACGCATTCCGTAGACCCACGAAGACACATCGCGATACCGGGTAGTTTTGTCATATAAATGCCGACGCGGAATCTTATGTTTCAGGCTTTTCGTAATCGGTTTGATATTCCGTCCATTCCGTTTGCCTGTCACGACCAGTTGTCGTGCCCGTGTGTCGATCATAGCCTGTAGATAATTGTCCTTATCAGCAAACACGGGAAAAATTCCATACAGCCGATCCTTCCCTTCTTCGAGCTCCTCAGTCTGGACATTCACCGCAAATTCATATTGCTCCAGCAGATCACCTTTAAATGCCCGTCCTACCAGGGAGTGAGAGCGCTGCTGTAAACCCAAATCACGATGGTGCTTCCATTCACCGCCGGAAGGCGAACCATCGTGGGCTCCACCCCACCCGGTGATGTATTCATCATGCTCGTCCCAGCCGACGGTATAGGTTATGCCGTCAAACTCCGCATGGGAGTCCTTGCAATAGAATCCCGGATTCCCTGGCCCGTCAATTTGAGTAATGATCGGCTTTTCAGGGAGCAGATCAATACCATCGAGTGTTAAATCAAAATATCCCCCATTCTTCCGTACCTGCAGCTTGTGTAAAGGTGCTCCCGTAGCTTTTGCTCCAGGAGGAATCTCCAGAAGCTTAAACGATTTGGGCAGTTTAAAACGCTTGGGAGCCAGGCTGCCGGGTTCAATATGGTATTCCCATGTTCTCTTTGAAGGATTTATGCCGATCACCAGATCATGTTCACCATCGCTCCAGGCAATCACACCGGCACTCCCCTTTCCCTTCAACGGAAAACGGATCCCGGTTTCAAACAGATAGTTTTCGGCAGGAGGTTGCTTCAGATAGGCCTTGGCACTTCCTTTGGATTCGCTCTGTCGTAGTGCGCCATCCATCGAAATCCATTTTCCACCGTTAAATTCCCAGCGCTCTGCCCATTCAATATTTTCATCCGGTGGAAAACTTTCGGTAAAGGTCGGTTTTGCCGGAGGCGGATGATACCCCGGAGTTTCCGACGTGGTGGGTCCATCAACAACGAGCTCTTTGTCATAGAAGAACACCCGGTCCAACCCTGTGCCCGGAACGCCGTTCCACCATGCACGATAGCCCATCCATTTTTCAAAGCCGTTCGGGCCCATCATCAAACGGGGCGAATTCAGCCCGTAGACCGTGGGTTCAACCGACTCCTGCCCCGCATCGTACAGACCAAAATCCAGATACCGGTATTTCGCCCCTTTCGGCACACGCGCCTGCACTGCAATCACATTATCTTCATCACGGACCGCTTTTTCGGCTGCTTCAGTGATATCAAAGTTGCTGTAGGAAACACTGGGCTCCCTGGTTTCAAAAACTTTTCTTCCATTGATAAAAACCTGCACGGCCCCTTCATGCCGAATATTCAGCACAATTTTCTCCGGCCGGCCGCGGGGCAAATCAAATTTGCGACGCACCCAGATTTGATCGGTCTGCCATTTGGTTCGGCAGGCATGCAACTGGGTGCCATCTACCTCAAATGGAAAACCAAATGCGCCCTCGCCTGTCCGCCAGCCTGATAGTTTAAAATCAGGCAGCGTCCAACCTTCTTCAGGCGGCTTTGTGGTATAGCGTCCCTCCCATTCAGAATATTCACCGGGCGGCAGAAGAACCTCATACGTGCGGGCCAACCGGTCCGAGTTCCGAACCAGAACCGGTTCAGCAATCTTATCCGGATTCTCAAACCGAATCGGATTTTCATTCATCGCCAAACCGATTTCGCGGTGACCGGTTCGCGGATTCGGATTATTTGCCGCATACAGAAGATAGTAGCTTCCCCGGTAGTTGAATATTTCCGGTTCTCCCAGATCTGCGCTATCGAGCGAATCCCACATCCCGCGTCGACCATCGAGCAATTGCTTTGGCCTATCGGACGTCTTCCACGGCGCGCCATAGCGTTGCAGCCAGATCTCGCCTTCTTTCTTACTCCCTGCCCGCCGGTTAACTGAAAACAGCGCACCACTTCCATCCTGATACAACCGCATTTCCCCGCCGGACAATCCGGATTTCCTTACTTTGGAAAACGGTTTAAGCGGATCGTCGGAAACCCCGAACCCCCGGCCTTCCGAAAAGAGGTAGAAGAGACCGTTCCGGTAAATCAGCTCATACGGCCCTGCCACAGATTCCGGCATCACAGCCGTTGGCGATTCCCAGTGCACGAGATCCTCAGATACCAGCATCTGCCCGTTAGTCCTTGCACCCATACCATAATACAAACCGTTGTAGCGGACCACGGCACCATCAAGAGGAACGGAAAGCGGATTATCCACCGCATGCACGGTAACTGCTGAAAGCAGGAGGATCAGTCCCTGGAAATATAACCGTTTGATGCCTATCTTCATGCGCACTCCTGTTAACAGCAGGCCTCCCAGCCTCCACATGAGAACTATCCAACATCAACCCTGAAAAAACCAGTCGATTTTCCCCGACCTCCCATTTCGCTTTACTCCCTTGACCCATTTACGTAACGCTTCGTTCAATGAAACAAAAAATGAAATGGCCATATTTGATTGCAGGGTTTCTGCTGGTGGGCCTGGCCACGCTGGGCATCTTCCTCCCGCTGCTTCCCACCACACCGCTACTGCTGCTGGCGGCCGCATGTTTTGCAAATTCTTCCGAAAAATGCCACCGTTGGTTACTGGAACACAATATTTTCGGGCCGATTATACACAATTGGCAGGAGCACCGGTGCATCCCCCGGAAAGCCAAAGTTATTGCCGTGTTATCGATCCTGATCTTCGGCACCTACGCTATTGGCTTTGCCATCAAGAATCTGCCCCTACGCATGGTGGGCTTAGCCCTGTTGATCACCGGTCTTATGGTTGTTCTGCGGATTCCGGTTTCCACAAAAAAATGACGCACACCCTGTACCTCACTCCTCACGCCCCTTGACCATCGGCACAAAGCGCACATAGATATCGGGGACTTTCTGAAATGAGTCCCCTGTTTTTTTGAGCACAACCAGCTGTTGAATCGAGGTGCCGACCGGAAGGATCATCTTTCCGCCATCCTTCAACTGTTTTACCAGTTCTTCAGGAATCTTATCCGGGGCGCAGGTAACAATAACCGCATCGAACGGGGACTCATCCGGCCAACCTTTATAACCATCTCCTGTTTTTACCTTCACCGACGTGTACCCCTCGGCAGATAGGACATTACGCGCGTGATCCGCCAGTTCCGGAATAATTTCAATGCTGTAAACCTTTGCGCCCAGTTCGGCCAGTATCGCCGCCTGGTACCCGGACCCGGTTCCGATTTCCAGCACCTTCATCCCCGGGTTCACCTCAATTCGTTGTGTCATGTATGCCACAATAAATGGTTGCGAAATCGTCTGCCCGTATCCAATCGAACAGGGATGGTTTCCATAGGCATCGGCATAGGTACGGTTGCTCTCGGGAATATAAACATGTCGGCGGACCTTCGCCATCGCATCCAGCACGCGTTCATCTTTGATGCCGTTCTGCTTCAGCACATCAACCATTAACATGCGTTCCACATCCATATCGCCCTCCTTGCCTGAGGCAGAAGGAATTAGCCACAAGAGAGCACAAAGAACGCATATAATCGCCCGCATAGGTTTTGCGTTCCTTTGCGTTCTTTCGCGGCCATTACTTCTGTAGCTTGGCCTCCACGCTATTGACCTTGTCTTCAAGTGACTGCTCCCGGTCGTTACGTGTTCCCAGTTTAATGTTCGTGTGGATTCGCGGGGCACCCATTTCATGCACCTTTTCATGGCAGGCTTTCACCGCTGCAAAAACCTCGTCCCATTCCCCTTCAATATTGGTGCCGTTGGCATGTAGCGCGGTCTTTAAACCCGGACGGCTCAGCACCTCTTCACAGGCTGCCACATATTTTGATAGCGAAATTCCAACGCCAATCGGAACGATGGTCAAATCAACAATAACTTTCATGCTTATCTCTCCTGCTGTTCTACAACAGCCTTTTGCCATTTTCTCACCGAATTTACCAGAAAAACCTCTTCCGCGGCCTTCAGATCAGCAAGACTGACGACGGACTCCTCAATTTCACCGGTTTTCAGTAGATGATCACGGAATGTGCCTGCCAGCAGACCGCTTGTTACCGGAGGGGTAATCAGCTTTCCAGCTTTCCGGATAATTACGTTGGCCAAACAGCTTTCGGTTACCTCGCCGTTTTCATTCCACAGAATAACATCGTCAGCATCAGGGAACCCGGCCTTCGCAGATTCATATACCTTGCGATGGGTTGTTTTGTGATAAAGGAAAAAATTACTCGAATCGACCGGCTCTTTAGCTACGGCAATTCTTAAGGGTGGGACAGATCGCCGAGCTGTCCGCGGCGCGCCTGGCGAGCCCGCCCTACCCTCATCTAATGAAAAGGTCTGGATCTCGGAATTTCCATCCCTTGAAACCAGCAACCGTATCCGGTGCGGGATTTTGTCCAGCGTTTGAAGGGCACTGTCCAACCCTTGAAAAACCGCATGCATATCAAGCGGCACATCAAAATAGGCGGCTGATTTTCCCAGACGCTGCATATGCTCATTCAATAAATAAATACCCGATTCCGGTTCCCACAGCATGGTTTCCAGCAGCTGGAAATCGGGTCGGGGCTGGGTCAGCACCCGCGCCTTCGTCAACGTTTCCTCATATTCGGCTTCCGCATCAGAATCCCATACAATACCGCCGCCGACCCCAAATTCCAACGAACCCTTTTTCCGGTCGATCAGTGCCGTACGGATGGCCACATTAAAGCAGGTTTCTCCCTGCGGGGTCATAAACCCGATCGAGCCCGTATAAATTTTCCGGGGCGAAGTTTCCAACATCCGGATAATCTCCATCGTCTTCGCTTTCGGCGCGCCGGTAATCGATGCACACGGGAATAATGCATTAAACGTAGAAGCGACGCCCTCGTCGCTTTTCCCCCGGACCGTCGAGGTCATCTGCCAGACCGTAGGATACTTCTCAACGTCATATTTACTGACCGTCTCAACGCTGCCGGGAACGGCAATCCTGCCGATATCGTTGCGGATCATATCAACAATCATGATATTTTCCGCCCGGTCCTTTTCAGACTGCCGGAGCGCTTCCGCCTGCTTCCAATCGTCAGACAGGGTAAGTCCCCGGCGCGCCGTTCCTTTCATCGGGCGCGAAGTAATCGTCCCGTTGCTGAAGTTGAAGAACAGTTCAGGAGACGCCGAACAAATGGTAAAATCATCCGTTTCAATAAAAGCAGCATATTCCGTGCGTTGCCCCTTAACCAGCTCATAGAAAAAAGCCCAGGTATCGCCCTTAAACGCAGCATTAAGGCGGTAGGTATAATTGACCTGATAGGTAGCACCATCCGCGATATGACTTTTTATCTTTTCGATAGTTTCTGCGAATGCGGCTTTGGAAATGGACGGTTTCAGCTCGCCGACTTCAAAGTGTGCAGCAGGAGACTCCTTGATATCATCCAGGACTTCCGGCCCCTTGAACAATCCTAGATAGAGTAAGGGAAAATCATCAACAGGGTGTGTTTTCAGGGCATGATCAAATGCCGGAGCCGCCTCATAGGCAATAAATCCTGCGGCAAACAAACCGGACAGCTCCGCTTCACGCAGCATCGGCTGTACCTGTTCCAGCGAATCCGCCTGCAGCACCTTTTCAGGCTGGCTGAAATGAAGCCATCGCCCCGCATGTTTGAGTACCACTTTCATTGCTGATCCGTTCTACCGATCCGAAAGGATAATTAAAAGCACGCCGATCATAATTCCCATCAGCGCCCAGGCTTTCCTGCGCTTGTTCACTTCCTTGAAAATTACGGCACCGGCAAAAAATCCGACCAGCACACTGCAGCGGCGCAGCACGGATAGGATTACGATTAACGCTTCGGGATGCTCGACCGCTTTGAAATAGATATAGTCGGAAAGCACCAGAAAAACCCCGATCATCGGCACCGTCCAGCGCCATTGGAATGGAGTCGTCCTCTTGCGCGTCGGCCACCAGGCAACCGCATTTACGATGGTGAAAAAGATGGCCAGATAAAGACAGTACCAGACCAGCACCTGAATCGCGGAAAATCCCATCAGCTGCATCAGCCATTTATCCATCAGCGTGCTGCAGGTTCCGATAAAGGTGGCCAGAAAGATCAGGCCGATCCATTTGCTGCGGTGAAAATGGATGCCCTCCTCCCGGCCCAGCAGCGAAAAAGCAAAGTAGCCGCTGAAGATAATGATCATACCGATCCATTGCAGCGGATTCGGGCTCTCATGAAAAAGTATGATGGCACCCACCAGCGTCCACATCGGTCCCGATGCCCGAATCGGAGAAACGATGGAAATCGGCAGATGTTTCATTGCAAAGAAGGCACAGACCCATGAAATCCCCACAATCAGCGACTTCAAAGCCAGTATCCCATGCGACCGCAGCGGTAACGGAGCAACGTACAAACCCAGTGTATCCATTGTGTCCGGCAGGAAAACGGAGCCAAGAATCACCGGCACCACCAGAAAGAGCCCCGTAAGGTTGGAGAAAAACAGGGTTGGAAGTACGGCATTATCATTCAATGAATGTTTTTTACAGAGGTCGTAGAACCCCAGCAGCAACATTGAAGACAATCCCAGCCAAATCCACATAAACGCACCCTTTTTATACCCAGGAGCCGCGCACAATAGCGGCTTGCGTTTGGTTTTCAAATTAAATACTGTCCCTGCCCTTTGAACAGATAGTTGGAGAACCTTATGAAAACCGGACTTATTGGATGGCGTGGCATGGTTGGTTCCGTGCTGATGGAACGCATGCGCGCGGAAAAAGATTTTAAACATATTGATCCTGTCTTCTTCACCACCTCCCAGGCAGGACAGGCCGCACCGAATGTCGGTAAAGGCGAATCCACCCTGGTGGATGCTTTCGACATCGATGCGCTCATGGAAATGGACGCGATCATTACCTGCCAGGGCGGAAGCTATACCGAAAAGGTGCACCCGCAGCTGCGTGAAAAAGGTTGGAACGGTTATTGGATCGATGCGGCTTCCACCCTGCGTATGGCCGATCAGGCAACCATTATTCTCGACCCCGTCAACAGCCCGGTTATTGATCAGGCACTGGCTGACGGTAAGAAAGATTTTATCGGCGGCAACTGCACCGTCAGCCTGATGCTGATGGCCATCGGCGGCCTCTTCAAGGCCGGCCTTGTTGAATGGGTTTCTTCCATGACCTATCAGGCCGCCTCCGGCGCCGGTGCCCAGAACATGCGTGAGCTGCTTTCGCAGAAAGGCCACCTGTTCGACGCCGCAGTCGAGGAACTGAAAAACCCGGCCTCCGCTATTCTGGATATCGACCGCAAGGTCAGCGATGCGCTGCGCAGCGACAGCTTTCCGAAAGAACAGTTCGGTGCCCCGCTGGCCGGTTCTTTAATTCCGTGGATCGACAAAGCCGTCGACGACGGCCAGACCAAGGAAGAGTGGAAAGGTTACGTTGAAACCAACAAGATCCTGCAGAACGATCCGTTGATCCCGATCGACGGCACCTGCGTCCGCATCGGCGCTATGCGCAGCCACAGCCAGGCCCTTACCATTAAGCTGACCAAGGATGTATCTATTCAGCAAATTGAAGACATTCTGCGCGGCGATAATGAATGGATCGATGTGGTGCCGAACAACAAGGAAGACACCCTTGCACGTCTGACTCCCGCAGCCATCTCCGGTACTCTTACGGTTCCAGTTGGGCGCCTTCGCAAAATGAAGATGGGGCCGGAATACCTCAACGCGTTCACCGTAGGCGACCAGCTCCTCTGGGGTGCCGCCGAGCCGCTCCGCCGGATGCTCCGCATTTTGCAGGACAAGTAGGTTGAAGCTCTGCTTCGACCCTTCCTGAACAAAGGCTGGACGAGGCGGAGCCTCATCCTACAGAAAATCCCGCGACTAACCTCGCGGTTTTTTCTATGCCCGGATTACATGATCGGGCAGAGTTCGGTTTTTCCATTCGCTATAGATTCATAATGAATATTTATATCTCAGGCATAATTGTATTTTCGCTGGCGCTGTCAGCAGTGGCAAAGCCCGGTGAGCCGTATACACTGACGGGGCGTGAAAAATCAATTTTCAGTATCTATCAGGCTGACATGAAGGCCTATCCGGAGCTCTATGAAGGTGAAGATATCAATGCCTATTACAAGGCCTTCAAAGCACTCAACAATCTAGACGGAAGAAAGCTGAAACTTGGGGAAGAGCTGATTTTTCCCCATACCGAAAAGAGTGCAGCAATCGAGGAAGAAGAAATCGAAAAAGCCGCTGCGGAAAAGGCAAGAGCTGAAGCTGCGGCAGCAAGGGCCCGGGCAAAAGAAGTCGCCGCCAACACTCCGCAGGCAGAAGAAAACGATGACCTTTCACTATTTGGATCCGACCGGCGCTCCAGTCCGGCCAATGAAATAGCCCGTGCTGAAGCGGCAAAGAAAAGAGCCCGCCAAAATGCGGTATATACCTTTCAACACGCTTTGCTCCCCGACTGGATCTGCGATCCCGCTCTAGACATCCTTGAAAATATTGAAAAAGGAAATGTTGAACCTCTTACCGAAAAGGCCCTGGAAAAAGTGGATGCGCAATTTGCTGGAGCACTGACCCTTCACCGTTATCCGGACAAAGGCATTTATATCCTGGGATTTGAAAATCCCGATAAAGTGCATAACTGCTTTTTCGTTGCGATAAAAAAGAAAGAAAGCGCCCCCCCGACATTGTACTTCCTTGAAAAAGGAATCAGCTTTTTCGGCACAGGGGATGTGAGCGTGCTGATTAAGCACGTCCCGGGATGGACCTCTCCCAATCTCGGCGGCAGAAGCTATGCCGATCTAACCAGTTTCTTGCAGGAAATTGAGGCAGGCCCTACAGAAAAACCTAATACTGAATGATTCCAGCATTGGACACCGCCACCAACCTCCAACAAATTCTTAATCATTCATTTACTGCTTAACATTGATCCAATGAAGTTTTATAATCCTGTGTTTTAATTCAGGGAGCGGATTATGAATGTATTAAATCGTGGTAACTACGGAGTCTGTGGACTTTTTTCATCCAGGAAATTTCTATCAGGAAACCGTAGAGAAAAATTCGTGACAGTTTTTGTTCTCACCATGTTATGGCAGGGATTCTGTATTCAAAATGCCGAGGCTGCGACTATAGCTCCCAAAGGATCTGTTCATGAAGATCACCGGGGAACACCAAGGCTTGAATTTCCTGCTGCATCTGCATCAAAAGCCGGGTCGGCAGATGATTATCTAACTCAGAATGCCGACCGCTATCAGCTCCCCGCTGACTTATCCAACCTTACGATAGTAAGCACCCGTGAAAGTCTCGTCGGGGTGCATACCCGGTACCAACAGTTCTTAAACGGTATCCCGGTTGAGGGCGGAGAAATTGTCGTGTCACAAAAAAAGGCCGATGGATCTGTCTATCAGGTTTACAACAATACATATCCCGTTGCATCGTCGATCCCGGCTGCGAAAACAACGATCAGTATAAATGCTGCGCTTACAGCCGCCTGGAATCATCTTCGCGTACATGGCAGCTTAAAGGCAGCGCCGGAAGCAGAGCTGATTTATATTCCGGAGGGAACCGGCTTCAGACTCGTTTATAAAACCTTTATTGCTGTCGATGCCCCAAATGGCTACTGGGAACACAAGATCGATGCTCTAAGCGGCGAGATAATTTCCGTAAAACGAAAAGAGCTCAGCCGCAAATACGGGCCGGATGAAATACCTGATTTTTCAGCATACAAGGGATCCATAAAGAACTTTGATACGGAGCTGAATCAATTCAAGTCGAAACAGAAAGCGCAACCGAAGACAGGGAGCACGGTTGATAAGACGACGGTGAGTGGATCGGCGCTGGTTTTTGATCCGGATCCCCGCACAACACTGATGAACGATGCCTTGCTGGATACCAGTTCTGCTGCAACCTTTGATCCGGCCTATTTCAACCGTACGTTGCAAGGGATCACGCTGGATGGCGGTGTTTATTATCTGGACGGCCCCTGGGTATCCATAACCAACATACCGGCTGAACCGCCGGCGACTGCAGTGTCCACAACAACAGATGGCAACTGGACTGCCAAACGAGGTAACAATGCATTTAACGATGCCATGTGCTATTTTCATGTCGACCAGAACCAGCGCTATATTCAGTCGCTGGGATTCACCAACAGTTCCAGCATTCTCGCAGAGCCTATCCCGATCGACTCGGATGGCGTGAACGGAGATGATAATTCGTACTATGTCTATGGTGGAGGTGTAAAATACATCGCTTTTGGACATGGTGGAGTTGATGATGATGAAGATGCCGACGTTATTCTTCATGAATACGGACATGCATTGACCCACGATATTGTACCGAGCTGGAGTGGTGGCGATACGGGAGCCATTGGCGAAGGTTTTGGCGACTATTGGGGGGGCTCCTACAGTTGGATTACAACTAACGGCTCTACCCACCATCCCGAGTGGGCTTTTTCATGGGATGGCCATGGCTCCGACACGTGGCCCGGCAGACTTATGAACCGGACGGACTTAACCTACGATCATAGCCATTTCTACACTGCCCACGAGCCGATCGATGGCATTGCAAACTATTCGGACCAATTGTGGAGCGCCCCTATCTTCATGGCCTTTACCGACCTGATTGCCATGGGGCGTCCGCGCGAGGAAATGGATACGATCATCCTCGAATCTTTTTTTGGACTGGGCAGCGGAGTGAAGATGCGTGATCTGGCAAATGCAACCGTAAGCGCCGCGCAGACGCTTTATCCGTCCGGCCCGCACGCCGGCGTGTACTCAACGCGCTTCGTCGACCAGCTGATTCTTGATCTTCCGGCATTGCCGACTCCTGTTCTTACCTATCCTGTAGGAGGAGAAGTTTTAAGCGGCGGTTCTTCCGCCATTGTACAATGGAGCCTGAATGGAGCACCGGCCACGGCTAAAACAACCATCGAATACACGAGCATGTTATCGGGCAGCACATCGGTCTTCTTCGACGACATAGAGTCCGGTGTAAACGGGTGGACCACCACAAAGTCAGGAGGAACGGACTGGGCCATAGTTACATCAGACAGCTACAGCCCGACACACAGCTGGTTTGCTACAGATGATAGTAAATTGCGGATCAATATCTGACGAGTACTACGATTGCGGTTAGCAACGGTGCGATATTGTCGTTCTGGCATTACTACATATTGGAATCCGGATTTGATGGAGCCGTGGTGGAAATCAGCACAGACGGCTCTACCTGGATTGATATTGGCAGTGCTGCCACTCAGAATGGGTACAACAGCACGATTTCCAGCAGCTATAGCAGCCCGATCGGCGGCCGAAGCGCATTCAGTGGTGACAGCGGCGGATTCATTGAAACCAAAATTCCATTGTCGAGCTATGCAGGCATGAATGTACAGGTCCGTTTCCGTGAAGCAGATGACAGTTCGGTCGCTTCCACTGGCTGGTGGGTGGATGATATCGGAGTCGCCGTTGCCGGCACCTGGCAATCCGTCACGATGACTGCGGCAAATGCAACATCGTATTCATGGACGCTGCCGGGTACCGAGGGTACGAATTATGCGGTCCGCCTGAAACTGTCATCCATCGGTTATTCGGACTCACCCTGGGCGGCCAGCGCCGCATTCACTATTGCCGGAAGTGACTTCGATGGGGATGGTCTCCCGAACTGGTGGGAGCAACAGTATTTCGGCGACATGACTAATGCATTGCCGACATCTATCAGCTCAAACGGAATCAATACATTGCTTGAAGCCTATGTGGCAGGCATTGATCCAACAGATCAAAATTCCCGGTTCATCCTGTCCAGCTTCGGCCCGGAACTAACCTGGAATTCCGCATCGGGACGCGTTTACAGTGTGTACTGGACTCCGAACCTGACCACGCCCTTCCAGCCGATGAATACTAATATTCACTGGTCCTCAGGAAGCTTCACCGACACGCTTCACAACGCTTGGTCAGATGGATTCTACAAACTGGAAGTTGAGCTGGAGTAAAAGACGGACTCCGTTGCTCCAACGGATGGACGACTGAGGACAGTCGTCCCTTCCAACAGAAAACCCCGCGATAAAGCTCGCGGGGTTTTTCTTCGCAATACCGGAGGCCGTGACTCCGAATTCTGCGGAGCGGGGTCATCGCCCCCGCCTACAAGCTACACGCCTTGCAGCGTTTCCTTAAACGGCTTAACCAGCGCATCGATGTCGCGGCTAACAGAGTCCTTCACATCAAGCTTCTTCTCTGCTGTAACTAAACCAACCTTCTGAATCGGCAATCCGGTAAACAGGCTTTCGAGTTTATCAGCTTTCTCCGGAGCAACCGAAACAATGAAGCGGCTGTTGGATTCGGAGAAGAGTGCGGTGGCTGCATCCAGTCCGAGACCGGAAAGATCCACTTCCGCACCGAGCTGACCGCCGACCGCGGTCAGCGCAAGGGATACGGCGAGGCCGCCCTTACTCGGGGTGGTGGCCGATTTCAGCAGGCCGGCATCCGTAGCCTTGTTCATGGCCGCATAAATCTCGAGAGCCTTTTCGCCATCAACCGCCGGAACCGTTCCTCCATAGTTTTCGGGAGCGCCCTGCTCTTCGGCCAGCAGACGGTAGTACGCAGAGGCACCGAGCTCATCCTTGGTTTCGCCGATCACATAGATCACATCGCCGGCATCCTTGAGCGGCATGGTGACCGCTTTGTTGACGTCATCTATTTGACCGATGGAAGAGACCAACAGCGTCGGCGGAATAGAGATCTTTTTGCCGCCACGGGTGGAATCATTCTTGCAGGAATCCTTACCGGATACGGCGGGTGTTTTGTAGAGCGTGGTCAGATCGTAGAGTGCTTTATTGGAGCGCACGAGCTGCGCCATCTTGTAGGCGCCGTCAGGAGTCTTGTCTGACTCAACCGGATCCGGCCAGCAATAGTTGTCCAGAATCGCAATACGGTTCATATCGCCACCGACCGCAATTACGCGACGAACCGCTTCGTCGATGACTGATGTAGTCATGTCATAGGTGTCGATATCCGAGAACCACGGGTTAATTCCTTCCGCCAGTACCGCACCGCGGTCTTTGTTATATTCCACGCGCATCACGGTGGCATCGGACGGCACATCGGAGTTCACGCCAACGTACGGCTTCACAACAGACAGGCCTTTCACCTCGCCGTCATAGATGCGGCTCTTGTATTCGCGCGAGCAAATATTCAGGTCGCCCATCAGTTTCACGAGCGTATCGGAATAGTCCGGTTGCGCCTGAACGGCAGGAGCCGGAACTTCAGGTTTTTTCCAGACGCCGGGCATAACGAGCGTCGGGCAACCGGTTTCATAGAGGAAGTCCATGTCGAGGCTGGCGATCACTTTGCCGTCCTGCTTGACGGTGAAGTAGCCGGAATCGTTATATTTGCCCATAAAGGCAACTTCGACATCGCGCTGTTTAGCAAGCGCTTCGAATTCCTCACGCTTTTCGGGCTGAACCGCGAGGGTCATGCGCTCCTGAGCTTCGGAAACGAGCACTTCCCACGGCTGGAGGCCTTCATATTTCAGCGGAGCTCCGGCGAGATCGCATTCGCAGCCGCCGGAATATTTGCCCATTTCACCGAATGAGCAGGAGATGCCCCCGGCTCCGTTGTCGGTGATGCAGCGGAAAAGGCCGAGATCGCGGGCTTCGAGCAGGAATTCATAGAGTTTGCGTTGGGTCAGCGGGTCGCCGATCTGCACAGCCTGGGCGGGAGATTCAGTACGGAGTTCTTCAGATGAAAAGGTTGCCCCGTGAATGCCGTCTTTACCAATACGGCCGCCACACATGACCGTCCAGTCACCCACTTCAATTTCCTTACGCTCGGACGGACCGCCGGTTACGTCCACCGGAATGGTGCCCATCGTTCCGCAGTAGACCAATGGTTTGCCGAGAAAGCGTTCGTCGAAACATTCAAAGCCGCGGCTGTAAGGAATGCCGGACTGGTTACCGCCGTCGATTACACCTTCGTGAACCCCGTCGCGGATACGACGCGGGTGCATCAGGCCTTCCGGAATTTCCTTATCGTAGAACGGCGAACCGAGGCAATAACCCCAGACATTGGAAACCAGCGCCGCGCCCATGCCGGTGCCGAGCGGATCGCGGTTTACGCCGACGATTCCGGTCATGGATCCGCCATAGGGATCGAGTGCGGATGGCGAGTTGTGCGTTTCCACCTTGTAGACGAGGTGGATGTCTTCGTTAAATTTCACGATACCCGCATTGTCGGTAAAGACCGATACCAGCCAGTCGATGGACTCCTCGATCTTTTTGGTGGAGGCTTTGACATAGGTTTTGTAGAGCGAATTGATGGTTTCGGTCTCGCCCGTTTCTTCGTCTTTATATTCCACGGTACCGGCAAAAATCTTATGCGAGCAGTGCTCCGACCAGGTCTGGGCAATACATTCCAGTTCGATATCGGTCGGCCATTCCGGCAGGTTGAGCTCGGCACGGTGCGCTTTTACGTCATCGCGCAGATAGTGATCGCGGATGGTGCGCATTTCTTCGAGCGAGAGCGAAAGGATGCCCTCGGAGGAGATCCGCATCAGCTCGGCATCGTCGTCCGGCAACTCAATAACGTTGACCTTGATTTCGGGATGGTCATCAAAGATCGGTGCGGTCATATCCGGCTCAGCGGCCAGCCATTCTTCCTTGGAAAACACATCGATGGTCTGAATCAGGGTGTTGGCAAGCAGGTCTTTACCCAAGTGCTCCACGTCTTCGCGGGACAGATCGCCGGAAAGGAAATATTGAATGCAGGTATAAACCTGTTCTTCCCACTCGAGCTCGCGACCGACATCGTCCTGCAGGGCACCACGGGCGGTACGGCCGACGTTATCGGTTACACCCGGTTTAAAGCCGACTTCAATCATCCAGTCAAAGCTTTCAGGAGCGGGCAGACGGCCCATAGCGGATTCGGCTACAACCGGATCGGCAAACGATTTCTGTACAACGGCGGCGGTGGCTTCATCAATGTTGGCCACCACTTTATACACGTCACGCGTGCGGCAGTCTGCAATCGCCATTTTAAGGGCACCTTCCGCCCGATGGATCACCCCGCGCCCCCGTGCATCCGGCACACCGTCTTTTAAACCGATTTCAATGCGATAAATCATAGTAAAACTCCACCCGATAGGTTTTTTCCTCAGCAAAACGGGGACAATAGCCATAAAGGCGGGCGGGTTAAACCAAGAACATCGGGAAAATGAGAAAATAACGTAGGATAGGCTTCCAGCCTGTCTCCGCTCATTCAGGAACTTTGCGTGTGCAGACAGGCTGGAAGCCTATCCTACTTTATAAAAAAATCCCACCGTTTCGGGCGGGATTTCACAGTATTCAGTACTATGAATAACGCTTACTGAACCGGCACAGCACTTGGTGCCGCTTGAGGAACCCCACCCGGCATGCCCTGCTGCATTTGCTGTTGCTGCATTTTCTGCATCTGCATCATCATCCCGACCTGGCCGATTTTACCGATCAGATCGCCGGGGATATTCACACTCCACATTACCGCTCCATCATCGCGGAAACCGGCGGAGGTAATCGGATCGGCTCCCTGCATCATAGCCATGACCTGTGGAGGGATCGGATCCTGTACATCATCCGGCATAAAGGCCGAAACGAGCTCTAAATAGCGGCCGATATCAATGTCGCAGTAGTAGAATGCACCTTCAGGGTAGACTTTGCGGGCCGCGATAGGAGTAATCGTGGTGGCCGGATCCTTGATTCGATCGATGGCTTTCTGAAGGGAATTTTCACCCATGGTATAGAGCAGCAGGCCGTCAAAAATGGCGACATCGTAATCCATGTCATCCAAATCGAGGGCTTCCATCTGCTTTTGCTGCTCCGCGCCCATTTCATCCATGTCGAATTCCATCTCGAAACGGTGGATTTTAATCCCTTTGTATTCCGCAACGTTTTCCTTGAATTCCACATCCAGTTCCATGCCCATATTTTTATAGATGTTCAGGAATGGAGCCATGTCCTCTTTCATGGACCGGAAGGCCTTCATCGCAGCTTCTTCGTCACTCAGCTCCAGCAGATAATTGACACTCAGACCGTCATCGGCATCAAAACCAAAGGTTTCGCAGGCGGTTCCGCCATAGAGATCCATCCATTTTCCCATGACCGTGGCAAAGCCGACGAGATCGATATTCGTGACGGCCATTTCCGTTACGAGATTTTCCGTTTCCGCCACAATGAAATCCGTAATTGCTTCGGGACTGCCCATAACAAAGTCCAGTTGCACCATGCCATCGCCCAGCAAGTCAGACTGAATTTTAGGATTGGCCTTCACGGTTTTTGTAGAATTCATCAGCGTGGCCAGACGGGTTCCGGCTTTCGGAATATAGGTTTCGTTCAAACGGACAGAGCCATTTTCCGGAGCAATCACCAGTTCACCGGCCTCGCACTGACCAATAATGGAAAGCAATACGCGAAGCTCCCCTTCCAGAATTTTTGCTGCGGTCTTCATCGCCTTGGCTTCCTCCGGAGAAGCCTGAGCCGCCTGCGCAGTCATCAAAGCCGGCATCATGGTCAACAGCCCCTGAATCTGTTCGTTGTTCCGTTCGATAACCGCATTAGGTTGTGCCGCAATGCGGAGTGTCGGACTGCGTTTAGACAAGAGGCTGGACTTAACCGCACCCGCCTGCGCTATGCCCTTCGATACGGTTTCCGGAGAGTCCCCCAGCACGAGAACGCCATTCGTATAACTGGCCTGCATGCCTTGAGAGGTCGCCATTTTGGTATACGCCGCAGATTGTGCCTCTGAAATCTCCAGTACGGCAAAAATATTAGTGGTATTAAGAGCGACTACCGCCAACCCTTTCCCCTGCGCAAATCCTGTCAGCCCGGGATCGCCCAGTTGCATGCCGAGCATGTTTTTAAGCATCATTCCATTCATCATCGGCGATGCTTTGGCGGCGACACTACCGACTCCATCCAGCAAACCGTGTACATCCGGAGCGGCAAGCGAAAGCATGGCTTCCGGCATGACGGCCGGCTTTTCAATTACAGGAGCCGCCTGTACCGATAGGACTGCTGAACAAATAATGAGTGACAGACCCGTGCGTTTAATCATTTTCATGTGTACCTCCTTAAGTTGCCGAATGGTTTCACGCTTTCCCCTGCATAGACCATTACAAACCGTTTCCTGATTTGTAAGCCTCAGAGGCGATGTTGAAACCAGAGTCTTGCACTCGGAAATGCAGACGGCAAAGATATTTCGTAAAATTTTCAGCTTTTAAAACGTTCGAAATTACCCAGACACAAAAAAACCCGGCTCATTAACGAACCGGGTTTTCAACGTTGCTAATCCCTATTGCGAGGTCTACGGCCACCACCTTGCCGACTGCCGGGCCGTCCACCGCCCTGACGACCACCGGGACGATGGCCTCCCCCCCCCTGCCCACCGGCAGAACGGATACTGACTTCGCGACCATCGAGCTTCAGCTTACTCATGCCTTCACGAATGGCTGAAGAGGCATCCTTGGAAACTTCGAAAAAGGACATATCGCGGCCTAGGTCGATGGCACCGATCTGGTTGGACTTCAGATTGCAGTTTTCGCAAACCAACCGAACGATGGCCCCGGCATTCACCTTGTGTACCCGGCCAACATTAATGGAAAAACGTTTCTTATCGTAGGCTTCCATCCGGCGGTTGCGTTTTGAATTTTCGGACCGCTGCTGTCCGGCCTGCCGCTCACGCTGCGGGCGCGGCTTAACGTTGATATCGTCGGCATTGCGGTAGTATTCCAGGAAATGATTGAACTCAACCGAGACAAAGCGCTTGATGATTTCTTTTTTATCCAGATGACAAAGCGCTTCGTAGGCTGGGGGTAAATAATCCTTAATTTCCTCTTCGTTCACTTCACAATCGATCACGCGGTTAAGCAGTGCAATCAGCTGGTTTTCGCAGATGGCTTTGGCATCCGGAACCTTTTCCAATCGGATCTTAATATTGTTACGGCGCTCCAGTTCCGTGATACGGCGGCGCTCATGCATATTGATCAGCGCAATCGAAACTCCGGATTTCCCGGCGCGGGCCGTACGGCCGCTGCGGTGCGTATAGGCCGCCACTTCGTCCGAAAGCTTATAGTGAATGACGTGCGTGATATCGTCGACGTCGATTCCACGTGCGGCCACATCGGTTGCCACCAGAATGGTAATGTTTTTCTGACGGAATTTGCGCATGACCGCATCGCGCTGGGCCTGGGACAGATCACCATGCAGGGCATCTGCTGTATATCCATCCTGAATCAGCTTTTCAGCAACCGACTGGGTTTCAGCACGGGTACGGCAAAAGATCAGGCCATAGATTTCCGGCAGAAAATCGAGAATTCGCTTAACAGCCGGGTAGCGGTCTTTTTCATGCACCATAAAGCAGAGATGATCAATATTCTTGGCCGATTCATTCTTTCCGCCCACGGAAACTTCAACCGGATCGTGCTGATAGTTTGCCGCAATGCGCGCCACGCCTTTGGCCATGGTCGCGGAAAACAGCCAGGTTACCCGGCTTTCCGGCGCTTTTGAAAGAATAGCGTCCAGTTCGTCCTTGAACCCCATGTTGAGCATTTCGTCGGCTTCGTCGAGAACGACTACGGAAACCTGATCCAGTTTAGCAGCACGGCGTTCAATCAGATCCAGCAGACGGCCGGGCGTTGCCACTATGATCTGTGTACCGCGCTTCAGGTCACGGATCTGGGTGGTAATGTTCGATCCACCGTAAACCGCTGTAATACTGATCTTCTGGTGACGGGCAAACTTTTTCAGGTCATCCGCAATCTGCAGGCAGAGTTCGCGGGTCGGGGAAAGAATAATGCCCTGCGGCATAGTGTTGTTCGGATCAACCCGTTCCAGCAGCGGCAGGCCAAATGCGGCCGTTTTTCCAGTTCCGGTGGATGCCAGGCCGACAAAATCGCGCTCGCCTTCGAGCAGAATCGGAATAGCCTTTTCCTGGATCGGGGTTGCAGTTTCGAATCCAAGCATTTGGATCGATTGTAGGGTTTCCGGGCTAAGCCCGAGTTCGGTGAATTTCATAGTATCCTCTCACAATACGGAGGGACGATTTATTATTCGTCCATACACCGGATCAAGTCCGGTTCTCTCCAGTTAGCGGGGCGTCAATCCCGCGCCCATCGCAAGAGTTAAACCCCGAATCATCGGAACCGAATCAGTGGGTTCCGCAAAACGAACGGGCATGTATACGCGTATTTCCCTCAGATGCAAGCAGAAGAATCGAATTAGATTTCCCCGCAGATCAGGAAGATCGGCGCAGATAATTAAAAAGCCCGCTCATTCGAACGGGCTTGTAAAACTCAATATCGGTTGGTTTTGGTGTGGAGGCAAGTCATGGCGAGTGAAGCTGTGCTGAAGCACTGCGAGCTCTCCATGGCGAAGCATACACTCCGAAAGCAACAGATATTAGTGTTTAAAATGGCGCATATTGGTGAGCGCCATGGCAATACCGTATTTGTTGCAGGCGGAAATGACTTCGTCGTCGCGGATGGAACCGCCCGGCTGGACGATAAACTTCGCGCCCATTTCGCTGGCGGCATCGATGCTGTCGGCGAACGGAAAAAAGGCTTCGGAAACAAATACACAGTCCCCGATAACCTGCTGAATTTCCTCATCCGTGATTTCCGGATTCTCGGTTTTGAGGTTTTCGACGGCTTTGGAAACGGAAAGTTTCTTCAGTGCATCCACCCGGTTCGGCTGTCCGGCCCCCATTCCGAGAACACGGAACTGGCCGGGCTTGTATTCCTGCACCAGCACAATCGCATTGGATTTGGTGTGTTTCGCCGCGGCAATACCGAAGAGCGCGAGCTCTTTCTTGTTTTCAGCGAACGGAGCTTTAGTAGGCACGTTCCAGCTTTCGAGAATCTCGGTGTCAACATCCTGTATCAGCAGGCCGCCGTTGATTTGTTTGACCATGCGCTGTGGCAGGGCTTTGCCCATTGGCTTTTTCAGTTTCAGGATGCGCAGGTTCTTTTTCTTCATCAGGTGATCGAGGGCATCTTCAGCGTATCCGGGAGCGATGATGGCTTCGATGAAACGGCCGTCAAGGCACTCTGCGGTGGCGAGATCTACCATTTCCGTGACGGCGATTACGGAACCGAATGCGGAAATCGGATCCCCCGCCCAGGCGGCTTCGAAGGCTTCCGCAAGCGTTTCGCCGGTGGCATAGCCGCAGGGATTCGTGTGCTTAATGACGGAGACACCGGGCTTTCCGGAAAGATCCTTAACTGCCTCGAGGGCACCGTCGCCATCGACATAGTTGTTGTAGCTCATTTCCTTGCCGTGCAGCACTTCGGTCTGCGCAATGGTCGATTCGCGGGAATCGGCATCCTCGTAGAGCCAGGCTTTCTGATGGGAGTTTTCGCCGTAACGGAGCTCGGTTCCGTCGGAATAGGATTTAACAAAAGGCTTGGCCAGTTTTTGCTCGGCCACCTGCTCGGCAAGGTAGGTTGCAATCGCAGCATTATACTCGGCTGCACGGGCATACACTTTCTGGCCCAGCGTAAAGCGGAACGGCTCGGTTGTTGCGCCAGCGTTGGATTTCATTTCATTGATTACCTGCGCGTAGTCTGACGGATCTGTGACAACCGTTACAAACTTCATATTCTTAGCCGCAGAGCGGATCATGGTCGGGCCGCCGATGTCAATCTGCTCGATGGCTTCCGGCAGGGTAACGCCTTCTTTGGCGATGGTTTCTTCGAACGGATAAAGGTTCACACAGACGAGATCAATCTGACCCAACTCGTATTCTTTCATGGTGGCGACATGCTCATCGTTATCGCGCATGTAGAGAATGCCGGCATGCACCTGCGGTGTAAGGGTTTTAACGCGGCCATCGAGCATTTCCGGGAACCCGGTAAACTCAGAGACATCCTTCACCGGAATACCGGCTTCGCGGATCGCCCTAGCGGTTCCGCCGGTGGAAAGCAGTTCCACGTCCATTTCGTGCAGATTGCGGGCAAAGTCAAGAATTCCCGCCTTGTCGGATACGCTCAAAAGTGCGCGCTCAATTTTTACGTCCATCGTACATCTCCCTTATAATCAAATCGAAACGACCTTTGTACCTAGCTCGTTAAGGGAATGCACGGATTTTTTCCAACCGTTGGAATTTTTTCCCGTCCGTACTAGAGAGTAATGCCGAACAGGATGCTGAAAAAGTGGCAGAGACTGCCCGCCAGAACGAACAGATGCCAGACCGGATGAGACCATTTCAGCGATTTCATGGCATAGAATACCGCACCTACGGAATAACAGAGACCGCCGGCCGCCAGAAATACAAAACCCGCAGTCGTCAATTCCCGGTAAAGCGGTTTGATGGCGACCAGGCAAAACCAGCCCATGAACAGATAACTGATCAGCGACACCGCCTTGAAGCGGCCGGTAAAGAAGGCCTTGAAAAATATCCCGATGAGCGCACTGCCCCAGATTGCGCCAAAGATGCTCCAGCCCAGCGCTCCGCGCAGGGGGGCCAAAGCAAACGGCGTGTAGGTGCCGGCAATGAGCAGGTAGATGGCGGAATGATCGATGATTTTCATGATATGCCGAAGCCGTGGATTTCTGGCGGTATGATAGAGCGTCGAACCAAGGTAGAGCATGATGAAGGTGCAACCGTAGATTGATACACTCACGATTTCCCATGGTCCTTTCCGCAGGCTGGCGAAAACCACCAGAATCACCAAAACAGCAATCCCGATGAAAAAGCCGATGCCGTGAGTAATGGCATTTGCCAACTCCGCCCCTGCGCCATATTCCTTACCTCTGTCCGCTTGCATGGCTAAAATCTACCTCGTTTACCCTGCTATTGAAAAACCAATCCCAGGTTTTCATACGCCGGAAAAAGTCGCTTTTCTATTGTCCATATCGGGTATAAACTCATCGTTTGTTAAATAACTTAACAAAAAGAAGGTAAGTCCTATGCTTAATGATCGTCGAAGTTTTATTGCCGGCAGTTCAGCTGCCGCAGGAACCGTTTTCGCCGGAGCATCCAAATCTCCTTCTCGTGGATGGCAGCCTTCCATCAGCAAAAGTATCATGGGTTCCAACGATGATATCCGTATGGCTATCGTCGGCCTCGGAAAAAAAGGAAAACAAAACCTCCAGATCTTTTCCTCGATGCCCGGCGTGCGCGTGGTGGCTTTATGCGATCCCGATTCTGCACAGATTGCAAAAAATGCAGCTAACTTTAACCCGAATCACAAATACGATACCTACACCGATGTCCGGCACGTAATCGACAACCCGAACATTGACGCGATTTCAATTACCACCTGCAACCACTGGCACGCACTGATTTCAATTTGGGCCTGTCAGTCGGGCAAGGATGTGTATGTTGAAAAGCCGGTCAGTCACACCATCTGGGAAGGCCGCCAGTTGGTTAGGGCCAAGGACAAATACAGTCGGATCGTTCAATCCGGCACGCAAAACCGCTCCGACCTGGGACTGCGTCCGATGTTTGAATGGCTGCACGCCGGCAACATTGGAAACATTAAATCAGTCCGCGGCCTGTGCTACCGGAACCGGCAAGGCATCGGGAAAATCGACACTCCGCTCGTACCGCCTTCCACGTGCGACTACAACCTTTGGCTGGGCCCAGCACAGGATGAGCCGCTATACCGCCCCAACCTCCATTATGACTGGCATTGGGACTTCAATACCGGCAATGGCGGGATCGGCAATCAGGGTCCTCATGAAACCGATCTTATCCGCTGGGCCCTTGGCGACAACGGTATGCCCTCGAAGGTCATGAGCTTCGGCGGGCGTTTTGGTTGGAATGATGCTGGTAATACGCCGAACATGATGGTCACGGCCTATGATTACAACGGCATCCCGGTCTTTTTTGAAACGCGCCAACTTCGGCTTAAACCCGGCGTTAATGCCGTAGCCAATTATCTTGGAACGCGCGTCGGTATTATCGTCGAATGTGAAGGTGGTTCATTCCGCGGTGGACGAGGCGGTGGCTGGATCTTTGATCAGGATGGCAAGAAAATGAAGCAGTTCAAAGGTGATGGTGGCAAGGGACACATGGCCAATTTTATTGATGCGGTACGGAGCAGGAAAGAATCGGACCTGCGCTGTCCGGTTGAGCTGGGTCATCTGGGCTCGGCCATGGGTCACATGGGCAATATTTCCTATCGCGCCGGAGCGCAGGCCACTTCGGATGAACTCCGGACGAGGGTTGAGGATAACGCTGAACTGCTTGATGCCTACCAGCGCTACTCCGGGCATTTGGCAGACTGGAATGTTGATTTCAAAAAGACTCCGTGGACCATTGGTCCCACCCTCAACTTTAATCCATCTACAGAACGCTTTACCGGTCCGATGGCCGATAAAGCCAACGCATATTTACATCGCCCAGACCGTGCTCCTTTCATTGTTCCCGAGAACGTCTAACCCAGGAGGGTATTATGAAAAAAACAAACAGGCGAACCGCTCTGATTCAAGGATCAGCCGGAGGACTGCTTGCCATGGCCGGAACAGGCTGTGTATCACAGAAGACTGAGCCGCTTCCCTTTTCCGCACTGGGGGTGTGCGCTCCGCTGGATAAGGCCTGGGGTCTTGAGGTGGCCGGTGCAGAATATATCGAAGAAAATGTTAAACGCTTCCTGGTTCCCGATAAACCCGATGATCATTGGCGAAGGAATCTGGCCAAGCTGAAAGAAAGCCCCATTCCGGTTGATGCATGCAACAGCTTTATCCCCGGATCCCTGCGCAGCACCGGAGCTGACACCAACCACCCTGGCATCCTGAACTGGTCTGAGACGGCCTTTCGCCGCGGGCAGCTGGCCGGCGTAAAAGTGATCGTTTTCGGCAGCTCGGGATCTCGCAAACTCAAAGATGATTTTCCGAAGGAAAAAGCTATCGAACAGTTTGTTTCCTTGCTTAAGACCATGGGCCCGGTTGCCGAACGCTATGGAATTACTGTTGCGGTCGAACCCCTGAACAGAAAAGAAGACAACTTAATCAATACGGTTCTTGAAGGCGCTGCAATAGTTGAAAGGGTTAATCACCCAAATATCCGAATAGTCTCGGACTGGTTTCATATGCTGCGAAACGGTGAAGACCCGAATGATCTACTGAAAGTCGGTCACCTGATTGCACACGCGCATATTGCTGAGAAGGAAAAGCGCTCTGCTCCCGGCGTAATGGGCGACGACTTCACGCCCTTCTTCCGCGCATTCAAGTCGATCGGATATAACAAGCGCATCAGCATCGAAGGCAAATGGAAGACTGAAGAGCTGCCCCTCGCCTATCAGGTGATCCGCAAGCAAGCCAAAGAAGCTTAGAGCATATCACGGATGAGATACCGTAAGATTTAATTGGAGGGACGACCTCTGTGTCGTCCCTCCACATGTCACCACATTCGTTAAATGCTCTAGGCCTGCGAATACGTTAAACATTTCAGTTATTTCCAGGCCTTGGGCAAGGTGCCGATCTTTCCGTAGATGGGATCGAGTCTGGGCAACGGCACATTTAAAATATTGCGATCAGCAGCCGGTCGTTCACCGGGCTTGCCATAGTTCATATCAGGCGACTGTCCTGCGGGATAGCATCCCACGGTCCGGAATCCCGCAGAGCACCGTATGTTTTTATGCGCAAGACCAGCCGGAAGAATTAAAACATCGCCAGCGGTTGCCTCAATCACCAGCCCGTTTTCGCCGCCAAACTGCACACGGACGGATCCTTGATAGATACACAAACATTCGTGCGCGGTACTATGGTAATGATGATAATCGTACAGCCCCCAGCGCCATGAATTGCCCCATCCATTGGAACGGATCAGTTTTTCTATCTGGTCCGGCGCCCCTCCTTTGGGCAGCTCCAGAACCTGATCATATAAGATCAACGGAAGCTTTCCATTGTTTGGAAATTCCCCATTTTCAGGAATCAGCTTCACCACCGCTCTTTTTGGTTTCTTAACAATCGTGCTCATGCAGTCATTCTTATCTCTATCCCCTCATCAGCTCAAGTCCAAGTGCATGCCGGTATAAAAAAAGTCCATGTTTATACCGGATTTATGAATAAAAGACCGGCATGCTGTTGCAACATTAGCCGAAGGATTTTGCACTATGCTAAAGTTGATATTAATTGGCCTGTCATTCCTCTTCGGAATTCTGAGCATTCGTCATCTGCGTAAGTTTGATGTTCACGAGCAGGAACCTTTTATTAAAATGTTAGCCGTGACCGTCTGGGGCGGCGTGGTTTCCATCTTTCTATCCCTGTTTCTCTACCGGATTCTGATGAACAACGGCGTCAGTATTAATGCCGGTATCCCCTTCTCGTATTTCTATGTAGGCTTTGTTGAAGAACTGGGAAAACTGGCGGCCTTGTTTCTCTGCTGGCCACTGATCCGGAATGAAATGGACGAGCCTACCGATGGTCCGATTTACATTGCCTGCGTGGCACTTGGCTTTTCCCTGATCGAGAATTATTTTTATGCCGCGGCTAATCCCCAAACAACACCACTTATCGCCATCCGGCTGCTCATCTGCACGCCGATGCATATCGCATTCAGCATGTTTATGGGGCTCGCTTTCTTCTGGGCCGTACGCTGCAAAGGCGGGTGGGGAGTTTTGTTTGGCGTCTATTTTGTCGCCAGTATCTACCATGCGCTCTATGACATTCTGGTGAGCTATTGGTTTTTACTGCCCGGTTTATACCTGATCCTCAAAGGGGCATATCGCTGGATGTATCAGTTGCTGGGTTATACCGCCACAAACTCCCCTTTCCGCCAATCCCTTGCCGAGTTTATCCACACCTGCAGCAGTTCAGAAATTGAACCGGGGTTTGAATGCCTCGACTGCGGCAATACCGCTCCTAAACCAACGTATTGCCGAGGGCGCATACGCATCCAGCAATGCGAAGGATGCGGAACCTATCTATGCTCCGATAAAACCCTCATTCAGCTGGTCCATCAGTATGGATCCCTGTTCGGGAGCCTGAGGAAAAAGATGAAACCACTGTCAAAAGCCCGTAAAAAAATATGCGTGCTCATCGAGGCAAACCGAGTCGACCGGAAAAAACATATCGCCTGTTTCCGGCTCGATGAATTTAACCATGCACTCGAACGCCGGGCAAAAAAACACGCCGACCAGCTGGAAAAAAAGTGGTGGTTCCCTTTCCGGGTGGAAAGAAAAACCTAACCGCTAATCGCGCAGGTAGTGACATCCATGTGGACCATGCTTTTTGAAATAGTCCTGATGGTATTCTTCTGCCCGGTAGAAGGTTGATGCCGGAACAATTTGCGTGACGATCGGACCCTTCCATTTTTTCTGCGCTTCGGGTTTTACCTTTTCAGCAATCACTTTTTGTTCATCATTCAGATAGAAAATCGCTGAGCGGTATTGCGAGCCCCGATCGGGTCCCTGTCGATTCAGGGTGGTGGGATCGTGCAGACGCCAGAAATAGAAACACAGGTCTTCATAGGTTACTTTAGCCGGATCATAGGTGACTTCAACCGCCTCGGCATGCCCGGTATCCTTGTAGCAGATATCCTTGTACGTCGGATTTTCTGTTCGTCCACCGATATATCCCGAGACTGCGCTCTCTACCCCGTCCAGTTCCTCGAATAATGCCTCGACTCCCCAGAAACACCCTCCTGCAAATACCGCCTTATCCATAGCTTCCTCCTTCTTTTCAGCACCGATTGCAACCGTTGATGCCAATACCAATGCAAAGATTAACCGTCTCATACCTACTCCTGATATATGTCTTGTATTGCAGTGTTAGAGCGCAAATCCGAAGATTCGTTCAACCATCATCATTAGCCAGCAAAATGATAGCTTCATAAACCCCCACGACAACCTTTCCCATACGGCCATAGTCGAGTCGGTCTGCTGTATCTGTAGAATTATGATAGTGGTGATTACGCATAAATGCGGTATCGGTAATCATCACGGCGTTATAACCATGGTTCGAATAGTTTAGGTGGTCGGAAAAATCCAACCCGGGAAATCCTTTGGGTGCACACATCGCATGAACGGGCAAATCCGAGGCACTGCGCATTGCATTCTTGACCTGCCGGATGAGCTTACGATCCGCAACTGAACCGATGACAGAGATAAAGTTTCCTGTGTCCGGATAAAACATTTTCAACAGGACTGATGGGTATCGTTGGCTACCCTCTTCATCACTGAAGTAACCTATCATTTCCAGACAAATCATGGCCTCTACCTCTGCATTCTTCTGTCGTAAACTATAGGCGTGCCGAGCGCTGCCCATGTTGCCCGTACGGAAAAAAGGAGGTTCTTCCAGAGTATATGCTACCAGCTGTACATGCTGATTCAGTTCAGTTTTACCGAGTAGATATGCCAACTCTATCAGACCGGACACTCCACTGGCATTATCATCCGCACCGGGAGTATCCTGACAGCTGTCATAGTGGGCACCGACCACAATCCGTGGTTCATTTTCGCTGCTGAACGATCCAATTACATTACGATAGGTTTTCCCATTTACCTCATAGGTCTGCTCCGAGACCTCCGTACCTGCCAGTAAGAATTGATGCGCGATATAGTCCGCACATTTATTCAGATTTGAAATCTGATTGTAGTTACGAGGTGTGAATTCGACCGAAAGTTTCTCAACATGTTTTCGTAGCTTTTCTGAAGACACCTGCTGCTCGGCAGCAAATGTATGATGAGTGCACGATGGTTGAGTTGTCAGCAGAAATAAGCCCGCTAACGCAATCAGCATAATTATAAGTGCCCTGATTAATCCAGCCCAAATAGGAATTTGCCTGCGTCCGGCCATTCAAGCTTAGCTACGCTTGGGTTTATTGAGCAACCCGAGTACAACAAAAATGAGGTACACGCCCCCCATGATGCCTGTAAATTTCCAGATTTCACGTTGTTCAGTAATAAGATATGCGGCTGAATAACTTAAAACCGGGATACCGGAATTACGGAGATCATACATATGTTTCTTCCAGAATTTCGGAAACCGATTTACATAGCGCAACTGTACCGGAGTTCCCGCAGGAAGGCTTTTCAGAGTAGCTTCAAAGTGAGGCTTGTAGTTCATATAATAAAGGCGCTCACGATTATCAACGATGGCATAAACCAGCAGTTCGTCATGAATGAGATCCAGTTTCCCCGGTGTTTTCCACTTTTTCACCCGATATCGGGTGTATTGCCCAACATCCTGTTTCAATGATTTCTGCGATGGGAGAATTACGTTATCCACCACAACGGCCCAGACGCAAAAGCACAACAGAAACATATTAAACATATATTGTCTTTTCATGGCGCTCTCCTTTATCGCTAGTTCTTAAAGCTATGGATCGGCGCAGGTATCCGACCACCAAATCGCACAAACCGTGCCGATTTTCCCGTATTCCGCACCGGTAAAATAGAGCTTTCACCGAATAGTCCGCCAAAGGAAACAAAATCGCCCGCTTCTTTACCGGGCACCGGAATCAGGCGCGCAGCCGTCGTTTTCGAGTTTATGACTCCAATAATGAGTTCATCGGCAATAATGGCAGCAATGGTTTCAGCATCGGTGCTTCCGGGTATCGGAACCATATCCAGCCCCACAGAACATACGCAGGTCATGGCTTCAAGCTTTTCAAGCGTCAGGCAACCGGATGCAACCGCGTCAGCCAGCTCGGAGTCCTCCATCACCGGAATAAAGGCACCGCTTAATCCTCCGACACTTTGCGAAGCAAACAACCCGCCCTTCTTGACCGCATCGTTGAGCATGGCCACGATAGCGGTCGAGCCCGGCGCCCCGATTACATCCAGCCCGAGAATTTTAAAGATTTCACCAACGCTATCGCCCACCGAGGGTGTTGGTGCCAGAGAAAGGTCAACAACGCCAAACGGGATCCCCAGTGTCTCAGCCACCTGACGACCGATCAGTTCACCACAGCGCGTTACACGGAAAGTCGCCTGCTTGATTTCTTCGGCCAGATCATCCAGCCCCAGGTTATCTGCTCCCTGATTCGCTATTTTTCGTTCCAGTGCCCGCGCGATCACACCGGGGCCGCTGACGCCGACATTAATAACGGCTTCCGACTCGCCCAGTCCATGCATGGCTCCGGCCATAAACGGATTATCGCCAGGCTGATTGGCAAACACGACAAACTTGGCCGCGCCAAACCCGCTGCTTTCAGCACTCTCATCCGCCAGCGCTTTGACGGTTTTCCCCAACAGCGCAACGGCATCCATATTCAGCCCATGCCGGGTGGAACCCGCATTGATCGAAGAACAGACTTTTCCTGTGGTTGCCAAGGCCTCCGGCAAGGCGCTGATCAGATTCATATCCCCCAAGCTGATTCCCTTTTCCACATTAGCGGAATAACCGCCGATAATATCAATGCCCACGTCAGTCGCCGCTTTATCAAGCGCTTTGGCCAGCACGATAAAATCTTCGCGCGAAAACCCTGCCCCGACATGTGCCATGGGCGTAACCGAGATCCGCTTGTTCACAACTTCCACACCAAATTTACTGCCAATGCGATCGCAGGTTTCGACAAAGTTACCAGCCAGCAGCCGGATCTTTTCCTCAATTTTACCGGCCGTGCTTTTTGCATCACCCGTTCGGCAATCCAGCAGGTTGATGCCCATCGTAACGGCACGCACATCCAGGTTTTCCTTCTGGATCATTTCAACGGTTTTAAGAATCTGGTCGGATCGGATCATGGTTTGCTCCTTTGTCGCAAACAGGCACAAGGCACTAGGCAATAGGCATGAGTGGCTAAATCTGTATTCACTCATGCCTATTGCCTCTTCCCTAATGCCTATACTTAAATTTCATTTGTTGCCCGGAAAATATCGTTATGCTGCAGTACAAGGTTGAGGCCGGATGATTTCCCAAATGCCGTGAGCTCGTCGGTAAAACTTTCCAGGGATCGAATATTCGTAAGGTCCAGCTGAAGCATCATGGTGTATTGATCGTTCTCCACATGAGAGGCCAGGTCTAAAATATTTACCTGCCGGTCGCTGCAAAAGCGTGACACCTGGGCAACCAGCCCGACGCGGTCTTCTCCAACCGCAGAAAGCACATAGCTATGCTCCGTATTATCCGGCTCTGTCAGCAGCTCTTTAACCAGCTCCACCGATACGCGCAATGTCGTATCCTTTGCCAGCGCCTGCTCAATCTGAGCGGCCGTTACCGATTCATTAAATCCGGCGACCAGAATCATTGTAAAATAACCACAGAGCACTGATTCACGCAAATCCGCCAGGTTTCCTCCTAAAGCACTGATACCCTCCGTCACTTCTGCGACAATTCCGGGACGATCCCGATCCATGACCGATATCACCATGATCTGCTTGTTATCCATAGAATTCCCTTTTCAATGATTCGAAAGATTCTATCCCTGAAACTCCCGTTATTGGAACCAAAAAGCGGTGTTCTTTCCCGGCGTTGCCCTATCCGTTCAACTCCCCGGTTGCGTAAATTGTGTTGCGTTTCAGGCACTTTCCCATAGCATGGTTTGTACTAACTGTACTTTTGTAAAGGCCGTCCAACACGGCGTATAACCATTGTGAAAAACCGGTATCTCATAAGAATATTGATTGCAGCATTATGCTTTTCCTCCGTCTTATCAGCACGGGCGGCATCGCGTTGCGATGTGTGTAACGGCCGTTTACCGAATCGTCATTGGACCTATGAAGACCTCCTCTGCTGCTCAGAAATTTGCGTCAATCAACTTCGGCCCCGCTGTGCAATCTGTGAAACCGTGATTAACGGCGAGTACATGGAGCAAGAGGGAAAAACGTATTGTTCCAGTACATGCTTTGAAAAAACACTGCCCAAATGCAAAATATGCAGAACTCCAATCTATTCGGGATTTTCCATTACACGACATAATTACTGTGAGACCTGCAGCGAAAACAGCCCCTCTTGTTTTTCCTGTGGTCTTCCCGCAGCTCACCCCTCCGTTCTGGATGACGGACGGAAAATCTGCTACACGTGCAAGCGGTGGTCGGTTGAGACTCAAGAGCAGGCTCAGGAACATTTCGACCGTTCTCTGCGGCATCTTCAGGCATGGACATCGCTGGAGCTGGCAACCGTTCCAAAACTCGAACTGGTTGACCGTGCAGCCATGCAGAACTATTCAAAGGACCTCCGCAAAACCGACTCCCCGGTTTCCATCCGCGGCTTATATAGCCGTCAGACGTTTATGAAAAAACGCGGAATCTTTGGCGCGTGGAAAGAGAGCCCCTCGGATTCTAAGGAAACCATTTATATTATTGATCACCTTCATGACGAAGTGTTCCGGGTGGCGGTTATTCATGAACTTATGCATGACCTGATTCACGAACATTTCAGCCGATTGGAAAAAGCACCGCTTTGGGTACATGAAGGAATCTGCCAACAGGCCGCCGCCGAATATTGCCGTAGAAGAAACTATGTCGATGTGCTGCAGGGAATCGAAACATGTACCGATCCCGACTATGGCGATGGATATCACTATATTAATTCAATTACCGGGTTCGAGGGATGGAATGCGCTGAAACGGTGGATGGAAACGGTGGATGTTAAATCACTGCCCAAAATTGCGCCGAAACACGTGCATCCCTAATCGTGCTGATCGCGCTCATGCGTGATATGCAAAGCAATTAACCGCGCAACAATGACGGCCAGGAAAATCTGACCGCAGGCCGCTTCCATGATGGCGTAGGATTGAATCGCGGGCGTCTGCGGCGTGATATCGCCATATCCCAATGTCGTCAGCGTGACGAAGCTAAAGTAAAATGCCCATGTGCTGTTGACGGTATCTTCCGACAGCAACGCTTCCGGAAGCAGGAAACTAGAAGGATCCAGCAGATAGAATAAGGAATAAACAAAGGTCCAAACCACACCCATCATCATATAGGCCGAAATGACACCACAGATTTTATCCCCGGTTACCGGAGAACGGTCGAGCACGTAACGCATGATACTCAGAAACACCACCGAGAAATAAATAATCCGAACAACCAGCACCATGGCCCGGAATGCATCGGTTTCCAGTTCACTGAAGATTTCCATACTTCCGATACTCAAGTTGAATATCGTAAAAATGGCCATAAAGATAAAAAAGCGGCGGGACTGAGCAATCGCCCGCAGGCAACTGATTAATACTACGAGGATAAACATCCCGAAGACCTTGTCCACAAATGACTGGTCACCGGGAACCATAGGACTCACCAAAAACAGCAAGGCCAAGGAAATCAGCAACATGCTGAACCGCCCCTTCAACAATGACTCAACAATGGGGTATTTAATGCTCATTAATCTATCGTCGCATCCCACCCGCCGCCAAGGGCTTTATAGATGGCTACCAGATTGGCACTGATAAGCCCTCGACTGGTTGCCAGCTGATCCTGCTGACTGAATAAAGCCTGCTCCATATTGAGTACATTCTGGAAATCTGTCAGCCCGGAGCGATAGAGCTCGGTTACCAGATCCACTGATTTTTTTGCGGAGGCTTCCGCAGACTCCAAAGACTCGATGCGGTCTTTTTCATTGGCAAACGCCGCCATCGCATCTTCCACTTCTTCGAGGGCCAGCAGAATGGTCTGTTCGTAGGTGAGCAAAGCGGCTTTAGTGGCAGCACGTTCAGCATCAACCTGACTGCGGATACGCCGCCCATTGAAAATATTCCACCGCAGCTGAGGCCCGAAGCTATAGCCCACATTATCACTGTTGAACAGGTCGCTGTTTCCTGATTCTACCGACAGCGTTCCCGGCAGGGTCAAGGTGGGATAAAGCTCAGCCTGCGTTGCTCCTATGAGTGCATTCTGGGAAGCCAATTCGCGCTCGGCCCGACGAATATCCGGGCGCTGGCGCAACAGTTCAGCCGGCAAACCGATAACCACGTCCCCCGAAGAGGCCGGTATCGGTTTGGCAGCTTGCAGTTCCTTTTCCAGCGCATACGGCATGTTGCCCGTTAAAACACTCAAACGATTAATTGCTTCTATAAGCGCTTGCTTTAGCGGCGGGATAACCGATTCCGTACGCGACCAGTTTAGCGCCGCCTGCGAGACATCCAGCGCAGGAACCAACCCCGCATCAAAGCGGTTCTGCGTCAGCTCCATGGTTTCCATCTGCGCATCCAGATTGTTTTTGGCAAATTCGATCCGTTCCTGCAGCGTGCGCACATTGATATAGTTTGCTGCAATATCGGCATAGAGCACCACCATGATATCGCGGTAGTTTTCTACCGATGCCTGCAATGAGGCATCAGCAGATTCCACCGAGCGCCGGACCCGTCCCCAAAGGTCCAGTTCCCATGCCATGGTCAGGCTGGCCTGATATAAATCGCCCTGACGATCGCCCTGAGCCTTTGTGGTTTGAACCGCGCTGGCACCTGCACCCGCAACAATATCCGGGAAATACTGACTGGCACTCACTCCCCGTAATGCAGCAGCCTGTTCAATCCGGGCAACGGCCGTTTGAAGGTTCAGATTATTCGTCGACGCACGTGTGATCAGCGCATTCAATGTTTCATCACCGAAAACCGTCCACCAGGTTTGTAAATCCGGAGTGCCGGTTGAAAGATCTTTCTGCACAGCCTGGTGCCAGGCATCGGGCATTTCCGATTGAGGCTGCTCATAATCGGGACCTACCGACATACAACCGTTCAACACCATAATGATGGACGCAGTAACGACAGGAAAAACCATACGAATTTTCATAAACAACTCCGGATAGAGGATAAGCTAGCGATCCCGGAAATACTAGAAACCAGCGCGAAACAAGTCAAATGCCTAAACGTATTTTACTCTTTTCAAATAATTGAAAAACCGATGAATACCCAGGACGATCAAAAACAACAGGAACGCAGCGAGCATGCCGTAGACATCCGTCAGCCAATCCGTAATGCCCGGAGTACGATCGATCGTCAGGTATTGAAGCGATTCTGTTATGGTTGCGAACAGCAGCAAATCAAACGCCACTTTAAAAAAATAGATCCGATGCTGCCGTTCAAGCGCAGCGGAAAGATACAGCAAAAAACAAAGCGATGCAAAAAGCAGGAAATGGCCGGTCTGATGAATGGTACCGACAGCATCGTTAAACAGATCCACATACTTCGCCTCACGATGTGGCTTTTTTACGATTTTTTCCACCGATTGCGTAGGCTGCGAATGATCTTTAGCGGAAGTCCGGGCGGTCACTTCTTTCAGCTCACTGGTAATACCCTCGATCCATTGTTCAGGCATCAAACTTCCGGATAGGATAGCCAGCCCGTTAAGCAGAATAAGCAGGCGCAACTTACGGCGGTCCAGTCGGCACCGGCGAAAGTACAGTATTCCCATGCCAAACCAGAGAACAGCAAATACAGAACGCCACCAAATAAACGACGGACGGAACCGTACCGGCTCGGCTGTCAACTGGTCGAATCCAGCAGTTCCGGCAAGACCGATCTGCTGGAGTACCAGGTCCACATGTGCCGCGTCCGGCATAACCTCAAAGACATTTTCGTGCAGCTTCCAACCGGAGGTTCCGCTCTCCGCTTTCAGCGTATGCTGCCCCGGGAGCCACTTCTCCGTCTGGTCATATTGCGACAGCAGCAGCCGGGCACAGCTCCATCCGTATTTTCCTTTAACCACGCCCTCGACTTTGATGCGTCCCCGGATACGGATCCGTTCATACTCGGTCGCTCCGGGAATCGGAAAATTTATGCGCGCAGTTTTTTTGGGGTCAACAACCGAAAGAACAAAGCCGCCGCCCTCTTCAGAACAGTTACCACGAAGACGGGAAGCATCGGCACGGGTCGGCGACTCAAGAAGAACAGGTCCGGCGGATTCGAACCGTTCGTAGAAACCCCAGAAAAGCATCGTTGCCGCCAGCAACACCAAAGCCGGCAACCGCATCTTCAATTTTTCAATCCAGTTGTTCATGCGGAGAAAGAATAGTTCCTCGACCTAAAGCGAGGAGCCGCGCCAGTGAAGTTTCTGGGCGAGGACTGAAAAATAGCTGTGATCCTTCAATTGGAGGAACTTAACTTCATGAGGACTTTTCCGGATCACAATACGGTCGCCGCGCTGCACTTTGTAGCCATCCTGACCGTCGACCGAAAGGATCAGCTCCTTAACGGCATGCACCACATCAATTTCGATCACACTGCTGTTTGGTACAACTAAGGGGCGGGAGCTAAGCGTATGCGGGCAGATTACATTAATGCCAAAACCCCCGACGCCCGGATGGAGAATGGGACCGCCTGATGAGAGCGAATGCCCGGTACTGCCCGTAGGCGTGGATACAATCATCCCGTCGCACATGAAAGAGCTGACCGGTTCGCCATCAATAGAAAGATTGAGTGTAACAATCCGGGAAGACGCGCCCCATCCCAGCACAATATCATTCAGTGCCCGCTCCTCGCCCACAACAGAGCCCTTACTGAAAAGCTGACAGACCGCCACATCGCGTTCAGCCACTTTGAACGTTTGATGGGCAATGGCATCCAAGGCCTGAGCCAGCTCGGAATCTGCCACACTGGTCAGAAAACCCAGACTGCCTAGATTAATCCCCAGAATCGGAACCGCCGAACCATGGAGTGCCCGTGCCGTATACAGCACCGTACCGTCCCCCCCCATGGCGAGCACCACATCAACCTGCTGGCCGAATGATTCCACCGCAATATGCTCTGCCCCCAGCATTTCCGCCATCGTGGCATCTTCGGCATACAGCTTAAAGCCATACCCCTCAGCCAGCGTACGCAGCTCGGCCAGTATGCCTTCAGCCCGAGGCCGTTTCGTATTTACTATGACGCCTATCTTTTTCATCTCTGGCACTATAGGTTGCCCCGACCCGCTTTCCAAGGATTGGAAAGGCTATTTTTACAAGGATTTACTGTCCAGTTCCAAACTTTCAGAGATTGAAAATGGTAAACCATAAAGAACGTATCCCACCGTATAACTATCCTCTTATGCTCTACCTTCAATCTCTTATGGCATTTATGTAACTAATATAAGATCTCAATAAGTAATCTATGGATAATAACTTGGATCACTTTCCATGTTTGGTGCTTTAATGTGCACCTATGTGGAAAGAAGCTTCAACTCAGGTCATATATGAAAAGTGAAACGGGAAACTTTCCGCACCAACAGCCTTATATTGGTAATAGATGGAATATATTTCCATTCCATAGGGTGATATGACGGAAAAAATTTCCATCTAACCAACTGTTGTGAGGACAAAATAATATGACTAGAAAAGAAACCACTGGCATAGCCCTCAAGTGCTTTGCAATTTACCTCGTTGCCCAAATGATAATTGCGCTACCTGCACTTGTCGGCATTAGTCTAAAGTTAGGTTATTTTGGGAATCATGATGTGTCGGCTTTCTTTATGGTAAGCCTCTGTTTTCTAACTGTAGTTGCGAGTTTACTTTGTGCATTCCTGTTATGGAAGGTTACCAATTCTCTAATGGAAAAGGAAACCACCCCAGAATCAGCAAAAGGAGAACTTAGTGTAGATGAAACCATGAAACTGATACTTGCCTGCATGGGGATTTATTTCGCAATCAACGCTGTAATAGCTTTCCCGCAGGTTTTCGTTAATTTCAAAATCGCTCAAAATACGGCAGGCCAACAGTCATATGTTTCAGCGAGCTCTATAGTTTCTGTGGTTCTGCAATTAGTATTCGGATGCCTACTGGTTGCCAAGCCTGCAAAGTGGGTAAAAATGATTCGATCAATAAAAGAAAAATAACACACAACCACCATTAACCCCGAACAACCATTAACCCCGAACATGGGCAAGCGCAAAAAGGGTTGAATCCGAAGATTTGTTTTCTTCGACTTTAAGCATCTCCGAACAGCGGATTCCTGCTTACTTTCTTTTATGGGCCTTCCAACCAAACAACCATGCGGGATCAGTAAAGAACGGGCCAGGTTGTTACACCCGATCCGGCTTATAGCCACCGGCGTCTATGCCCGGCAGCGTCCCAGAAAACATTTCGGTCAACCCTGATTCCGCCCATTCACGAAAGAAGGCGGGCTTGCACAGCTCAAGGCTGCAGTCCCAGTTTTTTTCGGGTTCGGACCAGGGGAGGATTACCTCGTTGTTCAAAGCTATAAAATAAGTGCCCGCATCGGAGCGTCCCATTCAAGAACACGGGGCTGGCCGGCAAGGCCTCTTGCAAAAACTGATTATTATGGCGAAATGAGGGCCAACTACAGAGGGTTGTCAACAAACTAAAGAGCTGAGTATCTTCTTGTATACTGTGGCTGCGGTCTGTTTGTATTAATTTCAGTTAGCAAGGGGATACTATGGCTGCAAAAAAGACCGCAAAAAAGAAGAGTCCGCGCATACTGATTGTTACACCGGAAATTACCTATCTACCTGAGGGCATGGGTAATATGACCAATAAGCTCTCGGCCAAAGCCGGCGGCCTGGCCGATGTTTCAGCATCACTGGTTTCCGCACTGTACGAGCTCGGTGCAGATGTTCATGTGGCCCTTCCCCACTACCGGAAAATGTTCCATGTCGATATCGGCAGCTTTATCGATGACGAGTTATTGATTTATAAGAGTAAACTTCCCGAAGACCGTATCCATCTGGCGGAAGACCGTATCTTCTATTATCAGGACCGCGTCTACAGCAACTCGCAGGAGGTCGACCTGAAGATTGCCCTTGCCTTCCAGCGCGAGGTAATCAACAACATTATCCCCACGGTCAAACCTGACCTGATCCATTGCAATGACTGGATGACGGGACTCATTCCCGGTGAAGCCCGCATGCTGGGTATTCCCAGTCTCTTTACCTTCCACAATATCCACACGGTAAAAACCACGCTGGCGCATATTGAGGACCGCGGAATCGATGCTGCGGAATTCTGGAGCAACCTCTACTATGGCTGGCCTTCGGCGAACTATTTCGAAGCCCGTGAAGAAAACCCGGTGGACTTCCTTTGCAGCGGCATCTTTGCGTCGCACTTCATCAATACCGTCAGCCCGACCTTCATGAAGGAAATCGTGGATAACCAGCACGATTTTGTTCCGGCCAATATCCAATGGGAAGTGGCGAGCAAATATCACGCCGGCTGCGGCACAGGAATCCTGAACTCCCCCGATACGTCATGCGACCCCGAAACGGATGAATACCTGATCGAGCGCTATGGCGTGGCTGATCACTTTGATGCGAAACGGAAAAATAAGATTTATCTTCAGGAACGCCTCGGCCTTGACGTTAATCCGGATGCGCCTCTCCTCTTCTGGCCCTCCCGTCTGGATCCGGTGCAGAAGGGTTGTCAGCTTGTATCCGATATCCTTTACCAGATGATCGACAAATACTGGGATCAAAACCTTCAGGTTGCATTTATCGCAAACGGTGCCTACCAGCAGGTGTTCCATGATATTGTCCACCAGCACGATCTCTATAGCCGTGTTGCAGTCTGCAACTTCGAAGAAGGGCTCTCCCATATTGGTTTTGCCGCTTCCGACTTCATGCTGATCCCTTCGTTGTTCGAACCCTGCGGCCTGCCGCAGATGACCAGCGCCATCTATGGCTCCTTACCCATTGCCCGCGATACCGGTGGTCTGCATGACTCTGTCAGCAATGTTGACGTGAAAAACTCAACCGGAAACGGCTTCCTGTTTGAATCCTACGATGGTGACGGCCTGGCATGGGCCATTGACCAGGCCATGGAATTCTACAGTCTCGACGAACATACCCGCGGCACGCACATTGGCCGTATCATGCAGGAAAGCAAAGAACGCTTTAATCATGAAGTAACCGCGCAGGCCTATATCGACATCTACCAGCAAATGCTCCACCGCCCATTGGTCGATGAAGTCTTTGAGAAAGCGAATTAGGTATTGTTATGAGAGACCCGAAGCTTTCAAAACTTGCTGAAGATCCCTGGCTGGAACCGTTCCTGGGACAGATCCAACAACGCGCTGACCACATTAACTATGTGGAAGGAAACCTGACCGGCGGCACGATGTCGCTCAATGAATTTTCCAACGCGCACGAATATTATGGTTTGCATTTCCGCGATGGCAACTGGGTCTTCCGTGAATGGGCTCCGAATGCAACCGCCGTCTATCTGGTCGGGGATTTTTCGGATTGGAAACAGCTTGATGAGTTTGCCCTGCATTACGGTGACGGAAACGGCGTTTGGGAAATTGATCTGCCGGCCGACAAACTGAAGCACGGCGATCTCTATAAACTTAAAATGTACTGGCCCGGGGGGGAGGGTGAACGCCTGCCGGCCTATACCCGCCGTGCAGTTCAGGATCCCGAAACGCATATTTTCACTGCACAGGTCTGGAAACCGGAAAGCCCCTATATCTGGAAGTTTCCGGATCCGATAAAACCGATCGGCGCTCCGCTGGTGTATGAATCGCATATCGGGATGGCCCAGGAAGAGTCCAAAGTTGGATCTTATCTCGAGTATAAGGAAAAAATCCTGCCTCGCATTGTGGCCATGGGCTATAACACGGTTCAGTTCATGGGCATCATGGAACATCCATATTACGGATCGTTCGGCTATCATGTCTCCAATTTTTTTGCGGCCTCCTCGCGCTTCGGCACCCCCGAAGAGCTTAAGGAACTGATTGATGCCTGCCATGAAGCCGGCCTGGCTGTGATTATGGATCTGGTTCACTCGCATGCTGTGAAAAATGAAGAGGAAGGCCTTTCACGGTTTGACGGGACAGCTTACCAATATTTCCACGACGGCGATCGTGGCGACCATGATGCATGGGACTCGCGGTGCTTTGATTACGGCAAGCCGGAAGTGCTTCATTTCCTGCTGTCCAATGCCCGATACTGGCTGGACGAGTTTAACTTTGACGGCTATCGCTTTGACGGTGTTACAAGCATGCTTTATCACCACCGCGGACTCGGAACCGCCTTCACCGACTATTCCAGTTATTTCGACGGATCAGTCGATGTTGACGCCCTTGCCTATCTGGCTCTTTCAAACAAAATTATTCACGAGGTCCGACCCAACGCCATTACGATTGCTGAAGATGTGTCCGGCATGCCGGGCCTGGGAGCGGAGCAGAGCGAAGGTGGCTGCGGCTTCGACTACCGCCTGGCCATGGGCGCACCTGACTGCTGGTTTAAACTGGCTAACGATATCCCTGATGAAGAATGGAATATGAACTGGCTCTACCATGAACTGACCAGCCACCGCGCCGACGAACAGGTTATCAGCTATGTTGAGTCGCACGACCAGGCTCTGGTTGGCGGAAAAACCTTTATCTTTGAACTGATTGATAAAGAAATGTACTACAATATGCATACCGACTCCCAAAATATGGTGGTCGACCGCGGCATTGCTCTGCATAAAATGGCCCGCCTTGCCACCCTCGGCGCTTCCGCCCATGGGTATCTCAATTTTATGGGCAACGAATTCGGCCATCCGGAATGGATTGATTTTCCGCGCGAGGGAAACAATTGGTCATACAACTATGCCCGCCGCCAATGGAGCCTGCGCGACAAGCAGGATCTGAGGTTTCACTATCTGGCCGATTTTGACCAGGCTATGGTTAATCTCATAAATGATCGTGATATTCTCGGTAATGAGCCCGTCACCTTCCGGCTCATCAACGAGGGCGATAAAATCATGGCGTTTGAGCGCGGCCCACTTCTCTTCTGCCTGAATTTTCATCCGGAAAAATCATTTGCCGATTATCCGGTGGATGCCTCTGCCGGTAAATACCGCCTTATTCTGAATACAGATGCTCCCGAGTTTGGCGGACACAATATTATCGAGGATGAACAGCTATTTGACACCCATTCTTTCCATGATGGCGAAAACGACCGGAACCAGATTAACATCTATATTCCTGCCCGCGCAGGCTTTGTATTTGAGCGCATATAATCGACCGCGGTTCCCCTAATCCCTGGTGAGCTTCAGTAAATGCATAATATCTATCGGTATTTTATGCAAATGGACCACCCCGGCACGCTTCCTGCTTTAAGGGCTATTAACATAACCCTATTAAGAAGAGAGAAGCATGGATCAGGATACAAATAAAGTCGTTCAAACTTATCAGCCAATCGACCACCCTGCCTTGCTCAGCGCGCTAAATGAGCTGAGCCGGTCCGTTAATATTGTATCGACCTACGGACAGGATCACCCCGCCGTCGAATCAGCAGCTTCGACGACTGAGACCGCAATGCAGGAACTTTTTTCTGACCGGAAAAAAGTCATAATCGGAGCATTTAACGGAGTTATGACCGTTGATGAGGTCACGGTTATGGCTGTTGGAACATTACTCAAATCGCTCGAACGTCGCCTGGTTCGGTTACAGATTACCGGATTGAAAATTTCCAGAGGAATCAGCGAATCAGAACTGCACGAGCTCATTGCGCTGCTGGCTTCCCCCGAACCTGAAATTTTCCAGAATGGATTAGGCCAAGCCGGACTTTCCCATATCACCTCTGAAAACACGAACTTCCAAGCCGTTCGTGACGGTGAAACGGTGGCCAATACGTCCGACCTTAAAGGCATGGGCGGAAGCGGTGTGCTGGTGCTTGAAGATGACTCTCTTGAAGGAAGCGGAACGGGTTCCAGCGGTGGAGGCGGCGGTAATGATGTTCATGTAGAGCAGATCGTTGCTTTCCTGAAGGGCGATATCGATGCCGACGCAGAAGGTGTGGGTGATGAACTGACAGAACTGGCATCCGATCCTTCCCGACTTGGTAAAATGATTATGGAATCCGTTTCCGTTCGCCAGGCTGCATCTGAACTTTCCGGGGAATCGCTGGGTGATATTGTTCTGGGCTGTCTGCGTCAGACCTATAACGGACTGCGCAAACAAACTCCCTTTAAATCCTCTGAAGGCAAGGCCGACCTGCAGAAGGCCCTTTTGCTGCTGGAAGAAAACCTGCTCGACCGTATGCGGGACCTGACCGGCGAACCCAATCCCGAACTTGACCGCCAGATTGTGCAGGCCGTCCGCGAAATGGATGAGAGCCTGAACTTTGAAATGGCCGCCATGAAATATGTTGATCAACAGGATGCCATTGAAGTGAGTAAAAAAGAGTTGCAGGCCTTCCTACAGGAAAGAGGCACAGAAGCAGCGGAAAATATTTTAGCGGGCACCGACTTCCCCGCAAACGAATGGCGCAAAATCGTTGTCGACAATCAAAAGGCCGGCGAGGGACAACCCCAGATCGCCGCCGGGCTGAATACCCTGGCCACCGTATTTGAAAAACTCGAATCCGTCATGAAATCGGAATCGAGCGACGGTACCAAAGTCAGAGACCTGTTGGGCCAGGCCACCGAAAACCTGGATGATTCGATCTTTTCAACCAAAGGTAAACTGGAGGTCCTGTCGAAACAGCTCCAGGAAGAAGGCGGCGGAACCATCGGCGGTCAGGGCCGCCATATGAGCCGCGAAGAGCTGCTTGCCGCTCTAGCGGAGGTTGCCCAGGAACTGATGCAACCGCTCACCGCGATCAATGCATCGTTGGAAATGATGCTGCATGGTTATGTGGGCGAAGTTACGCATGAGCAGAAAGACATGCTGAGCCTGGCCTCAAACAGCGGCGAACACCTGAAGTTCCTGATGAATATGTTGGTGGAAATTGTAGGCTGCCCGACTAACAAGGGGGTCGACAGCCGCTTCCATACCACCAGCGATCAGGTTGTGATGATGAACGATACCTAAAGAAAAAGGGCCGAAACAACCGTTTCAGCCCTGATCCCTTTCTAGGTTATTTCCTGGCCACGGCTCATGACCACTTTACCGGTACGCACCAGCTCGATAATCTTGAATTTTGAAATCATCTCTTCAAGCGCATCGATTTTAGACGGATTCCCGACCACCTGCAGAATCATCGAATCCGGAGTCAGGTCTACGGTCTTACACCCATAGTGCTCGGCGATCTGCAGTGCTTCTGAACGCCCTTCGCTGTCGACAGAAATTTTGACCAGCCCCATCTCCTTCACAACAGAGGAATCGTAGGTGTGATCGATACAATGGAGCACATCGATCAGCTTCGACAGCTGTTTAATAATCTGGTCCAGGCCGGTCGGATCACCACTGCAACTGATCGTCATTCGCGAAAAATGTCCGTCAACCGCAGGGGAAACCACCAACGATTCAATATTGAAACCGCGACGGGCAAACACCTGAGCAATGCGGGCGAGTGCACCCGGTTTATTCGATACATAGATACTTAGCGTATGCATGGCTTTATCAGAAATAGACATTATCATTCTCCTTGGCTTAGGTGGAACCCGTCGGTTTATCCAGTTTGATTGTAGGCGGTTCAATCAGCATTTCCTCAATGGCGGCACCGGCCGGTATCATCGGGAATACGTTGTCCGTCTTTTCCACCTCACAATTAATCAGGCAAGGTCCTTCATTATAGTCCAGTGCATTCTGCAGCACGCGTTTCACGTCACCCGGGCGGCGTAGGTTAAAGCCTTTGATGCCGAATGATTCGGCCAGCTTAACAAAGTCCGGATTGCCCTCCAGATCCACCCCGCTCTTGCGGTCTTCATAGAACAGTTCCTGCCACTGGCGTACCATGCCGAGATAGTGGTTATTCAGAACCACAATCTTGATCGGAAGTTTGTGCAGTGCCGCAGTCGCCATCTCAAAGAAGGTCATCTGGAATCCACCATCACCAACAAAGCATACGTTAATATCGTTCGGGCGACCAAAGGCAGCTCCGATGATATACGGCAGGCCAACCCCCATGGTGCCAGCCCCGCCGGAGCTGAGCCAATTATAGCGGTTATCATTTTTATAGAACTGGGCCGCCCACATCTGGTGCTGCCCCACGTCGGTGGCAACGCAGGCCTTACCATCCGTGAGCTTATAAAACTCGTCGATAATATGCTGCATCTTGAGCCCGCCCTGCCGCTTGAACTTGAGCGGATACTTGGTCTTATACCCATCCAATGTTTTGCGCCACACTTTGGTATCAAGCACCGGAACATGCTTAATCAGCTCGTCGATCGTTGTCTTTGCATCGGCAATACAGGCAATCTGAGGCTGGATCATTTTTCCTATTTCAGCGGCATCGATATCAATATGGACAATAGTCGCGTCTTTACAGAATTCAGTTGGCTTACCCAGAATCCGGTCATCAAACCGGGAACCGATATTCAACAACAGATCGCACTCGCAGATCGCTTTATTGGCATAGGCGGTTCCATGCATGCCCAGCATACCCAATGACAGGTCATGCGTTTCCGGGAAAACACCTTTGCCCAGCAACGTGGTGGTAACCGGAATCTGCGCTTTTTCCGCCAAGGCCTTAAGACTTGGATCCGCACCTGAGATCATTGCACCATGGCCGGCAAGGATCAGTGGGCGTTTCGATTTGGCCAACGCTTCCGCAATTTCCAGAACCTTGTCATTATCCACACTTAAATCCACCTTATAGCCCGGCAGATCCATTTCAGCATGCAGATCGGCTGTGCATGGTCCTGCACTCAGATCCTTCGGAATATCGATCAATACAGGACCAGGCCGTCCCGTCGTTGAAATATGAAAGGCCTCGCGAACAATCCGGGGAATGTCATTGCTCTCTTTAACCAGATAGGAGTGTTTTACAACCGGCATAGTGATGCCGAAGATATCGGCTTCCTGGAAGGCATCCTTTCCAAGCATCCATGATACGGACTGCCCGGAAAGAACAATCATTGGAACCGAATCCATGTGGGCGGTCATGATACCCGTGAGCGTATTGGTCGCCCCCGGTCCGCTTGTAACCAGTACAACAGCAGGTTTACCAGTTGCACGCGCATAGCCGTCAGCCATGTGTGCTGCACCCTGTTCATGCCGCACCAAAACAAACTTAATTTTTGTTTCAGTTGTAATTAGGGCATCAAAAATCGGGATCGCTGCCCCGCCGGAATAGCCGAATATATATTCAACCCCCTCGTTTTCCAGACATTTAATTAACGCCTGGCCTCCTTCTAGCACATTATTTGACATAATTTTACCTCCAAACAAAACATTACCCTAAAATATACCCACAGAATGTCAATATTTTACAGTCGCCTTATTTAACAATCAAATATACGCCGCCTTAACGAAATATTCTCATCCAAAAACTCCTGTTTTCACACATTTAAAAACGAAACGACGCTGTAACCCCCGCAGAAACGGAATCATTATACCCGGATGAATATACATTTTGTCCATCAACCTTATCGGCCTCTAATTTTCCGCCAAAATTATAACCAAAAATAGCATTAATCATGCCTCCCGGATAAATATAGCAGGAAACAATCCCATATAGCGGAAAGTTTTCATCTTCCCCAACACCTCCGGGAGCAATACCCGAATCATCAAGCCGGAAGCGTTTTTTCTCATATCGCCCGGCTAACCCCGCCTTCCAGCGCTTTGAAAAGGCATAATTCAGCGATAACCCCGGTCCGCCTGTTGCGGCAAATCCACCGCCGGTTTCCAGACTGAGTTTTTGGGTAATGTTCCAATTGATCAATATAATAGGGAAGAAACGGGTATCATCCTCCAGCTGCCCAACCACTCCTAACCCCGGCCCAAGCGTCAGCTGATCACTTATTTTATAAGAAGCGCCTCCAAAAAAAGCTGCAGTAAGCGCATCTTCGAGATTAACACCGGGTTCCCCGTATGTCCGGATTGACGGCCCCGCAAACAGGACCCATTCATTATCCAGAGCCCATCTGGCAAATATTCCGGCCCGGTAGTTATCAATATTATTCCATGGCTCACTGATTCCGCCACTAAAGCGATAGTCATCCTGACCGAATCCTGCAGAAAACGACAGCATCCGATCAAACCGCCATATCCGAGAGACACCCCCTTCCACAAAGTATCGGTTAACAGAGAACGCACCTCCCTTATCCACATCCGTTTCAAAATGATAAACCAAACCGCCGCGCACCATGGGGGCCCAGGCCGGGAAATCCATTCTGAACGCCTTATTGGTGTCGGCGACACCTGATATACACCATGCGATGCTGAATACTGCCAAAATATATCTCATATATGACCGGCCCCTGATAGCTGTCCAACATAGATGATATTAACCGTGATAAAAACCAATCGTTAAGCTATAGTTCGGCTATGCGAAGGAATACTTACATAGAAGCGTTGAAGGCAGAGCGGCAAGGAGACTGGGATAAAGCACACCGCATGGTTCAGGATATCGACACACCGGATGCCGCATGGATTCATGCCTATCTCCACCGTGTGGAAGGTGATATAGGCAATGCGGGCTACTGGTATCGTCGAGCCCGAAAACCGGCAAGCACTAAAACGCTGGAAGACGAGTGGCAGGAAATTTTTGACGAACTGAGCTAGAGCATTTAACGAATACGGTGGCGTGCGGAGGGACGACCTCCAATTAAATCTTACGGCACCTCATCCGTGATATGCTGTTTTACATCCGCACTCGTTCGCTGAGCAGCAGAATATCTTTCAGCTGTTCTTCATTTTTTGCAATCGCCCAGCGTTTTTCAAATTCGGGATGCTGCACAATATGAGCAATCGCAGCGAGTGCTTTGAGGTGCAGGTGCCGCATGTCTTTGCTTCCTGCAATGACGAAGAAGGCCTTCACAGAGGTATCGGCCTCAAATTCGATACCCTCGCGACTCCGCACCAGCATAATTTTAAACAGCCCTTCCCCATCCACAATAATGTGCGGAATGGCCACAAATGGAGTCAGCACACAACTGCCCTGCTCTTCCCGCTCCAAAAACCGTGCCCGGATATCTTCTACGGAATGCGCTAACTCCTCTTTCAGGGTATGTGAAACCACTTCAATCAGGTCGACATGCTGAGCCCCGGGTTCCAGGTCTACAGCCTGTGCCGTTTTAAGAATTTCATCAAACGCATCGTGCACCAGCTCATCCCGCTCGTGGAGCACATCGTAGAGCTCCTTTTCCAATGAGTCAGCGGTGAGGTTCTTATTGGTCAGCGTTTCAATAACATGCAGCAATGCATATTCCATATTGGCTCGCTTACGCCCGTAAAAGAAATAAATGAGCAGCCCGACGGCCGCAATACCCAGACTGATTTCCACGGCCGCCAATCCCATATCGATAATAAGAAGTGAAAAACAGATAATTCCAATAAGTGGAAGCCAGGGTGACAACGGCACACGAAAGGTCGGACGGTAGTTGGTTAATTTGCTGTGCCGCATCACAAGCACAGCGGCCGCTGATAGGATATAGGAACTGATGATGACTGCCGAAGCCGCCTTGACCAGTTTCTCTATATCGAGCAGCAATGATGCAAGGATCAGTGCAGCGGTCAACACAATGGCGACTACCGGTTCGCCGTTATTACCTACCCTGGCCATGAAGGGCGGCAGCAGTCTGTCGCGGCCAAGTGCCAGAGGATAGCGGGAGGCCGACATAATTCCTGCATTGGCTGTAGTGATAAATGCAAGGATCGCTGCCACCGTAATTGCCCCGAATCCCCACCCTCCGGCCAGCAGTCGTGCTGTATCGGCAATAGGTGTAAAGGAGCTACTTAGTTGATCGGCAGGCAATACACCGACGGTGACGATCAGCAACATGACATATAGCAAAGTAATTGCCACTGTTGCCGCGATGAAACCGGCAGGAATATTACGCCGAGGGTTCCTTACTTCCTCAGCGATCGTAGCCGTTTTCAACAAACCGCCGAAGGAAACAAATACAAAGCCGGCAGTAGAGAGGATGGATTTAAAACTCCCGCCTTCGAACATGAACGGTTGAAAATGTGAAGCCTGAAGATTTGGCGCTCCAATGGCGAAGTATCCGCCTAGGAGCAGAAAAAGGAGAGTAACCAAAAGCACTTCAAACTTCGCTGCCGTCTCAGCCCCTTTAATATTAAGTATGGCAAACAATATGGTAACCGGAACGGCCGTGGCAAAAAGCGGTACCCGCTCATTGCTCAACAGGAAAATGACCTCGGCCAGGCCGAATATTGCGAAGGCCGTCTTCAGCGACAGAGCAAACCAACTCAACAGCCCTGAAACAGTGCCCACCAATGGCCCCAAACTACGCGTCAGAAAATAGTAATCGCCCCCGGCCTTGGGCATGGCCGTGGCCAGCTCAATCACACTCAGAACACCAATCAAGGCGAGCATTCCGGCAATAAAATAGGAAATAATCATGGCCGGACCAATCTGTGCAAAAGCGAGTCCGGGCAGCACAAAAATGCCGGAGCTGATCATTGCCCCCGCGGCAATACAGAAGACGTCCAGGAAACCGAGGCCTTTTTTCATGATGCTGCTACCTTCTTTTTATGCTGAACCAGCTGACCGCACGCGGCGGCAACATCGGCCCCAAGCGAATAGCGCAGTGTGGTGTCAAAACCGGCGGCCTTCAGGCGTTCCGCAAAAGCCTTTCGCCCTTCAACCGGCGTTCCATGCAGGTTACTTCCGGAAAACTCGTTGAACGGGATCAGGTTGATATGAACCGGAAGACCTTTGAGATAGGATTCCAAAGCCTGAAAATCTTTCTCCTGATCATTCACCCCGGCCAGCATGAGATATTCGATCATTACCTTGCCCGTTGCCGAAGCTGCAACCAGCGATTCCCGCAGCAGTTCAAGTGGATATTTGCGGGCCTGCGGCATCAGCTTTTCACGCACATCCTGACGGGCGCTATGCAGACTGAGAGCCAGCTGGACACCGGGAAAAGTTTTCGCGAACTGATCCATCGCCTGCGGAATACCCACGGTGGACACCGTAATGCGGGAGTCGGACAGGTTAAAAAAAGGAGCAGACCGCAGAAAGTCTACTGCCTGAAAAACAGTAGCCCTATTCAGCAGCGGCTCACCCATGCCCATAAAAACTACGTTGCGAATGGTACGCCCTTCCGCCTTCACCATCCGGTTTGCCTGCGTCACCTGATCCAATATTTCGGCCTGGGTCAGGTTGCGTGTGAATCCCATCAGGCCGGTAGCACAAAAGCTGCAGTAACACGCACAACCTACCTGCGATGAAATGCAGATCGAGGTTCTTCCACTCTTCGGCCGAAGCACCACACTCTCAACCAGATGGTTATCGTGGGTTTGAAAGATCAGTTTACTTGCACCATCGATCTCCGAATCATGGCGCTCATTGAAATCCAGACATTTAAATTTAATGCTTTGATCAAAATCAGTACGTGCGTTTTCCGGCAGAGCCGAAATAGCCTCATCCCACTCAGAGGAATTCTTAAACAAGGCATTCCGAAAGAGCTTCATACGATGCGGCTGCACCGCATTGCGCACACGCAGCTCCTCAATGGCATCGGTATCGTAGATCGTAACCATAACTACTATATAAAGAAAAAGGCCGGCTTCGCCGACCTTTTTTAAACAACGATAACCGGCGGTTATTTAAACGTCTTTTTCGTCGCCTTGATCAGCGCCTTCCAAAGCTCCTCTTCGGTCTTACAGGCCAGCAGCGTATCGCTGACCTCTTTTTCCCGGAAGGTTTTGGAAAGACCCGAAATCAGTTTAAGATAAAATGCGCTCGTTGCCGTCGGAATCACAACAAAGAAAAAGATGCGGGTCAGCGTGCGGCCGGGACCTCCAAATTTAATTCCTTTTTTATGAATGCCCACGGCCATGGAAAGTCCGCCGCCTTCAACTCCGCGTACGTGGGGGAAAGCCAGACCATTATCCACGGCTGTACTGATAATGGCTTCCCGCTGGAGCGCAAGATCCAACAGATGATCGGCATCTTCCACAAATCCCTCTTCCGCCATGCGGGTGCACATTTCACCAAGCACTTCTTCTGAAGAGGTTCCTTTCAAAGGAATCATCATCAGTTCCGGTGAAGTAAAGCGGGAAATACCGGTCTTGCGGGCTTCGCCGTAGGAACGGCTCTTGCGCTCGGCGGCCACGAGCTGCTCAGGATAATAGAGGAAGCGTGCGCAGTTCGGACAGCGGTTCATGCTGTCGGCTTTATGAACCGCCTGCACCATGCTCTTGGTCAGCCCCATACCACATCCGGCGCACTTTTCAGTAGATACCGGCACAATGGCTTCGGGATGCTTTTGCAATAAACGGTTGAAGTGCGACTTGATCGCTTGCGGCAAGTCCGCACCCAGCGTTGAGATCGATTTTTCCAGCTCTTCCAGCCGTGCATTGGGCATGGAAACCTTTTTCTGCATATTCGCCACAACCAGTTCCTGAAGCTGAATAAGCTGATTAATTAGACTATGTGTTGTTGTCATTTTATAAATTCCTCTACATCTTTTTGGGTACCGAGTAGTAAAAAATACCACCGTTTCCGGATATTGGAAGCTAAACGCTCACAATTCAGTCATATTGGAGTCCTGCCGAATCAAAACGTTCAATCTGTTGGGCTATAGCTCCATCACCGCCCGCACCAGATCCTGAAGCACCGCCTTGGCATCACCAAACAACATCATCGAATTATCGTTGATAAACAGCTGGTTCGGGATTCCTGCAAAACCGGGACTCAGGCTCCGCTTGATCACAATTACCGTCCGCGATTTATCGACCTCCAGAATAGGCATGCCATAGATCGGACTCGAAGAATCGTCGCGGGCAGCCGGATTGGTTACATCATTTGCCCCCAGCACAATGGTGACATCCGTCTGGGAAAACTCAGGGTTAATGTTGTCCATCTCGATTAGCTTATCGTACGGAACTTCGGCTTCGGCCAGCAGTACATTCATATGCCCCGGCATTCGACCTGCCACCGGATGGATGGCATACGTTACATCAACGCCCCGGCCTTCCAGCACGGAGGATAATTCCTGCGTCACGTGCTGAGCTTGAGCAACGGCCAGGCCATATCCAGGTGCAATGACCACCTTCTGTGCATTTTCGAGTAGCATGGCAACCTCTTCCGCCCCGCAGCTCTTAACCTTTCCTTCGTAAAATTCCTTTCCGGGAATAGAAGCCATCTGCTCATCGCTGACCATCGCCCCTCCGAACAGCACGGAACCCAATGAACGGTTCATGGCTTTGCACATGATTTTTGAGAGAATAATTCCCGATGCCCCAACCAGTGATCCACTGATGATCAATCCGTTATTCATCAAAACAAAGCCGGTCGCCGCCGCTGCCAGTCCGGAATATGAGTTGAGCAAAGCAATCACTACCGGCATATCTGCCCCACCGATCGCAACCACCAGAAGGATGCCGAGGAGAAGTGCCACAACCACTAGCAGGAATAGCAGGAATCCCCATCCCAACCAGATAAAGAGTCCGGCCAGCACGATCGTCGCTAAACCTAACACAACTCGAAACAGGTTCTGGTTCGGCAGTTGCATCGCTTTTTCAGCATAACCCTGCAGCTTAGCCCAGGCCACAATACTACCCGTCAAGGTAACTGCTCCGATTACTGCGCTGAGCATCAGCGCGACCAGCCACTCTGTTGGCTGAAGGTGGGCAGGCGTGATGATGAACTGCGAAAGCGCTACCAGCAGCGAAGCCGCACCACCAAAGCCGTTGAGCAATCCCACCATTTCCGGCATGGCCGTCATCTTGACCGTTCGGGCAACGTATGCACCGATTCCGCTTCCAATCACTATTCCCGCAATGATCCAGCCAAAGCTTAGATCCTTTTTGACCAAGGTAGCTACAACGGCAATGAGCATGCCCACCGCACCAAGCATGTTTCCACGCACGGCTGTCTTGGGCGAACCAAGTCCCTTCAATCCCAGAATAAAAAGAACAGCGGCAACCAGATAGGCAAGATTAATGAGTGTCATGATTGATCCCCTACGCTTAAGACTGAATCGAATACCGTGGTTTCGCCGTCCTTACTACTTACTTCGTATTTCGTATTGCTGAACGGAACCTCGTCATCCAGCAAGCTATAGACTGTATATGCCATAGATTCCTCACACAGCTTGAAAGTGCGCTCTACTGGCACGATGGTTAGCAGCATCTTTATGATTTCGGTTAACAGACATGCGCGATGTTCAAACACCTTGTTGCCAAGCACATGGCGTCCTCGATAATACCAACCTCGACTTTCCCGTGCCGATCCAAGAGCGTATTCATAAAAACGAGCGCGATCCTTTCCGCTTTGCTTTGAATAACCCTCTTCAATATTGGCCGCAATGGAGCCGACGGCTCGATATAGCTGATTTGACAACGATTTTGTTCTTTGATCACCCACAAGACTGGAAACATCGTTCCAACAAACATCGGAGAGGAACAATGCCTGTCGATATACCTTCATCTTCCAAAGCACATCAGCCCGGATGACCTCCGGCACACTTTTTTCCCATTCTGAAAATTTCATTGTCTTTCCCAGCCAATCCATACGCAGTACGCAATAAGCAATACTCTACTTTTTCTTTTTAAACATCTGCAGCATGCGGTCTGTCACCATGAAGCCGCCGACAATATTGATCATTGCCATAATTACCGCGAGGAATCCGAGCAGGGTTGAAAAAATGTTGCCCTGGTCGCCTGCTCCGGCGCAGAGAATCGCTCCGATAATCGTGATGCCGGAGATGGCATTCGATCCGCTCATCAGTGGCGTGTGGAGCGTGGGCGGAACTTTCGTAATAACTTCGTACCCCACGAAAACCGCGAGAACAAATATGGTTAGTGCGCCTATCAATGCTTCCATGGCTATGCTCCTTCCTGGTTCATCAGCGGTTTAATCATTTCATGAACAACCTGCCCGTCGTGAACGAGCAGCGCGCCCTTTACAATTTCATCTTCCAGATCAATGGAAAACTGCTCTTCCTTCACCATGTTCAGCAGGAAGGTGATAATATTCTTTGAGAAAAGCTGCGAGGCATGTACCGAAGAGCGGGATGGATAATCGGTGTAACCAACAATCCTGATGCCGTGTTTCTCCACGATCTCGTTTGCCACAGCCCCTTCGGTGTTTCCTCCCCGTTCTGCTGCGAGATCAATAATGACCGATCCCGGTTGCATCACCTGCAGCATGTCGTCGGTGATGAGGACTGGCGATTTCTTTCCCGGAATGGCGGCCGTCGTTATGACAACGTCGACCGAAGCCACCTTGGCCTTCATCTGTTCCTGTTGCTTTTTATAGAAATCATCCGACTGCGCCTTGGCATAGCCGCCTTGATCCTCGGCGTCTTCCGTTTCCAGATCGAACTCGACAAACTTAGCCCCCACGCTTTCCACCTGTTCCTTTACCACCGGACGGGTATCATAGGCTTCCACTACCGCTCCGAGCCGTTTAGCCGTAGCGATCGCCATCAGCCCCGCAACACCCGCTCCGATCACAAACACCTTGGCGGGCGTAATGGTTCCGGCCGACGTCATCAGCATCGGAAAATATTTGGGCAACAGTTCAGCCGCTTCAATTACCGCACGATAACCGGCAATGGCGGCCATGGAGCTGAGTACATCCATACTCTGCGCCCGCGTGATGCGCGGCACAAATTCGAGTCCGAATCCACTGATCTTTTTTTCCGCCAGCTGCTGCATCAAGTCGAGCCTGAAAAAAGCATCCATCAGACAGATCAGCGTGACGCCTTCTTTCATCCGATCAACCTCTGCGACTTCGGGTGGGCGTACTTTGAATATAATCTCGGCGGCCTGATAAAGCTCATCGGTTGAGCCGGCAATTTTTGCCCCCGCCTGCACATAAGCATCATCGGAAATGAAGGAACCCGCTCCAGCTCCGCTTTCAACAAGAACATCCAGACCAACTTTGGTGAGAGAAGAAATCGATGCAGGAATCAGGGCCACCCGGTTTTCGCCCGGAAGATTTTCTCGAGGAACAGCAATGAGCATAGCAAACACCTCTGTAATGAGTTCGTAAAACGCTTATAATCAATTACATGATAAAAGAAAAACCGTCAAGAATTTGAGAGGTTCGCAGCCCGTTTACGTGCAGAACAAACCTAAACGGGCCACTAATCGAGGGGGAGCCACCGCGTAGCGGCGGCTTTACTTTGTAAGCATCTCGTTCATGGCGGCAGCAGCTTTGCGACCTTCTCCCATTGCCAGAATAACCGTGGCGGCACCCAGGACGATATCGCCACCGGCATAAATCTTATCGATGGATGATTTGCCGCATTCATCGACCACAATATTACCCCACTTATTGGTTTCCAGCCCGGGCGTAGTTTGCCGGATCAGCGGGTTGGAATCGTTACCGATGGCAACGATGACCGTATCGAGTTCGAGTTCGAACTCGCTGCCTTCGATCGGCACAGGACGGCGCCGGCCGGATTCGTCGGGTTCCCCGAGTTCGTACCGCAGACATTCAATACCGCGTACCCAGCCACGTTCATCGGCAAGAATACGCGTTGGATTTTGCAGCAGTTTAAAAATAACGCCCTCTTCCTTGGCGTGATGCACCTCTTCAACACGAGCCGGCATTTCTTCTTCGGTACGGCGATACATCAGGTGCACTTCCTTGGCACCCAGTCGCACTGCAGTACGCGCAGCATCCATCGCCACATTACCTCCACCCAGCACAGCGACTTTTTCGGAATCGAAGATCGGTGTGCCGGCACGCTCTTTATCATAGGCGCGCATAAGGTTGGATCGCGTCAGATATTCGTTGGCAGAATAAACCCCTACCAGGTTTTCTCCCTCGATATTCATAAAGCGTGGCAAGCCGGCTCCGGTACCGATAAAGAGTGCGTCGAAGCCATCCTTTTCAATCAGATCAATGACTTTACGTGTACGGCCAATGACAAAGTTGGTCTCGAGTGAGCAGCCCATTTCAATGAGGGTATCGATTTCCTGCTGTACAATTTTCTTCGGCAGGCGGAACTCGGGAATACCGTAAATCATTACACCGCCCGGCTTATGAAAAGCTTCGAACAAAACCACCTCATGCCCCTCGCGCCGAATATCGGCAGCTACGGTCAGGCCGGCCGGGCCCGTACCGATTATACCGACTTTCTTACCCGTGGCGGGTTTGACTCCGGGCGCTTCGATTAATCCATTTTCACGCTCCCAATCGGCGACATAGCGCTCCAAGCGGCCAATGCTGACCGCTTTATCGACGGACTTAAGCGCCTTACCCACGGTGCACGGAGCCTGGCATTGAGTCTCCTGCGGGCAGACCCGACCACAGACGGCGGGAAGCAAGCTGCTTTCCTTGATCGTGGCAATGGCTTTTCCGTTGTCGCCCTCGGCAATGGCGGCGATGAAGCCGGGTATATCAATGCCGACGGGGCAGCCTTTTATGCATGGAGCGCCGCTGCATTGCAGACAGCGGTCGGCCTCGAGTTTCGCCTGTTCAGCGGTATAACCCTGCGCCACTTCTTCCATATTTGACCGCCGAATTTCGGGGGGCTGTTCCGGCATCGCCTGCGCAGGAATCGCCATCCGCTCTTTCATTGAGAGTTCCGCGCTCACTGAGCCTTCTCCAAATTACAGACGTGACCTTTTTCCTGTTCCTTATAAGCAGACAGACGGTTTACCAGGTTTTCAAAATCGACTTCATGCCCGTTAAACTCCGGCCCGTCGACGCAGACAAATTTAGTTTCGTCCCCTACCGTTACCCGGCAGCCACCGCACATTCCCGTGCCATCGACCATGATCGCATTTAACGAAACCACGGTCGGCACATCATATGGACGGGTCGTCATTGAACAGAATTTCATCATCAACGGAGGACCGATCACGACCGCCAGATCCGGCTTGTTACGCTTGGCGCAAATTTTATCCAGCGGCTTTGTCACCAGATCTTTTTGGCCGTAGGAACCGTCATCGGTACAGATGATCAATTCATCTGCAATGGCAGCCATTTTGTCTTCAAGGATAAGCAGTTCCTTATTGCGCGCACCAAGAATAACGGTGACGTGGTTGCCCGCCTCCTTCAGCGCTCTGGCAATGGGATATAACGGAGCGACACCGATCCCGCCACCCACACATACTACAGATCCAACGTTTTCAATATGTGTTGGTGTTCCTAGCGGACCCACCAGCGCCTCGACGCATTCGCCGACTTCCAGCTCTGCCAGCAACCGGGTGGTTTTACCGACCGCCTGATAAACCACCGTAATGGAGCCCTCAGCAATATCTGCATCCGCAATGGTAAGCGGAATGCGCTCACCAAAGTCGGCCTCGACCTGAAGAATGATAAACTGGCCGGGCAACCGCTCCTGGGCAATGAGCGGCGCTTCCAGCCGCATTAAATAGACGGTTTCCGATAGTTGTTCCTTATGGAGGATTTTATTCATGGTCTCTGTACACTTTAGTGATCATTGAGTTCGCCAATAATACCGACACCCCGGAGCGTCAGCTTGGGATCGATGGTTGCCGCAACATCCCAATCCTTGAAGATCCATCCAGCATATCCGCCGGTGCAGCAGACCGGTAATTGTTTCACGCCCAGCTCTTCTTCCAGCGACTGCAGGATTTCCCGCACCATACCCCGATAGCCCAAGCGTGCTCCAATCTGCATAGCCTGTTTCGTATTCCTTCCCACCACTGCTTTGGTTTTGGACGGAGCAACATGGGGAAGCAGCGCGGTTTTTTCTGCCAGATAATCGAACATCAGCGGAAGACCGGGGCAGATGATGCCGCCGATGTAGCCGCGTTCAGCGTCAATGATATCAAAGGTCAGTGCGGTTCCGAAATCACACACCACAGCAGGCGTACCGAGAAGTTTTGCGGCGGCGGCAGCATTGGCAAGTCGGTCGGGTCCGATTTTTTCGGGCTTGGGATAATCAACCGGCACGCCCAGTTTCAGTTCATTGCTGACAAAAAGAGGAACCGGCAGCCCTAACGCCTTTAATACCTTTTTCCAACGGGCCTTGACCGGAGGAACAACCGATGCAATCACAACCGAATCAACCGGCTTGGCCGTGATAAGGGGACGGACTTCCTCTATTTCCTTGAAACGAGATGCACAGCGCCCCACGCCGAACACTTTTCCATTACGGTAGTAACCAATGGATGTGCTGGTATTACCAATATCTATGACGAGCGAGGTCATACAAAATCGAGTGCCAGATCGATGGAAGGCGCGGAATGGGTTAAAGCGCCAACGGAAATGGCATCAACGCCGGTCTGGGCAATATCATAGATAGTGTCGAGGTTGATACCCCCGGAGGCCTCGGTCTTACAGACGCCTTTGCAGAGCGCAACGCATTCACGAAGGACGGGCGGCGGCATGTTGTCGAGCAGAACCCAGTCCGGTTTTGTCGTCAGCGCCTCTTTCAGCTGATCAATGGTGTCCACCTCGACCTCTATCTTGAGGCCCGGGTATTTGCTCCGAGCCTCAGCAACACACTCACCCACTCCTGTGCCGTGTTTTTTGACCCACGATGCCAGATGGTTGTCTTTGATGAGCACCGCATCATACAGCCCAATCCGGTGATTGGTTCCGCCACCGCAAAGAACAGCGTATTTTTCGAATGCACGGTGACCGGGAGTCGTTTTCCGCGTATCGAGCAGCATCACATCCGGATTATCGGCAGCCTTGGTATATTCGGCCGTTACCGTCGCAACACCACTCATACGCTGAATAAAATTAAGAGCGGTGCGTTCAGCCGTAAGAATGCTCTGCGCCGAGCCCTTAATGACCAGTACCGTGGTCATGGCCTCCACTGCATTTCCGTCAGCAACCTTTACTTTACATTGGAGTTCTGGATTTACGCGTTTAAAAACTTCTACGGCAACATCGATGCCCGATAGATGGCAGGCTTCCCGCGCAACCATATGGGCTTCGGCGAATTCTTCGGGAGGAACGGTCGAGTCGGAAGTGACATCCGTATTGATCGGCCCCAGATCTTCCACCAGCGCCAGCTTAATCAGTTCGTTAACTTCCGGCTTTTCAAAAATATTCGGTAATTCCACGTTTCCATTCCTTAATTTACTTCTGTTTCTTTCATCAAACCCTTGCCCGAACCCATCAGGATACTGATCGGCTGCAGCGCATCAATATTCTCGCAGACAATCTTAATGGCCGCCGCAATCGGCACCGAAAGCAAGGCCCCCACCATACCCCACATCCAGCCGAAGAAGACCAGTGAAAGCAGGATAACGACCGGGCTCAGGTTAAGGCTGTCGCCCATGATTTTCGGTTCAATCACATTGCCCATGGTCATTTGAATCAATAACAGCACGACGGCGGTAATGACCGGAGTCCATACCGATGGGTAGTACTGCACGATCGCCAGGAGGATGGGCGGGATAGACGCGAGAATGGATCCGATGCTTGGAATAAAATTGAGAAAAAAGGCCAACGCGCCCCAGGTCAGTGCAAATTCAACTTTCAGCAAACTCAACGTAATCCACACCAGCACTCCGGTGGTTCCGCTGATTGCGACTTTTACCACCAGATACTGTCCGATCTGCTTTGAAATCGATGTGGTCATGGCCGTGAATGTATCAGCACGGTCAACCGGAAACGCTGCGGCAATTTTGTATTTGAAATAGGGTTTCCCCAGCAGCATGAACACTAGAAAAATAAGGACCAGCATCAGTTTTCCGAGGAAATTCCCCATAAAAACGGCAACGGAACCGGAAAGAGCCGCCAGCTTTGGCCCGAGTTGCTGCGTCCAGTTGATGTCAGCCAGAAAGTTTTCAGGCAGGTCAAGATTAGCGGTGGCATCATGATAGATTATATTCAACTGCTCGACATATTTAGGAGATTCCGCCAGCACGGCACGAACCCGCCCGCTGAGGAAAATACCGAGGAAATAGCAGACAAACAGCACCAGCACCAAAACGGCAAACACCGCCACGCCCAACGGGATCTTCTTGTGAACGAGATAGTTTACGACCGGTCCGCAAATGTAGGACAGCAGCCAGGCAATCATCAGCGGAATCACTACATTGTAGGCAACCTTGAAAGCCGCGGCCACGGAGAACACCACCAACACGCTCAACAGGCCGATCATTAAATTACTTCGTTTCATCACTATCCCCTTTGGAAGTGGGTCTATTGATAAACCATGTTTACTCTGATTGGAAGTAACGAGTAATACGTAATTCGTTATGCATAAGGTTACGCCTTACACGTTATGCATTATCAAAACGTGCCAATTCCCGTACGTTCCATCAACCAGGCACGCAAGCGCCGGCGAAGAGAGGGATCATGGTAGGTTTCGAAATCGGCCGTATAGTTCCGCCCTTCCGGATTATTCCACCACCGATCAAATACCTCACGTGCACGCTGCATATTTGCATCTGACACCGAAGCAGTAAGCGCTAGATCGCATTCACAATTATAATTATCCATATTCCGGCGGGTATAGTTGCACGAACCCAACAGCAAGGTGGCGGTTGAATCGTCATGCTCAACATACAAGGCTTTAACGTGGCATTGCTCACCATGCGTATCAGCCCACCGCAACGGGATTCCTGCCTTGACCAACACTGCCCCGGACTGCCGATTCGGGATTCCGTTCTTAATGCGGCCAAATGCATCTTTAGCAGGATCGAGAATGACCCGGATGCTACACCCCCGCTGATACGCCTGAACCAGCGCACGAATCACATCCCGGTTGGATAGATAAAACATGGAAAGATCGATACGAGCACCAGACTCAGCACGATTTAACAAATCTAATACCTTTTCCTTAATTTTGATTTCGGTCAGCAACTCAAGCCGGTTTCCCTTTGGTAGGGATGGCTCACCGAGCCGCCCGCGCTCCTGCTCAGGATCGAGGATCGCCCGGCGGTCGAGCCCTACCGCCTTCGTCAGGAAGGCATCCATACCCGACATTTTTAGAATGGCTGATTCTGCCTCGCAGGCCATTGCCATGCCTGCTCCATCAACCCGGAGTGCCATATTCCAGTGCGCACTGCTCGCACTGTGCGGATTGGCACTGCTGATCTGCAACGATTTTTCGGTGACGACCACCTTACGGTGGTTCGCCTTAAAGTTGAGCAGTTTTAATAGGCTGCGCATCGAAATACAGCCTTCGCCCATCGGGTTCTGTACTGCATTCCCCTGCCCGGTTCCCCAACATTTTATTAAGAGTCGCCAAGGTTTGGATATTATCGGATTGCTGTCACGTAGCTGATTTAAGTCCGTCCACACTACCTTGACCCCGGCATCTTCCATGGCCTGAAACAATGGGGATTCAATAGAACCATAAACCGTATTCACCGGATCGGAGATAAATATTATTTTAACCTGGGGATCTGCCGCACGCTTTGCCAGCAGTTTATCCGCCAACTCCCGGCTTAGATTACGCATGCCCGGCCCGGGCTCAAACAGGAATTCATTCACCAGGAAAAAATCGAGCAGGATAAACTGTTCGGCCTGGTCAATAATTTGAAATACCGAATCAAATATTTCCTGATCAACATGGCGGTTTCCTCCGGAATCCGTCCAGGTTTCATCCACCAGCAGCTGAACCCTTTCAACTCGGCACTCACCGGAATAAGCCAAACCCAGTTTTTCTATTCTTTTGGAACGTCCGGAAAACATACAAACAGGATACTGGGTTACTGATCGGGGGGGAAACAAAAAAAGGGGGCCCAGCCGAAGCTGGGCCCCCTGGGGGTGGGGTGTTAACTAACCAGGGGAAGTTAGATCTTTCCTACGAGGTCAAGGCCAGGAGTCAGGGTGTCAGCACCCGGAGTCCAGTTTGCTGGGCAAACCTGATCGCCATGCTCGTGTACAAATTGTGCCGCTCCGAGTTTACGGAGTGTTTCAGCCGCGCTGCGGCCGATGCCGAGGTCGTGTACTTCAGCTGTTTTCAGAATTCCGTCCGGATCGATAATGAACGTGCCGCGCAGCGCCAGTCCTTCTTCTTCGATATAAACGTCGAACAGCTTGCTGACCACACCTGTCGGGTCGGCACCCATCAGGTAATCAACTTTTCCGATGGCATCGGATTCGTCATGCCATGCTTTGTGAACAAAAGCGGTGTCGGTGCTCACGCTGATTACTTCAGCATTGGCTTCCTGGAATTTCGGGTAGAGTGCTGCGACGTCTTCAAGCTCGGTCGGGCATACGAAAGTAAAGTCGGCCGGGTAAAATACGAGTACAACCCATTTTCCTTTGTAATCAGAAAGTTTGATGTCTTTGATTTCATCATTCTGAAATGCTGCCATTGCGAATTCAGGTACTTCTTGACCTACCTTAACCATCGGTACTTCTCCTTAAAATAAATGTGCTAATTGTTCCTAAATGAGTCGATACAGTACCATTACCGTCCGAGTTGTAAACAGGAATATGGATACTTTTTAGGTGTTTTCACAAAACCCCTGTATTTATTAGGTTAAATGATCTGGCAGACCGGACAAAAGGTGGTTCCTCGTTGAGCAACGACCCTTTTTTCAAGCGTTTTTTTACACCGTTTACACGGTTTTCCGGACCGGCCGTACGCCTTTACCTCGGCCCGGTGCCCCCCCGACTCCCCATCCACCTGCCGATAGTTGGTCTTGCCATCACCCAGTGAAGTCCCGCGGTTCTTTACCCCTATTCTCAACACGTGTTTAATGGCTGAAAACAACGCAGATAATTCTTCTTCGGAGAGCGAATCCGAAAGACGCTCCGGATGAATCTTTGATTTCCAGAGCGCTTCATCCGCGTAAATGTTTCCCAGACCCGCCACAATACCTTGATCAAGAATCAGCGGCTTAATCATCCGATGCCGCCTCTTCATTGCTTCGGAAAAATAGGTGCGGGTAAAGCTCCGCGTCAACGCATCAGGGCCCAGTTTAGAAAGAATGTCCTGCGGATCATCCACCAGCTTCCAGCGTCCGAACTTGCGGGTATCGCGGTAATACAGCGTCAGCCCACCTGAAAGCTTCATCACAATTCGATCATGCTCCCCCTTCTCCATCGAAAAAGAACCTGCCATGCGCAGATGAATCATGAGTGTCTGCCCCGAGCTGAGCGAAAACATCATCCACTTCCCTACCCGTGAGATTTCCTGAATCACGGTTCCCTTCACCGCTTTAGAAAACTGCAACGGAGAATTCGGCTCGATCGTCGATGCCCAGTTGACTTTCACCGATAGGATGGTTTTCCCTTCCACCCCACGGCCTCTCAGCTGTGACGCTATCGTTTCAACTTCCGGTAACTCAGGCATACATATCTCCCTCTCCAATGCTTAAATAGATGTATCCTCAAAAAAGACAGCTTATTTTAAACTTCCGAAAATACGACACTTCTCTACGATTGACATTTTAGTACTACTTTAGTACCAAGTAACCATGCCTAGAAAGGTTCGACAGCTGGTACAGGATTTAAAGAAAGCCGGATTTATTGATCGAGGCGGAAAGGGAAGCCACCGAAACTTTACACACCCAAAAGGAGCAAAAATTACCATCAGTGGAAAAACCGGGGACGATGCAAAGAAATATCAGGAAAGGGAGTTGGAGCGAGTTCTTCGCGAGGTAAAGAAATGAAAACAAGCGATAAATATCTCAAGATTGTGGAATGGTCGGAAGAGGATCAGTGCTATGTCGGCACCTGCCCCGGACTGATGCAGGGAGGCATTCACGGTGACAATGAAGCCAAGGTCTACAAAGAACTCTGCCAAGCCGTTGAAGAATGGATCGAGGTCTATCAGGAAGATGACGATCCCCTACCTGCCGGAACAGCGGGCAAAGATTATTCCGGAAAATTTGTAGTAAGGGTTGGTAAGGAGCTCCATAAGTCACTTGCCATTGAAGCGCTACGCAAAGGTGAAAGCCTGAACTCCTACTGCGTTCAGCAATTGCAGGAAAGCACACCCGAATACAAAACCAAGAAAGACTGATCCTATTCTGTTAGTGTCTTTGCCATGTAGTCATGCCCCACTCGTCCATCTTTTCCTTGGCCCATTCGTTTGACTGATCGCTATGGCACTGAGTACAGGCATTGGGCAATCCATGGTCGATGGATTCCTGTGGATAGATAAAACGGAAGGCATGAGTGCGGACGGTGTGCGGGGATTTCCCGGTATGCTTTCCAATCTTCGGCATATGGCAGTCGATGCAATCCGGCGCTTCCGGACCATCTTCGTGCAGCGAATGCGCAAACGCCGACTTTTGATGCGGACCAACAGGCGAACCGAATTTATGGCATTCCATACACATGCCGGCCCCTCGCGGATTTTCAGCGGTATTGTCGGCCGCGTGCGGATCGTGGCAGTTCATGCAGGTGATCCCATGCTTGTACATGGTTGAGTGGATATAGTCATTACCCTGCATCCGATTCTTTTTTCCGATACCATTGCTATAAAATTTGGAGCTATCCACGCTAAGCGCTGACGGCTTTTTATATTTTGCCAACGCCATGCCCGGCTCATACCCATATGGATAATCTCTTGCTTCCTCATAAAGATCTTTCACTTCAACATTTGGATCATCCAGCCGTTTATCCACATTGCGCATATGGCATTGGATACAGACTTCCATGGCTCGCTGGGGATCGTGGTCAGTTGCCAAATAGATGGAATCCTTCAAACCGTCGGCCACGTGCTGACTGCCCGGTCCGTGGCAGTTTTCACAGTTAATGCCCGGTTCGACCCGTTGGTACTGCGAATTGAAACCAGTAAAGTGACAGCCATCGCACGTATGAGAGGTAAAGGCCATCGATTGATCATCCGGCCACGCATCGTGATACCAATCTTTCAGAGGAGTGTAGCCCTGCCATTTCTGCGTTTCCGTATTCCACTGATAGTTTCCAATAATATAGTTTTCTTCCGGATAGCCTTCTTTATTCGGCGTATCCTTCCGGATCATAAAGCGCTGTTTAAATTTGCTGCCGATGGTGTAGACAATTTCCTCTCTCTTAAAAGAGGCATCTTCCGGAAGTGTGGAAAAGTCGGCCACAATAACGGAAGGATTAGCTTTTACATCCTGAATCATTTTCGGATGCATCGAATTTTGCTGCACGTGAAAGATTTCCTGATGGCACTCAGCACACGCCTTTGATCCTACATAAGTGGCACCTTTCTGCACCACCGGTTGCAGATCCACATCCGCCCGCACCCGCTCCATCGTCACTTGGCCGTAATATTTTACAGCACTGTTTAACGGCGAATTCTCGAACAGAACCGTAACGATCATGACCAGCGCGATACCAACGATTAGTAGTATAAGCAGTTTTCTTAACATGGTTCTTATCCAAATGGCTTGATGGTTTGCAGCCCCGGGAAGGCGGCGCAGACGGCTGCTTCGTTATCTTGAAGGAAGAGCAGTTTGATATTCGGGCCGGCGTCAATGGTAAGGAAAACCTCAAGACCTTTCGATCTCACTCGCTGCACCTTATGGATCTGTTCAATCGTTTCAGGCTGGAGATAAATGAGCGGCGGCCAGGCGGACATCATCGTTGCGTGCATAGAGAGCGCATTGCGTTCGGCGGTTTTTCCCAAAGTTGAAAAATCCTGTTCGTCGATGGCCGCATGGATGGTTACCAGATCGGCAGCGGCCTGATCAGGCCAGCTCTTATATAACTCCGAGGTTTCAACCGTGCGGTTCATACCGTCGCGCGACCCAACGGGCTTTTTGGCATCGGACAGCTCCAGAATACCGATACGGAACTCCGGCCATACGGCATCAATCTTTTCTGCAAAGGAATCGGTCCCATCGGATTCGCAACCCATATACCATTGAACAAAACCGTCGTAGACCGAGCGCGATGCACTACCGCTACCGAGGCGCGCCAACATAGAGAGCCTCTTTTTATCTAATTCCCACCCTGCCAGATCATCCAGCGCCATTACCAGAGCTGCAAAACCGGATGCCGAAGAGGCCAACCCGGCGGCGGTTGGAATAGTATTCTCGGTCCGGACTTCAAATCCATTAATGCCAAGTTCTGGAAGAAACAGCCCCAAAAAGTCCAGGGTTCGGGCAGCAAAGGAATCGTCCAAAGCAACCGGCGTTCCATTTAGATAAACCGCGTTCATTTCCGATGGCCGAATTTCGGTACGGGTACCCAACTCTCCAAGTGAGATGGATAGGCTGGAGTTAATCGGCAGGTTCAACGCGACATCACGTTTCCCCCAGTATTTACTAAGCGCAATATTGGACGGAGCAAAGGCTGAGCCGCAGTCCTTCAGGTTGTTTTCTACTCCGGCGAGGATGTTTTTCACAAATTGGTGTTGTATGTCGTGCATGAATTCCTTGTGATGTCGAATCGTTTACTTATTGCCGATTTTTGAATTTTGATTTTGGATTTGCGGAACTCAAGCGGCGTTAGCCTTTTTAGAAGGAAGCTGTCGCAGACCCGCAAATCGACAATCTAAAATCTGAAATCTAAAATCCGCGACACCGTCGCAATTGGAATTGGTACATTTTCATATGAAGAAAAGCAACGTCACAGTCATCGCCGCCGTCTTAATTATTGTTCATGTCTTGGTATTCATGGTCCTCATCGGATCCAAGGGTGACAAGAAGATCGAGAAGAAGCCGAAGCCACAAACTACGCGCAGTTTGCAGCCGGCCCCGGCACCTGAGTTCGACATACCTCCCGTCAATATACCCGAAGCACCTCCTTTGGCTCCCATGCCCGAACCGGTTGTGATGCCGGTGGAAGTCGTTGAAATGGCTCCGGCCAAAGCGCGTGAAAACATTGCTTCTCCAGGAAAGCGGGAAGGCTATCTTCGCTCCGACCGACCAAATCGGCGGACCCGGCAGGTATTCGCCGAACTCAAAAATGATCCCTATCAAAGCGCTATCGTAATTGATGCCCGCACGGGAAAAATCCTCTATGAAAACCGCGCTGCGGTTTATTCCTACCCGGCCAGCATTACCAAATTGATGACGATGCTGATCGTTCTGGAACAGATTGATTCCGGCGTCATCAGCATGAACGACAAAGTTGCTATCACGCCAGAGGTCGCCGGCATCGGTGGTTCGGGCATCTATCTCGACGTCCGCGAATCGGGTGTATTTACTGTGCACAACATGCTGGAAGCGCTGATGATCCACTCCGCCAACGATGCAGCCTCTGCACTGGCTGTGCACGTGGGCGGCTCCGTGCAAGCTTTCGTGGATATGATGAATCAGAAAGCCCGGGAACTGGGCATGAACTCAACCACCTACCATTCACCACACGGCCTTCCTCCAGGAGGAGGCAAACAGCCGGATATCAGCACCGCCTATGACGTTGCCATTCTGAGCCTCGCGGCACTCAAACATACGGAAACATTGGGCTATACAAAAACCAAGCTGTCCTGGCTCCCGCTCTCTAATATTCGTAAAGAAAAATTTATGCTGGCGAATCGCAATGCACTCGTAGGAAAGAAGCCCTATCAGGGGTGCGACGGGCTGAAAACCGGCTATCATTCCGCAGGCGGCTCCTCGTTAACTGCCACGGCAGAGCGCGGAGGAAACCGGGTTATTGCTGTTGCCATTGGCTGCCCGGATAAAAATGTGCGCGATGTGGAAATCCGGAAGCTGCTCGATAAAGGCTTCGCGGCGCTGACGCGCTAAAAAAAGCCGCGCGGTTTATCCGGGCGGCTTTTTACAGAGCAAAGGGAATTCTTATTCCGGTTTATCCTCTACTGGAGTATCGGTCTGCTTTGGTTCCTCATCCTGCAGCTTACCCAGAAACTCAGGAAGATCGAGACCGACCTGTTTTGCCAGATCATGCATTGGAGGCAGCGCCCCCATTAAACGACCACCAAGACCGGAAAGACCCCCACCGTCTTTTCCACCGCCATCCCAGACAACCACCTTTTCGATCGGCAGATCCTGAATAGCCTGAGCCTGAACTGCAGCGATTTGCTCCAGCTTTTCAATAAGCAACAGCGAAGCCACGTCATTAACCGACTCACACGCTCCAACCAATGCCTCATAACCTTGTGCCTTACCATCCAGGATGGCTTTTACCCCGGATCCTTCGGCTGTCATTTTGGCAAGAGCCCCTTCTGCTTCCCCTTCCGCAACACGGATCAGACTTTCTTTCTGACCCTGAGCCGAAATGATCAATTGCTGCTGTTCACCTTCGGCAGCAATAATCGTCTGCTGCTTGCTCGCTTCGGCCGAGATGATGGTTTGTGCTTTCTTCGCTTCAGCGGCAATGATGGTTTGTTCCTTATCCGCTTCGGCCGGAACTACGATGGTTGCATTTAGACGTGCTGTTTCACGCTCGGCACGTGCTTCTTCCGCTTTCTTTTCAGCAAGTTCCTGTGCCACACGAATGGCTCCATCCGCATCTTTAGCGGCAGACTCGGAGCGATTGCGCGCTTCCTGTTCGGCAACAGCCTGATTGGCTTCGTAGGACGCTTTTTTGGCGCGCGCGTCGGTTTCGCCTAATGCAGCTTCTGCGTCCAATCCTGCTGATTTTGAACGACGATCCTTATCCGCCGAAGCTTCTCCAATCTCCGCTTCCGCCGTTGCAGCGGCAACAGCAATACGCTGATCGCGCTGGCGGTCGGCAACCCCGATCTGCCCAACTTTTTCCTGTTCTGCCACATCAATGTTCGCCTGGTTGATAGCCTCGGCGGCAGCACGGCGCCCGAGAGCAACGATGTAGCCGGATTCGTCTTCAATATCGCGGATATTCACGTTGATCAGATAGAGGCCGATTTTTTCCAGTTCACCGGAAACGGCTTCATTCACTTTGGCAAGAAAGGCCTGACGATCGCTGTTGATCTCTTCAATCTGCATGGTGGCGATTACGGCACGCATCTGGCCGAGAATAATGTCCTGCGCCTGGTCTTCAATTTCCTTGCGGGTGAGTCCGAGCAAACGTACCGCCGCATTTTGCATGATCCCCTTGGTATTAGAGATAGCCGCCGTAACGGTTGTCGGAACCGTTACACGGATATTTTCCTGCGAGAGTGCGTTCTTCAGGTCAATCGGAACTACGAAGGGCTCCAGGTCGAGATAAGCAAAGTCCTGAATCAGCGGCCAGACAAACGCCGCGCCACCATGAATACATTTTGCCGCACCACTGCTGGTTTTACCGTAGATCACCAAAATCTTATTAGACGGACAGCGGCGGTACCGGCTGACAAACGCCAAGAACGTTCCAATGATCGCGATCGCGATAATGATAATTAGTATTAAACCTGTCATTCTGATTCTCCTGTTTCCGTTAGTTTCTTAACCCCGACCAATGATTGATTAATCACCTGCACGACCTGCACCTGTGTGCCAGCCGGCAAAGCCTCCCCATCAACACTCTTTGCTTTCACATGTTCCGGCACCCCGTTGACCGTGGTTTTGATTTCGCCATAGCCATCCTCAGGAATGTTCAGGTAAACCACGCCGGTCTGTCCTTTGCTTGAGATCATATCCTTCGTTCCGGTTTCCGAAAGTTTGCCCATGGCATAGAAAATTGCGGCAATGGCCAGCATGCCCACCAACCCCCAAATGCATGAGATCCCCATGGCCTTAACCACCTCAACGCCATCGGCGGTGTAGAGGGCAGATCCCCACGAGAACAGCGTAAAGAAGGTAATAATGGAACGCATGCTTAGGATCTTAAATGCCTGCGATGATTCAACCACGTCATCGAAATCGACATTATCCGCAGCCACATCGGCATCAAAATCGACTCCGGCATCGCCAACATCCGCATCGCCATCGAGCCCCAAAAAGGCGCCGATAATCTGCCAAAGAAAGAACACGCTGAAAAATGCGGCCATCCCGTAGAAAAACTGCGTAATCCCTGCTAAACCACTCCACCATTCACTCATGGAATCCCCCTTCCCTTAGTCGTTGTAGACTCCTTTTTCACACGAACTCACAAAACTCTCAGCGGAGGATTTAAGCTCCTCCCATTCCTTCCGTATTTTGTCCGCTTCCTGCAGATCGATCTTGCCGTCGTTCTCAATGCTTTCGGTCAACACATCCAGGAGCTCGGAAAATTCGCGGACGATCCGTCGGGTCATGTGCAGCAAAGGTATCGCTTCAATGTCCTCCAGCGGAACGTTAGGCACAAAGTAACCGTCAGCCTGCTGGCAGAGCCAGCGGATGGGGCCCGTATCCCCTGTTAATTCGTGTACTTTTGCTAATCGATCGAGCGGATTATCGGCCCCGCTTGCATCTTCTGCTTCGCTTGGCTGGCACCATTTGTAGATCAGCGAAGTCGAAAGGCCTAAATCAGATGCCACGGATTTAACACCCAGATCACTAACCGATTTTTTGAGTACTTCATGTGAATTCATTTTTTATTTCCTTTGTAACTGGACACACCCTAACCACCCCGCGGCCACCTGCTCTATTATAACTCCACTTGTTTTCTGTAATGGCACATAAGAACAGATCAATACATGATGAAAAGTAGACAGTATAAAAAGACATTGATAGTCTGTCTATCAGCAACCTTTATAATAACCGTAACCAGGGGGAACACGATGGAATGTCCTAAATGCAAAAACCACATGAAGCCGAATCAATACAAAGGCGTGGAGTATGACCAGTGCGCAGAATGCGGAGGACTCTGGTTCGATGTCCTAGAGGCCGAGGAATTGGTTGAAGTCAAAGATGCTGCACAAATCGACACCGGCGATGCCAAAACGGGTGCCAAGTTGAATAAGCAATGGAAAGTGAACTGCCCGAAGTGTAATATTTCCATGCTGCCGGTACACGATCTGGAACAGCCGCATATTCAGTTGGAAGCCTGTGCCCAGTGCCACGGCACCTTCTTCGATGCCGGAGAATTCAAAGATTTCTGTGAGGAAACCTTTATGGACCGCGTCAAAGACTGGTTTGCCACAAAACGCTAGACGATCCTGTTTATCCACCCATTCCAGGCATTGAAAACGTCGTTTTTCAATGCCTGGAACTGTTTCTGGATCCGCCAAAACCCCACCCCCTCAGGCTTGACCTGAAAGGCGTTCATGCGTATGGTCACCGCCTTTTGACCAAAAACAGGTAACTACAGGAGTACAAGGATTTATGAAGGTTTCAGTGAAGGATGCAGGCGCCTGCCGCAAGACCATGACAATTGAAATTCCGGCCGATAAAATCGCCGAAGAGCGTGAAGATACGCTGAAGGCATATGCCAAATATGCAAACATTCCCGGTTTCCGTAAAGGGAAGGCCCCGAAACAGGTTGTGGCCACAAAATATGCAAAGGACATCAATCAGGAGCTTCAGGAGCGCGTATTGCCGAAATATTACCATGAAGCACTGCACGAATCTGAACTCAAGGTTGTTAACGTGGTTGACGCCACGGAAGTGGAAATCAAAGAAAACGAGCCCGTATCTTTCGACGTTACTGTTGATATTGAGCCGGAGTTCAAACTGCCGAAATATGCTGATATCCCTGTAAAAGAGGAAAAAATCGCAGTTACAGACGAACAGGTTCAGGAGCAGGTTGACGGCATCCGCAACCAGCAGGCCAACTTTGAAGAAGTCGAAAACAAAGCTGTTGAAGCCGGCGACATGGGGCAGCTGACCTATGAAGCCACCGTTGACGGTGCTTCGCTGGAAGATACCGTTCCGGAAGCCAAAGGCATCGGCAAAGGTGAAGGCTACTGGGTTTCCGCCGACGAACACGCATTTATTCCCGGTATGGGCGAAGCCATCGTCGGCCTGAATGTGGGCGACAAGAAAGAAGTTACCGTTGAATTCCCCGAAACCTTCATGGTGAAGGAACTTGCAGGCGTTAAGGCTGTATACAATGTGGAAGTCACCGGCGTGCGCGTTCGTACCCTCCCCGAAATTGACGAAGCATTCCTTGCAACCCTTCAGGTTGAATCCGAAGAGGCCCTTCGTTCTACTATCCGTGAGCAACTGGAAGCACAGGCAGAAAACGTGGCTCTGGGCCAGAAACATGACCAGATCGTTCAATTCCTCATTAAGAAGACCAAGCTCGATGTGCCGGACAGCGTGGTTCAGACTCAGACCCGCAATGTGATGTACGACATCATGAACCACCGTATGCAGATGGGTCAGACCCAGGAGCAGATTACTGAGCAACAGGAAGAAATCGCCAAGGAAGCACAGGAACGTGCCCTCGAAAACGTCAAGCTTCGTTATATTGGCCTTGGAATTGCTAAAGAACTGGAGTTCGAAGCCAGTGAAGCAGAGATTGAAGAAGAAATCGCAACGATGGCCATTCGCCAGCGCAAGGATGCGCAGGCGCTCCGCAAGGAGATGGAGGAAAATGACTCCCTGGACAACGTAGGCGAGCAGATCCGCTTTAACAAGGCACTCGACTACATGGTCGAGAACGCGAAGATCAAGTAGGTTAAGACCTGCGGATCAACGGATTATTGGATTGATGGAAACGCCCATTGGTCCAATAATCTAAACTAGTTTTTTATAACGGAGTCTGAAATGAACGAAATGGCAAATATGCTCATTCCAATGGTGGTTGAACAAACCGGCCGCGGAGAGCGCTCGTACGACATCTATTCCCGCCTTCTCAAAGAACGCATCATTTTTCTGGGTACCGCCATCGACGATAACGTGGCCAACCTGATCATCGCCCAGCTGCTGTTTCTGCAGAGCGAAGATCCGGAGAAGGATATCAGTGTCTATATCAACTCCCCCGGCGGCGTTGTTACGGCGGGACTGGCCATCTACGACACCATGCAGTTTTTGAAATGCGACATCACCACCTATTGTGTCGGCCAGGCGGCCAGCATGGGTGCTGTACTGCTGGCGGCCGGGGCGGAAGGAAAGCGCTATGCCCTGCCGAATGCCCGTATCATGATCCATCAGCCGCTCGGCGGCGCGCAGGGTCAGGCAACGGATATCAACATCCAGGCGCAGGAAATCCTGCGGATCAAACAGATCCTGAACGGCATTCTGGCGGACCATTCCGGCAAGAGCATCGAGGATCTGGAACGCGATACCGACCGCGACAACTTTATGTCGGCAGCGCAGGCCGCAGAATATGGTCTGATTGACGAAGTGGTATCTCACGCAAAATAATTTGAGGCTCATCCCATGGCGGATAAACACAGCACTCCAGAATGTTCCTTCTGCGGAAAGAACGAAAAAGAAGTCAAGCGACTGATTGCCGGCCCCGGTGTCTTCATCTGTGATGAATGCGTTGGCCTGTGCGATGCCCTGCTGGGCCACCAAGCGGCGGACCATTCAGATGAACCGACAACCTCCCAGGAAATCGGCGTATTGGCCCCGCATGAAATCAAGGCCAAGCTTGATGAGTATGTAATCGGTCAGGGACAGGCCAAAAAGGTTCTCTCGGTAGCCGTGCACAACCATTACAAACGCATGTTCGCCAAACTGGACGAAGACGGCATTGAAATCGATAAGAGCAACGTGATGCTGATCGGCCCGACCGGCAGCGGGAAAACCCTGCTGGCCAAAACCCTGGCGCGTTCACTGAATGTGCCCTACGCCATCACCGATGCCACCACGGTTACTGAAGCCGGTTACGTGGGCGAAGACGTAGAGAATATTCTGCTCCAGTTGCTGCAGGCAGCCGATTATGATGTGGAACGCGCCCAGCGCGGCATTATCTACATCGACGAAATCGATAAAATCGGCCGCCGCACCGACAACGCCTCGCTCACCCGCGATGTTTCGGGCGAAGGTGTACAGCAGGCTTTGCTGAAGATTATTGAAGGCACCGTTGCCCGTGTACCCCCGAAAGGCGGACGCAAGCACCCGCAGCAGGAATATCTGGAAATCGATACCTCCAACATCCTTTTCATTTGCGGCGGAGCGTTTGTCGGGATTGAAGAAATCATCAAACAGCGTATCGATAAAAAATCGATCGGATTCGGTTCTCCTGTGAAAACAGAAGAAGAGCTCTCCCCGAACTTTGTTACGATGAACGTCGAGTCGGAAGACCTGCTTCGTTTTGGCCTGATTCCGGAATTCATCGGCCGTCTGCCGGTAGTAACCATGCTGCAGGAGCTGACCGAAGAAGAGCTGGTGCATATTTTGACCGAACCGAAAAACGCCATGGTAAAGCAGTACAAAAAACTGCTGGCGATGGATGATGTTGAACTGGAGTTCGAACCGGAAGCTCTCCGCGCTTTAGCGGCCATGGCCATCAAGCGTAAGACGGGTGCCCGTGGGCTGCGTGCGATCATCGAGCATCTGATGCTCGACGTGATGTATGAAACCCCGATGCGTGAGGATATTACCCACTGCACCATCACCCGGGATATGGTTGAGCACGGCCTGCATCCGCTCGAAGGCCTTACCGTTATCGAGACGGAAAAGAAATCCGCTTAAATTTCCCTCCAGTGGAACATTGAATTCAGCCCCGGTTTTTTACCGGGGCTTTTTTTGCGTGCGGTTTGGCTCGACTGGAGTAATCAGGTTTGCAACCCGGCCGTCATTCACCTATCTTTCACACATTGATTTAAAAGGTATAAGCATGAAGAGAACACAGTTTACCGGTCTGCTGATTAGCGGATGCATTACAGCCGGCTGCACCACAACACTCCAACCTTCAAAGGAGAAAACCATGATTGTTCATTCCGTATTCTTTACACTTAAACATGAAAGCGGATCATCCGATGAAGCAGCCTTTCTGAGCCAAGGCGCTGAACTCGCAAAAATTCCCGGTGTTGAAAATTTTCAGGTCCTGAAGGAAACCAGTCCGAAAAATAATTTTGACTTCGGATTTTCGATGGAATTTTCCGACCAGGCTGCCTATGACGGATATAACAACCATCCTGAACATGTCCGTTTTGTACAGGATGTCTGGATGAAGGAAGTTGCTGATTTTCAGGAAATCGATCACATCCCGCATAGCCTGTAACTTTGGAGAGAAACGATATGAAGAATAACATATACTGTGCAATTGCTCTGGCTTCCATGGCATGCGTGTTCACAGCATGCTTTACTACCGTTAAAGTGCAATCGTGGATTGATCCCGCATTTGCCGAACGCCCTATCGGGAAAACGATCGTACTGGGTGTTGCGGAAAGTGACAGCCTTAGCCGACAATACGAAGATCTGTTTGTCGCCCGCCTGCTGGAGCTCGGTGTATCTGCCAGTTCACTGCATGCCAACAGCAAGGTAACCGAAAAACTGGATAAAGAAGCCCTGGAGGCCCTGCTCAGAGCTAATAATGTTGACAGCATTATCGTTACACGCGTGCTCTCCGAAACAGAGCGAAACCAGGTGGTCACAACAGGCTATAATGCTACCCCTTATAACAATTACTGGGGTTATTATAATTATGGCTACAGCCTTTCGTACAACTCAGCCGACATCGCAAGTTTCATGGAGTTTGAATTGGAAACCAATCTGTATGATGTCGATAGCGAGAAGCTAGTCTGGTCCGGAAGAAAAGTGGTTTACGACGATCGTTCCGACATGAAAAATATGCAGGGAATTATTAAGGGCGTCATCAAGGATTTCCGCAAGCAGGGCTTTATTGATTAAGCCTCTTCATTCATCAGAACCAACTTTCAACCGGGGTGTCTGCCCCGGTTTTATTTTGCCTTCAGCACAACAAAGGTCGGCAGGCCCTGAACTCCGAAGTGATCCATCATGGCTTTCGTTTCAGAATTGGTGGGATCTTCAGCGACATATTTGATGAAGGTATAATCGTGCAGACGATCCTTCACCACCGTGTCTTTAAACGTGGTCTTATCCATCACCTTGCAGTTCTTGCACCAGCTTGCCCAGAAGTCGATGAACACAAACTGATCAGCGTTGGCCGCTTGTTTCAATGCATCCGCCAGACCTTCATTAGAGGTTCCATCAATAATAATATGCCCTTCAACTTCGCCCTCAGCCGTAACACCGGCAGGACGGAAGGCACGGTAGCTCAGGTTTCCGTAATAGAGTGCAAACAGGACAATGCCCACACCAAACCCATACTTGATATATTCCATCCATTTTCCCGGCTTCGGAAGGAACGAAAGCCCCGCCCCGGCGAACGGCCATGGAAGTGCCATGCCGATGCCCAGTAAAAATGGGAGTGCCAGGCCGGCAAAGCTATGGGCCTCATAAATATTCGTTGCCAAAAGAAGAACAGCAATCACAACCGGTGCCACACAGGCACCTGCGAGCAGAGCGGCCACAGAGCCCATCGTCAGCGCAACTAAAAAACTGCCCTGCTCATGTTCGCCTCCGCCCATTTTTGATTGAAACCGCGAAAAATCAATGTGGAACACATCGAACATGGCCAAGGCCAGCACTACGAAGATGAGGGCAATTACCAGATTAAACCAGGGATTGGCCTGAATGGTTCCAAACTGCGAACCGGTGAGCACGACGACGACGCCGAGCAAACCGTATACCAAAGCAATGCCGAGTCCATACGTTGCTCCCAGCGCAAATCCACGCCCCTTCGAACCCGCCTGTGCACCTGCGCCGATAATAGCGAGGTTGATTGGAATCATCGGCAAAACACAGGGAGTTAAATTAAGGGCCAATCCACCAATCAGAATAAAGATGATCGTTAGCAGCAATCCGGACTCACGAACAAATGCAACCGGGTCGGTCAGAAACAGGCGAAAACCATCCACATCCTCCCCGACACCGCCATTTTCCGCCTTATCCAAAAAACGAAGGAATGGAGCAGCTTTCATGTAGCCCGCATCCATAGCCTGAACTTCGAAACCTTCCAGTTCCGTCATCCAGTCGCTGGTTGCACCATCAGCCATTTCGACGACCGGAGCAACCACAGCATCGGACAGCTTTACAACTTTTGTTTGCGGAATAAAACAGACCTGGTCATTGCATCCCCAATATTTAACATGGATCGCGCCTGCACCAGCCTCCGCCGGTTTCCATGAAAAGGCGGCTGTAAATGATTCAGCGTAGACCGGCTTCGGTTTGCCGGAATTCGGATCCGTAATTGTTGCGGTATCGGGTAGCGACAGAGCAGTCTGCTCATGACCCTGAGCATCCATCACCGAAAAATGATCGGTGTAAAGATAATGCTTCGAAGGGATATCGACTGTGAGCTTAACCTCGTTTCCTTCCAAACGGGCTTCCACGGTAAAGGGGTCGCCGAACTGTCCATATGCCGAGATAATTATACTGAACAGAGCTACAAGTAAGAAGGTCGACTTTCTCATACAAGGATTCCTATGGTTTACTATTTCCTTCGACACAACAACGCAACTATAGTTCATTCGGATTGCTGTTAAAGGTTATATGAACGAAATTGACCACCAAAAAAGCATGGCTCTGAAGGTTGTTAAAACCTTACAGAGCAGTGGGTATATCGCCCTGTTTGCCGGAGGTTGCGTGCGTGACGAATTACTTGGTCGCGTTCCCAAGGACTATGATGTGGCAACGGATGCCTATCCGGAAGAAGTGGAAGCACTTTTTCCTAAAACCATCCCGATTGGGAAGGCCTTCGGGGTTGTGGCGGTGGTCGATGGAAAAGAAATAGTTGAGGTCGCCACCTTCCGTGAAGAGGTAGGAACACTGGACGGGCGGCACCCCGAAACGGTTATGTTCAGTGCGGCCAAGGAAGATGCCCTTCGCCGTGACTTTACAATTAACGGCATGTTTTTTGATCCTGTAAAAAAACAGCTTCACGACTATGTCCATGGACAACGTGACCTTAAGCGGAAACGGATTACAGCCATTGGCAATCCTGAGGAGCGGTTTCAGGAAGACCACCTGCGCATGCTGCGGGCTGTCCGCTTCGCACATAATCTGGGTTTTTCAATGGATCCAGAAACCGAGCGAGCCATCTCCAAAATGGCTCCTCTCATTACGAAGATCAGCGCCGAACGAATTGAAGCGGAACTGACCCGAATGCTGACCGACAGCGAGAAACCGGGCGACGCACTAAAGCACCTGTATGAGGTCGGACTGCTCAAACATATTCTTCCGGAACTCCTCCCTATGGTCGGACAGGAGCAACCTCCGCAGTTCCATCCTGAAGGCGATGTCTTTGAGCATACCTGCCTGATGCTCAACCTCATGGCCAAAGAACGTAAGGAGAAGGAGGCCTACACACCCCGAGAACTGGCATATACAATACTCCTGCATGATGTGGGCAAACCCCCGACCGCGTCTATTGGTCCCGGTACTGATGGAAAACCGCGCATCCGCTTCGATGGTCATGCTTCTGTCGGCGCCGATATGGCAGAAAAAATTCTGGTCCGATATAAATTCCCGAACAAGGAAAAGCACCACATCATCGATACCATCCGCGGGCATATGCGCTTCATGGATGTGCAAAAGATGCGGGCCTCGAAACTCCGCAAACTGATCGGAGCAGAAACTTTTGATCTGGAGATGGAACTGCACCGGCTTGATTGCCTGGGCTCCCATGCCATGCTCGATAATTATTCTTTTGTGCAAAGCTATCAGGAACAAATGGAGGGCGAGCCAATACTCCCCGAACCCTGGATTACGGGTCACGACCTGATGGCGATCGGGATTGCTGAAGGACGACAGATCGGAGCCATCCTCAAAGAGGCCTATGATGCCCAGATGGAAGACCGGTTTGCTGATCGTGAAGCACTATTGAACTGGGTCAAAGCTAATCACGGTTCTTAAGGTAAGGTTGAACATCTGCAGTATTCCGCAGCTTAAGCTGCAAGCGTCCATCATACAGATTAACCATTCCGGTAACCTCAAGCGCATCCCCTACCTGTATATCAGGAGACTCCTTGAGCCAGTGTACGACATTTAGACTTCCGCTTTCATCCTGCAGCACAATTTTTGTCGGCGCACGGGAATTCTGTCGCGGGTTCCAGATCTTTGAGACCCTGCCGTACACGGTCATACGTTTCCCCGCCTGCTCAGGGATAATATCGTTCAACTTAAAACCGGCTTTAACAGCAACAGAATCCGGCTCATGCACCGGCACTACCTGTTCACCGACCCGGGCACGTAACCGGATATTGTTTCCAACCCCGATACTTAAATTTCCCACCACAGTAAGCAGGCTTCCGACTTTTGGAGGTATACCGTCTGAAGGTGGATCTGCAAAAACCGCGAGGGTCCCGGTGCCATCATCGATCAGGTACATCATCGAACCATTCTGCAGCCGGATTGCGGCGGATTCCTGGCGGCCTTTTATCCGAACACTGGAAAAGTTCATCAGGGGAGTTATGTCACTAATTCGGATCAGCGGAGGTTCACGGCTAGAGAGATGGTGATTAGCTAGAGCCAGTCCGGCGATTACCGTTGCCATAGCGCTGCACCGAACAATTTTTCTCCGGTTCGAGAACCTAAGTCTCATGCCACAGTGAGAACACCGGTCGGCCACAACTACGCGGTGGGCACAGGAAGGGCATTCCGTCTCGGCACGTTCAAAAACGGAATCTGCCATCGGTCATCCCCTTAGAACGCTCCGAATATTACACTGCCGAAGGATGTGATGGGCGACGCCTCGCGCAGATCATCAACCGCAGCACGTACATCTTCAACCAACAGGGTTGTCTCATCATACAGCTTGGCATCGCGAACCAGCTTCCCCAATGTACCTTCGCCGGCATTGATGCTTTCCGCAATGCTGCGGACGGACGCCAGACTGGCCCCCAGATCCTCGTAAACCGCATCGTCTTCCGACATTAATTTTCCCAGGGTTCCTTCCCCGGCTTCAAGGCGCTCGCTGATTTCACGGAGGTTTGCCATTAGCGCATCGGCATTGTCATAAACTGAATCATCCTTCAAAAGCTTACCAACAGTGCCCTCTCCCGCTTCAACCTGCCGGACAATCGACTTCACATCCTCAGTGATCGCAACCATATCATTGTAGATGGTGTCATCATTCAGCAGTTTGCCCAGGGTACCCTTCCCTTCACTCACCGCGTTGATCATTTCCTGCAGCCCGTTCACCGCTTCGCTGAGCTCTTCTATGACATCTACCGGAGCCGATCCAAGTATGGTTATATTTTCACCTAACTCAGGTGCATTTTCCGGCCCCTCATAAATTTTCAGATATTTACCGCCAAGCATGGAGGCATTCACGACTTCAATCGAATAGCCGCTGCGTAACGTTACGGGAACATCCAGCGTAACAAAAACGCTGACATTGTTGTCCCCCAGCGAAGTTTGGTTAACGCGTCCAATATTCATACCGCGCAGATAAACATTATCGCCTTCGCGCAAACCGCTTACTTCTGTGAAGATGAATTCATACTGATAGCTTTTCTTCATAAAGCTATCGCGGCTGAGCACGATCGTGAAAATCCCGAGCGCAATGAGCACAATGAACATGAATAGCCCAACCAGGATTTCAATACTGACTTCGCGCCTGAACTTATTCATGGATGATGCCTTCCCATTTGCCTTTTTTCGTTATGTATTGAGATTCCAGAAAACTTTGTACGGTCGAATTTTTCGACCGGATGAAGTCAGCCGGAGCTGCATTTTCAACGATCTTCCCTTCGTGCAGCATCATAATTCGCGTGCCAATGGCCAGCGCACTGTGCAAATCATGCGTCACAACAACGCTGGTTATACCCAGTTGCTCGCGCATGTTCACGATTAAATCGTCAATTCGTCGGGAAGTCACCGGATCCAGCCCGGATGTAGGCTCGTCATAGAGTACGATTTTAGGATTCATAATGATCGCACGGGCCAGTCCCGCGCGCTTCTGCATGCCCCCCGAAATATCCGCCGGGAATTTTTCAGCGGCATCGCCAAGGCTCAGCATTTCCAGTTTTTCACTCACCAGGCGGTCAATTTCATCGTCCGGCATCTTCGTGTGTTCGCGAAGCGGCAGCGCCACATTATCGTGTACATTCATCCACTGCAGCAAAGCGGCACTCTGAAATAAAACACCAAATTTGGAGCGCAGTTCCTGAAGAGCGGTTCGCCCCATCTCGTTGATGTTTTCGCCATCAATGGATACGGTTCCGGAATCTGGAATCATGAGGCGAATCATATGTTTCAGCGTTACGCTTTTTCCTGCGCCCGACAGCCCGACAATGGCAAAGGTCTCACCTTCAGCGATCTCAAAATCGACGGCATCGAGCACAATCTTGCGGCCCAGCACTTTGGTTACCTTGTCAAAGCAGATCATATGTAGAACATCCTTGTGATCATGTAACCCACAACTAGAATCGTCAGAAACGAGATAATCACGGAACTACGGGTGGCTTTCCCGACTCCGACGGCGCCTTCGGTGGTCATGAAACCCTGGTGGCAAGAAACGGTCGTAATGATAATGCCGAAGATGAAGGCTTTGAACAGTCCCACATACAAATCCTTATTCGTTGCAAACTCCGTGGCATTATCCATGTAGGCCTGAACCGAGACCCCCAACTGGGTCGCCCCGACAACCGCCCCGCCCATAATGCCGAGAATATTAGTGTAGACCGAAAGGATCGGCATCATGACCACGAGGGCAACCAAACGCGGCATGACCAGAAACCGGTTTGGATTAATACTCATGACTTCCAGGGCCGAAATCTCTTCGGAAACGGTCATGGTTCCAAGTTGGGCGGCAATAGCGGAACCCACGCTGGCAGCAATAATCAATCCGGTCATGAAAGGGCCCATCTCCCGGATCATGGAAACGGCAACAGCAGAACCGATATAAACTTCCTGCCCATACCGCCGAAGCTCCAGCCCGGTTTGCAACGCAAGAATCATTCCGGTAAAGAGCGCAACCACCGTGATGACCGCCAGACTTTTAATTCCCGTAATATAAAACTGGGTAACCGTTTCGTAGCGACTGCGCTTGCCGAAGGCAAACTGAATGAACCAGGTGGCCTCCACCAGCATAAACAGCGCATGACCGGTATTGTGTAATACGTGCAATACATGGCTGCCCACCCGTTCGGCCGAACGGATAGGATAGCTGACGTAGTCTTTGAAAAAACCGATTATGGCTGTGTCTCCTTATCTCCGAACCACATGAATAAAAAACGGTATTGCCGACTGCTGTTAGTCTTTTTATATCCAGCAAAGCCTTTGAGCAAGCTCCATTCAAACTGCTCCGGGCTGTTGGTTTGCCGATAAAGACCCCATAGCAGATGATGCCCGATCTCCCCTTCGGAATTAAGTCGTTGATAAAGCGTCCACCACGGGGCCCAGTTTCTTTCAATTCCAAGCGTATTGCGCATGGGCCAAAGTTCCAGGGTTCGGAAGCGCGAGCGCTCAAAGTTGCGCTCCCAGCTCATCAACGGCCAGATCTTCCAGTATTTTGAAATCACATCGTCCACCTCATAATCCTTCGTGGATTGGGTGACCACATCAGTCTGATAGTGAAGAAACGGCACCACGCGCTTCCGCCGTTGCTCATGCGCGGCATACTCCGTTTTGTTATTCCAAACCAGCGGCCACAACCAATACTGCCGCGTCAGCGTTCCGAGACTTTTTTTTCCGTAAAACGGCCAGAATTCACGCTTCTTCATTTCCCCATCAGCCAACTGAACAAACGGCCACGGTGCATGAACAATCCACTGAATATCACTGCGCATGTAACGGAAGAAGGGCGGGATGACCCAGTAATTATCAGCCCGCTCCGTTTTGACCCGGCCATAGATCGGCACCAGAATAAATCCACCTCCGGGATTGCGTTCATTCGTATACTCGACCGAATTATAGATTGGCCACAGCACAAATTTTTTATCGTATTCATTCAGCAGGCTGCTTGTTCCATAAAATGGCCAAACTCTAAAACGCTCGACCTTTTCGCCGGATGATTTAGAGCCGATCGGCCAAAGTACGGTCGTGGTATGCACATCATTGACGTGCGATTTCGCGTAAAGCGGAAAAAGAACAAAGGAGATTTTGTCACGCCCCAGAAACTCATAGATGTTTCCCCCGAATGGAAAGAGGGCAAAATAATTATCCCCGTCCGCGGAAGTGCCTTTGTAGTAAAACGGTATGATCCACGTTCGGTGACGGTCCGTATCGGCCGCAAAGTCATTGGAAAAACCAAAAAACAGAAACCGGCTGTACTGTTCATCCTTGAAGCCCTTCTTTGTATAAAGCGGCCAGAAATAATCTTTCCGCCAGCGCTCTTCATCTTCCACCGTGCTCGAATAAAACGGGCGCCAGGCATAAAAACTCGCCCCATTCGTTTCCACCTTATTGACATAAAGCGGATCACCGTCAAATGCGGCCCATGCCGAGGTTGCGCAAAGCAGAAACAGGCTGAAAGCCAAATACTTCATTCATACCTCAGCGCATCGACGGGTTCCATGCGGGCCGCACGCATCGCGGGCACAAAGCCGGCCAGCGTGCAGAACACCATCACCAGACCACAGACAATGGCAACATCGGAACCGGTCGTATGGGCAGGCAGTTTGCTAAGCTGATAGAGTTCCGGCGGAAGCAGTTCCAGATTAAACTCGCTCGACATAAACATCAGCAGTTCATTCCGGTACTTCAGTACCAGCATTGCCAGTCCCACTCCGAGCAGGTTTCCGATCACCCCCTGCACCAGTCCCATCCAGAAAAAGACCCCCGTAATACCCCCGTTACCGAAACCAAGCGATTTAAGCAAACCGATCTCCCGCGTCTTCTGCACCGTGAGCGTAATCAATGTATTGGTAATACTGAACGCCGCAACGAGCGCCACGAAGGCCAGCAGGAAAAACATCATATTTTTCTCCACATGCAGCGCCGCAAAGATCTGGCTGTGCATCTCCATCCAGGTACGTGGAAAATAACCCCGGCCCAGACTTTCATGCATCTCCATCGCCGCAACCGCGGCCATCATCGGATCATCGAGCATAACCTGAATAGAATGGACGCCCCGCTCTACATCATACAGCGAAGCCGCCGTGTCAAGCGACGTGAAGGCAAACCCCACATCATACTCATACATGCCCACGTGAAAAACGCCGGAAACGGTCAGCTCTTCGGGCAGGCGGATCTCATCTTCCGCGACAAAACTCTGAGGGGAATACACGGTGATCTTATCCCCAACCCAGATGTTCAATCGGTTTGCCAAATCGCTACCGACTACGATCTGATCATCCTCAACCGCAAATTCTCCGGCAATCATACTTTCCGGAACACGGCTGACCGAACGTTCATACTCAGGATCTATGCCTCGCAGAATCGGAGTATGCACACGGTCATCGATCTGAATCAGCACCAGCCCTTCCAGGCTCGGAGCCACGCCTTTGACCCCCTTCACCTTCGCTGCCTTCTCCAGCACGGTTGCCGGGTCATCTACAATGCCGCCCTGCTGCACCACACTGATATGGGCATTAAATCCAAGAATCTTATCCCGCCAGACCTCATCAAAACCGGTCATAACTGACAGCACAACTATCAGTACCGCCACGCCGATCGTTACCCCCAGCATGGAAATCACCGTGACCGTCGAGATAAACGTTCGTTTGGGCTTTAGATATTTAAACGCCAGAAACAGGGAAAAAGGCAGCTTCATCGATACTCCAATAATTTGATCAGGGATTTTGGCAAACCACGCCGATAAAGCAACTTTTCATAGTCTGGAAATAGAAATGTAGACGCGCGCTTCCAGCCGCGTTGCGGAAGAAGGGGCTTTGCGTGCGCAACGAGGCAAGATGCCCCGTCTACATTAACCGTCAATTCCTGCGGCCTTATTACCTTGGGATAAATATTCCGTCCTTTTCGCATCTGCCCGTTCACGCGCCCGTAACAGAACGTCCTGTTTCCAGATAATCATCGTGCAATGGTTTTCGCTGTGCACCTGCACCCGCTCGCAATCAGCAATTAGCCAGCTTGCGAGATCTCTGGTTGAGTTCATGCGGTCGTTATCGGATTCCTGAATGATTGATGTTCGCCTGGCAACCCACAGTAATGTCTGAAGCTCGTTATCCAGAACAATGTATTTGAGGTTTTTCTTATAGCGCTCCCACTCGTCACCATAAAACCCCGCAACCTCGTCCACCGCATCCTTCAGCATCTGCACCTGATCTTCGGCACAATAAATCGCGATACCATGATAGAAAAAATCCTTATGCTTCCTCTCACGCGCCCGTTGCCGGGCAATCGCCACAGCCACTGGGGAAAGAAACAGGTTAACGAGTGATAGTTTAAGGTTCATCGGGAAATACAACCGCATAGCAACGGCAGGTCACGCATCATATTGCCCGCCCTCTTCCTGAATACGAAGAGCCTCTGCGGCGGAAATCTTATAGGGCTGGCCATCGCGATTAATAATCACATCCTGCCCAAGTTTTGCCTTCTTCACCAATTCGTCATGCACAGCTTGTTTCATGCAACGCAATGCATCCTCCGCAGTTTTACTTGGTTTAGAATTACTCATCTATACACCTCAAGATCGTTGAATACCGTTCTGGGTCAATAACGTTCCGAGTGCCATCTATTACCTCAAAAACAAGAACAGGCTCCAGTTGCGAATTATCGTAGCACAGCACTTCATTACATAAAGGGGTAAATACATTCAGGAAGTTGAAGATGGTTCGTTTATAACGCCGCATAATCGCCTCTTCGGGAATATCGTGCCCACCTGATTCCACGCGTTGCTGCACCCGCAAGCGCGAAAACTCCGCACTCGGAATCCAGAGATAGAACAGCACAACCTTCCATCCCTGAGAACGAAGACCTTTTATTAACCGAACATAAGAACGTCCCGACAGCGTTGTCTCAAACGCAAAGTCCACACGTTGTTCCGTATTCATCTGGATTTCGCGCAGCAGAACTTTCCCCGCTTCCAGCTGGGCCTTTGAAGGATCGAGTGGAGACAGTCCATCCGCAATCAGATCGGCATTGATAAAATTCCGGCATCCGGTCAATTCCGGAAGATACCGAAGCGCAAACGTTGTTTTGCCCGCGCCATTTGGACCGGCGATTACATAACAGGTTGGCTGAGGGACACTCACGGTAATCAGATGTGCTCAACCACATACTGCTTCACCGTATCCACATTATTGGCAATGGAATCACAGCGGGTTTCAGCATCTGAAAGCGCATCCAGGGTCGGATGATGCACCGCTTCGCCGGTGGCATCAATAATCGCCTGCGTGAATTTGGCAGGGTGTGCAGTGGCCAGACAAATGGTTGGCACGTCTCCACTTCGGAACTGCTCAGCCACCAGCACCCCGACTGCGGTATGAGGATCGAGCACATAGCCGTATTCATCTTTGTAGCGCTTAATAATTTCGAGCGTAGCAGCAGTATCGCCCTTGCCTGCCACAAACAAATCATCCACAACCCCGTTGTTATTCAAATCAACGGTAAGGGATCCTGCTTCCTTAAAGTCGGTCATCAGTGCAACGAGTTTTGCCGAATCCTTCCCGGCTTTGTAATAGAGATACCGTTCAAAGTTACTGGCCACCTGGATATCCATCGACGGACTGATCGTCGGAACCACGCCGGCCATGCCGTAGGTGCCGCTGTTGAAAAATCGGGAGAGAATGTCGTTTTCGTTCGTGGCCAGAATCAGCTTACTGACCGGCATTCCCATCTGCTGAGCCAGATAACCGGCGAGGATATCGCCGAAGTTACCGGTCGGCACGGAAAACTGTATACTCGCAGCACCGGTTTTTTCCATGGTGCGAAATGCGGAATAAAAATAATAAACCGTCTGCGCCAGTACACGCGCCCAATTGACCGAATTAACGGATCCAAGCGAATGCTCAGTCTTGAAACCCACATCACCAAACGTGGTTTTCATAATATTCTGGCAGTCGTCAAACGTGCCGTCGACCGCGAGGTTAAAGACATTGGCATCGAGTACGCTGGTCATCTGTTTTTCCTGCAGCGGACTGGTTCGCCCTTCCGGATGCATGATGAAAATATTAATGTTCGGCTTCCCGCGAACGCCATGGATCGCCGCGCTCCCGGTATCGCCACTGGTGGCCCCGAGAATATTCAGCTTGCCGCCGCGGTTTTCCAGTATGTAGGAAAACAGGTTGCCGAGGAACTGGAGCGCCACATCTTTAAAGGCCAGCGTCGGGCCGTGAAAAAGCTCCAGAATATGGAAGTCCCCCACTTCAACCGACGGAGCAACTTCGGGATGGTCAAAAGTGGCGTAGGAATCGTTGATCAGTTTTTTCAGGTCGTCAGCAGGAATGTCCGTAGCAAACAGGCTGATCACCTCAAATGCCAGCTCCTGATAGGACAGTTTCGACCATGCCTCCAGTTTGCCTCCGACATCCGGAAGAGTTTCCGGCAATAGCAGGCCGCCATCGGGCGCAAGCCCTGTCATGACTGCATCCTGAAATCCAATGGGTTCCATTTGCCCGCGCGTGCTGATATAGTTCATCGTATTAATTCCTCAAAAAAAACAAGGCCGGATAATTGTATACAATCCGGCCCCGTAAAAGGAAAAACAGAAGCTATCGCGCGAAGAATGCCCCGATCAAAATCTTAAAACCTTCGAGTTTGAATGACATCAAAATCCCGGTCTAACTGATTACCTTTCTTAGCTTTCTTTATTTTATGCAAATGTTTTTCATACGTGCCCTGACTGGATTCAATGGCTAGGACTTTACCTTCTTTATCTTCAACAACCAGAATATAGCCTTCATAGCGGGACCCCCTCTTAGTTGTATATGATCCTCGGGAATATTCAACCGTGACGGGCTGAGAGCGGAATTTGAATTCTTTACTCTTCCTAAACGAAAACTCTTGTTTATCAATACTGAGTAATTTGCGCAGATCGCCCCCTTCCTGCTTCCCGATGACATAAAGATGCCCAACCAGATCCCGGTTGCAGGGTTCTCGACTTGTTTTCACAATCTCAACTTCGCACTTAATGGTTTCGGCTTTTTCTTCATAGTTGTACGTACCATAGGTGCTCGAATAGGATGATAACGTATCACGGTCCTTATCCACATCGACCGTAAGCTTCATCTTGGGAGGAATTGCGCTGGCCAGATAATCCATATCCGCTTGGCACAGGCCGGACATCGGCACCTTCAACTGCTTGCCAGCCGATGTTTTGAGTACAATCTTGCTACCTATAATGTTGACGTATTCCGCCTCTATCGTATCCCCCTTCTTAGAGGTCCAGATCCTCATTTCAGCCGAAGCGGTAATTAACCCCAGAAAAACAACAAAAACAACAAGACTCGATTTCTTCATAACACCCCTATACTATCCCTTACTACAATCATAACTAACACTTGTTATTATTTTATACCTATAAATCATTATATGCTCAAGAACATGCTTATTTTAAATGGTCCATTCCGCATTTTAGTTAATTTCGCTTTGCGTCTTCGCTGCGCCACGCGTTAGCTTGCTTTCGATTCAACCAAGGAAGATTCATGAAAATGGACAAGCAAATTAACGAAACGGCTGAGCAACTGCTGTCGCTCTACGCCCAGGAAGAGGCTGATCTGCCGGATCGTCCGTTATGGGCTCACCCGGAAATAGCGCAGATTATTGAAGCCCTCCACTTGCTTTCAGATGTTCTCTTTCCCGGAAAGCATCTTCCGGAACCAAGCGACTTTCGCGCCTTTTTTGTGGAGCAACTGGGCTTTACCTCGGAAATTCTTCAAGAAGAGGTCAAGAAAGCGTTGCCCTTCCAATGGATGGGAGCAGCCGATCTCCACGAAAACCGACCGGCCATCGAAGATCTCGATGCCGCCGCCGGGGAAATTGTGACCAACTTTCTAAAAACGATTCCCAACATTCGTAAAATGCTGATTGAAGATGTCAAGGCCGCCTACAACGGAGATCCAGCAGCACTCAGTTATGCTGAAGTGAAACTGGCCTACCCCGGTCTCGTTGCCATCACTTCCCACCGCATTGCCCACGAACTCTACAAACTCGATGTCCCCCTGATTCCGCGTATTATGAGCGAGTTTACGCATTCGCTCACGGGTATCGACATTCATCCGGGCGCCACCATCGGCAAAGGATTTTTTATCGACCACGGCACGGGCGTCGTGATCGGGGAAACCTGCCATATCGGCAACAACGTCAAACTCTATCAGGGTGTGACGCTGGGGGCCAAGAGCTTCCCGCTCGACGAGCATGGGCGGCCGATCAAGCATATCCAGCGGCATCCGACGGTTGAGGACGGTGTGGTCGTCTACGCCAACAGCACGATTCTCGGGGGCGACACCGTAATCGGCCACGGCACAACCGTGGCAGGCAATGTGTTTCTGATGAAAAGCACCCCGCCCGACAGCCTGGTGACACGAAATGAAGAAGGTGTTTCCATCCGAACGCGCGAAACCCGGCAATCAGGAGGCGGTATCTAGCGGGAAGCGTTAATATTCAAAGGGGTTCGTTCTATGCAGACTTTCATTCATCATATCGAACCCTTGCTTCCCGAATTTTCCTACAGCCAGACTGATGCCCGCAACCTGATGACGGAGTGGCTACCGGGCAAGCGTAACCAAAGGCTCATAGCCAGCATTTACGATCATTCCGGTATAGATACCCGGCAGAGCGTACTTCCCGACTTTGCTCCAGACAGGCAATCCATCTTATTTAATAAGGATACGGATGGACGTATAATAGAACCCTCCACCGCCGACCGGAATCAACACTACACGGACTGCTCCCGTAAAATGGTAATCGAAGCCGGCCGAAAAGCGCTGGAAAACTCAAATGGCTTCCCAGCCGGTGACATCTCCCATGTCATTACCGTTTCCTGCACCGGCTTCTACAATCCCGGCCCGGATTTCGACCTTATCCAGGGACTCGGTCTTTCAGACACGACCGAACGCTACAACCTGGGTTTTATGGGTTGCTATGCCGCTTTTCCCGCACTGCGCATGGCCGATCAGTTTTGCCGGGCCCGTCCCGATGCTGTTGTTTTGATCGTATGCATCGAACTCTGCACATTGCACATGCAGCTTCTGGAAGACACCGACAGTCTGCTGGCAAATTCATTGTTTGCCGACGGGGCGGCAGCCGTACTGGTGAGCGCGCGCGCCCCAGCTCCACAATGCCCGGCCCTATCTATCCATTCCTTTTCCTCGGCACTGGCCACCGAAGGCGCAGACGATATGGCCTGGTCGATCGGCGACCGCGGCTTCGATATCCGTTTATCCTCCTATGTGCCCAATATTATTGCCAAAAACATTAATCCAATAATCAAAGGTATACTGAATACCGCATCGTGGAATGTTGAAGATGTCGCCCTCTGGGCCGTACATCCGGGAGGTCGTTCGATTCTCGACAAGGTGGAACAGGAACTCCAACTCGCCCAAGAACAGCTTAACGATTCCAGACAGGTGCTGCGCGAGTTCGGCAATATGAGCAGCGTCACCATTCTGTTTGTTCTTCACCGCATGCTCAATCAGATGGATCCCGGACAGTCCCAATCCGTCTGTGCCATGGCTTTCGGCCCCGGCCTGACCATCGAAACCGCATTACTGGAAGTTTACCCTGCAGCCGACCAAGAATGAGTGCCGGCACACCAGATTCAGGAAACACGACTGATGTCATCATTATCGGCGCAGGTCCGGTGGGCTTATTGCTGGCAAATCTGCTCGCGGAACAGGACTATCGAATATTGGTCATCGAGAAACGAAGTGAGCCCAAGACCGGCTCGATGGCCATTGGCATAACTCCGCCCTCGCTCCACCTCTTAGGCAAACTGGGGTTAGACCAGAAGTTTTTCGAACGCGGAGTTCCCGTCAGCACAGCCAGGATTTATGAACGCAACGCACTGCTGGGCACTGTCGACTTTTCCACTCTTGCAGCAGGCCACCCCTACATACTCTCCCTACCGCAGTCAGACACCGTCGAAATCCTCGGCAAGCATCTTGCAACGTATTCCAATGCAAAACGAATGGATGGCATGGAGTTCGTCTCTAATGAAACGTCGGCCGATGGCATTAAAGTTTGCTTAAAGCAAACACACCGCGCAGAGGTCATGGAAGTTTATGCACAATACCTCGTGGGTTGCGACGGCCATCAAAGCCAGGTTCGCCGGCAAGCTGATATTCCCTTTCCCGGAAATTCCTACAGGGCTCTTTTCTATATGGCTGACTTTACGGATGAAACCGATTTCGGGCCGCATGCGCATATCTTCTTCGGTCCGGAAGGTTCCGTAGAATCATTTCCTCTACCCGGCCGTCGCCGACGTTGGATCATCCAAATGTCCCCCCAGGAGCAGACCGATGCGACTGCAACAGGCTCCTGTGTCGCCGGGCAGGTCAAAAAGCGAACCGGAATCAAGCTCCCGCTGTCCAGCCTCCACTTCGAAAGCACCTTCACGCCTCAACGGTTTCTGGCAGATACCTACTATAAAGGCCGGGTTCTTCTCTGCGGCGATTCCGCACATGTGATGAGCCCCATCGGCGGACAGGGCATGAATACCGGTTTTGCCGATGCCGCTCATCTTTCACAGGCTATTAAGGAAGCGATGAAATCGCCAAAACAGGCCCATAACTTATTTACCTCCTATTCCAAGACTCGCCGCCGCGCATTCCGTTACGCTGCCACTCGTGTTGCTCTGGGCATGTGGATGGGAACAAGAACGGGCTGGTTCAACTCTCTGCTCCGGCAAACATTCATCCGCTATGTTTTATTTCGCACAACGATAAAGAAAACGCTCACTGACTATTTTGCCATGCTGACGATTCCTGGCAGCCCACTCCAAACCGGAAACAAAGACTAATGCTTCCCGACCTTTCCCAACGTGCAACAGTGAATGAGCTGATGGATGATCCAACCTGCAATGAAACCCTGCTGATCCGCACGCTGCAGCAGTTTTCATCCGTCAACCGGTTGGTTGCCCGTTACCGTTCCATCCTGAAACGCTGGGTATTGACCGATATGCTGAAAGAGCCGGAGAAACCCTATCACCTTGTAGATATGGGTGCGGGCGGATGCGATACCAATAACTGGCTGCTTCAGGCCGCACGCAAGCAAGGACTGAACCTTCAGATCAGTGCCTGTGATATTGATCCGCGAACGATCGAATACGCCCAGTCGACCTATGGACACATCCCGGGCCTGCAGATACGGGAAACTGATCTGCTGACTGATTCTTTCGGTGAACCGGTCGATTATGTGTTTGCGAACCATTTCCTGCATCATTTGACAGAAAACGAGATCATTAGCCTGATTCGGCTTTGGCAGCCTCGCGTACGCCGAAGAATGGTCTTCAGCGACCTGCTTCGCGACAAGATGTGCTATTTGGGTTTTTCCATCATTTCCCTTATATATACCCACAGTTTTACCCGACCGGACGGACTTACTTCCATCCGCAGGGGGTTCAAGACCGCAGAATTGGCCGCCATGGCGGATGCCGCCGGCATAAACAAAGGATTTTCCACCCATCGGCTCCCCCACCATCCGGGGCGGGTGGTGCTCTGCATTGACGGAACCGCCGAGAAAACAGCCTAATTTGCTCTAAAAAAACACTAGACTTGCGGGGGGGGTTCCCCTATAAACACTCCTCTTTTGCGCGATCCATCGATCCCGCATTGCTATAACTTTAATAAACGAACGGTGTTATTATGCCTAAAATGAAGACAAAAAAGTGTGCAGCCAAACGGTTTAGCAAAACCGGCACCGGCAAGCTGAAGCGCAACCACATGGGTGGAAGCCACATCCTGTCGAACAAGAATCGTAAACAGAAACGGAAACTGCGCAGTCAGGATATCGTCGACAAGGCAGATATGAAGCGCATCACCCCGTTCATCTAATTGCTGGAGATTGAATCATGCCAAGAGCAACTAATGGACCGGCTTCGCGCCGCAGAAGAAATAACCGCCTGAAACTCGCTAAAGGTTTCCGCGGTTCCCGTAGCAAACTTTTCCGTACAGCAACTGAAGCGGTCGATCGCGCACAGGCTATGGCCTATGTACATCGTAAGCTCAAAAAGCGCGACTATCGTCGCTTGTGGACGGTTCGCATCAACGCTGCCTGCCGTATGGATGGCATCAGCTACAGCCGTTTCATCGACGGGCTGACCAAATGCGAAATCAAACTCAACCGTAAGATGCTTTCCGAGATCGCTATTCACGATCCGGTGGCCTTCACTAAACTGGTTGAAACTGCAAAAGCTAAAGTTTGCTAAGTTTAGCAATCTTCGCTTTGCAAGACCGTCCGAATGGGCGGTCTTTTTTTATAGCCCTCTCTTCAGCTATTCCTCGTCACCCCGATAGTCGAAACCGATCTTGAGCTTCGGCGGATCAGGAGGTGGTTCGAGTAGAGGCTGGAGGTTTTCCCAGATTACACGCAATGCCTGGTCGTGCTCCAGCAGCGTCGTATCAACTTCAGCGATTCGCTTGAGAATTTCTGCATTATCCTCTAGTCGCTCGCGCATCTGAACAAATGCTCTGACCACAAAAACGCTCATGGACACCGCTTCCGGACTGTTAAGAATAGATGCTGCCATTATTGCCCCATGTTCGGTGAAGGCATAGGGCTGTTGCGGGGAAAATTTGAGTTTTTGGAGGTGGTCACAATTTGTGACCACCTCTGCTTTTTCTTCATCTGTAAGCCGAAACATAAAATCTTCTGGAAACCGTTTTGAATTACGCTTAACGGCCTGATTCAAAGCTTTTGTTTGCACTCCATAGATTTCTGCTAAATCAGCATCCAGAATTACGCGTTGGCCACGTAAGGTTAAAATCAACGGCTCAATCGGCATTAACTCACTCATCTCCAACTCCCTTTGTTCAGATGTATACCTATATCATTCTCTTACTTATTATGTAAAAGTATTGATTTGTACATTATAGACGTATGCTGGAGCTTCACGCTTTCATTCACCTACGCTGTTTACTATGGTTCGCATTCATTTGAATGCATGGAGATAAACGATGATCAAAGAAGCCGTCGCCAAACTTGTCAGCAACAAAACCCTTTCCCGTGAAGAAGCCGCCGCCGCCATGACCGATATTATGTCGGGCGAGGCCAGCGAAGCACAGATCGGCGCTTTCATTACCGGACTCCGACTCACCGGCGAAACACCGGAAGCGATTGCCGGATGCGCTGAAGTGATGCGTGCGAATGCAACCCCCATTAAATGCGATGATCCCAATGCTGTCGACATCGTCGGTACAGGCGGTGATGGAGCCCACACGTTTAATATTTCCACTACCTCGGCCTTCGTGATTGCAGGAGCCGGTGTGACGGTGGCCAAACACGGCTCCTATGGAGTATCCAGCAAGTCTGGAGCGGCCAATGTACTCGATGCACTCGGGGTAAATATTCAATACACACCGCAACGCATGGAAGAATGCCTGAATGAACTTGGCGTAGCCTTTCTCTTTGCCCCCGGCCTGCATCCGGCCATGAAACACGTGGTCGGCCCGCGCCGGGATCTGGGCGTCTGGAGCATCTTTAACATCCTCGGCCCTCTCTGCAATCCGGCCGGCGTAAAGAACGGCGTCATGGGCGTTTTCAAGCCGGAGCTGGTTCCGGTTGTTTCCGACGCCTGCGCCCAGCTGGAAATGAACCACCAGTTTATTGTACACGGCAACGATGGACTCGATGAGTTCACAACAACAACAACTACGATGGTCACTGAAATCCGCAGGGGGAAAGTCGAGAGTTACGAAGTTCAGCCCGCCGGCCTTGGACTTGAAACAGCAACCGCTGCCGATCTGGTAGGCGGAGAACCTGAAGAGAATGCAGCCATCACCCGCGCTATCCTCGGCGGTGAAAAAGGACCTAAGCGCGACATCGTCCTACTCAACTCCGCCTTTGCCATTATGGCCGGCGGAAAAGCCGATACACCACAGGCCGGACTGGCTATGGCTATCGACTCCATCGAGTCCGGTAAAGCGCTCGCAAAACTGGAAGCACTGGCTGAAATGTCGCAGGGTTAGGCTCATGAAAAAGGTGCATTGGCTGATCAGCCTGTCCGCTCTAACGCTCTCCGCCACAGGAGAGCTCAACACCCTCCCCCGCGGCCTGGAGCAAGCAAATCAGCAAGGCCTTCAGATTGACCTCGATAAGATTAAAGAACGCGGCCTTATCCGGGTGCTGACGCGTAATAATCCAGCCTGTTATTTCATGCACCGCGGCCAGCTGATGGGCTTCGAATATGAAATGATTCAGCGCTTTGCAAAAAAGCATGACCTCGAAGTTTTGGTGCTGGTTCCGGAAAACTGGAGCGACATGGGCGCGTGGCTGGAACAGGGCCGCGCCGATGTGATTGCTGCATGCGTCACTATTACTCCCAACCGCTGGGATAACAAACGTAACCTCGAATACAGTCATCGATATGGGCAGGTGTACGAAAAAATCATCGCAAGGGCGGAAGACCGGTCGATCCAAACCTTATCCGATCTGAACGGGCGGAGTATTCATGTCCGAGCAACCAGTTCCTATTACGAATCGCTGGTTAAACTGAAAAAACAGCAAAAACTAAAGTTTAAAATAAAGACGGTAGCGGAGAATGAAGAAACATTCACGATTCTCGAAAAAGTAGCCAGGGGTGAATATGATCTCACGTGCAGTGATGATACCTTTCTGGATCAGAGCGTGCGCCTCGGCCAGCGACTGAAGCCGGTACTCACCCTTGACCGTCCGCTCGCTTATGGCTGGGTGGTTCGCTCCAATCAGCCCAAACTGAAAGAGGCCATCAATACCTTCTACAAAAAGGAATATGGCGGGACGACGTATAAATTGCTCTATAACCGCTACTTCAACCTATCGCGAAACACGCACATTCAGGAAAAATTCGATCCGGTTGGCAAGGGACAGATCTCCCCGTATGACGACCTCGTAAAAAAACATGCCGCAACCTATGACTTTCCCTGGACTCTGATCTGCTCGCAGATGTTTCAAGAGAGCACCTTCAAAAAAGATGCGGTTTCCTGGTCCGGCGCACAGGGACTCATGCAGTTGATGCCGGCTACAGCCAAGGAAGTTGGCGTTAAGAATCCGTTTGATCCGGATGAAAACATCCGGGGAGGAACCTATTATCTCAAGAAACAGTATAACCGCGTCCCCGACGAAATTGATGTTGTCAATACGACTTGCTTTGCCCTCGCCTCATACAACGGAGGATATGGACATTTGATCGATGCCAGAAAACTGGCCGAACAACTGGGGAAAGACCCGAATATATGGACCGATAACGTCGATCAGGCCTATGCCCTGCTCTCCGAACCGCATTACGCAAAACGAGCAAAATATGGCTACTGCCGCAGCGAGGAAATTATCGGCTATGTACAGAAAATCATGAGCCGTTATATTGCTTACGAAACGGCCGTTAAACAATAATGACAAAGCTGTAATCCTATTTCGGGCAATTTCTTTGGATACCCGTCCGTTGAGCTGTTACAACTCAACCGAAAGGACGCGATTATGAAAATGCTGACATCCGCTTACCTGCTGATTTCCATGACAACCGGAGCCCACACCTACCCCATTATCGACACCGGGCAAACCACAACCTATGGCGACTACAAGGGGCAGGATGCTCACTATCAGGGTAACGCCCCTTCCTATAAGGACAATAGCGACGGCACCATTACCGACAACGTCACCGGTCTGATGTGGACGAAGGATCCCGGCGAAAAAATGACGCATGCCGCGGCGGTTGAAAATGCATCAACATGCCGGGCCGGCGGGCACTCCGACTGGCGACTTCCAACCATTAAGGAGCTCTATTCTCTAATGAACTTTAGCGGAATCGACCCCGATCCCCGCACCGAAGAAACCGGCAACCTGACGCCATTCATTGACCACACCGTCTTTAGTTTTGAATACGGCGATCCCCAAAAAGGCGAACGGATTATTGATTCCCAATTTGCTACCTCCTCGATCTATACCTCCACCACGATGGGCGGAAACAAAACCATGTTCGGCGTCAACTTTGCCGATGGCCGCATTAAGGGCTATCCGGTAAAAAGCCGGCGCAAAGAAAAAACGTACTTCGTGCTCTATGTTCGCGGAAATACGGACTATGGGAAAAACAAATTCAAGGATAACGGCGACGGCACCATTTCCGATGAGGCCACCGGACTGACCTGGATGAAGGTCGATAGCGGAAAAGGTATGGACTGGCCTTCCGCTCTTGAATATGCGGAAGAGATGAACGCTGCCGGACACTCCGACTGGCGCCTTCCTACGGCAAAAGAACTACAGAGTCTCGTCGATTATTCCCGCGCCCCGGACAGCACCGATTCGGCAGCCATTGATCCCATATTTGACATCACTCCCATTACGAACGAAGCCGGAAAAAAAGACTATGCTCAATATTGGAGCAGCACCACACATGTCGGCTCACGAGGAACCGATCGCGCGGCCTATGTCTGCTTCGGGCGTGGTCTTGGAAAAATGCGCGAAGAGTGGATGGACGTCCATGGAGCCGGGTGCCAGCGCAGCGATGCAAAAATCGGAAACATTGACGACTACCCTAAATCCCACGGGCCACAGGGCGACGTCCAGCGCCTGCATAACTTTGTTCGCCTCGTTCGGGGAGGGAATGCGGAAGCAGCGATCCCGGAGGAAAGTACCCGTAGCACGTCAGTCTCAACCAATCCATTCATAAAGCGTTCGGATAAGAATGGAGATGGCAAGGTGGAGCCTGACGAATTCAAGGGACCGCCACAGCATTTTAACCACATAGATAAAAACAGCGACGGTTTCATCACGGAAGACGAGGCCCCTTCCCGCCCACCGAAAGGACGTTAACCGTCATGAAAAAAATGATCCTTTACGCGCTGGCCTGTTCAGCAACGGCTTTCGCGAACAAACCGAATATCGTTTTCATCTATGCGGATGATATGGGCTGGACCGGATCCTCGGTGGAAATGATCGAGGGCGACTCCTCAACCAGGAGCGATTTCTACCAAACCCCCAACCTGGATAAATTTGCCGCGCAGGGCATGGTCTTTTCACAGGCCTATTCACCGGGTTCGTTATGCACGCCCAGCCGCGCGGCAGTTTTAACCGGGAAAACGCCGGCCGAACTGCACATCACTACACCGGGCGGAGGCAAAGCTGAAACAGCGCGGAAATTGATCACCCCGAAAACATCGAACCAACTATCAGAAATCCTTCCGACCATAGGAACCCTATTGAAAGCGGAGGGTTATGCCACCGCCCTTCTTGGTAAATGGCACATCGGCCGACGCGGTGATGCCGGTTCGTACGGATTCGATGTTCATGATGGCCATACCGATAACGATAGCAATGGAACCGGTCAGGATCCCAAGGAAATTTTCAGCCTGACCAAACGCGGTATCGAGTTCATCGAGGAAAATGTAAAAGCAGACAAGCCATTCTATCTTCAACTGTCACACTATGCCGTTCATTCACCCACACAAAGCAGGCCGGATAGCATTGAATGGTTTAAGGATGCCTCCCCGGGGGAAATACATAAAGCAGCGGACTATGCGGGAATGACCCTGGATCTTGATGCCAGCATCGAGCAGGTTTTCCAGGCACTTGAAAAACTGCAGGTTACCGACAATACCTATGTGGTTTTCATGTCCGATAACGGAGCAAGCGGAAACCGGCGCAAGCCCAACAACTCCCCGCTCTTTGCCGGCAAGGGCACGCTCTACGAGGGCGGCATCCGCGTGCCGCTGATGATCAGCGGCCCCGGCGTCAAAACAGGCTACTGTGCTGATCCGGTCAACGGCACCGATCTGTTTTCCACCTTTGCAACATGGTCAGGCTCCACTGCGGAATCAACTGAAAGCGAAGACCTCACCCCGTTGCTAACCGGAAAGGCGCCCGACTTCAAACGACGTAATGATCTCCTGTTCCACTACCCCCACTATGGGCAGGGACAGCAGGTTCCTCAAACGGCACTGATTTCCAATGATTGGAAACTGCTCCGGGACTGGGATGCAGGGACCGACAAACTTTATAATCTGAAATCGGATATCGGCGAAAAAACAGATCTCTCCTCCAAAGAACCCGAGTTGTTCAAAAAGATGATCGCGGCAATGGATGCACGCCTTGCAGCAACCCTTGCCCAGTTGCCAACCGAAAATCCGGACTACGATCCAACCTCAGAACCGCAACGGAAGAAAAAGAGAAACCGGTAGGGCGCGATTGCCGAGCGCGCCTAGGTCAGCTCCACAAACCGTATTTCAGCACCGGGCTCGAGCTGGGCAAGAATGGAAAGATCATCCTCAACCACATTTCCGATACGCGGATACCCCCCGGTCGTAGGGTGATCGGCCATCATGATGATCGGCTGACCTGATGGCGGCACCTGGATCGTGCCCATGGCTATACCCGAAGAAACCATCTGCTCATCGGATCGGAACGACAGAGATTTGCCTTCGAGCCGAATGCCCGTGCGGTTGGATTTGGCTGAAACGATGAAGGTTTCGCTCAGGAAGGTGTTCAGCCCCCCGCAGTCAAACCAGTCTGCCTCGGGTCCGGGAATAACGCGTACCTCCCGACAGGGCAGGCTGGAACGGCGTGTTGCCCAAACCGCTTCCAGCGGATACCCCGCCGGTA
>CAZAPF010000005.1:0-139343 GCA_964486885.1 uncultured Verrucomicrobiota bacterium
AACGGGTTCGGTGGATGTGGTCTGGACGGAAATCGGCAGCGGCATATCCAACACCAATACGGTTTCGTTGTTTGGCCAGTTCCGTAATCCAGTAACGGATTTTAATTATGACAACAGTCTGTCTCTGGGGCTGCAATACCCCGCCTCAGCGGTAACCAACGATATTTCGGTATCCTATGTGGCCGGACGCCCGGGGCATACCAATGTGCAGATCACGGCCATTACCATTACAAACGCCACGGCTTCTGGTTTCTCAAGCCTTACCGCACCATTCACGATTCCTGATCCGGAGCCCTCAAATTCCGTGATCTCGATTGAGTATGATAACAATGTGGGAGGTTTGACCAACAAGCAGAGCGCCACGGCAGACGTAATAATCGAATGGAAGGAAGAGGGCGGAACAACCAACTACACAGAAACCATTGCGGTCTCCGTCAGCTATCTCAATCTGCCCGCTGGCGTCATTCAGCAAGTCTTTTCCATTCCATCCAATGTTGAAGGCTTTGGCGATGGAAAGTTACAGCTGAACAACTTTGCGTTGGCCACCAATAAGTGGCTTGGTGCAAATGTCTCTCAGAGTGTTAATAATGGATATCTGTGGGTGAAGTCCGGCGGAAACAACCGGACAACGGTTAACCTGATTGAAGGCGGAACGAGAGGTATGGATAACTTCGGACTTCAGGATACCGTGGTTTTGAGTAATGGGCTGTACCGCTATGACTTCGACTTTGAAATGTCGAGAACGCCCAACGCGGAAAACATGTGGGGCTTCGGTGCTTATGCCTTGATCGGGCAGGATACTTATGACACCAACTCAATGGTAAACTACATTGAAATGGATCTCGGTACCGGCGATCCGGTTTACGTTGAACCGACGACCGAAGGTTCGGCTTACGTCAGGGTTCATCCGAACGGAAAGCTGATCAGCTCCAATATCATTGCGCGAACCACGGGTTCGGTCTATCTGAATATTCAGGATGGCGAGGATGCCCTGTTTATGATTCAGTCGGGGGGTAATGCCGAACCCTATATTTATGAGTTAACGCTGACCCGGGTTGGTGATTTTGATCCTAATACGGATACACCGAATGATCCGAATGCTGTCTTGGCAGCCGACTTCGACGATATAAGCTCAACGAACTCGATTGTTGTGTGGATGCAAACAGATACCAATCAGGGCGTAGACAGCAATGGCGTGGCCATCGCCAATACCTGGCGCGGCTCGAATGTCATCTGGGAAAACCAGAAGTTCAGAACCATCACCAGTGCGGGTTCAATTAAGGCCACTTCGATTGTTCTACGGCGGGGAGAGGTGGGATACGACGACGTGGGAGTGCAGGACACCATCGCATTAACTTCCGGTGTTTATGACCTGACGCTGGATTTGGATACTGACGATGCATTCCAGACCAATACTTCGGTGGCCAGTGTTGAATTCTACGCGCTGTCGCAGGATGCAACCGGCGATGTCAACCAGGTGCGTATCAAGCATACGCCCGGTGAAAATCCCTATATGGTAGACGACAACGACGCAGCGTTCACACTGCTTGGAAAAATGGATTATTCCAATGCCGTATCCGGTGCATCGGTTGCGTTGACCAATATGCAGGTTTTGGCTGGGCAGGATGTCGCGATTGTGTTCTACCATCGTGAAGGACCCGACATGCTCATCGATAACGTCGAACTTGTTCGCACCGGCGATGCCGTGCTGACGGGATACGATGGCTGGGCCGCAGGATTCACCGGATTCTTCGACACGGCGCTCGAATCCAACCCGGATGGCGATGGGCTGAACAACCTGTTGGAATATGCCCTCAACGGCGATCCGACCGCAGGCGGCGACGACATCCTTCCAACATCCCTGACCGGAATGGATGGTGGAACCAACTGGTTCTACCATGTCCATACCGAGCGTACGGATGATGGCACGTTGACCTATAACGTGGAAATCATCGAAAACCTGGTCATTGGCACGTGGACCAATAACAGCGAAATTGTTTATGTCGGCGATTCCGCGACGGTGGATAATTATAAGTCGGTCACCAACCGCACCGACACCGCCGAAGCAGCCGAGTTCATTCGCCTGCAGGTGGAAAAGAACTAAGATCTGGTTGGATTCCAGATTTCAAACAAGCCCCATCCGTTGTTGCGGGTGGGGCTCTTTTTTATTTTTCGAAATAGTCGTCAAACCCATTCCCTGCGTTGGCATTTCCACACGTGTATGAGGAACTGCAGTGGTTGCATTCCGTGTAACACGTATGAATCCAAATAAAAGCAGGAGGATAGGATGAAGATGAAGAGATGGTTTGGTTTGGCAGCTGTTTTGGTTATGGCAGGAACCGCACAGGCAACGTTGCTCTCGTATGAGGGTTTTGATTATCCCTATGTCGGGACCAATGTTGGGTCAGGTCTGTTAACGGGAGGTACAGGACTTTCCGGCGCATGGGTTACAACGGATACTCCGGGCGGCACCCATGAAAATTTTCTGATCACCACCGACACGACGACCTGGGGTGCGCTCGAACAGGTCAGCAATCGCCTGCACCGTACCACCACGGGCGGGATTGAGGCCATTTCCCGTGATACGTCGAATGACTGGACAACAGGCAATACGGAACTTTGGTTCAGTGTACTGTACGATGCTGATTCAAACGGCGGGTTTGGCATCACGGCTTCAGGTTTTGCTGATAATCAATATCCGAGCACCACCGGACCCGGCTTTGGTCTTTATCACGATGGCAGTGGCGCTGGAATCCAGGCCGCAACCTGGGATAACTCCGGTACCCGCACGCTTTCCGGTGCACCGGGAAGTCCGCTCACGACCGAGCAGGTATACTTTTTAGTGGGTAAGATTGAATTCAACAACGCCGGTGGCCTCGATACGTATACGCTTTACAATGTGGATACCAGTTTAAGCTTAGGAACGGCACTGTTCACGATGACCGTCGATGCGGACGAAAACCTCTTGAAAACGATCACCTTCTGCACGAACCGCGGGCCGGGATATGACGAAATCCGCGTGGGTACCACGCAGGCTGATGTGATTAAAACGTCGGCTGTTTTTGCATTCAACTTGACCCCTTTGGACACGCAGGATATTCAAGCCGACTATCCCGCCACGCTGGCCACGAACAGCATTGTTGCGGACTATGCTAACCATGCGGCGGGAGTTGAAATTCAGGCCTTGAACGTCACAGGCCTGTCAAATGCATTCAGCGCGGTAACGGCAACGCCGTTCACCATGACGACCCCGGTTCCGGCCTCCTCGGATCTGGAATTTGAGTTTGATGCCACTGCAGTTACCAATATCACAGGGGCAACCGAAGCGTTCAATGCCACCGGCTCGGTAGATGTGGTATGGACCAAGGTGGGTACCGGTGTATCTGAAACAAACACGGTGGAGTTGATCGGTAAATTCCGTAATCCGGCGGTTAAGTTTAATTCGGACAACAGCCTGGCCATGAGTCTTGACGCACCGTCGACGGCAGTGACCAACGATATTTCGGTTTCCTATATTCAGGGTCGTCCCGGGCATACCAATGTCCAGATTACCGCGATCAATATCATCAATGACACTTCGTCGGGTGGATTTTCCAGCCTGACCGCTCCGTTCACCATTCCGGATCAGGAACCTTCAAATTCAGTGATCTCGATTGAATATGATAATAATGCAGCTGCAGCAGCTCTGACCAACAAACAGAGCGCCACAGCCGATGTTGAAATCACCTGGCAGGAAGCGGGTGGAGCGACCAACTACACCGAAACGGTTCCGGTATCAGTCAGCTACCTTGATCTTCCCAAAGGCGTGGTGCAGGTAACCTTTGCCAATGCGGTAGACTCGCTTAAGATTGGTGGGGAGATTGAGCTTAACGATTTCGGAACCTTCACCAATAAATGGATCTACAACAATAATACGACCTTTAACTCGGCCGGTTATGTGCAGATCAAGAGTGCGAATAATACCCGGACTCTGATTAATCTGGTGGAAAATGGAACCGCCGGCATGGATAACTTCGGCCCGGTGGATACTGAACCGCTGACAAACGGATTGTATCGCTATGACTTTGTTTATGAAGTCATTGAAAACGCGGCGGATTCAAATACGTTCTGGTCGATCGACGCCTACGCATTGATTAATCAGCAGGTCTACGATCCGTCCAATCAGGTTAACTTTATCGAGCAACGCACGGGTGATGGAACCAGCTCCCCGGGAACAAAACATATTCCGACTGCCAATGGAATTGCCACATATGACCTCCATCCGAACGGAACATTAAGCGGAACGGGCAATGTAACAACAGCCACAGGGTCGGTTTATGTGAATGTCGATGCCGATCAGGATGCCCTGTTTGTAATGCAGCGTTCCAAGACCACAGAAATCCGGTTGTATGATATCGTGCTCACTCGTGTTGGTGACTACGATCCGAACGCCCATACCAACGATCCCAATGCGGTGATTGCGGCCAGCTTCAATAGCGTTAGCTCTACGAACGCCATGATTACAGGGCTCGCTTCGACGGATACCAACACCAATGGGGTCGATAATACCTGGCGAGGCCAAAACGTCTCTTGGGAAAGCCAAGCTTTTGAGTCGCTCGCGAATGCTTCCGCGACTCGGACCGCCGTTATCATTACCCGTGCGGGCACATCCGGCTACGATGATATTGGAGCACAGGATACGATTGCGCTAACCGAGGGAGTTTACAGTCTGACGCTGGATGTTGATATCACAGGAACGTTCGCGTCGAACGACTCGGTTGCACGCGTTGAGTTCTACAGTCTGTCGCAGGATCCGACCGGAAATGTGAATCAGGTTACGATCAAGCATACACCGGGAGATTTCCCCTATATGGTCACGAATGGTACAGCAAGCTATACGCTGCTGGGATCCAAGGAATACACCACCAATGCAACTGAAACGCTGACGATCACAAATATGAACGTGCTCGCTGGGGAGGATGTGGCGCTGGTGTTCTATCATAATCATGGTCCGGATTTCGTGGTCGACAACGTCGAGCTGGTACGCACGGGTCCCTTGGCAGGCTATGATACCTGGGCGGCAGGCTTTGAAGGCTTCACCGATACCGACCCGGAATCCGATCCTGATGGTGATGGTCTCAGCAACCTCATGGAATACGCCCTCAACGGCGATCCGACGGTTGACGATGCTGGAACAGTCAAGCCGAGTTCTTCGACGGCCATGGATGGAGGAACCAACTACCTCTACCACGTGCACACCGAACGCACGGATGACGGCACGCTGACCTACATGGTTGAAGCTGGAACCAGCCTCGTGATTACGAACTGGAGCACCTCAGATATCGAGTTCGTTGATGAGTCGGGCACGGTCGATAACTACAAGTCCGTCACCAACCGTACGGATGTGGATCTCACTGCCGAGTTTATCCGCCTGCAGGTTGAGAAGGATTAATCCTTAACTGCATCGCAGGACCGGCATGGCCCCATCCGTCCGCGGGTGGGGCTTATTTTTGATTCATATCGCGATTCTGGGGAATGTTCTTCATAGGATCAGCTATCACCGGTTTCTCTCTCCGCTTTGCTGCGAGTGAACTACAAAGAAGGTGCCGCTTCGTAGTTCCGTCGTAACAACGTGGAGACGGTCTCCTGCTGCGACACGAGAACGGGGGCGTCCGTTTGATTCAATTTTTTTAGAAAAACGTCAAAACCATAAAAAGCAGCGGCACTTCCTCTATTAATTGGATTGATACAGATTGTGCTTCAACTCAAAAAAACAGAGATAAAGGGAAAAATATGAGAAGAGGAAAGCTGATTGCAGGTGTGGTTTGTTTGGTGGTTTTTGCGCTAGCCGGAACATCAAGCGCGAGCCTGTTGGTTTATGAAGGTTTTAACTATGCGGCAGGAACTGATTTGACGAACGGTACGCTGAATGCGGGAACAGGCCTTTCCGGTGCATGGGTTACCACGGATCCGGATGCCGGCAATTATCAGGTGACGTCAGATACAACGGCCTGGGGGACGCTTCCGCAGACCGGCAATCGGCTGCATCGTATATCAACGGGCGGGGTTGAGGCCATTTCCCGCGGTGTTACTGCCGATCTGGATCAAGCTTCGGAGCTGTGGTTCAGCGTGCTGCACGACGCGGATGCCACCACCCAGTTTGCCATTGGCGGAAGCAGCTTTGCCGATGGGAGTTCGGGCAGTGGCAACTTGGCGAGCGTTCCGGGTTTTGGGTTCCGGGCAACCGGAAATGACACCGGTACCATGGGCGCCCAAATCTGGGGCAATGATGGGACGAGGACAGCAAACGGTGCCACGACTGATTTTGGGGACGGACTGTTGTTTCTTGTAGGCCGTGTACAATTCAATGCCGGGGTCGGCGGCGAAGATATTTTATCCCTCTATAACGTAGGCACAGATCTGGTGTTGGGAACGGCGTTTTCCACCGCCCAGGCCGATGTGGATGAGACCGCGCTGAATACGCTCACCATGTCCTCCAACCGGGGACCCGGATTCGACGAAATTCGGCTGGGCACCACGATGGAGGATGTAGGGGTTACAGTAATTCCGGAACCGGCCACGCTTGGTTTGGTCGCAGCTTTTGGCGGCGGAATCCTCTTTATTCGCCGCCGTTTCCTGATGGGTTAGTCTGACCCTGACTCACTGGTTGAAAGGACGTCAGATCGCCCCATCCGCTCGCGGGTGGGGTTTTATATCGGGTAGGGATGGCTCGCCGAGCCGTCCGCTCTGCCGCACCGCACATTTGAGCAGGTATTCGTCAATTAATTCATGCTATGCGACGTCTCTTTTATACAGGCTTTCAGAAAACAAATGGTATTAAAGGAAGTGCAATGAAAAATATATATATGCCGATATTAGTTTTTGTTGTGGGTGCCGCCTTTGCAGCTCCCAGCGAAAAAAATTATCCGGACGAAAACCGGGTTCCGCTGGGCAGGGATGCGCAGGAGCGTGTCGTTGAGATGGAGGCGAATAAATACAATCAACCCCATTTTCGTGTGCCGGATGCGCAGTACCGCCAAGGCTGGGAACAACTGCGCGATAAGCCGGTTCCCAAATGGCTGGAGGATGGCAAGTTCGGCATCTACACGCACTGGGGGCTCTATTCCATTCCCGCCAACAAGGATGTCAGCAACACGTATGTCCGCTACATGTACCGCGATCTCGAGGATAAGAAAAAAGGCGCGGTCAAGGTCGGCACCTTCCATAAGGAACGCTACGGCGATCCGACCGAGTTCGGCTATTCCGATTTTACCAAACTGTTCACCTGCGAAGGGTTCGACGGCGAGGAATATGTCGATATCATGACGGACGCTGGCGCGAAGTTCGGCGGGCTCTGCATCGTGCATCACGATGGCTTCCTGCTTTGGGACTCCGATGTCGTTCCGTGGAATGTCGGCAAGATGGGGCCGAAGCGCGATATCTATGGCGAGTTCGTCGATGCCGCAAAAGCAGCGGATTTTAAAACGATTGCCACCTTCCATCACGCGCGCAGTTTTGGCTATGCCACCTCCACAATCGAGGAGAGCGACTTCACTGCGGAGGAAAAGGAAAAAATCGACCTGTTCAATCCGAAGTTCGACACTTGGTTTTTCCCCAAGTGGGGCAAGGCCGATGCCAAGTTGTTCGATGAACTCTGGCTGAAAAAGGTGCGCGAGGTGATCGACAAGTATAACCCGGACTCTCTCTGGTTTGACGGACTTAAACCGAGTGATCACTGTACAGAAGAGAGTCATCTCGACTTCATGAACTACTATTATGATAAGAACGAGAAACTGGGAAAAGAGGTCACGGTCTACAATAAACTGCCGGGCACCCAGATCTTTAACTTTCCGCAGGGCGTTGGCATCAAGTGTTACGAAGGCGGGCGCGACCAGCCACCGTTTGCGCCGGGTCCGTTTTTGGTCGATAAGGCCATCAGCTATCCATGGTGCTACGTCGAGGATAAGCAATATAAGTTCGGCCCCGACTACCACGTCGATGCCATCATCGATATGACCGCACGCGGCGGCTACTATTTTATGTCGCTGACTCCTATGGGCGATGGAACCATTCCACCAAGGGAAAAGGAAATCTGCGCCGAGATCGGCAAGTGGATGCGCACCAGCGGTGACGCGATTTACGGAACCCGCATGTGGAAGATTGCTTCTGAAGGGCCATTGGGTACCTTCATGTATAAACCCGAAAAGGGCGTGATTTATTGGGACTACCGCGAGCCGGATAAAAAGGGTCAGATCCGCTTTACGCAGAAGGGCGACTATATGTATGCCATCTTCCTTGATTGGGAAGATACAGATTTCAGCATCCGCTCCCTTGGTAAAGACACGATCCCGAACGCCACGATTGAAAGTGTCGAGCTGCTGGGCTATGACGGCGAACTGAAGGTAGAACAAAAGGGCGAAGCTCTGATAATTCAGTCTCCGTCCAAAAAGCCGCATAAGTATGCCTATGCCTTCAAGATCAAGCTCTCCGGCGAGGTCGGCGATAAGATGATTGCAGGTCAACCGTTTGTCATGGAAGAAGAATCCATGACCTACGACGAGATCGATCAGAAGAACTTTTGATTCGCTATGCTGCCGGGGCAGGCGGGCCGCCTGCCCGTCGGATTGGTATTGAGTTGAACAGGGTCTAATTATCCGTCAAATCCGTCTGCCGGAGAGGTATCTAATGGTTGATAATGAACCCCGTTTTAAAAGAGGAATTTCATGAAACATATTAAATCAACCCTTAGTATATTTATACTCATTGGCGTATTTAGCTCGGCCTGCATGGCGGCTCCACGTCCGAATATTATCCTGTGTATGGCCGATGATATGGGGTGGGGCGACCCAGGCTACAACAGCATGACGGTCACCTATCCAAACGGTTCGAATCATGTGGATCAGGGCTGGATTGATACCCCCACCATGGATGCCATGGCCGCCAATGGGCTGCAATTTAACCGATTCTATTCCGCCTCATCGGTGTGTTCACCAACCCGCGCGAGCTGCCTGACCGGACGGAATCCTGTCCGCGTCGGAATTGGCAACGCGAACAGCGGAAGGCTTGGGTTTGATGAAACCCCGCTGTCTGAAGTTCTTTCCGATGTCGGCTATGCGACCGGGCACTTCGGTAAATGGCATATGGGAACCATGACTACCTTGCGCAGAGATGCCAACCGGGGTGATGTCGGAAATACAGCTGACTACAGCGCTCCCTGGCACCATCAGTACGACACTTGCTTTGCCACCGAATCGAAGGTCCCCACCTATAATCCGTACAAACTGGTTTCGAACTTCGCCGACCCGAAATTCTACGGCACACGCTACTGGCGCATTCCTGCCAGCTGGAATGAGACATCCGGAGAAGGCCTCGTGGTACCGGTGGAGGACGTGAACAACTTCACGGACGGTGACGACTCGAAACTGCTGGTCGACCAGGCCATTCCTTTCATGCAGGATGCTGTCTCCAACGACACCCCGTTTTTTCTCGTGCTCTGGTTCCACACTCCGCACAAACCGATCATTGATCCGGCCAACACGAACGGCGCGGCGAATACCAGTGCCGCGGCCATAGCTTCCATTGAAGATATGGATGACGCCATCAAACGGGTACGGGACGAGCTGACCGCCCTCGGCGTTCGCAGCAACACCATGTTCTGGGTCACCAGCGATAACGGCCCGGAAAACGGCGTTGACTCGCCTGGAGAAACAGAAACTGACCGCTCGATTCGTGCGGGTCGTTATCGTGACCGAAAAGGAAAGTTTTACGAAGGCGGGATCATCGTGCCCGGTATCCTCGAATGGCCGGATGCCATTCCTACCGGTATGTCCACCGACGTTCCCGCTGTTACCAGCGACTATTACCCGACCATTCTCGACTATCTGCAATTGAGCGTTCCGGACCAGAAACCGCTCGACGGAATTTCGCTTCGTCCATATATCGAAGGGACCGCCACCACGCGCGCCAAGCCCATCGGATTCAAAAAGGGAGGCAAGGCGGCCTGGATGGATAACCAGTACAAGCTGGTCAAAGAAAATGACGGGTGGGAGCTCTTCGACCTGGTCGCTGTCGCCCCCGGCGAAGAACCTGAGCAGACCCCGCTTGCTGTTGAAACAAACGTTGCTTCACAGCCGCAGGCGATTCAGGATCTCTACAACAGCATGCTGGCCGACTACAACGCCTGGAGCACCACGGTCAACAACGACACGCCTTATGTGCATGCCTCGCAGCCGACGGTAAGCCTCAGCACGCCAACCAACGAAGTTGCCGCACCCTTCACGGTCACCGCCACCTTCAGCGAATCTGTCACCCAGCTGAATGCCGGAGAGTTTGTGGTGGTGAACGGAACATCTTCGAACCTGACCGGATCGGGAACCAGCTGGAATGTGACGATTATCCCGGCTTCCAATGGAACCGTATCCGTTACCCTGCCCGAGGGCGGTGCCATTGATTCCGATGGCAATATCAACGCGGCTTCCAGCCCCCTGAATATCACCTATACGGCGAATCCCTCTGCCCCCGACGTCAGCCTTTCCACGCCGGAAGATCCGGTCACCAACAGCTTTGTCGTGACGGCCACCTTTACGGAGGACGTAACCGGACTGGATGTTTCCGATTTTGATGTGACGAATGGGACAGCAACCAATCTCAGCGGCGGACCGGCCGTCTACACGGTAACGGTCACTCCGGTCGCATCCGGTACGGTTTCTGTATTCCTTCCGTCGAGTGTGGTCCTGGACGGCGAGTCGAATGGCAACAATGCCTCCACCATCCTGAATGTGACCTACACAAATCCCTCCGCGCCCGGCGTAACCCTGTCTACGCCGTCAGATCCGGTCAGCTCGAACTTTGTTGTGACAGCGGCCTTCACCGTGAATGTCAGCGGTCTGGATGCAGCCGATTTTGATGTAACCAACGGATCGGCAACCAACCTCACCGGCGGGCCGGCGGTCTACACCGTAACAATCAATCCAACTGTCCCCGGCAATGTGTCGGTAGGACTGCCGGCGGGCGCGGCCCAGGATGGCGACTCAAATGTAAATGCCGCAGCCAACACATTGAACGTTACGTATAATCCATTGGAGGCGCCGTCGGTCATTCTGTCCGGACCATCAGCGGTGTCGGCGGCCTATTCCGTAACGGTTGCTTTCAGTGAGCCGGTGGCCGGCTTGTCCGAGGGTGACTTTTCTGTGGTGAACGGGGCGGCCTCCGGCCTTTCTGGAAGCGGTGCCGACTATTCCGTGCTCATCACGCCGGCAGCCGCAGGCGCGGTGTCCGTTACTCTCCTTGCAGACAGTGTGCTCGATCTTGATGACAGTCTCGGCAACATCGCTTCTTCCGCACTGGTGACCACCTACACTCCGGTTGGTGGAGGCGGAAGCACCATCGAATCAGCCTTGTCGCCGACTGCGGGACAAACCGTCGATAGTGAAGGAGACGTTCCCGGTCATGATTCAAATAATATTGATAAGTTTACCGAAGGTGTTGATGGATGCCCCTATACCGCAACGAACCTTTTTGTCAGGGGCAGTTCCAATGCCGATCGAAAAGTTCGCGTCTTCACCCGCTTCGACTTGTCTGCCCTTGGCGGCCAGCCGGTGGCCTATGCCAGCCTTAACTTTAACGGGTATTCCCTGAACAACAGTGCAAACAATGACACCGATATTGAAGTCGTTGCCCTCGCGGCCGATTGGTCTGAAACCGGAGCCCCTGTTCCCTCCTATGACCATGCCAGTGTTGGCAGTGCGATTACCGGAGGCAGCGTCACTGCCGACCTGGATGGAAGCCGCACCAGAGATTACAGTTTCGATGTATCCGAAATGGTCCGGAACTGGAACGACGGTACATGGACTAATCATGGCCTTCGCATCCAACTAACCAGTCCGGCAGAAAACAATGGGGTGGGTATCAAGACCTCGGGAGTCGGCGCCATTGAACTTCTTGTCGGTACCGTACCCTTGGTGATCAGCGACACCGAAATCGGACCCGGCCCCAAAGATTTTACGCTGCAGTGGAGCACGGTGCCGGGACTGGTATACCGTGTCGAGTCCTCCACGAATCTACTGAGTTCATGGGACTTTGTTACCAATATCCCCGGATCAGTTTCCGGTACAAATGCCTTCACCTTTGAAGATGATCTGAGTGGTTTCAGTAACCGCTTCTACCGGGTCGTTCTTCCCTAGGCTATATTCACTTAATAAATATGATTTGAGTGTTCCGGTTAGAGGAATATTCCGGCTGTTTTGAACAGTTCCGGTTGATTTTCGTCAAAATGATCGTCCGTTCCGGCATTTTCACAGGTAGTACAACGACGTATTAGGAAATAAGAGGGATCTTGATGTATTACTTTAAAACCTTACTGAAAATAGTGCTTATTGGTTTCGCCTTATCAGCACAGGCTACCGATTATTATGTGGCCACAAACGGGAATGACAGCGCGAACGGAAAATCGTTAGGCAATGCTTTTGCAACGATTCAAAAGGGGGTCGACAGCATGTCGGCTGCCGACACGCTCTATATCCGTGGCGGGCGCTACCACGAAGAGGTTGTTATTTCCAATCGCACGGATTTAACGATTGAAGCCCATAACAGCGAACAGCCGGTCATCGACGGCACGATTCCGATCGGCGGGCCGTGGACAACCACCAATCTGAATGGCCATTCGGTCTGGGTGGCTTCGGCAGGTGAAGATATCTGGCAGCTCTTTGTGGATGACCGCATGCAGGTGTTGGCGCGTTGGCCAAATGTAACGGTAGGGCATCCGTGCGATCCAATTCAGCTGAAGTCGAACGGCTACGATCCGGTAGACGACTCCTGGTGGGATCTGGATACCTGGGGGCAAATGTTCAGTTCATGGAACGCCGGTGGAAACCTGACCAATAATGCGCTCGTTCATGATCTGGCGGCAGAAAATCTCAGTTTCGCGGGCGGATCGATCGTGTTGAACTTTCACTCCGAATCGCAGTTTTCGCGCAACATTCTTACCCATACAGCCGGTAGCGATGTGCTGACCCACGAACCGGTGGTTAATCCTCACGACAAGGGCTCCGGCCCATTCCTGATTGAACACCTCAACGCGCTCGATCTACCGGGGGAATGGTGGTACGACGAGGCATCAGGACTGGTCTGGTTCTGGCCGGAAGGAGGACTGGATCCCAACACGCTTGCCGTTCGCGGTAAGACCGTTGATTATGGACTGACGATAAGCGGTACCTGTTCGGACATTGAAATGAAGAACATCGATTTCTTTGCCTGTACCGTCGAGGCACCAAACCAATCCTATCTGACGTTTGACGATTGTCTCTTCGACTATCCCACCTGGTTCCCGCGCGTGCTCGGAGAGCATACCTACAACATGGTGGGCGGCGAAGCCCGCATGCAGCCGCTGGGCGAGGGCACAACCCGTCTGACAGACGGATCAAACCACACGATTCAAAACTGTATCTTCCGTTATTCGGACGCGCTGATCGACATGGACGACGGTTTTCAGAATGAGGTCGACAACAATTTATTCCACCACTTTAGTTTTTCGGGCATGGCGTCCTTCATGTTGAATATGAATTCGAACCACGACAGCATCCAGAAACGGAATACCTTTCATACGAATGGTTCGAAAGTGATGTCTAAGCACTCGAACTGTGATGTGGCCTGGTCGCGTGCCTACCACTTCGGCTATTTTCAGGCCGATGGCACAGCGTGGCAGTGCAAGGGCGGGAATGGTGCAGGTGGCGGATCCGACGGTGTGCGCCGGAATCATATCTGGCACCATGATGCGCTTAAGACGGGTGGGCGCTGGGATGGTTCCGGTGGATGGAACGGCACCAACGATCATTTCGTGACCTGGAATGCGGTGGCTTCGCTGATGGTCAAGGGCGACTACCATTCAACGCATAACAACACCTCGCTTTTTTCGCACGACCCGACCGATAACCAAATCAAGGTATTGAACTCTACGGGCAACACCAACAGCCATACCTACAATAATTTGACCGACAGCCTTTCGGGCAGTACGAGCGGGTTCCTCCCGTTGTCCGGTTTGGAAACCAACAATTGGAATGGATACGACCACCCGGATCCGGCGGATACCGCCGATGAACAATTGCGCGATCCTGAAAATCTCGACTTTCGCCCCAAAGTCACGTCCGACCTGATTGATCAGGGCACGGTCGTGCCCGGCATCAATGATGACTATATGGGTAGTGCGCCGGATATCGGATCCTATGAATATGGCTGCACCAACTATTGGATTCCCGGCTACCAGTCGATCGATGCCGGCACACCGATTCCACCGAACGGCACCACGACCGCCAAGACCGATGCCGACCTGATGTGGCTGGCCGGGCGCGAAGCGACCTCCCATAACGTTTATTTCGGAACCAATTCCGGCAGCCTGGCATTCATGACCAACCAGGTGAATAATATCTTTGAGCCGGGTCCATTGACGGACGGACAAACCTATTACTGGCGCATCGATGAAGTGACGCCGACCGGCACGGTAACCGGAACCGAGTGGAACTTCACCCCCGGTGCCCAGATCGCTACCGCATTCCAGAGTTTCAGTCCCGTAGCCGATACGTATGCGCATTATGATGTCAGCAATGCAACCTATGCAACCCAGAACTTCGGCACTGATGATTCCATCAAGTTTACCAGCTATACGGACGGCTCAGTCCAGAAGCATGGATATGTAAAGTTTGATGTTACCGTGACCGGAGCCGTGGTTTCCGCCGAACTTCAGCTGCACAATCCTAACGGAGGAACCGTCGGCGGGCTCGGTGTTTATGCCATGACGAATACCGCGTGGGCTGAAACCAATCTGACCTGGAACAATCGCCCGGCGATTGATGGGACAGAGCTTGACCTCAAGGATATTAAAACCGGGTGGAGCTCGTTCAACGTTAGCGAAGGAATATCTTCCACCGGGCTGGTTTCCTTTGGAATGATCAAAGAACTCGGCAATGGTAATCGTGCGATCTCCAGCTCGGATGCGGTTTCCAACGGGCCGGTGCTGATTGTGGAATATGAAGTTGATCTGCCGGTACTTCCGGCCGCGCCCTCGAACCTGACGGCGACCGGTCAGCCGGGGCAGGTCAGCCTGAGTTGGGATGCCAACAGCGAACCCTATGTGATCGGCTACAATATTTACCGCTCAGTCTATCTGGATGATGGGTATGACCTGATTAACCCTTCTCTGATTAGTGGTACGAACTATGTGGATACGGCGGTTACACCGGGGCAGACCAACTACTATAAACTGCGGGCATACGATCAGTACGACCGCTTGTCCGCCGGAACACCCCATGTCATTGCGGTGGCCTCGGCTGTCGCCAATACGCCGCCGGAATTTGACAGCGATCCGATTGTGGAAAACAGCGCAGGGGTGGGTCTGGCATACAGCGGTACAATCGCGGACAACGCGTCCGATACCGATGGTGATGATTTGACCTTCTCTTTACTTTCCGCCCCGACCTGGCTGAGTGTGGCGACCAACGGCATTCTTTCCGGAACGCCGGGTGCGGAGCATGAAGGCCTCAATGTGTTCACGGTGCAGGTGTCCGATGGCAACGGCGGCTCCGATTCAGCGGCACTGCATATCACGGTCGAAGCGGGCATGCTGTACGTTTACGAAGGTTTTGACTATACGGATGGAACGGATCTGACCAACGGCACGCTGAATGGCGGAACCGGACTTTCCGGTACATGGGTCACCACGGATCAGGTTTCCGGCAATCCCTTTTATCAGGTGACCTCGGATACCAATTCATGGGGAGCGCTCTCCCAAAGCGGAAACCGCTTGCACCGCCTCGATACCGGAGGTGTCGAGGCCATTTCCCGCAATATCTCGGCCGACCTGGATTCCGGTTCGGAGCTCTGGTTCAGCGTCCTCCACGAAGCGGATGCCACCACCCAGTTTGCCATTGCCGGAAGCGGCTTTGCTGATGGCAGCTCGGGCAGTGGTAACTTGGTGACCGGTCCGGGATTTGGGTTCCGGGCAACCGGAAATGACACCGGCAGCATGGTCGCCCAGATCTGGGGTGATGGAGGGACGAGGACGGCAAACGGCGCTACGACCGATTTTGGAGACGGACTGCTTTTCCTTGTTGGTCGTATACAATTCAATGCCGGGGGCGGCGGCGAAGATATTTTATACCTCTATAACGTAGGTACGAACCTGGTGCTGGGAACAGCATTTTCCACTGCTCAAGCCGATGTGGATGAGACCGTGCTGAATACCCTCACGATGTCTTCCAATCGCGGGCCGGGATTCGACGAGATTCGGCTGGGACTCACCTTGGCCGATGTGATCCCGGATGGTACGTCTCAACCGCCGGTGCCGCCTTATACCGCATGGAGCGATGAATATGGTCTGACCGGTTCCGATACCAACTATACCGCCCACACCGATACCGACGGTATGAACCAGCTCGTTGAATATGGTCTGGGCGGAAATCCGACCAACGATGATGCCGTTGCGGTTCTTCCAATCGCCGGAATGGTGGAAGACGGCGGAACCAACTGGATGGAATATATCTATCGCCGCCGCACCGATGCCGAGTCCCGCGGCCTGGATTATTGGCTGGAGCTCTGCACCAATCTGACGGCGGGTGGATGGAGTTCGAATGGCTACATGGAAATAAATTCCGGCCCGTTGGAGACCGGTTTCGAATCCGTTACCAACCGCATTTCGACAGATTCCAAAACCAATCAATTTATCCGGCTGCAGATTTCGATTGATTAGCGTAGGGCGTGCTCGCCGAGCGCACCGTAATGTAGATGCGGCTTCCAGCCGCATTGCGCTGGACGGAATTACGGAGGAGTATTCTACCGCGGAGGGAAGACCTCTGTGTCGTCCTGCGGTAGGGCGGGAAAGAACCTCGGCTTTCGTTAGGACGGGACGGAGCCCGTCCCTCCAAACTCGTTTATGATGCCGTGGAGGGACGACCTCTGTGTCGTCCTGCGGTAGGGCGGGAAAGAACCTCGGCTTTCGTTAGGACGGGACGGAGCCCGTCCCTCCAAAAGAATGGAGTCCGGTATTTTAAAGATTAAATGCTCTGTTATGGCGCGATATAGTTCTCCCTTTTCATCAAAAACCACTATGTTTGCGACGTTGCCTGTTTGTAGACTGAAACCTATTGGGGTAAATGATGAAGCGAAGACGATTTATTGAGAGTATTGCAGTGGGCGGAACGCTTGGCGCGGCAGGATCGGCAATGGCCGGTAATGCAAAAAAGCCAAATGTGATTCTGCTGCTGACCGACGACCAGAGTTACCGCTCAATGGGCTGCTACGGCAACCCGCAGGCCAAGACGCCGAATCTGGACCAACTGGGTGCCGATGGCGTGATTTTTGACCGGGCCTATGACAATACCGCCATCTGCATGGCGAGCCGGGCGCAGGTGATGACCGGTATGTATGAATACAAAACCGGCTGCAATTTTCAGCACGGGCCGTTGACTGCCGACAAGTGGCAGAAGTCTTATCCGATACTCATGCGCCAAGCTGGGTATCATACCGGCTTTGTCGGTAAATTCGGGTTTGCGGTCAAGCCGACTGCGGATGGCAGTTCCAACTATCACAGCAACGCAGACCTTCCGATGGACTCATTCGACGAATGGTATGGCTGGCCGGCCCAGGGACAGTACCGCACTGCCGATAATGAATTTGTGGCGCAGTATGCCGAAAAGTATCCGCATGTCACCCGTGCCTGTGGTGCGGTCTCGCAGGACTTCATCAAGAATGCCACGAAAAACGACAAGCCGTTCTGTCTGTCGGTCAGCTTTAAGGCATCGCATGGGCCAATGTCACCCGATCCGTTTTTCAACGATGTTTATGCCGATACCGTTTGGGAAGAGCCTCCGAATTACGACGAAGCGGGCGCGTCGCTCAGACCGCAGCAGGCGAAAAGCGGTCGGCAGTTTATGAGCATCAAGGATTTCCGCCCGGACAAATATCAGGAAACCATGCGCAAATATAACCAGCTGGTCTATGGCATTGACTATGCCGTCGGCATGATCCGCGAAGAGCTGGAACGCCAAGGCGTCGCCGATAATACGGTTATTCTGTTCCTGACCGATAACGGCTACAGCTGCGGTGCCAACGGTATGGGGGGCAAGGTGCTACCGTATGAAGAGCCGAGCCGCTCCCCAATGATTGTCTACGATCCGCGCCATCCGGTTTCCGGCAAGGGTGCACGCGTTAAGAGCGTGACCGCAAATATTGATATGGCGCCGACCGTATTGGATGTTGCTGGGATTCCTGTGCCGGCGAACATGGATGGAAAAAGCCTGATGCCGCTGTTGGATAATCCGAAGGGCAAGGTGCATGACTCGATTCTGCTGATCAATGCCTGGGGCAGTGCACCGACCCATTCGCTGGCGGTGGTCACCGAAGACTACAAATACATCAACTGGCCGTTCAGTCATGAGATGGATGCCGCAGAAGAACTGTTCGACCTCGGAAAAGACCGCTATGAGATGAACAACCTCGCCGCGAATCCCGAAAAGCAGGAAATCCTCAAGCGCCTGCAGGCGAAATACGACGAATCGCTCGCGGTCTGGAAAAAGGAATGCGTGGAATATGGAAACTATCCGCTCTTCTCAAAGATCTATGACCGGTCAATTTCATGGGACGACAAGCTCGCCGCCATGGATACCCGCATGAAACGCAACTATCTTGAATGGAATCAGGAAAAACCGAAGAAAGAAGTTTCTCCCGAAAAGAAAGCCGCCAAAGCCGCCGCCCGCGCCAAACGCAAAGCCGAGCAAGGTATAAAGTAGAACAGGCTTCCAGCCTGTTTGCGTAGGAATGGAAGTGGTGCGGCGGAAGACGGGCAGGATGCCTGTCCCAGACTGTTGATTAACCTATGAGACAGATTTTACATTCACAGAATAGCGCGACAGGAATGTATCAGGCAGAAAAATGTGTTGGCAGAAAGATGTTTTATCCACATGCGGTTAAGGAGGTAATATTTCTGCCGTATTATTTTTCTGCCATTTATTCCTGCAGTGTTTCAGGATAGTTTTCTGGGAGTCGGCATTGAAGCGACTTTATCAGCAAGCTCAAACAGGCAGGATGCCTATCCTACATTATCTGCCCATGCGAGAGGGAAAATGAACCGAAGAAATTTCAATACAACATTAATAGCGGGTTCGGTCGCGGGACTGACCGGTGCAGCGCAAGCCAGTCCATCAGCAAAGCCCAACTTCCTCATCATCTATTGCGATGACCACGTCACCGAGTCGATTCATCACGGCGCGCTGGTACCGAATATTGATTCCATGAAGCGCGATGGCCTGTTTTTTCCGAAAGCCTATTCTGCTGCACCGGCCTGCACGCCGGCGCGTTACAACGCGCTGACCGGCCAGTATGCCGGGCGCTGCCGTGGCAAGTTTCTGCAGACGGGCATCACGAAGGAAGGTCAAACCTGGGTGCACTGGAATGCGGAAACCTCGTCCGACGATTGGATCGGGGCAAAAATGCTGCGCGACGCGGGCTACGCCACCGGCATCGTCGGAAAGATCGGTGCGTTCGTGACGCAGGAGGCAAAAGCATCCAAGGCGTTCGCGGACATGAAGGTCGACGATCCGAAAAAGAAGCCGCTGTTCGAGGAAAACCAGCGGATTCTTGCGGAGCTAATCAAACCCTTCGGGTTCGACTATGGCGGAGCGCTGACCCATTCCAACATGTCGGGCGATGATCAGCGCCATGCGCCCGAATTCCAGTTGGAACACTGTCTTCAATTTATTGAATCCAGTAAGGATCAGCCGTTCTACTTCCACTTTGCGCCACACCTGATGCACATGCCGAATCCGGGGAATTCATTGAAGGGCGATCCGCGCAATGCGTATGGCGTGCTGCTCGATGAAGCACCCGATGTGCAGCCTTCGCGCGATTCCGTATTTGAACGCGTCAAAGCGGCCGGCCTGGATGAAGAACTGGCTCCGGCTACCTGGCTCGACGACACGATCGGCGTATTGCTGGCTAAACTGGAAAAGCTGGGGATTGCGGACAATACGCTCGTCATCTTTATGCAGGATAATGGTCATCACGGCGGCAAAGGTTCGGTTTATGAGGGCGGGGCGGATGTGCTGGGCATGTGGACACGCTGGCCGAACGGGGGCGCCAAAGCTGGTTCGGAAAATCCAACGCTTGCGATGAATATTGATTTGGTGCCCACCATGCTCGACGCTGCGGGCGTATCGAAACCCGACGGCTACAATCCCGATGGCATCAGCCTGGTACCCGCGCTGAAGGGAAGCAGCAAGCAACTGCGCGATTCGGTCTTTATCGAGATCGGCCATACCCGCGCCGTGATGAAGGACGGTTGGAAATACATCGCCTTCCGTGTGCCGGAAAGCCACGAGCTGTCGCCTGAGCTGAAAGAACAGTATAAAGAACTCGCGGAAATCGATCCGACCATGGACAAAGAAGCACGCGTCACCCATATCCATCGCCAGTTGGGTGGTTGCAACACCGAGCGCGCCGAGGCCATGTGGACCAAACCCGGCTTTTTTGATCCCGACCAGCTTTACGATCTCTCCAAGGATCCCAACGAACAAAACAATCTCGCGGGCCATCCGGAATACGGCGCCAAACTCAACGCCATGAAAAAGCTGATGCGCCAACACGCGCTCAAAGCGCCCGGTACTTTTGCTGAATTCAAGAGCTTCGACGACATGAGTCCCGAAGAGCGCGCCCATATTGAAAAGACCGCCGAACGCAATAAATGGAAAACCCCACCGGTGAACACCAAGAATCTGGCAAAGGCGAAAAAACAGGCCGGAAAGAAAAAGAAGTCGTGAAGAGTGAGCGGTAGGCCATGATGATTAGGCGTATACACTTTGCTATGCTTGTGACGATCCTTCTTTCGACGATCACGGCGGTTGCTTCTTGATGAACTTCCAGCGGAGTCGCGCTAGCCGCTGTGCCAATCAGCTCTGGAGCGGATGCACATGAACCGTTTGAAAAAAACAGTCGCAATTGCGCTGGGGACACTTGTTGTACGGGTGTACTCAGCCGAAGCAAATGCTGAAAAGAGCGGGCCGTTCGCATTTTCCCCACTTCCCAATGGGGTGAAGTCCGCCTTTGCTGAGCGCAGGGCGACCGCACATGTGTTTGCCGATCCCGGCTATCGCATCTGGGGGATGGCGGTGGTCCAATGGACGGATGGAACATACCATGGCTATTATGCGCGCTGGCCGGAGGAGCTGGGGCATGATGCCTGGATGACCCATTGCGAAATCGCGCACGCCGTCGCGGATAAACCGGAGGGGCCGTTCCAATATGTGAACACGGTCCTCGAAAGCCGTAATCCTGACGGATGGGATGTGAACAATGCGCACAATCCCGCGATCTGTGTGGTCGATGGAAAGATTTGTTTGTACTACATCGCCAACGATCTCCGCCCTTTATACAAGGGCGACTTCAAAACCGACTATCCGGATATGGAATGGTTTAAGGCGAACAGGAAGCAGGTGCGTAATGCCCAGCGTATCGGGGTTGCGACGGCGACCGATCCGGCCGGCCCGTTTGTCCGGTCCAAGGAGCCTGTTGTTGTCCCCCATGGGCGGTTCATCAATATCGCCGTGAATCCGGCGGTCTGCTATGTCGACGGAACCCACGTGATGATCATGAAAGGCGATGATGCCGATAAACCCGACAAGTGGTTCCGCATCCAGCTGGTCGGTCATTCGAAACACCCTGAGGGACCCTTTACGTTCCAGCAGCAACCCGTCTACAGCAAAAAACAGACCGAGGATGCCGGGATTTGGTATGATCAGGAAGCCGGACGCTATTACATGGTCTGTCACGTGATGGGCAAACCGGATCTGGCCCTGTTCACCTCCACCGACAGCCATTCATGGAAACCGGCGAACCCGCGGGTCTTCATGAAAAAACAGTTCCGGTTGGAGGATGGCGGCCTCTGGAAGCCGGACCGGGTGGAGCGCCCGTTTATTTTAACGGACGACTCCGGCAAACCGCTCATGCTCTACCTCGCCGTCGCGGACAACGACATCAATGGCAACATTGCCGTTAAGTTGAGTGAGTGAGCCTGGAGTGCGGTGACGTCGCCACCACTTTTTATCGAGCGGCGCGGCTATTCGGAAAAGTAGAACAAGCGTCCCGCTTGTTTCCCGCTCACGTGAGGTAATGCGAACGGATACTTTAATCCGAGGACCGCCCCTTTAATTTTACCGGTCTAGTCTGCAGTCGAGTACTCTGGCAGTGAGACTTGTGGTGTTGTCAGAGAGGGTTTTAGCCTGATCTCTCAACAAATCACGCATCTCATGAAGACTCATGGATGGGGTCCGGTTCTTTCTGTCATCTGAACCTGCCCATGATCCACACGAAAAATAACCCACAAGATATATACCTGTTCGGCAAAGATTGTCTTTGATGTATCGGTCTTTTAGCTGGGTTTTCATGGCAGTTTTCAGTTCGTTGTGCCAGCAGCCTTTGGCCTCAATAATTATCTGGACTGCACCATTGGTTGGGCCTTCTGCAGGAAAGGCCTCGATGAGAAAATCTGTATCCTGTCCACTTTCATTACCTCTGGCCGGTCTAATCTCAACCTCTCTGTTTACAATAATCTCTTGTTCTTCAAGTTCTCGGCGAAGGTATGCGGCTATATTGTCTGACATTGGATTTTCATCTGCCGGCGTCCACGATCTTTCTTTTCTCTGATAATCCCATAGTGAACGTATGGTTGGGGTTTGGCCGTGTAGTTGAATTTCGTATCGTTCAAGGGATTCAAGAATGATCTCTTCAAGGTCGGATTCAGACCGTACAATTCGCTTTGAATTACTTCTGGCGAGAGCCAACAGTTCCGCAGGAGATAGGGGTTCCCATGATGATGTCCGCATTATCCGGACAGCTTCCAGCCAAGTGTACTGGAGCCATTTTTGATCAGGCATCGATTCCATAATCCGCTTTAGCTGAGAACAGGCTGAACTACTGCCTTTATTCTTTAAAGTTGTCAGTACAGTATTATCACGCCAAATGCTTATGTTTTCTCGGAATGTGACTGTGTGTGCTCCACCTATTTGGGGATCTTTGGCGTGCGGATAATGTTGAGAAACCAAAAGATAAAGGTCTGCCAGTTGCCTTTCGGCTAATCCGTCAATGGCAATTTCTTTGGAGCGAAGCCCTGCCATATGAAACACAATCTTTTTAAAGCATGCAGCGTCAACGCTGGTGTATTTCCATATTTTACCCCATGAGTGTTCGTTGAGCGACCAGCATAAAGCTTCCATTGCCTCAATAGATTTTTTATATCCGACCGTTTGTTTATTCTTTGGTAGATTTTCCGGTAACTCCTCTAAAACCCACAGGGAGCTTTCGTCAAATTCAATGATTGCTTTATAGAGCGCGTATGGTCGGCGAGGTACGTACCCTTTTGTTTGTGCAAATTTTTTAAGGTGTGTGATCAAAATGGGGGTCTTGATATGAGATACAGATTCCAAAACGCTATAATGCCCCGTTTTGCCGCTCTCTCTTTCAATTAGATCCACCACGCATCTTGAAGCCTTTGCTGGAATTTTTCTGAAGAGTTCGGTAACCACCGCTTGGTGCAATATCCTTTCCTCATCTGATAGATATCGGTCAAAGGCGAGAATTCCAGCTGCCCACTTCTTCCAAAGCGCGGCGGTGATATTTCGTACGTAGGATTTGTCATAATTGGAAATCAAGCGAAGCGCCTGATAACCAGCCATAGCATAATAGTCCACTAAGGAAGGCTTCGACAGCCATGAGTGACTTCTGTCATCAGCATTTTGAATAAACATTTTTGCTGCATCAACAACCCTGTTTTGATCGGTTGGTGTAAGTTCTTTCCATCCCACGAGTTCCCGTATGTCGGGTACAATATGGTCGCCATAATGGGTGCTGTGGGATTCGAGTGTTAGTACTTGAATAAGATACCACCATTGCTCTGGATTTCCACTTTCACACGCCCCAAGAACTCCCGTGACTATTTCATAAGGATCAATCTTCTTAACTTCTTCCTCTTTGGTTAAACGGGAATATTTATAGTACTGCTCCTTTAGTTTTTTCGATGATTCGGATTCTAGCTCAAGCGGATCGAGGCGATCAGAGAGAATTTCTTCTATACGGGGATCCTCTTCACGAATCTGAATTAGCCGGTTTACGTGGTCGGGATTTTCGGTGTTGGAGTTCCACCAGCCTAAGTTCGTCCAACCACAACAGGCTTTTGTCGTTTTAGATGCAATGGCCTGCTCGAGAATCCAGTCCAGATCGTTTTCGCCAGCTATGCATGACCACGCTCGACTTACATAAAAAAGGACGTCTTTGTCATAATCAGATTGGTGCATTATCTCTGATAAAAGTTGTCGGCGAGTATCATCGTTCTTCAGAAAACCTAACCCCTTCAATGAATCGCGATCTAGTAACCTTCCGTAATCCAGCTTTAACCTGACCAGAATAGCATCCGCTAAAATTTGAACTACATGGGGGTGATCGATCAGCTCCCACGATCTCATGATAATTCCATCTATGAGATTACTCACCTCATAGTTCCGTTCGTGCCTTGAGCCTTGCTTTTTTGTCCAAGCCAGAGCTGCTGGCAGATCATCAATGCTAAGCTTCTCCGGGAGCCTTGACAGAAACATTTCGTACCATCCGGTCATATTCCGTTTAGGCCGGTAGTTGATCAATGTAAACAGTTCTTCTGCACTAAGGTGCGTGGGCCATAATATCTCCAAAAGGCAACCGCGTAATCTCAAATCTGGATCGCCTTTTGAGAGGCGGAGTAATGGAATGAGCAGCTTGGCATGCTTTTCAGAAACGCGATTTCCCAACGCAAGTACTGAATCAATGCGCAGTTGTAGAGTTTCAGCACCATTTGCAATAATCTCCGCCAACGCATCATCCAGTTCGTGAATTTTGCATGCCTGGATCGTATCAAGTGCCAGCATTCGGGCATCATCTCCTCTGCTTGTGTCAGTCAGATATGGTGAGAGTTGGTCGCCAAGTTCTGCATGTCTTAACAGTTTTAGACGCTGGTGTGAATTTACGTCGCGGTATGAAATATCCTTTGCTTCACATTTGTCCAGCAGTGCCTGTAGCAGTTTCTTCCGGCCTGAAAAATCTGAAGTTAACACATCGCTCCTCAGTAACGTTCCGGGGGAATGGCGTAATAGGGAATTGTAGAGATCGGGGTCAGATCCTGCAACACGAGCTGCAATTTCAACCAGTTGTGGAAATGCCGCGCTACCCAAATCGTCGGAAAGCGTCAGGAGTGAACTGCGCTGTTTTGTTGAAAGGCGCTTAATCAGGAAAGATGCGGCGAGAAACTCAGCATACGTTTGGTGCTGCCATCCCATCCGATGAGCCCCTCTGGCAGAAAAAAGGCCAGTATTAAGCGTATCCTGGATTAACGCGCTGGAAACTGATGTTCCACCATCAAGTTCTGAAGGGAGCGGCTCTGACGCTAAGGTTGCTACGCTAATATCATCAGATATGCTACAATTTCTCTCAGGGCCGGTCCATATGGTTGGTTTTCCTGAAAAAATTGTTAAATATGCTAATCGCTCTGCTACAGTATACTTAGTCTGAGGGTCATACTGGGACGATGAATTGTTGTCGCGCCTCTCGGCCGAATCTTCACAAAGAAATAAGCACCCCTGTTCGTATAAACTTGTTTCGTTTTCCGGAAGCGCTCCTGTTTCTTGAAAAATCCTGAGCAAGAATTTCAATGTAACAGGCTTCATCGCCAGCGGTTGGCCTCTAACCAATTCGATTGAGGCGATAAAGTCAGACGGCGGCAGATCATTTTCAGTTGCAGCCAGCTCGATGTTTTTTCGAGTTAGCGGCATAAGTTCGTATATGCCGACATCCTCTTTTCCCCACGTGTTGTATAAGCTCTCTTCTAGGGAGACTGGCCATTGTGCGGTTCTGCACGCAATACGAATTTTCAAACGCGCAATTGGCAGTGTGTCAAGTTCTCTTCCTAAGATTTTTGCAACACCATCAATTCTGCACTCATCAAGTCCATCAATCAGAATAGTCAGACAGGTGTCGGAGTCTATCCAAGTTAGAATGGATTCATGTTCGAATATTTTTTTGTAAAGTCGTTCATCGCTCGATATTTCACCAAGATCTACGTAATGAAGGGCAGAGTCCTGAGACTCGATTTCTTTAATGTCGTTTAGGGCTGTTGACTTTCCGAGGCCGGGTTCGCCTAGCAGAATTAGACAGTTTTGATCTGCCAGGTTTTCATAAGAACATACATCATGCGCCCATAAAGCTGAAAATCCGCCGCGAGGCGTTGCTAAATATCCATCATAATCGTATGCGAAAACTCCATCACGAGGGCACCAAAAACGCTCCCATTCATATTTCTGTCCAGACATACTCTTCCCCGTTAAAACCCAAACATCCAAGATAAAGGCGAAATCAGTTACACAGAATATATTCCTGCTGTCCAATAGAAATGCAAAAGGAAGCAATGGAAAAAGTTGCCAGTCCTTTGATCTTTGTGTCGATGACGTTTCGAGACTTCTCTTTGATCGTCGAGGGTAGGTTGTCGTCCAGATTCGGGTAGGCGGTGTGGCGCGCGTCCGGCGAATGCCGCGCGAAGCGGCTTCGTCGGTTGCCGGATGTCCAATCCTTGGAGTCTCTCTTCGTCAAGTGTTCCAAAGGCTGAAGCAGCAGGTTTTTGATGAACCGAGACTACGTCTCTATTTCCGTGCCGGAAATTATCTGCGCTACGCTTCGGGATGAGTGCCGAGTGCCGATTTTCGGGTCTGCGACGCCTTTATAAAAGTAGAGGCTGGCGCCGACTGAGTACCACCAATCGGCAATCAAAAATCGGCAATCGGAAATAGGAAAGATGGGACGATGAATAGAAGAAGCTTTGTGAAGCGTACCGGCGTTGCGGCCATGGCGGCAACTGGATTCGCGGCGAGCGCCGTGTCGCGGGAGAAACCCAATGTGGTGCTGATGTTTATTGACGACCTCGGCTATGGCGACACCGGGCCGTTTGGTTGCGAGGATATCCCGACACCCCATCTCGACCGGCTGGCGGAGGAGGGCGTTGTTCTGACGCAATCCTACATCACCAATCCGCCCTGCTGCCCGAGCCGATGCAGCTTGATGATGGGCATGTATGGCCAGCACTTCGGCAAATACGGCATGTCGCGCGGCCTACCGATTCCGGACGACAAACCTACTCTGGCCGAGTTCATGCGCGATGGCGGCTATGTGACCGGGCAGATCGGAAAGTGGGATATCGGCACGAAGCTGCAAGGTCCGTCGACCCGCGGATTCATGGAAGTCGCCCACAAGCCCCCGAAGGGCGCGTCGAAATATTTTTGCGCCACGGAAGACGGCGAAGAGGCCTGGTTGACCGATGTCAATGGCGACCAGATGGTTGAGTTCATAGACCGCAACCGGGAAAAGCCGTTCTTTATGTATTGGTCTCCCGAGGCGGTGCACTCGCCGCATAAGGACGTGCCGGACCGTCTGTCGAACCGCACATCGGCCGAAGAGGCCAAGCGGAGGCGGCTCGGCGGCGGAATCGTGGCGGTGGACGACCAACTGGGCAAACTGCTCGATGTGCTGGAGAAACGCGGACTGCGCGAAAAGACGCTGGTCATCTTCTCGAGCGACAATGGCGCGAACACCGGCGAGGGCGGCAGCTCGGCGCCTTACCGCGGAGGCAAGGGCGGCGGCACCCAGCAGGTCGGTTGGACTATTATTCCCACCGTCATCTCTCAGCCGGGAACCCTTCCCCAGGGCAAGCGGTACGACGGTTTGTCGTGCTCCCTCGATTTCTTCGCCACCATCGCGGCGGCCATGGGCACGCCGGGGCCGGCGCATCTCGATGGCGTGGATCTGGTTCCTTATCTCCGCGGTGATAAGAAGGGCGATGCCCATGAATACATCTTCTGGCTTAATAACGAAACCGGCGACGCCCCGCGCCGCCATTTGGTCGCGGTCCGTTGGAAAAACTGGCGCCTGTATAAATACCAGGAGGCCGACCCATGGCAGCTCTTCGACTTGGTGAACGATCCTCGGGAAGAGACGGACGTGGCCGCGGAAAACCCGGAAGTGGTCGAGAACATGGCCAAGCACCACGGGAAATGGAAAAAGACCCTGATTCCAGAGGGAACCATACCTAAAGACCTGCCGAAGGCTGAACCTCAGATCCCCACCGGCCATGGCTGGGTGGTCAGCGATGGCCGCATGAAACCGTGAACGCGCGATTCGGGGCTTCCATTGGAATAACACAAGCGTCAATGAAATCCTTCCAAGTTATGCTGATCAGTCTGGTCGTCGGCGGTCTGGTGCTCGCGGGAAGCGCGGTCACCAAGGATGGGCCGCGGCGTGAGGTGGTCGTCAGCCACACGGATGAAAACGGCATTCTCCAACTCTACCGGATGAAGGAGGATGGGTCGGAATCCCGCGCATTGACCCGTGGCGCGCTGAATTGCATGCAGCCGGCTTGTTCGCCGGACGGGCGGAAGATCGTTTACCTCCAGCGCGGCCCAAAGGGCATGGCGGTTTGGGCGTGCGACGCGGACGGTGAAAACGCCCGGGAGCTCGTTGCCGCGGGCGGGAATCTTTTGCCTTTCTGGTTTCCAGACTCGAAACGGATCATCTGGATGAAGTTTAGGCCGGGACCAAAAAAGCAAGACCCGGCCCGCAACAGCCAGATCCACGTGATGAACACGGAGACCGGGGAATCGCGCCGCTTGTTCACGGATCCAAAACAAATTCAATTTAGCAACGCGATGCCGGTGGTATCGCCGGATGGTACCCAAGTGGCCTTTGTCTCGAATCGAAGCGGCACCTTCCGGATATGGGTGAGCGATCTGGAGGGCGGCGGTGCTAAAATGGTTTCGCCTCCGCCCGTGGAGCAGGACGCGGGGCTCAAACTGCCTATCGAACAAAAAGTGCCGGCGTGGTCGCCCGACGGAAAGTGGATCGCGCACTGGGAAGGCGTTGAGATGATTCACATGAGCCCATTTACCGGCGTGAAGGACGCGAAGCGCGATCAGCGGATTTCGGACACGTTTACGGTCTGGGTGGTTGAAAGCGATGGAACGCATCGGCGAAAAGTGGGGCGGGGCGATGATCCCACTTGGTCGCCCGATGGGTATGTGACGCGGGCTTTTCCGGAGCCGGAATGGGGCGGCCCCAAAATCATGATTGAAACCGAATCGGGCGAAAAGCAGTTGCCCATCGTGCCGCCGAAAAAGAATTGGGGCCGATTCACCTGGTTACCGCGCTAACCGGCGGCGGGGTGGCGGAAAGGATTCGTTCCTCAACCGTTTCCGCCCTACAAAGCGTGCCAACGATGCCTTATTGATTTTCCGCAATAAAGGCGTCGAGGGTGTCGGGCCTTTCAGGTAGCCGAGTCTGGCAATATAGGCATCATTACCTTGTTTCCCGCTGGATGGCTTCGAGTTGTTTGATGGTCTCGATGTCTTTGGGGCGGCCCATCGCTTTTTTCGCGGCAATCAGGGCGTCAATCCGCAGGATGCGGCATGCGTTGCCATCCAGTTCAAGGGTTTCGCTAAGCTGCTTTACTTGTTCGAAGTTGCCGAGGCCTAGCACCTCGCCGAGGCAATCGAGTTGTCCCCAGTCGGTATCGAGATACAGATTTTTCAGGGAGCCGCAATTTGTGCGGGTCAGTTCAAGCGGAAGGCGGTTGGTGGTCATCCGATGGATGGGGTTTAGGCCTTCGAGTGCGGACTGAAGCCGAAGCAGGTTTTCGGAAGAAAAGTCACAACAGATGTCGATGTCCTGCGTGGTCATTGAGCTTCCATGCGTGACGGCGGCGAGTCCCCCGACTAAAACGAAATCCACGTCTGCAATAATTAAACGCTCGATGATATCGGTCAGATCATCCACGCTTTTTCTCCATGGCGGCGCGGAGTTTTTTCATGGTGTTGAGGGATTTGTCATGACGGCGAAGGCGTTCCGCAGGGGTCAACCGCAGATTGGCGCGGATCAAAGAAATATCGATACCGTATGCTTCTGCTTCTTCATGAACTGTTAATCCTTTTTCCATAGGCGGGAAACGTACCTTTCGTTGGAAAAATAAGCAAATATTTATCGGAAGGATGGGTGGCGGTCACCGGATTATTGAATTTCCGCAAGGCCGCCCGGAAGCGATCGGCGGCCCGGTTAAAGGTGCCGTCTATTTTCAGGTTCAATAAGAAAAGCAGCTAACCGCAGATTGACGCGGATGCATGCGAACTGAAACGGCTTAGCGTCTTCTATAATTCTATTGCGGTTTCGTGCGGATTAAAGGATCATTCTCATCCACCAGATTTGAATTCGAAAGGATGACTCTATGATGCTGCGAATGACGACGACCCTGTTGGTACTCTTCGCCCTGAACGCAACGGCGGAGGAGGGTTCCGGCCTGTATCTTGGAGCCGGCGGCGGTTTTTCCTCCTACCGGGCGCTCTTTGTTACTGGCGATTATTATGTGGATGATGAATTTTCCGGTAGTACCCAGACCCGGGGGTATAATGAATGGGATGGCGGGTACCGCATTTATGCCGGGTATCTGTTTAACCGGGTCTTCGGTATTGAAGGCGCTTATACGGACTACGGTACGCTTGCTTCGTCCAACTATTCACAGAAGCCGTTCTCGGCTTCGCTCTGCGCGAATGCAGGATACAGTTTTATGGAGGGGCAACTTCGCCCTTTCGGACTGCTGGGTCTGGCTTATGTGAAAACGAATCAGTCGCGCAATCTGTTGGATGAAGAACTGCCGGCACTGCATTTGGGCGGTGGGGTGGACTATTATCCGCCTTCGATGAAGGGGCTGGGTTTCCGGGCCGCGCTGGATGCCGATCTTCATATCAGTCATCAATCAATGAAGGACCCCGATGGCAACACGTCGCTTCGGTCATTTTATCAGCACTATCTGCTGCTATATGCCGGCGTGCAGTATCGGTTCTGATGGTTACGTCGGCCGATTCCCGCCCGCAAGGTCGCCGGGAAGTGATCGTCGGCCCGGTTCAAGGCACCATTGTCGCCCGCGACTATGGCATCCCCTGCGTCAGCGGGGTGATCGGCGTGATGGAGCTGATTAACGACGGCGACCTCCTGGAAGTGGATGGCACCCACGGCATCATCCGGATCATCGAGGAGTAGAAAGCGGATCCTTAAATCCGAGGACCTACCCTTTTTCATTAGCAAAATCCCTTCCCCCGCGCCCCCATCCCGATTCCGGGAGCAGCGACTATGGCTTCCAATCATTGGATAAATAAAACCCGCAACCAATCTGTTGGATGCGGGTTTTAAAAATTCGCTGAACCGTGGTTCGGAACTATTTCTTTTGTTTTGGGGACTTCTTCTGATGGTCTTTTTTATTCTGTTCAACCTGCTTCTTTACCTCAGCGCTTTTTTGAGCCTGTTTCTTCTGGGCTTCCAGTTTTGCCTGCTTTTCGCGTTCGAGCTCATTCTTTTGGCGCATGACCATTTGCTCGTGGCGGTTTCGCTGATTTTCTTTCATCCTGAATGCTTCCTGACGGTGCCGCTCTCCAAGCTTGAAGTTTTCCAGACGGTCTCGTTCTGCCATCAGGACGGCTTGCATGGTATGGCGTTCCGAAATTGAAAGTTTTCCGTCACGGTTGGCGTCGAAGCGTTTCAGCATTTCCTTTTTATTTTTCTCGGCAGCGGCTTTTCGTTTGGCCTTTTCCTGCGCTTTTATTTTCTCGCTCTGTTTCGCTGTGCGTTCATTCTTTACCGTCTTCTTCGGCGGCTCTTTTTTGTTGTTATCACCCTTAACCGCATATGTGGCCGTAAGGGTTGTAGCCAGAATGGTCATCAGTACGATGGTCGATCTATGGACTTTATTCATGGATGTATCTCCTATGCTATAGTGTCTTCACAAAACGCCACCCAAAGCCTATTTCGGACAATTGGGGGAGCAATGCTTATGTTTCGGCGGGGCGGGTTCCAGGAGCTCAGGGTTTGTGAGCCGAATGCACCTTTGGTCTGTGGAGAATAACGATTATTGGAGTTCCGCAACAAAGGCATCCACCTTATCAGGGCCTTGCAGGTATCCGAGTTCCGCGAGGAAGGCGTCCATCTTTTTGACGGTGTCGATGAAGGCGTCCATATTCTTCTCTTTGTAGTTGAAGAACCCATGGCCCTGGCCTTCGTAAGCGACGAGCTCCACCTTGTTGCCTTTTTCCTCCGCGTCTGTGGTGAAGAGTTCGACGGTGTCGAAGGGCACGGTGGTGTCCTTGGTGCCGTGGAAGATGATCGTGGGCGGAATATTGGAGCTGATGTTGTGGTAGGGGGATAGTTGTTCGGGCGGCACGCCCATGCGGTTTTCGAGTCCCGCGAGTTTTTTGGGATCGCGCGGTTTGTAGTCTTCCACCGGCGCGAGCACGAGCGCGGGATTGAACAGCACGAGCGCGTTGGGTTTGGTGCTGATGGAGTGATCCTCGGTCGGTTCATCGAAGGCATCGATGGTGCCGAGTGCGCCCGCGAGATGACCGCCCGCCGATCCGCCGCCGGCGGCAATGCGGTTGGGATCGATACCGAGGCGCTTGGCGTTCTTCCGCGTCCAACGCAGGGCGGACTTGGCGTCGCGGAAGCAGGAGACGGCTTTGACGCCGTGGCGGCTTTTGACACGGTATTCGACGGTGATGGCCACCATGCCGCGGGAGGCGGCGAGATAGGCGCACTGCTTTTCAAACTGAGTGGGCGACCCGCCGTTCCATCCGCCGCCGAAGAAAAAGAGAATGGCCGGGCGCTTGTCGCTGGGTTGGTGTCCCTCGGGCTCGAAGATGTGCAGGGGCAGTTCAGTCCCATTGATGGTTTTGTAGATTTCGGCGCGGGAACCCGGCAGGGTTTTGGGAATGCCTTTGGAATTCTGCGCGGAAACCGTTCCCGTCAATGAAAGTGCTATACCAAGGATCACTGCTAACCATTTGAATTTCATACTTAACCTCGCTGGTTAAATGCTGTGTTAAACCGGATTGTTTTTTTACCACAGAGGTCTCAGAGGAATACAGAGAAAGAGTCTCCTTGTACTCCGTGCTCTCTAGCGGAGCGGGTGGTTAACCGTTCCTGAATTTCATATCAAACCTAGATCGTTATGATGCTATGTTAAACTAATTAGTGTTTTTACCACAGAGGTCACAGAGGAACACAGAGTAATGTTGCAGAACCACGGATAAACGCTGATGGACTAGGATAACCATGTGAAGCTATATCGCTTTCCCCTTCGGGGTTAAGCGATCGCTACACCAGGGACTTTGTGTGGAGAGCGTTTACCCGCAGGGAAACGTTGAAGGGGTGGCAGGCTTTGGGTCGGGCGCGATCGCCGGGCGCGCTTTTTGCGTTCCAGCATTCGGACAGCCCGGCGGTCTGTTCCTACCTTTAACCGTTTTTAACATGCATCGGTGCTTATCCGCGTTCATCCGTGGTTCACTAATATTCCTGCTCTGCGTTCTCTGCGCCTCTGCGAGGGATCAACCTTTTAGGATGGTGTTAGGTGTTTCTCTAGAAAATGGTCAAAACAATGAGTCCGGGAGGAGTTTAATGTGTAGAGAAAAGCGTGAGGGGTGCCTGAAATCAGGTTAACCAGACTGGGATTTTTTTATCGTGCAAAGGCGCTAAGACGCAAAGATATGCATGCTTGGCGACTTTGCGTCTTAAGTGACCGGAGGGAGTGGGCGCGAGAATTCTATTAAGTTAAACCCCTATGAATAATCACGGCTCAATTGTCACTCGTCATGTAAAGGAAGGATTATGAAAAAATATTGGATGGTGCTGTTTATTATAGTTGTAGCGGAATTTGCACCGGCCGCTAAAAAGGTGGATATGGAAGTCTGGGGTCCGCTGATGGAGCGCGGCGTTCCGCAGTGGGCGCAGGATGCCAAGTTTGGAATCTATGCCCACTGGGGCGTCTATTCCGTGGCCGGGCAGTGGGACTTTGCCGAGCCGAACTGGGGCAACGGATATATTTGCGGCTACCAGCGCTACTATTCCACCAGCCCGAAGCAGGATATGCGCGTTCAGTTTGAAAAGAACGTCGGGCCGATCCAGGAAGGATTCGGCTACAAGGATCTGGCGAAACAGTTCCAACCATTGGAATTTGATCCCGACTACTGGGCCGACCTGATGGCCCGCTCGGGCGCAAAATATGCCGGCATCTGCGCGATCCACCACGATGGTTATGCGATGTGGGACAGCGACGTGATCGATCTCTGCGCGGGTAAACTCGGTCCGAAGCGCGACCTGCTGGGGGACATGATGAAGGCCATCGAAGCCCATGGCATGAAAACCTTTACGTCCTTTCATCATGCCCGCACCTATAAACATTTTCAGGGGATCCGCAAGCGACTGGCTGCCGATCCGAACTATGCCAAGGCCGACCTGCTGGATCCAAATCTGCGGAATTTGTATTGGTATGCGGGCGACGAGGATCATTTCGCGGACATCCGCTACAAACTGACGAAGGAAGTGATCGATAAATACCAGCCCGACGGCATCTGGTTCGACGGTGGGGGCGGAAAGTATGGCACGGAGGTCGTACTCAACGATTTCTTTAACATGGGTGACAAAGCCGGCAAGGAAGTCGTTGTGCACAACAAGGGCAACTTCCCGGAAAAGTTTGGCGTCTATTCCTACGAAAACGGCCATGCCCGCCCGCTCTACATCGAATGGCCCTGGGAAGATGACACACCGTCCGCCACCGGCTGGTGCGACTGGCCCTGGTTCAAGAAAATTGAATACAAGAAACCGCGCGATATTGTCGTGCGCCTCTGCGACCTCGTGGCGCGCAACGGTGGGCTGCTGCTCTCCATGAATCCGCGGCCCGACGGCAAACTGGATCAGGGGCAGATTGATCTGCTCGAGGGCATTGGTTCCTGGCTCGACGTGAATGGCGAGGCTATCTATGCCACGGTGCCTTGGAAAATCTTTGCGGAAGGCAATACGGGGCATCTGAAATATTATCAATATAAGGAAGATGGCACCAAATCCCGCGGCATCCAGCCCGACCCGAAGCAACTGACGTATGAAGACGTGCGCTTCACCCGCAACGGAGAAAATCTCTACGCCACGGTACTCGGCGTGCCGCCCTCCAGCGTTGCGGTCATTAAATCACTGGCGAATGGAACTTCCGTTTCCAAGTCCAATAAAATCAAATCCATCGAGCTGTTGGGTCACGGTGCTGTAAAATGGTCGCGCACCAATGACGCGCTGAACATTGAACTGCCCAAAACCCTCCCGAACGAATGGGCGCTCTCGTTCAGAATCACCGTTGATGGTGAGCTTGATAAGAGCAAGCCCGATGTCGACGGCTCGAAGATGAAGCTTCCGAAGCAGACGTAAGGTAGGGCGCGATCGCCGAGCGCGCCGCCCGTACGCACCGTTCGCATGTTCCGCTCCACCGTCGGACGGCCCGGCGGTCCGCCTACCACAGATCCAGAAACAGCTGGAGCTCGCTGCCGGCGAGGACTTCGCCGGCGCGCTCCCGTAGGCGGTCGCCGGCCTCGCGGTGCAGGGCGGAGACCTTTTTATGAGCGGCTTTTTGTTCAGGCGATCCGTCGGATAGCTGGTTCTTTTGGTAGATCAGTGCTTTGCGTTTTTTGACTTCATCATCGGTCCAGCAGTCGTCGTAGAGTTTCTGCAGCTTGTCTTTGGATAGATCGCTGAGATTGGAATTCCTGATCTTGGCGGGTAGTTGAATCGATTGCTTTTTGGAGTGGCTTTCAATTTCCCAACTCCGGGCGGGGGCGGCATGGATAATGAAATCGATCCCAAGGGCATCATCCTTCCAGTCTGCCCCGGCTTTCCACATTGGTTTGCCGAATTCGTAGGCACCTATGTTGGCCTTGGTCAGCGGTGATCCGGCCTTGGGGCGGAATTCGCGATTGGCCGGCGATTCCAGGAGATCTTCGAAGGAGAAACGCTCAGCGGTTTCGACGTTGCGCGTAATTTTTTTATTTTCGGGCAGGGGTTCGTAGCGGAAGGCGATGGTTTCGACAAGGTTATTGCAAAACGTACTGCGGGTATTCTGCCGGTCGAGGAACTCGGTTTTCGACCACCATTTGCGCGGCTCGGCACGGGTCGGGATGATGAGGCACCCATGGCCGTTGGTGCCGATGATGGTATTGTTGTAGCACTGGTTGTCTTCGCCCTTAAGGATCATGCCTTCGTCGCAGTCCCAGATCACGTTGTGGTGGAAGGTAAGGCCGCGCGTCTGGTCGTCGCCGCGGATGCCCTTGCCGCGGGAGGCATGCACCCAGTTATGGTGGACGACGCTGCCGGCGGTGTTGGGGCTGCCGGTATGGATGGCGGCAATATCCTTGCAGGCCAGTCCGGTGTTGTAGACTTCGTTGTATTCAATCACGTTGTTTTTGTTGAGATGCCAGATGCCCATGTTGCCGCTGTTGTAGATGGTGCATCGGCTGACGGTGGAGTCGGAGGGTGCTTTTCCGATAGAACGGATGGATATGGCCGGATGGTGCAGGTTGCCTTCCCAGCAAAAGTCGTGGATTACGCAGTTTTCAATACGGTTGCGGCTTCCAGTCAGGCTGATGCCGGCCGTGTTTCCATAAGCAATGCTGACTTTGCGCAGGACGTTATCATTTCCCCGTATGGCGGTTTGAGGAATGGTGACTCTCTCGCCTTTGGGCAGCGTGTCGGTCAGGATGGGGGCATAGTTGGGATAGAGGATCCGGCAGTTTTCGATCTTCAGGAAATCACTGTTCTGAAATCGCAGGGTACAGCCGAAAAAACGCAGGCCGGATATTTCGAGATGCTCCACACCTATTCCTTCGAGGCCGTAGGTGCGCGTTTTGATGGCAACTTCCCCGGGCATTGGTGCGCGTCCATCCGGAGGTATAAAGTAGAGACGTTGCCCGTCATGAAACCATTCCCGGGGCGCAGTCAAAGCTTCGATCTTGCCGCGCAGGTAAAAAAAGTCGTCCCACCAGGTTGTCCCCTCAGCAACGTCGTTGTTCGTTCGGACCTGGAGGTCATAACGGAAAGAAGGAGATCCTTTTTTATGAGCGGTTACCCTTCGTGACCAGGTTTGGAACTGCTGACCAACGTTCAGCGTGGCCATGGCGCCCGTCCAGTCCACGCCGGTTTCCGCGAGGGCGCTGCATATCATAAGATCCTGCCTGCTGCCTCTTTCACTGGCCGCCCATGTGGTGCGATCCCAGATGCGCGAAAACGGCTGATCAGGCCAGCGCGCTTCGGTCATCATCTTGTCTTGGTAGAAGAGTTGGACAATCGGCTGGTCGCAGGGAATGGAAAACAGGTCGACCCCATTCATCCGTTCCTTTTTCCAGTTTCCTGCCAATGGCTCGGTACCCTCCAGCATCACGGCGGGTGAGCCGTCGGGATGTGTCGCGCCGACAATGCGGATCGGTTTATCCTTGGTACCTGAAGTCTTCAGCATAACTTCCTCACGATAGGTGCCCGGCTGAATCAGGCAGGTATCGCCCGCGTTGAGCAGATCAACCGCATGCGATATCGTTCGGAACGGTTCGTCTGCCGTCCCACGGTTTGAGTCGTTCCCGTTCGGGCTGACACTGAATGTCGCCGCCATGGCAAAGGTTTGTGTGAAAAGGCTAATGGACAGGATTCCGAAAAAGGTTTTCATAACCATATAACGTCACGGGTAGGTGTGTTTTGGATAATTGAATGAAATGAATCAAATCGGAGTTGGTGTGCGGCGTCTTATAAGTGATCATTACTAAGGGATTTGAATGAAACCATTATATGCGATGAACCGTATCGGGCTGTTGATGGGGGCTATGCTTGCCTGCGCAGTGGCACACGGGGATGGCGGACGCCCGAATATTCTCTACATTATGTCGGACGATCATTCGGCGGAAGCGATCGGTGCCTATGGCAGTAGACTGACCTCACTCAATCCGACGCCGACGCTCGACAAGCTTGCTGCCGAGGGGATGGTGCTGGAAAACACGTTTTGCAACAATGCGGTCTGCAGTCCGAGCCGCGCGTCGATCCTGACGGGGCAGTACAGCCACGTAAACGGCGCGAAGAGTCTGGGGGGCAAGGTGGAGGAAGCAAATCAGACGCTTCCGCTCAAGATGCGCGAGGCGGGCTACCAGACGGCCGTGATCGGTAAATGGCACCTGGGCGTACAGCCGCTGGCATTTGATTATTACAAGGTGCTGCATAGCCAGGGTAAATATCACAACCCGGAATTTTTTGAGCGGACCAGTCCGAAAACAGATGAAACCAAGTTTGCGGAAACAGGCTATTGTTCCGACCTGATCGTGGATTCCTCGCTCGCCTGGTTGAAAACACGCGACAAAACCAAACCCTTCCTGTTGCTCACCCACTTTAAGGCGCCGCATGGCCCGTGGGATGCGCATGTGCGCTATGACAGTTTATATGCCGATCTCGATATCCCTGAACCGGCCAGCTTGTGGGACAATGGCAAAAACGGTTCCATTGCCACGCGCGGACATAACGATGAGTTGTTGTTCAATATTGGTTCCTCAGTGGGGCAGAGGAATCGCTTCCGTTCGCACCTAAAACACGTCGACAAGGAGTTGAGAAAGAACTTTCCCAATATGACGGACGATGAAATTAAGCGCGTATGCTATCAGGATTATCTAAAAAGGTACCTGCGTTGCGTGCGCGGGGTGGATGACAATATTAAGCGCCTGATCGACTATCTGGAGGCGGATGGCGAGCTGGACAACACATTAATTATCTACACGTCCGATCAGGGTATGTTTCTTGGAGAGCACGATTATGTGGACAAGCGCTGGATGTATGAGGAAGGTATGCGCATGCCGTTTATTGTCCGTTATCCGAGTGCCATAAAGGCGGGCACCCGCTCCGACGCGCTGATCAATAACACCGATTTCGCACCGATGCTGCTGGATTATGCAGGGATTGCCGCGCCGGATAGCGTGCAGGGCCGCAGCTTCCGATCCATCATGGAGACCGGCCGGGAATCCGCAGACTGGCGCAAGGCAACTTATTACCGCTACTGGATGCATATGAAACATCATTATAATCCTGCGCATTTCGGTATCCGCACCAAGGAGTGGAAACTGATCTTTTTCTACGGGGCGGATGAAAAAGGCGACAACGGCAACGGCCGCACGCCGCCGGGCTGGGAGCTGTATCATTTGAAGAATGATCCGACGGAAATGAACAACCTCTATGGTAACCCCGAATACCGGGAAATTCAGTCTACGCTCAAGGAACAGCTCAAGGCTACGCGTGCCGAGGTGAAGGATTCGGATGCGGGCAACGCTTACCTGCAAACGATCATCGACACGCATTGGGATGGAGGCGAAGATGAAGCCATCCGGATTTCCCATGAAGTTGCAAAGAATCCCGTCGCAGTGAAGAAAAAGAAATAGTGAGTCAGGAACAATGAAAATAAATTTATGGATAGCAGCATGTTTGGGGGCATCGGTCGTGTTTGCCGCTGACCGGCCCAATATTATTCTAATGATGGCCGATGACCTGGGCTATGGTGACACTGGCTTCAATGGTAATGACATGATTCAAACGCCGGAGCTCGATCAGATGGCGAAGGACGGCGTGAAGCTGACGCACTTCTACGCGGGCGGCCCGGTCTGTTCCCCGACACGCGGCACCTGCCTGACCGGCCGGCACTATTATCGCTACGGCATCTTTTCCGCGAACATCGGGCATCTTCCGAAACAGGAAATCACGCTCGCGAGCATGCTGAAGGAAAAGGGATATACCACCGGCCATTTTGGGAAGTGGCATCTCGGCACATTGAGCAAAACCCATTCAACCAAGGGCGAAAAACGCAAGCCTGCGGAAAACTTTGCGCCGCCATGGGAGCGCGATTATGACCGCTCGTTTGTCGTGGAATCGTCGGTATCCACCTGGGATCCGGCCAGCGATAAAAATCCATTCTATGATGATGGCGTTCCGCTGCCTGCTTCCGACGAGAGCCTGCTCGGTGGCGCGGCGCGCGTGGTGGTGGATCGGGCGATTCCGTTCATGGAACAGGCGGTGCAGCGCGATACGCCGTTCCTGTCGGTCATCTGGTTCAACGCGCCGCATGAACCGATCAAAGCGGGTCCGGATTATCTGCAGCGATATGAAGGTGCCGGCGAGGCCGCGCACTATTATGGTTGTATCACCGAGCTGGACGAGCAGGTGGGACGCGTCCGTGCCAAGCTTCGTGAGTGGGGCGTTGCGGAAAATACGATTATCTTTTTCTGTTCCGACAATGGACCCGAGGGCAAAGCCGCGAAGGGCAAGAAAGCGGGAACCACCGCGGACCTACGCGGCCGTAAGCGCAGTCTCTACGACGGAGGTGTGCGGGTGCCCGCTATCGCCGAGTGGCCCGGAAAACTTAAGTCGGGGTCAACAGTCGAAACGCCGCTTTCCACATTGGACTATTTTCCGACGGTCATGCAGTTGGTCGGCTATCAAATGCCTGATAAACGACCGATCGACGGCCTGGACATCCTGCCCATTCTTAAGGGCGAAACGAGTACACGCTCCAAATCCATTCCCTTCCGTGCCAAGAGCGGAGCGACGATCGTGAAGGATCGCTACAAGCTGGTATTGCCCAGGGGCGAGCTGTACGACCTTTCCAAGGATTGGAGTGAGGAGAATAATGTTGCTTCGTCGCATCCCGAGCGGGTGGAGACCATGACGAAAGAAATTATGGACTATCTCGCGTCCATGAAAAAAAGCCATGCGGGCGGCGATTACGACGATCCATCGTTCAAGCCCGTCGATGAATGGAACGCATTGGGCCGGAGCAAAAAGAAATAATGAACCCCATGCTTCTCATAGTGGCAGTTGCAATTATTTCCACGGCTTCTGCACGGGGGGATTCCGGAGGTCGCGACTCGGTTCCTGACGGGCCGGACACGGTCCGGGTCCTGGTCTGGAACCTCTGGCACGGCGGTAATGAAGTGGACAACGGTCCAGAGAAGGCCTTGCAGTTGATCAGGGACAGCAAAGCAGATATTTGCCTGCTGCAGGAAAGCCATGACATTAAGGGGCCACGGCCCAAGTTCGGAATATGGGCCGCAGAGGAGTTGGGCTGGAAGGTATGGATGGGGAAGAGTTCGCACCTTTGCGTCCTTACGCGCCATAACGTTAAGAAGACGTTTGTTCAGTCGAAACAGCATGGTGTGGGCGTCGAGCTTGAGGATGACCAGGGACGCACGCTGCACGCGTTCAGCGTGTGGATCGATTACAGAAATTATTCGCCTTATCTCCTCAAGGAAAAACCGGACAGCTCCGATGCCGATTTGCTGGCGTGCGAAACAACGCAGTCCGGCAGGCTCCGACAGTCCAAAGCCCTTCTGGCCTATCTTGAAGAAAATGGACTCACTTCCCTGGAGACCCCGCTTCTGGTAGGCGGGGATTGGAACTGCCCATCTCATCTTGACTGGACCAAAGAGACTGGCGAAGCGCTCCCGTACCGTCGTTCTCTTGCATTACCGGTCAGCAAAGCCATGGAGGAGAATGGATTTGTCGACGTGTATCGCGCCATCTACCCCGACCCGGTCAACGATCCGGGCAATACCTGGTCGCCCCTGTTCAGGGAGAAGCCCCAGGATCGGATTGACCGGCTCTATTATCGATCACTTAGGAAAGTCCCCCAGTTGAAACCCGTTCGAGCTACCGTCTACCCCGAGAAGCTTGAAGACGACGCCATTCCTGTGCTCGACCGTCTCTTTCCCAGCGATCATTCGGCCCTGCTCATCGAATTTGAATGGGGGATGTAATAAGACGCCTCGCTATTTGGGCGTCGAGATCTCTAAGGGATTCGGGTACGGTGACGTCTTCATCAGGCGAAAGGAGTTTGGATTATGAGCAAGCCACGAATCAGCCGTAGGACCTTCACGGCAACAGGAACTCTCGCTACGACGTTGCTGGCCAACGCCGCCCGGGCCGGGAAAATTTCGACGGGTAAGTCGGACCGGTTGGGCGATCTGCTGCCGACGAGACCGCTGGCCAAAACGGATGAGTCGTTGACGCTCCTGGGAATGGGTGGCGCACATGTCGGGCGTATGGAGGATGCGGAGGCCCAGGCCTGTATCGAACGGGCACTGGAGGAGGGGATTCGCTTCTTCGATAACGCGCATGGCTATTCCCGGGGCAACGCGGAAACGCTTTATGGAAAGTTCCTGTGCCCGAAATACCGCGACGAAGCATTCATCATGACCAAGTCGACCGCGGCTACCGCTGAAAAATTTATCGAACAGTTTGAGCTCTCGCTCAAGCGAATGAAGACCGACTATGTCGACCTGCTCTACCTGCATAGTTTTAAGAGCACCGACGAGGTGGATGAGCGCGAAATGAACGGGGTGTTCGATGCAATCCGTAAATTTCAGGAACAGGGCAAGGCGCGCCACCTGGGCTGGTCGTGCCACACGCATCCTTCCGCAGGGCTGCGTTTTCTCGAAAAGACCCAGGATCATCCATTCACCGTGTGCGGCCAGTTTCCGGTGAACCCCGTCGATGCCGTAAATCCGATTAACAGTTTTACCAAGGAGCTGCTTCCTGCCACGGTCGCGGCCGGCCAATCGGCCATCGCCATGAAGACGCTGGCTGGCGGGGGATTAAACGGCGGCCAGATGAAAACGAGAGTCAAGGCGCCGGATCGTTTCCCGATTCCGGAAGCGATCAGCTTTGAGGAAAATATGCGTTTTGTACTTTCCCAACCGGTGACCTCGTGGGTCAGCGGGATGGAGTCGGAGGAGCACATCCGCCAGAATGCGGGTATCGTCAGAACATTCGCTAAACTGAGTGATGCCGCGAAAAAATCCATTATCGAAAAGGTGGCCGGCTATCACGATGTCGCGAACATCGAAGCGTACAAGGTGAAGCAGTCATGAAAGCGGCGATTATCAGCGTGTCGATTCTTACTGCCACCGTCTCGTTGGCTTCCAATGATTGGAAAAAGCATGTGGTGGTTGAGGGATCGAAAGGCGCAATCAACTCCGCCGTCGCGAATGATTTTGATGGCGATGGTCAGGTCGACATTCTTGCTTCCTATGACGGCCATGTTGTGGTGCTGAAAGGACCGGACTGGAAACCCTATGTCGTGCATGCATTCAGCCCGGAAGATTCCCGCAACAAACCCCGCCCTGCGTGCATCCACAGTTGCCTGCTGGATGTGGATGGCGACGGGGATCTGGATTTCTGTGGCTCCAACCTTACGCTGTTCTGGCTGGAATGTCCGGCTAAACCATTCTCCGGCGCACCCTGGGTATACCGGACGATCGACGACGAGCTGCTCGGTACACATTGCCTGATTACGGGCGATGTGAATCGGGATGGAAAGCCGGATCTGATCGCCAACTCCGGCCGCCCGACCAAAACGGATTTTCCTAATTCCATTGCGTGGCTCGAAACGCCATCCGGTAAGGATGGCAAGTGGAGCCGGCATATCTTCGCCGATCGCGATGCGCCGGGTGGTTCCCATTACATGGGCCTGGGCGATATGAACCGGGATGGGCGACCCGATATTGCCTGTGGGGCAAAGGGTGGTGAAAAGTTTCCCGGTGGCGAATGGTTTGCCTGGTGGGAGCAGCCAGCTGAACCGTCCAAGCCCTGGAAAAAACATCTGCTGGCCGAAGGAGAGGTGGGTGCAACCAATATACTTCCGGTGGACCTGAATGGGGACGGCTACATGGATTTTATCGCGACCCGCGGTCACGGCGCGGGTGTGCTCTGGTTCAAGGGACCGGGTTTTAGATTGATCGAAATTGATCCCGTCATCGAAAAACCGCACTGCCTGATTGTCGATGATCTGGACGGGGACGGCGATCCCGATGTGGCCACGGTCGGAAGCCAGCCGGACGGAGAAGCCGTCTGGTATGAGAACGATGGGCAGGCGACCTTTAAACGGCACTACATCGCAGCGGGGCAGGGATCGTATGACCTGCGCGCGGTGGATATGGATGGCGACGGCGACCTTGATCTATTGGTCGCCGGCCATTTTAACAACAATATCGTCTGGTTCGAAAATCCCGCGGATTAGCGACATGCTGTAAGCGGTCGCCGTGAGGCCCGCTGGAAGCGGGCGATACGCGTTGTATCGCCGCCATCCTGGCGGCCCCGCTAACTCTTTTTCAATATCCTCTAATGATGTTTTCGATGAGCGTCGGCACCCTTGACGGTGGGCTTGCCCCATTGCGTCAGGCGGCTGTCCTTTTTCAGCAGGTGGGCCGGGTAGTCCCTGGTGATACCGAAGCTGTTGAGGTTGACATCAAAAGGATCAAAGCTGATTTCAGTTAGCGCGGGTGATTTAGCATCAAGCGTCAGATCCATCTTTTCGACATGGGCGAACATGGGATCGGCAACGATTGAATGCTGTTCAATGCCTTTGCTCTGGAATTTTGCGAGGAATTCCTCGGCTCCGCTGAACCAGTAGAGGTTATGGTCGAGCAGGTATTCATAAGGCAGGGGCTTGGTGCCGGCTTTCACGACCTTGAACTCATCGGCGTTCCAAAGATCGCGTTCGCCATAAGGCGGCACAGGATTTTTCTTCGAGCTATACACAATGTTGCGCTGCATGATCGAGTCGGGCACGAATACCTGACGGGGGAATGCACGCATGCGGATCGCTTCGCCGTCCAGGTCAATAAAGATGTTGTTAATGATATGGTTGTAGTCCTTGTGGACCACACCGGTCCCGGCGCGTGCGATAATGTTCTGGGTCGTGGTCGTGCCGCGCTGCCAGTCGTCGGTGCGCACCGCGATATAGTCCACGTCATAGACATAGTTATGGCGCACGATATTGCCTTCGCCGGCACCGGATACATTGATGGAGGAGCCGTCGGAGAGCTGCAGCAGGGTTTTAGTGACCTTGTTGTGCTCGATGATGTTGTTCTTTGCGTGCAGGTAGGGCATGAAGTGCGTCTGCACGTCATAGGTCCAGGTGGCGGTCTGGTCGATCTCGTCCCAACGAATGGTCTGGGCGGCCTCATCGAAATCCTCGTTATACTTCATCAAAATCTGCACGCGCACGCCGCAGATGCCGACCGCCTTGCGCGGCACATCGTGAATCCAGTTGTGGGAAATGGTGTTGCTGCCGCTCTGCCAGACAAAGATGGCGTGGCCGTGCCAGATGATTTCGCCGACGTGATGGATAATGTTATTGTGGATCGTGTTGTGGTGGTTGACGTCTTTGGTACCGGGGCCGTAGCCGGCCAGCAGAATGCCCATGTGGCCGACATAATCGATCAGGTTGTTTTCGATGATGTTGTGCTGGGCGTACAGGTCGAGACGGATGGCCGAGCCGCCGGAGTTGGTGAAGTGGTTGCCTTTGATCTCGATGTTTTCAGCGCCGCGCAGGCGCAGCATGGCATTACCGTAGTCGAAGGTGTCCCAATCGTGCTGAATGCCCCAGCCCTTGCGATCCTTATACCAGTTGGAGCGCTTGCCGTGGGTAAAGGTCAGCCCTTCGAAGCTGATGTTTCTGACCGGCTGGTCGACGGGGCCGTCATAGTCGATGTCGCCTTCGATGCGGATGAATTCGTGCAGCTGGGGAACAAGGATGTTTTGCGGTTGTTTATTGTCGACCGGCCAGTAGTAGAGCTTACCGGTCTGGCTGTTGTGCGCCCATTCGCCGGGTTCGTCGATAAAGTCGACGGCATTTTCAATCCAGGCATAAGGACCGTTCTGCGAGAAGGCGGGGGCATTGGCTTCATACTGGAGGGTCAGCATTCGATTTTCCAGATCAACGCTTTCCAGCGGAATAAAGTTGAGCGCCCAGGGCACGGGGTTGAAGAAAACTTCAATATCGTCGAGGTTGGACCATTGGCGGATGGGCGCGCCTTCGAGGTAACGGATTTTGCGCAGCAGATGACGATCCTTTTTGTGCATCACATTACGCGAATCGGCGATTTCGTAGCCGGTGGGTTTTTCACCCTGGAAGCGTGCGCTCTTGGCACGCGGCAGGCGCTTGTCGCCCATAAAGAGGGTGGTGAAGCGGCCGTACTCTTCGAGGGTGATGTCGGCCACCCAGACGTGATTCTGGGCGCTCGCGGGCAGCCCTTTGATTGGCATGTCCAGCTTGCGCCATTGGTTCACCGGCTTACCGCTGGTCAGCACGGGCGTGGCGCCGGCCCGGGCGCGGTAGCGGACGCGATACTCACCTTGTCCGCCGTCCTGCCGGTTGAGCACTAATGTTTTGGTAAGGCGGTGCTTGCCATCGCTCAGCCAGACGTTGATTTCCTGCTGTCGCAATCCTTCATCGAGCAGGCGGATGGCATCCCGCGCCTGTTCCAGGGTCTGGAAGGGGGCCTCGCGGGTTCCATCACCGGCATCAACGGCCTGTGGGCTGATATAGAGATCGAGCTTGGCGGTGGTCGCTACATCAAGCTGTTTGCAACCGGTGAGCAGTAGGCAGGCCGCCAAGGTTAGCAGGGTCGAACGCGTAGAAATGGTCATGAAATATTCTCCGTAGGTGGTCGTTATCGGTGTTTATAAATAAACACCGCATCCTGTCTCATTTTTGATTCATAAGTCAGGTTCTCATAAAATACGAGGTATCGATTTCTTAGTGGGGTTCCACGAAAAGCCCAAATATGACCTTTAAATTTAAAGAAATACATCAAGATTTTCCCCTGTATGACATCTAATATATGTAATCAATTTTTGGAGATGAGAATGAATGAGTGTTTGAAAGGACTGTTGCGTGTTGCCGGCGTGTCGGCATTGGTTACCGCGGGGACTGAAGCAAAGCAGTCCCTTCGGCAGGCTCAGGACAGACCGAACGTGATTGTGATCATGACGGACGACACGGGGAACAACATTGGGTATCAGGGCAATCCGCATGTAAAAACGCCGTATATCGATAAAATGGCGTCGGAAGGAGTGAGTCTGAGTAATTTCCACCAGATGCCGATGTGTACGACATCACGGGCGGGATTGATGTCGGGTCAATACGCGGAGCATACCGGTGCGTGGCGTACCAGCCTGGGCCGCACGATGATGCGTAGCGATGTCCACACGATCGCGGAGGCTTTCCGCGACAACGGATATGCCACCGGGCACTATGGCAAGTGGCACCTTGGAGACAACTGGCCGATGCGTCCGCAGGATCAGGGGTTCGATGATGTGGTCGGCCTGCGCTGCGGCGCGGTCGGGCAGATTGCCGACTACTGGGATAACGACTATTTTGACGACACCTACTATCGTAACGGGAAGCCGGAAAAGTTTGAAGGCTACTGCACCGACGTCTTTTTCGATGAAACCATGCGTTTTATCAGCGAGAAAAAAGACGAGCCTTTCTTCATCTATCTCGCGCCGAACATCACTCATTTGCCGCTTAAGGTGGCCGAGCAATATTCGCAACCGCACATCGAGAACGGCATCGACGAAAAACTGGCGGTCCTCTACGGCATGATCGATAATCTTGACGAAAACATGGGGCGGCTCATGGCCTGCCTTAAAGAGACGGGCGTGGATGAAAACACCATCATTCTTATGACGTCGGACGACGGTGTGCAGGGTGCGGCAACTTCGCAAACCCCGGATTACTGGAACATGGGCCTGCGCGGAAAAAAAGGGTCGCAGGAAGAGGGCGGTCATCGTGTCTTTTCCTATCTGCGCTGGCCGGGCGGAAACATCGGAAAAACGGGAGCAAAGAATAATACACTGATTTCCGTGCAGGATGTCTATCCGACGATGCTCGATCTGAGCGGGCTTCCCGCCCCGAAAGACGTCGATTTTTCCGGCCGCTCGTTTAAACCTTATCTGACGAAACCGCTCGATCCTATGGACGATGACCGCACGATTTTCTTCTACTACTTCAACCCGAAAAAAATTGATCAGCGCGAAAACCAGACCTGCGTGATCTGGAAAAACTGGCGCCTGATCGCCAACACGCAACTTTACGATATATCCAGGGATTGGAAGCAGGAAAACGACGTTGCCGCCGAGTTTCCCGAAGTGGTGGAGCAGCTACAATCGAAGTTCGATGCCTATCATGCCATCGGAAAACCGCTGGTTCAGGAGCCGGTGCGATTCATTCTGGGCGACGCCCGCGCGCCGAAGGTGGAGCTGACGAGTCAGGATGTTTACTGGATTAAAGACAAGTCCGGATCGCAAGCATTTACCCAAATGGATGCCAAGTTGCTGAAACAGTCGTACGGGCCCTATGAGGTGACGATTGCCCGCGATGGGAAATATACGTTCCGGCTTTCCCGTTATCCGCTCTATACCGGGCTGCCCATGGGAACGGGCGGAAGGAAAATGGAACCGGGTGATTTCGCTATTGAAAAAGTCAGCATGTCTATCGCCGGTCAGACCTTTGAGAAGGCGGTTGCGCCGGATGACACCCATGCCGAGTTTACGTTGGATCTCAAAGCCGGCGATGCCGACCTCGACACCGCGCTGATCGGCGACGGCAAGGACGGCGTCGCGTATTTTGTCACTATCGAGTTTGAAGGGTAGTTGGGAGGGGTTTGGTCGGGACGGACCGCCGGGCCGTCCGCACGAAGGAATCGCTCGGCGGATATGCGGCTCGCCCGGCGGTCGATCCCTACCTCAAAAGGAAAAGATAATGAATAGGTTTTTTGTTGCAGCAATTATGGGTCTGGGTTCTATGCTTTCCGCGAGTGCGTTGGCTCAAAAACCCAACATCGTATACATACTCGCCGACGATATGGGTCCGGGCGATGTGATGGCCTATAACAAGGATTGTAAATTCCCGACCCCGCATCTCGATCGTATGGCGGCCGAAGGTATGAAGTTTATGGATGCGCATACCAGTTCCAGCGTCTGCACACCGACGCGCTACGGCATCCTGACCGGTCGCTATTCCTGGCGCACGTCAACGCTCAAGAGTGGTGTCACTAACGGCCATAGCCCGCATCTGATTGATCCGAAGCGCGAAACGGTCGCGTCATTCCTGAAAAAACAGGGTTACGCGACGGCCTGTATCGGGAAGTGGCATCTTGGCATGGACTGGGCCAGCACGGACGGCATGGAACTAAACCGTACCGCACCGAAAAATGTGGATTTCACCAAGCCAATTCAGAACGGTCCACTCGATAATGGGTTCGACTATTATTTCGGCATTTCCGCCTCGCTCAACATGGATCCGCACGCCTACATCGAAGGACGCGAGGTGGTGGGCACGATGGAATATTTGAAGGACGGCGCGGCCGTGAAGGCCCGCGGTTTCACCGGAGCGAAGCCGGGCTGGGCGGCGAAGGAGTTTGTGCAGAGCCAGGTACTGCCGGACTTTGCCAAAAAGACCTGTGAGTGGATTCGTGAAAACAAGGACCAGCCTTTTTTCGTTTATATGCCGCTGAACTCGCCTCATTCACCGATCGTTCCCAGTTCGGCGTTTGCGGAAAAGAGTGGTCTGAGTCCGCATGGCGATTTTTGCATGGAAACCGACTGGGCAGTGGGCGAGGTACTCAACACGCTCGATGAATTGGGCGTCGCCGACAACACCCTTGTCATGTTCACCGCGGATAACGGGACATCGCCTATGGCCAAGCTGGAGCGCATGCAGGAGCAGGGACACTATTCCAGCTGGATTTACCGAGGGCTCAAGGGAACCACGTGGGAAGGTGGGCAGCGTGTACCCTTTCTGGTTCGTTGGCCGGACGGCGTGAAGGCGGGAAGTATTTCCGGCGATATTATCTGTACCACCGACCTGATGGCTACTTGCGCTGAACTGGTTGGCGCGGAATACGGGGACAACGTGGCCGAGGACAGCGTAAGTTTTCTTCCGTCGCTGAACGGTAAACCGATTCCCGGCATGGCTGAGCGGGGTGTGGTGCACCATTCCGATGCGGGTGTATTTGCCATTCGTCGTGGGAAGTGGAAGCTGATGTTCGACAATCACGGCGGCTCCCGTCGCAAGAATCCGAAGGACAAGCCGGTCATCAATTCTGCCGACCTGTTGCTGTTCGACATGGAAAAGGACGCAGAGGAATCAACCAACCTATCTGCTGAATATCCGGAGGTCGTTGACCGTCTTAAACAACTGTTGGCGGACTATGTTAACAATGGCCGCAGTACACCCGGTGCGGCTCAACCAAATGATCCGATGACCGGAAAGAAAAAATGGCGTCAGATCGAGGTGATTCAGGAATATCTGAAGTAGGGCTTTTGCCTGGGCGTGATCGCCGAGCGCGCCGGCTGGCGGAATGAAATTATGAGCATACGAATATCCATAGCTATAGTTATTTTTCTGAGTTGTTTGCCATGGGGGCAGGCTGTGCCTTCACAGGAAGCTGAGATCCGTCGTGTCATGACCTATAACGTATTTCTGGGCTTTAATAAAAAACAGTCACTGGAGATCGGGGCAGAATGGCTTAAGGCGCAGAACTGCGATGTGCTGGCCCTGCAGGAGTTGAAAGGATTTAATCAGGAACGGCTGGAAACGGCGGCCCAAACGTGGGGACATGATTATGCCGTTATTTTTGATCGGAAGGGCGGTTTCCCTCAGGGATTAACCTCGAAGTTTCCGATTGAAAAGGTGGCGCAGATCCAGCCGGAAAATAATCCGAAGCTGCGGGGTACATTGCATTGTAACGTTGGTGACATTCATTTTTTTGTGGTCCACTTTGATCCTCGGAATTACCTGAACCGCCAGAAGGAAGCTAACGCCGTGGCGGAGGTCGTGGCCCCGTTGATCCGTTCGGGCGAGCAGGTTGTTGTACTGGGGGATTTTAATGCGCACTCTCCGGCAGACAAAGAAGTCATGTCTTCCAGGGCGGAGCTGCTTGCAAAGTGGCGGGAAAGGGAGGATGGTCGGCACCGTTCATTTGATGCAAACGGGGAACTGGATTATTCGGTGTTGCAAACACTGCTGGATGCTGGACTGCAGGATCCCTCCTCCCGGTTTGTTGCTACCTTTCCTTCCCGGCTTAATTTTCCCGAAGTATCCAGTGTAGAGCTGGACCGAATGTCGCAACGGATCGACTATATTCTGGTCAGCCGTCCGCTTGAACATGGACGTCTTTTGTATCCGCGTGATAAAATTCTGGATCAAATTTCCGATCATTATCCGGTGGTTCTTTCCTTTGAAGAATAGCGTTGTATAATCCTGAAGAAGAGTAGGTGAATGTATGAATATTAGACTGATTATAGTTTTCCTTGTTTCTATCGTGGTCTCGGTAAGTACCCTTGCGGAGGTCGTCTATTATGTTGCGCCTAATGGATCGGATGCGGCCCCGGGTTCGATCGATGCACCGTTTCAGACCTTAGAGAAAGCACGCGACACGATTCGCGGGCTTTCATCGGATAAACGCCGGCAAAACATCCGTGTTTTCCTGCGCGGCGGCACCTACAAGATGGAGCAGCCGTTTGTCTTGAACGTGCAGGACGGCGCACCGTTGGGGCTGAGTGTCAGCTACGAAGCCTTTCCGAATGAAACACCGATTCTCGATTCAGGAATGGAAATCACGGATTGGAAAAAAGCGGCGGTGTTGCCTGAAGGAACGCCCGATGCTGCGAAGGGCAGTTTGTATGTGGCGGATATGCCCAAGGGGCTGGAACGTTTTTATTCGCTGTTTGATGAAGAGGGCTTTATTGATCGAGCCCGCGTTCCTTTTCATAGCGCGCCGACCTTGCCGATGGCGATTGACGGCACCCGCACGCGCTGGGAGGAACTCGATCTGCTGCATTTTAAACCCGGGCCTTTTAAATCATGGAGCAACATCGAGGATATGGAGCTTTATCTCAAGCCGACACGTAATTGGGTCTGCAACTATCTGGGACTTAAATCGGTCGACCTGAAGGAAAACATTGCCCGGACCCAGGTGGAAGGAACCTACAAGCTCAGTGGGCATGTTCCGAAAAAGCGAAAGTCGAACAACATCGAAACCGAATTGGTGAACGGCGGGGAACTTTGCAACGTTCCGGCGGGCCTGACCCAACCGGGAACGTGGATTGTAAACACGGTCGAACGGAAGGTTTATCTCTGGCCGCGGAACGAAGAGCAGCTGAAGCAACGGATCGTTGCGCCGACCCTGGAGGAATATATTCGGATCGATGGCGACAACGACGAGTGGGACGACAACGACGTGCCGGTTCGTGGAATCACGATCAAGGGGCTGACTTTCAAGCACGGCAAACGGTTTGTGTTTAAAAAGGAAACCCGCGGGATCCAGCACGATTGGGAACTGTTCGACGAGGGCAACGCCTATATTCGATTGCGCGGCGCGGAAAACTGCGAGATCAAAGACAATCAGTTGCTCAACGGCGCGAACAGCGGCATTCGCCTCGATCTCTATTGTCAGAATAACCGCGTCGAGGGGAACCTGATTCATAATCTAGGGTACACAGGCGTGTTGCTATGCGGCTATGGGCCAGGCACGAAAGACGTCAACAAGAACAACCTAATCACGAATAACGAGATTTCCCGCATTGGCCAACTATGGTTCCATGCACTGGGCGTCTTTGTGTTCCAGAGCGGCCACAATACGATCAGCCACAACTATATTCACGACACGCTCTACGACGCGATCGTGGTCTCCGGTGTTCGGCCGCGCTTTTTCGGTTATCGTTTTAAGGATTTTCCGGACTTTCCAACGGCGTATCCCGATCTGCGCGAGATCATGCGGATTATGCGCTGGAAGGAGATCGGCGGGAAACCCGCAACCTTCAAAGGTTGTCTGGACTACGCGCACAGCCGTGGCAACGTAATCGAGTATAACGAAATAGGCGCGGCGATGGTGGAAGGTGGAGACGGCAATGCGCTTTACCTTTCCGGCACCTACGGCAACACATTCCGCTACAACATGGTTTACGCGAGCCCGACGCCTCCCGGCATGTTCCGCAACGATGACGAGCAGTATGAATCGGAATTTTACGGCAACATCCTGATCGGCCTCGATCAACCGCGCTTGAGCGGCGCGAACCTGAAGCACGAGAATGCTTTTGAAAATAACATGATCCTCAATTGGGGACAGGACGCCATCGGCAAGGTGACCTCGCTCGACAAGGAACACGAGGTCGGCAGTCCCGGAACCCGCGTCAGCCGTAACATTCTTTGGCATCCTGGAAAAAACACCGCATTCATCGGCAAGGTCGATGTGCATTATGGCGACGACAATGTCTTTTACGCTGCGGGGGATTCAGAGGGCTCCGAAGCGTGGCTGGCGAAACGTCAGGCTGCCGGGCAGGACGCGAACAGCGTCGCTGCGGATCCGATGTTCAGGGACCTGGACCGGTTCGACTTCTCGCTGAAGCAGGGATCGCCTGCGTTGGAACGCGGTTTCGAGCAGATCCCGTTCGAGTCGATCGGCCTGCTCGAAAAACCGGCCGTCACCCGTTTTCGGGAATCCGGAGTCACGCTGCAGGAGCTGATGAAGGGGAAAAGGAAATAATTCTGCATCCGGAGGTCAAAAACCAAGGTGGTCGCGGCATTGCTTAAATGAACTGATTTTTGAGGGATTTAAGGAGTTATTAATGAATAAACGAATGATTATGATGAGTGCCGCGCTGATTGCGGCGGCGAGTACCGTATCGGCGGCCTTTACGGGCGATTGGGAATCGCTTTCCAAACAACCGATCCCGGAATGGATGAAAGATGCCAAATTCGGCATCTATACGCATTGGAGTGTCTTTTCGGTGCCGGCCACCGGCGGTCCGGATTATATTAAGAATCTCTACAGTGGCCCGGATAAAGATGTGAAAGGGGTTTATTCCCACCACGTCGAAAAATACGGCACGCTGGATCAATTCGGCTACAAGGATTTTGTGCCGATGTTTAAAGCCGAAAAGTTTAACGCGGATGAGTGGGTGGGACTGATGCACGAATCCGGCGCACGTTTTGGCGGCATCCTGCTGGTGCATCACGATGGATTCTGTCTGTGGGACTCGGAATTCACCCAGTGGGATTCGATGGAAAAGGGACCGAAACGCGATATCTATGGCGAGATTGCTGAGTCGGTGCGGAAGTATGACGATATGAAGCTGCTCGCTACCTTCCATCATGAACGTACCTTCGGCTATGCAACCGGATTTATGCAGAAGTCCAAAACGCCGATCGAAACCAAAAAGACGTGGGATGTTTATGATCCGACCTATAATGATTTTTATTGGAATGAAGAGGCGGGCGCTTCCGGTGAAGATTTTGCCAATGCCTGGGAGGGTAAGATCAAGGAAGTGGTTGATAAATACAGCCCGGACTGCATCTGGTTCGACGGCATTAATACGCGTAACGGGGTGCTTTCCGAGCAACGGGTTATGGATACGTTTGCCTACTATTTTAATGAAGCGGAAAAGAAAGGTCAGGAAGTGCTCATCTGCAACAAGCACGCGGGGGATTTTAACTTTCCGGATGAGTTCGGTTTTCTCTGCTACGAAAACGGACGCGAAATGCCTTATGACGTGGAGCCATGGTTCCTGATCGACCGCGCCATTGCCTATCCGTGGAGCTATGTGGAAGGCAAGAAATATAAAGATGGACCGGACTATCATACCCGCAGCCTGATCGACCTGGTTTCGCGCGGCGGAGTTTTCCTGCTATCCCTTACGCCGAAAGGCGACGGATCGATCCCGCCGGAAGAAGTGGCCATCATGAAAGGCATCGGTCGTTGGATGAAGGTCAATGCCGAGGCGATCCGGGCCACCCGTCCCTGGAAAATCTTTGGTGAGGGAACGGCTGATCTGAAATATATCAAGAAGAGTAAAACCGGCAAGCCACTGCCAAACTGGAACTATCGGGTGGACTTTACTGCGCAGGACATCCGGTTCACCCAGTCGAAGGATGGCCAGACGCTTTATGCAACGACGCTGGATTGGCCGGAAAACGGGAACGTGGTTGTTAAATCTCTGGCCGATGGTTCTGAATACTATCCCGGAAAAATCAACTCGGTCGAGATGGTGGGGCTGGACGAGCCGATCAAATGGAAGCGCACCGCCGATGGATTGGAAATCACCTTTCCGAAGGAAAAACCTTCCGACTGGGAATGGGCTTATGCCTTTCGGATTCGTTAATTGACTTTGTTTGAACCAAGGGGGCGCTTCCGGCGCCTCTTTTTTTAAATTGTCGATCTGCACGTGATGTGTATTTTTAAAGTTATGGATGAAGCAACCAGAGCAACGTATCGAACCCGCATGACACTACTGCAGAAGATGCAGAAGCAGTATGATGAAAATGCCTGGCAGGAATTTGTCGATGCATACAGCGGTTATATCTATACGATTATCAACAGCATGAATATCGGTGCCGCGGACGCGGATGATCTGCGTCAGCAGATCTTTATCAAGCTCTGGAAAAAAATCCCGGATCTTGATCTGACAAAGATGTCACGCTTCCGCAGTTATCTCACCGTGGTTGTGCGAAACTGCGCGAAGGATTTTTTCCGGAAAAAGCAGCGCGATGCCAACCGCTCCGACACACTGGTTCAATCGGATTCCGAATTGGTGGAATCAGTTTCCCTTCCCGATATTGAGCAGGTCATTGAACAGGAGTGGCATAACTATGTGGCGGCGCTGGCCTTTAAAAATATTGCGGATTATTTTTCAGCGGAAGCCATGGCTCTTTTTGATGAAACGCTGAAAGGACGGGACATCAAGGAAGTGGCAAAGGAGATGGGCATTCCGCTAAGCACGGCCTATCGGTTGAAAAGCCGGATCAAGGAGAGTCTGCTCTCCGAAATTCAGGCGCTGAATGAATATCTGGGCTAGTCCGGTGAGAATCACCGTGGAGCTGAACCGTTTCCAGTCTGAGGCGAAGAAGCAATGACCGACTACAATGAAAAATCACCTGAGTTCCGGGATCTGGGTTCCCGCATAAACTCTTTCTTTGAATCGGATGGTGAAGGAAGTTCTGCTGTTGAAAGCGATTTAGGCTCTCCCATTCTGCAGTCGCTGGATGAATCCCGGTATCATTTTACCGATGAGCGCCTGCTCGTTGAGGGCGGAGCCAAGAAAGTATTCAAAGTTCACGACTCGCATGCCGACCGCTACGTGGCCATTGCCAACCCGATCAAGCATGAGACCCAGCTGCAGAAAGAGGAATTTCTGCGCGAGGCCCAGCTTACGGCAAAGCTGCAGCATCCCAACATTCTGCCCATCTATGAAATGGGACTGAACAGCGAGGGCATTCCTTATTTTGTTATGCGCCTATTGGAAGGCGAAGAACTGAAAAATATTATCCGGGAAACAACGGCGGGTAATTCCGATTATCCGGAACGATATGGTGTAGAGACCTTGCTGGAAATATACCTCAAGGTGTGTGATGCGGTCATTTATGCGCACTCCCGGGGCGTACTTCATCTAGATCTTAAACCTTCGAACATCATGGTCGGCCGCTACGGCTTGGTAACCTTGTTTGACTGGGGGTTGGCCCGGGTGATCGGGGATGACGATTCGGTCGAAATCGACCAGGCCGCCGAAGCGTTTGACCCCGATCTGCTCAACAATATTACCTATTCAGGGATTATGAAGGGTACTCCCGGATATATGGCGCCGGAGCAGGTGGTGGACAGCGGACATGTCACCGCCCGGACGGATGTCTATGCATTGGGCGCGGTGTTGTATTTTATCCTCACGGGTACCATTCCCGTACGGGGTGGGCATACCGAGGAAGTTATTGAAAATACGCTGGAAGGTTCCGTGATTCGGCCCCGGATGCGCCGTCCCACCCGAAATATTTCCCGCAGTCTCGGTGCCATTGCCATGAAGGCATTGCAGTTGGAGCCGGAGCAGCGATATGCGGGTGCACAGGAACTCCACGATGATGTGACCCGCTATCTGCGCGGCTTTGCCCCCCTGGCCGAAAAGGCCCATATTTTCAAGCGGCTCCAGCTGTTTATGAAGCGCCACAACAAGATGGTTTCGGTGTTCATGCTTTTCGGTGTGCTCCTGACGGTCGTGATCTCCGTCTTACTGGCGAGGGTCTCTGCCCAGCGCCAGCAGGCGGTGGCCGCCAAACGCGAGGCTGTTTACAACTTGGCGCTCTACAAGGAGGAAACCAGAATCTCCAGTGAGCTCTATAGCGAAGTGCAGGCGTTCTTCATCAACTCAATCTACCGGGGCGACATCTGGAACTTCAACTTGATGTTCAGCATGGTGAACAAGGAGTTGGAGAAGGAGATCACAAATCCTAAATACCGCCAGCAACTCTACCTGATGAAGGGGTATCTTCATTTCGTCAACCAGGAATTCGGTGCTGCTGTTGAGGCGTTGGATGAAGCGGAATACGACAGGAAAAATAACCTCTACAAGCAATCCGTTCAGTTTGCTGAAGAAAAGCCCGATGACGCAGAGCTTCTCCATCCGGAGCAATTTGCCCGCCTGATGCGCATGACCTACCGCAACATCCTGTTTCGCAGGAATATTCTTTCGCGTTGCTACGAGCGCTATATGGCGCGTGCCGGCGACCTGGCACCGGAGGAATATCTGCCCATTGCCATTGCCATGCTCAACCTGACCAACGATTCGCTGGGATGGGGTGACCATGTGAAGCTTGTACAGCGCGAAGGGGGTTATCATCTGGATTTGAGCGGAGCGCCATACAGTACGTTTCGCCTTTCGGGATCGCGCTGGCGCAAGGGTGGGTCATTGCTTATACCGCTGCAATTGGTCTCGCTCGATTTAAGTGGATCGGCCGCCCGCGATTTCCATGGGCTGATGCTTCCGGAAAGTTTCCTGGAGCTGAATCTGGCGGGGGTTGAAATCTATGATCCGGTACCGGCCACCTTTTGGCTGATGGAGATTCCCATGAAGCGGCTCATCATCAACGAAGGGGCATTTACTGACTTTTATCTGGCTCAGTTTCGCGAAAAATTCGAGGTTGTGGAGTTGCCGACCGGCATGATCAAACCCTGATTTTACCCCGTGTGAGAATCAGGCCACTGGCTGGCGTTTCTAATGTGCTTGACTAGTCTGGAAACGAGGAGCTGATGAAATACTTGCTTGCAATACTGTCTATAGGGCTTTGTGCCGTTGCACATGGCGCGGACTATTATGTGGCCACCAACGGCGTGGATACGCTGCCGGGCGGCACGCTGGGTTCCCCTTTTGCCACCATTCAATACGGCGTCGATCAGCTGACGGCCGGCGACACGCTGCATGTCCGCGGCGGAGGCTACCACGAAAGCGTCTCGATCAACGGGTTGAGCGGATCGGGCGGGGGTGCTGTATGGTCGGGTGGTAGCGGCTGGAGCGGGGCGTGGTCGCTTGGTGCCGACACTACTACCATGAGCTATAGTGGTAATACGTGCGCCTACATGGTGCGGGATGGCTCCATTACGCGAACATTGGCCACCGGTGTTTCCGGCGGCACGCTCTCGTTCCGATGGGATGTAGACAGTCTTGATACGGGAGGCGGGGGTGACGTCGCATATGTCGAGGTCTATGACGGGAGCTGGCATCAGGTATGGCTGGTCGACAACTCCGATAATGGCGGCGACATCAACAGCGGTGTGCCGGACGGTCTGCAAACGACTAATATTACACTCGCAGCATACGGCACGGTTACGCAGATCCGATTCCGGATCGATGCAAACGGCGATGGCGACCACTTTTTTGTCGATGAGATTCAGCTGGGAGCTGCATCTCATGATTTTGAGCCGTCGGCCGGGTCGGGCATCGTTATTCGCAACTACCAGAACGAAAACGTAACCATCGACGGCACGGTGGATGTTGCGGGTTCCTGGACAGCCGTCTCCAACGGTATTTACAAGACCACCTTCGCGACCGATATCTGGCAGTTGTTCGTGGACGACGAAATGCAGACCTCCGCACGCTGGCCGGATGCCGAAGCATGGACGGATGCCACGTGGGACAAGGATGCCAACTGGATCCAGCAGGATGCGGCCAGCTCGGATGGAAATTTTATAGATAGCGGCGCATCCCTTGCTGCGAGCGGAAAGGACTTTACGGGGGCGATCGCCATCATGAACGTCGGCTCATGGCTTTCCTTCGCGAAAACGGTAACCAGCCACGGCACCGGCAGCGGTAATTTTACCTACAGCGCGATCGGCGGCGGATATCACCATAAGATCGATCACGGCGCGGCGTTCTTCGAGGCATCCTATGCCTGCATGAGCACGAACAAGGAGTGGTATTATAACTCCGCCACTGACGAACTCTTCCTGATTGCCGACGATGGCCTGAGTCCCGCGGGGCGAAGCATCCGCGGCAAGACCATCACCTATGGACTGGATATCGCTAACTCGCAAAGCATCACGGTTCAGGGCATCGGTTTCTTCGCATGCACCTTCAATGTTAACAATTCCGATACGATTACGATCGAAGACGCGGATGTGCTGTTTCCGAGCTATTCCAAACGCATGCTCGGCAACACGGCCAAGGCTGATGCCACTTATGTCGACGGCGACGGCAATATCCTGCGCAACTGCACCTTCCAGTATGCCGACGGTAGCGGAATCGAATTTGTCGGCGATGGCGGCCTCATTGAAAACTGCCTGTTCCACCAGATCGACTACAGCTGCGTCGGCACGCTGCACGACGTGATGGTCAACATCCGCAATGCCACCAATATGGAATTCCGCCACAACACCCTGGACACCGGCGGTAACTCGGTAGGCATTAAGGGCGGCGACTCCAGCGTGTTCGAATTGAACCGTGTAACCAATCAGGGTATGCTCCAGCACGATGGCTCCGCCATCCAGACCGACCACGATTATACGGACGGCACCATCATGCAGAACAACTGGGTGCACGATCACATCAAGTTTGCCCTGCGCTTCGATTCACCCTGGCTCCAGCCCTCGGTCTACGGTACCAATGGTGTCATGCGCAATAATGTGCTTTGGAACACCCGCCCGATGGTGCCGAAAGGCGACTGGCACCACGTCTATGGCAACACAGGTTTCGACAATGACGTCGTTGATATTGCCATCTTCAACGACATCACCCATGGCGGCATCAACTCCAACACCGTCACACGCAACAACGCCGTCAACCTCATTAGCGGCAGCCGAACGTCTGCCCAGCCATATCCCGGCACCTCTGATCACAACTGGTCGGGCAGCGAGGTGAAAAACGAACTGGTGGATGCCGCGCAATGGGACTTCCGTCCCGCAATCGGCTCGGCGCTGATTGATGCCGGAACCAACATTCCGGCGCAGGTGTCCGGCTTCATCGGTGCTGCGCCGGACATGGGGGCGTATGAATGCGGCCATACCAACTACTGGATTCCTGGCTACATTCCCGCACAGGCGAGCATGCCGATTCCATACAATGGAAATGGTAACCAGCCGGAAGGGCGCGAACTGATTTTCCAGCCGGGTTATGAAGCGGTCAGCGTTAATGTATACTTCGGCGCCGATTCCAACAGCCTGCCGCTGCTGGTCAATTCGCCAGCGCTGCACAACATTATCGATCCGCGCGATCACGGCGTTACGCCGCTGGGCAGCACCAACTATTACTGGCGCGTCGATACCGTGCTGGCTGATAGTTCGGTCGTGACCGGGGAAGTCTGGAGCTATACGACGGATAATTTTATTCCCGACCTTCCCAGTGTCATCTATTCAGATGACTTCGAGTCCTACTCGCTTGGGGACGATCCACAGCCAAGCAACTCATGGATTCAAACCACCATCAGCAACGGCACCATTCAGGTTTATGATATGGGCGGAGATCAAACTGTTCGGCTGAACAATCCTGCGTCGACTGATAGAACTATACTTTGTGCGAAGGATGCCTTCGCGGAGCAGGGGCTGATCACCTTGAGTTTTGACAGCTATCACGACGGCGGGACTCCAATTACAGGTCCCATGTCGCTCTCGGCGGGGATTGATAACATCGGCAGTCATTTGAATCAGGCACGCAAGGTGAGTCTGGCAACCCACATTACCACCAACGTCTGGCATCACTTCGACTGGATCGTTAATCAGAGTGGTTCGCCCGTAATATATGTGGTGGCCGATGTCACCAACTTCGTGGCGGCAGGTAGTGGTGACCTCTGGCGCGACGGCACGCTGGTGGTCGATAATGGAACCGACAAGCCCGGCAACGGCAATGTGCTGACCGACACCACACTTGTCGACAGCTTCGGCTTTACGGTCAACAAAGCCGATGCCGCCGACTGGCGCATCGACGATGTGGTTGTGCGCAACTATGCCTATGCATGGGCACCAACCGCCACGCCGTTCGAAGCGTGGAGCCTGCTTTACGGGGTGAGCGGATCAACCAACGATCCCGACGGCGACGGCCTCGACAACCTGCGCGAGTTCGGGCTCGGCGGCGACCCGACCAACGGGTTGCACACGGGGCATGCAATCGCGTATGGAAAGGCGGGCGGTGGAATGGGATATGTCTATCCCCGCCGCAAGGATTCCGGGCTGGCGTACTGGCTCGAAACCAGCACCAACCTCATTTCCAATGTCTGGACCAACAACGGTTATACGGAACTTCCAATGGTTGGAGCCATCGATCCCGATTTCGAAGCTGTCACCAACCAGATCCCGACCGCCATGGATGAAACCTTCATCCGCCTGCGGATCGAAGAGGGGTTATAGTTCTCGGTAGGGCGTTTTCGCCGAAAGCGCCACCCATCCGTAAAGCATCCCTGCCATACCGAAGAACCCACCCTGCGTGTGGACAGGTGAACCACTTCGTTATTGAACCGAGCCTGCAGCTCTATTTCCTGCCGGAAATTATGCTTCGCGCCTTCAGAAATTATCTGCGCTGCGCTTTGGGGAGAGCCATCCCTACCTAAATCAAAAAAATCTCTCACTAAATGAGAAAACCGGCAGGGCCTGTCGTTTCTAGGCCGTATGAAGAAAACGACGCAATATTCGAAAGGGAGAAAATTTATAACGTATTGCTGTTCAGGCCATTCTCACAGCTCGAAAAACATCCGCAACGCGACGCATAACATCTCTTTTCGAAGTGCAAAACCAATCGTGTAAGTAAACAGGAAGAGGAACCATCCGGGGCGTCCGGATCAATCCAGAGGAGTAGGAAATGAAGAAAAGCAACATAGCCAAAACAATCATCGCGGCAACTCTGTTTGTCGCCGCTGCAGGGAATGCCGCAGTCCTGAAAAGCGAGGACTTTGAAGTGGGTACTTCGATGTCTCTGGACGATAACAATGGTGCGTCCTCCTTGATCATCACCGATCCCGCGGATGGGGGAAACAAAGTGGTGCATCTGACGACGGCGACGAATGGAGTCACCCATAATAACGGCAATACGAGGCTCTTTGCCAATGAGTGGTTTGATGCCGAAGCCTTGATCACATTCAGCTTCGATGTCTATTTCAAGGACAGCCTTGGTAACGGCTCCGTTGACAACGATGGCCTGTTTGTCCGTTTTGGTTATGAACGGGTAGATGGCTGGATTGCACCCGATCCGGTAATCAATCTTGTGGATTTCCAAAGCATTACCAACACCAGTCAAGGGCGTGGTTTTTCGCCTAACAAATGGTATCATGTGGATATCCTCGCCAATGGTGGCGCCAACGGTGCCGTGGCCTATGACGGCGACGATATTCCGGGAACCGGGGCGCGCACGCTTGATCCGCACGAAATGGATATCTTTATCAATGGGGAATACGTTAAATCCTCTTCGGCCAAGAATGGGGCCAGCACCAATCTGATTACCAGTGTCGGCATTGAAACGCTCAACGCACATGCTGGTGGCAACCGCGCCAACCTTTACATCGATAACGTGGTTATCCGCGATGAAATTGCCGTGGGTTACGTGCCGGCGTCGACTGGATTCAGCACGCTGAACATTCCTCCAACTGAAAACATTATTGAGTCCTATGTCGCATTCCAGGAAGCCTCGTTCGGCCCGACCCGCAAAACGGATACGCCGGCCGTCGGTTCAGACAACCGTGTGGTTGGGCAGACCTTCACGGTCAGTGGAACCAACACCTATCTGATGGACGCGGTCACGCTGCTTTGCGGTAGCGGAAAAACGTTCACCAGCTCCAACCAGAGTCTGGCGGTTGCCATTTTGAAGGATACGAACAGCGATGGACGCGGGGATGACCTGCTGGGATCCTATACATATGATGTAACCGGGATGACAGCGTATGGGGGAGCCTATTTCACCTTCCCGCTGGGTAACGGTATTTCCAATGTCACTGCCGGCACCTACCAGATTGAAACCTATTATGGCGAAACCGACGCTGACAACTTCGGCATCAACTGGGACCGCAACGATTCGACCAACGATTACGCAGGCGGCCTGCAGGTTTCCATCGGTACCAATACCAATGACTTCCCGGTTGGCGATGGACTGAGCAAGGCGGCAAATGCCGACCTGACTTTCTTCGTCCAGGCGCGCGATATGGCCGGTATTCTTCCGACCTTTGGGACGTACTCAACAAACGGCATTGCACCTTCCTCCAACCTGCTGGAATGGTTTGAGCCTGTTTCCAATCAGTCATCTTTTACATCGACCCGTCTCACTGATTCACCAACGGTGAACTCCGATAACCGCGTGCTGGGGCAGACCTTTACCTTGTCAGGTATTGCGGGCACGGCGACCATTGATGCCATTACCGTTCTTAAGGCGACAACCGGGGAAGAGCTTGCATACACCAATGTCCAGCATACCTACCAGCTGGCACTGTTGAAAGATACCGATTCCGACGGGAAGGGCGACGAACAGGTTGGCGTTACCTATAATTTTGACTTCACGGGTACAACTTTCAGCTCCAACGAAACCTATGTCACGTTTGATCTTGGAGCGGGTATCACGGGGATTGTTGATGGTGTTTATCACGTGGAATTCTACTGGGGTGAAACCGATCCGTTAAACAACAGTTTTTCCATGCATCGTCAGGTTAGCAGCAACGGGTATGTGAACGGTGGGCAGATTGCCAAATTCCAAAACGATGGATCGTTCCCGGTGGGTGACGGAATGGGAAGCCCGAGCACAGAGGCGGACTTTACCTTCTATATCCAGGGCACCGAAGATGCTCCGGCCGATTATGACAGCTGGGCGGATGGACATAGCCTCGTTGGCCCGGACCGTGATCTGGATGCCGATCTGGAACCGGACGGCATGGATAACCTGACCGAATATGCGCTGGGTGGTGATCCGAATGTGGCTGATGCAGACACCTATCTGCCAAGCTATGAGACAGACGTTGCCGGATCCTACATTGAATATGTGCATCGCGAACGTTCCGATGCGGTATCCCGCGGCCTTGAATATAATGTTCAGTCCACCGCAATTCTGACCTCACCGGCCTGGACAAATGACAGCACCATTACCTACGTCGGTGAGGGTGCCATCGATGCTGATTTCGATACGGTAACCAACCGCCTCGATACCGCCTCGGGCGATTACTATTCTATCCGCCTGCGCATCCAGCAAAACTAAAACGAATATCAAGTTAATGAACCGTTCCCTCCGGGAAACCGGAGGGAGTTTTATGGGAAAAGGTATTACAATGAAAAAAGCAGTATATGTTGGAATGATGGCTTTGGTTTATGTTTCGGGTGTATATGCGGATACGTTTTCAATTTCCGCAAGTACGCCATCGAGTGGTCTGCTGGAATCGTTTAACACATTGGATTATACCAATACCACGGCCACGCTGGGCTCCATGGGACCCGCCCGTAAGCAACTGGGTACGGTGAATGGCGATAACCGTATGGCCGGACAGAGTTTGACACTGACCCAGGCTTCGAATGTCTATGCAGATTCGTTCACCGTTCGCATGGCATCTGCCAAGAGTTTTTCCGGGGGTGGCGACACCAATTCAGTGCTGTTGTCCATTGTGAGCGCAGATAATACGGAAGTCGCCAGCTACACCTATGATTTCAGCAGTGCGGCTTTCGCAAAAGGCGATTATATCACCTTTGACCTGGGTGGGGTTGAGCTGGCGTCCGATGCCGGCGGGGTTGTTTATGAATTCCAGTTTTATTTCGGTGAAACCGACACCGAAAATGCCCTGGCTCTGGAACGCGACAATGGTGGTAATTCCTATGCGGGGGGCGCATTGATCAGCAAGGCGTCAACTACGGTTATTCACTCACTGCCGATTGCGTCACCCAATGGAGGAAATTCGGATATGACCTTCTTCCTGCAGGGGTCCGTTATTCCGGAACCGGCTACTTTGGGGATGGTGGCTGCTTTTGGAGGGGGCATTCTGATGATTCGCCGACGGTTCATGATTTAACACGGATTCTGCCATCTGACAGCCCCCCGTTTCCAGAGGCTTTTTGCTGTAGATGTTATCTCCTGTTATCCATCAATAAAATGATGGCGGCGGCATTACATGTTTGTTGGCACTCCAGTGCCCAAAGAGGATTTTCAATGAAACAGCTATGCTTAATTTTACTGTGCGCGATCGCCTGGCCTTCCTATGCAACCGACCGTTATGTAGCAACTACCGGAAGTGATACTACAGGTAATGGATCGATAGGAAACCCCTATGCAACTATAGCCAAAGCTGTTTCTATGATGAGTTCCGGCGATACCTGCTGGCTCCGGGGCGGTACATACCACGAAGAGGTCGTTTTATCGTCAAAAAACAACCTGTCGTTCAGGGCCTACAACGACGAGCAGGTGACGATGGACGGCACCGTGGAAATCACCACGCCATGGTCGGTGCATTCCGGCAGTATCTATAAGACTACACTCCCGCAGGATGTCTGGCAGCTGTTTGCCGACGGCGAGATGGCCATGCCCGCGCGGTGCCCGAACGCATCGCTGACCGACGAGTCGGTTTGGGATCAGGATAACAACTGGGCGAAGCTGAGCGGGGCTGATCTGAACAATCTGACCACGATGATTGACACGCCCACAGGTCACTCCGATTTGGCCGGACTGGGCTTCAGTGTGGTGGATGCGATGGCCGTACTGAATATCGGAAGTTTTCGCACCTACACCCATAAGGTGCTCACTCATACTTCGGGAACGACTACCTTTACGGTCGATCCTGTCTTCAAGCGCAAGTCGTCCGGCAACCAGTTTTATTTCCTGGAAGGGATGCTCGAATTTCTTGATGTCCAGAACGAGTGGTATTTTAACGATACAACCAAGGAGCTCTACTATTGGGGTGATACCAACGCAACCATCCGCGGCAAGGTGCAGGATTATGCCTTCAATCTAACCAACTGCGACGGCATCACCATCAGCGGCATCGACTTTTTTGCAACAACGGTTCGCTTTAAGAACTGCGACCGCGCATGGGTGGAGAAGGGCGATTATAATTTTCCCAGCTGCACCAAGCGCATGCTGGGTGCCGAGCAGGTTGCTCCGGCGGCTACCGAATTTGACGGCGGAACAGACAATACCTTTTTCGACAACACCATGCGCTATGCCGACACGGAAGCGATCTACATGAACGGCGCCGACAACCGGATTGAAAACTGCCTGTTTGAATACATCGACTGGAGCTGCGGCGACTTGCCCGGGCTCATGGGAGCCGTCTATATGTATGGCTCCAGCCCGACCTATCGAGGCAACACCGGCCATACCACCGGCGGCTCCGCTTTCTTCCTGATCAATGCCATTCCAAACGCTAAGATGAACCGTATTGAACATTTTGGTCTGGTGCAAAATGACGGTTCCGCGATTCAGATGACCGTCAACAACCAGACCGGCAGCGAAACCGCCTACAACTGGTTTTTCAACAACGATAAATACGGTGCCCGTTTCGATGCCTCCACCACGCCGGGTTCGCCTACGGGCTCGGACGGCCTGATGCACCACAACGTCGGCATGAACGTAAAGAGCACGATCATGCAGAAGGGTGACTACCACGAATGCTTCAACAACACATCGATGGATTGCATTAACAACGGGATCATTATCCTGAAAGATGATGTCTCGGATGCTATCGGAACCGTTGTGCGCAATAATGCTGTCGAAAAACTGGCGTCCGGACGCTCCGGCAATGTGGCGCTCGCCGCAGCAACCATCCACGACCACAATTGGAACGGATATGAAAACGGCAATGCCGATATGCGCACGCTGCTACGCGATCCCGACAACTTCGATTTCCGCCCGATCCCCAATTCGGTACTGGTGGATGCCGGCACAAATATTACTGGAATCACGGATGGCTATGTGGGGTCTGCCCCGGACATCGGTGCCTATGAGCACGGCGCGGCAAACTACTGGATTGCCGGACGGAAAGAATCCGGCGCCTCAACCGCCATTCCGCCAAACGGCTCAACATCCGCCAAGGCTTCGGCTTCGCTGATGTGGCAACCTGGACTGGAAGCGGTGTCAAACAATGTCTATTTCGGCTCATCATCCAATGCGGTGGCGACTGCTACCACGGCATCGCCGGAGTTCAGGGGCTCTCAGCTGAACAATGTCTATGATCCGCTCGGTTTGCAGGCCCAGACCTATTGGTGGCGCATCGACACCCATACGGCTACCGGCACGGTCAAAGGGGTGGTATGGAACTTTTCTGTTCCATCGGCATCGCCCGCGGCACCGGGCATTATCAACAGCACGCCCTCTGTCAATGTAACCAATTTTTCCGCAACGGTTGGCGGGCGGATCACGGACGGCGGAACCGGTTCCAGGGTTTGGATCCATGTTTGGCCGGACGGGGGCGCGACCAACGTAGTCGATATGGGCATCCATTCGGGGGCGTTCGAAACCAATATCACGGGGATCGCAATCAATACGCAGTACAATATGCGCTGCTTCGCCACGAACAACTATGGCTCCAGCTGGGCTCCGACGACCGAAAACTTTGTGATCGGACTCCTGCCGGAAGCGCCGGTGGTTGTCAATACGCCCGCCACCAATATCCTGACCACCTCCGCCACGCTCGGAGGATCGATCACCAACGATACGTTGGCTGATGATGTATGGATCTATTATTGGCCGGACGGCGGCAGTTCCAATGTGGTGGCGTTGGGGACTCAGCTTGACGATTTCAGCACCAACCTGACCGGGCTGGCCGACAATACGCTTTACCATTTTCAATGTTTTGCCGGCAACAGCTACGGCAGCAACTGGGCAGCAACGGTTGAGTCGTTCACCACGCTGGCGATCGGCTCCACCAACTGGGTCGAACTGACCTTCGATGATTTTGAGAGCGGCTGGGGCAGCTATACGAACGGCGGCGCCAATGCCGTAATCTATACGGGCGGCAGTCCGTATGCGCTGGGCAATAATGCGGCACACGTCAACTATAACGGAACCAGTGCCTCGTTCTGGCTTGCATCGGGAATCGATATCGATACACCGCGCTACCCCGCAATCAAAGTGGAGTTCAGCCTCTACTTCAAGGCCATGGACAATCTGGATTATCTCTATGTCGATTTCTGGGATGGTACCTTGTGGAAACAAGTCGAGCGATACAACAAGCAGGACTACGGCAACAATACCCGCCATGCCATCGCGCTGCTCATCCCGGAAACAACAAATGCCTTCACAGCATCCATGAACATCCGTTTCCGGGGCGGTGCCAACAATACACTCGACCTGACCTATATCGATAATGTCCGTATTTCGGCGATTGAGCCGTTGACGACGCTTTATGATGAGTGGTTGACCGAATTTGACTTGGCTGAAACCAATCTGCTGGCCGACTCCGACTTCGATGGCATGGATAATCTGACCGAGTATGCCTTGGGCGGTAATCCGATCAACGATGATGCAGTGGCCATCCTTCCCGACTCGGAACTGAATGGCGAATGGCTGGAATATGTCTACCGCCGTCGCACCGATGCCGAAACGCGCGGTCTGATCTATCGGGTTGAGGCCGGCACCAATCTGGTTTCCGGCAGTTGGACGACCAATGCTGTACAGGAAACCGGTACGGGTGCACTCGGATCCGATTTTGAATTCGTCACCAACCGTCTCGATTCATCGTTCAACGCGGAGGGCTTTATTCGCCTCCGTATTCTTAAGAATTAATGATCGGTTCCTGATTCCGTCACTCCATCCGGCACCCGGATGGAGTTTTTTGTCAAAAATGACCGCTCAGGAAGGATTGTTTATAATGAGAAAGGTGGACCATAATAACGTTTATAAAACTGAGAATGCGTATGGGCATTTTCCAATGTGCAAAGGGATCCAATGAAATATATTAAATTCATACTGGGTATAGGCCTGATGGTGGTGCTCTCCGTATGCGGGAAAACAAAACCCAATATCCTTTTCATCATGTCGGACGACCACACGTGGCAGGGGGTCGGGGCCTACAATTCACGCTTTGCCTATCTCGATCCGACTCCCAATATCGACAAGCTCGCCGCCAGGGGTATGGTTTTTGAAAACGCCTTTTGCGGAAACTCAATCTGCACGCCGAGCCGCGCCAGTATTATGACCGGGCAATACAGCCATAAGAACGGTGCGCTGACGCTGGACGGCGAACTGGAAAAAGAGCGTCAGTTCCTGGCCCTGGAAATGAATAAGGCGGGCTATCAGACGGCCATTGTCGGAAAGTGGCACCTCAAGGCGCTGCCGGAGGCCTTCGACTACTACAAGGTACTGCCGGGGCAAGGCAAATATTTCAATCCGGTCTTCTATGAAACGGGCGGTGGAACAAACCTGGTAAAAATGGCGGGGCATTCCACCGACTGTGTGATGGATTCCGCACTCGTGTGGTTTCAGCAAAAGCGCGATCCGGATCAGCCGTTTTTCCTGAAGCTGCACTTTAAGGCGCCGCACGACTATTTTGAAAATGCACCGCGCTACGACGACTATCTGAAGGACATCAACATGCCTGAGCCGCTGAGCCTGTGGGAGCGCGGCACGGGGTCCATCGCAACCCGCGGACACGAAGGCCAACTTGATCAGGTGGTGGCCACCTCGATCGGCACCCGCAACTTCCGCCGCTCCTATAACATCGATTTTGAAGTCGATCCAAAGTTGGATGAAGCCGCAACCAAGCGTGAGGCCTACAATATTTACATGAAAAAATATTTCCGCTGTGTGAAGGGCGTCGACGACAACCTTGGGCGCCTGTTCGACTATATGGAAAAGGAAGGCCTGATGGACAACACCGTCATCATGTACACGGGCGACCAGGGCTTTTTCCTCGGTGAGCACGACATGCAGGACAAGCGCTGGGCATACGAGCCGTCGTTCCGCATGCCGTTCATTGCGTACTATCCAAAGTCCATCGAGGCCGGGTCGCGCACCGATGCCATTATTGAGAATGTCGACTACCCAGTCACCATGCTCGATTATGCCGGGATCAAACAGCCGGACTACATGCAGGGTCGCTCGTTCCGCAAGGTGCTCGACAAGGGAGAAGAGCCGCGCGGTTGGAAGCAGGAAGCCTACTACCAGTATTGGATGCACATGGCGCACCACGATGTGCCGGGGCATATCGCTATGCGTACGAAACGCTACAAACTGATTCTTTTCCACGGCACACAAGGCACCACAGGATTCGGTTCCGAGCGATCGGAATTCCAAACCCCGCCGGCATGGGAATTGTACGATCTTCAAAAAGATCCGCACGAAATGGTCAACGTCTACGACGATCCGGCCTATGCCGATGTGATCCCGCAGTTGAAGGAGCAGTTCAAGGCACTGCGCACCCGCATCCAGGCCGACGATCCGGCCATTGCGCCCACCAAGCCGGCGCAGGAACGCATCGCCGCCGTGAACGAGGTGATCGAGGAATACTGGGACTATTCGCCGGAAGACCGTCAAAAGGCCATTCGCATTTCCAACGACTATTTTGAAAAGTTCGGCGACCCGAACAAGTGCGAAAAATATCTCGCCCCCTGGCTTCGTCCGGACGACCTTGACCCAAGCGAAATGTAAAATTTAAGGACTATTATGAGCAAAAGAAAATATACCATGACCTATGCGGTTGCCACCTTGCTTGCTGTTGCCTCCTCCGGGATTGCGCAAGCGAAGCCAAACGTTCTTTTCATCATGTCGGACGACCACACCTCGCAGGCGGTGGGGGTGTATGGCAGCCGGTTGGCAAAGCTGAACCCGACGCCTACGATTGATTCCATTGCGAAGGAAGGCGTTGTGATGGAAAATGCGTTTTGCCACAACGCGATCTGCACGCCGAGCCGTGCCTGCATCATGACCGGGCAGTACAGTGCGATCAATGGATGCCCGACGCTGAATGATCCTTTGCCGCCGGAGCGGCAGTATTTATCGAAGGAAATGAAAAAGGCCGGGTATCAGACTGCTGTGATCGGAAAATGGCATCTCAAGGAGCTGCCTTCGACCTTCGATTACTACAAGGTGCTGCAGGGGCAGGGTGACTATTTTGATCCCTTCTTTTTTGAGACCGGCGCAACCGGCGTGATCAAACGTCAGATGACTTGGGGGAATAAACCCTGGAAAACATTCGAGGGTGCCGTGGAGATGAAGGGACACTCGACGGATTGTATCGCCGACTCCACACTCGAGTGGTTCAAGGAAAAGCGCGATCCGAACCAGCCGTTTTTCCTGAAGCTGCATTTCAAGGCACCGCACGACTATTTTGAATATGCCCCGCGTTATGAAAGTTATCTGGCCGATGTTGAGATCCCGGAACCCGCTAATATGTGGGATCGGAAAAACAATGGCTCTATCGCCACGCGCGGCCATAACGACGAACTCGTCCGTTATATCGGCACTTCGGTCGGCCGGCGGAACCTCCGACGCAATTATGCCGAGGATCCGCGCACGCCGTGGGCGGATCAGATCGACCATTCGCTCAGCGATAAGGACATCAAGCGCCAGGCCTATCAGCTCTACATGAAGGCCTACCTGCGCTGCGTCAAGGGCGTGGACGACAATCTCAAGCGTGTGATCGATTATCTCAAGGCGGAAGGGCTCTACGACAACACGGTCATCATGTATACCGGCGACCAGGGTTTCTACCTGGGTGAGCATGACTACATTGATAAGCGCTGGGCGTATGAGGAAGCCATGCGTATGCCGTTTATTGTGCGCTATCCAAAAACGATCAAGGCCGGCAGCCGGACCGATGCCATCGTCGAAAACGTAGACTATGCACCGACTATGCTGGATTTTGCCGGAGTGCCGACTCCGGAGTACATGCAGGGCCGCAGCTTTAAGTCCATCATGGAGAGCGGACACGAACCGAACGATTGGAAAAAGGCAGCCTATTACCACTACCAGATGCATATGTCGGCCCATGACAATCCCGCTCATATAGCGATCCGCACCAAGCGGTATAAGCTGATCTTATTCTACGGCACGGGCTGGAAAGGTGAAACCGAACCGGATACACCCCCGGCGTGGGAATTGTATGACCTCAAAAATGATCCGGCCGAAGACAATAATCTCTACGATAATCCCGAGTATGCTGAGCTGATTGCCGAGCTGAAGGATGAGTTGAAAGCGTTGCGCAAGGAGTATAAAGTCGATGGTTCCCAGTTTACCTATAACAAGGTGATTAATGATTACTGGGACTATGACGATGCCGCGCGTGCCAGGGCTGTTGCAATTTCGCATTCCGTGGTGCAGAAACATAAGGATGGCACCTGGACGCATAACGTAAAGCGCGTGCCGAAAAAGAAAAAGTAAAACGTTATGGAGTGCGGTGGCAACCAACGGGCGACACCGCTTTTCGGCAGAAAAGAGCGGCGTGGCCTTTCAGTTCCCGCCGCACTCCAGAGCGGCTTTGCCGCAAGAGGGTATGTTATGGGAAAATATTTGTGTATATTGTATGTACTGGCCGCGTCTTGTTCAGTTGCTATGCAGAAACCGAACGTGATCATCGTCATTACCGACGACCAGGGATATGGCGATCTGGGCTGTAACGGGAATACGGTGATCCAGACGCCGAATGTCGATAAGCTGCGTTCGCAGGGCATTCAGCTCGATAACTATCATGTGGACCCCACCTGCGCGCCGACTCGTTCTGCGCTCCTGACCGGCCGCTATTCCGACCGGGTCGGCGTCTGGCATACAGTGCAGGGGCGAAACATGCTTCGCGAGCGTGAAGTCACCATGGCCGATATTTTCGGGCAGAACGGCTATGCCACCGGTATCTTCGGGAAGTGGCACCTGGGCGACTGTTATCCCTACCGCCCGGAAGACCGCGGTTTCAGCTACACGGTTTACCACGGAGCCGGTGGTGTTGCGCAGGCTCCGGACTATTGGGGCAACGATTATTTTGACGATACCTATATCAAAAACGGCAAGCCGACCCGCTTTAAAGGCTTCTGCACGGATGTCTGGTTTGACGAGGGAATTTCGTTCATCGAAAACAATGTAAAACAGGGCAAGTCGTTCTTTGCGTATATTGCACCGAATGCTCCGCACGGCCCGTTCTATTGTCCGGAGGAATACACCAAGCCCTACGAAGGTAAAGAGGGGGTGTCCCGGACCGAGTTCTACGGCATGGTGACCAATATTGATGACAATATGGCGAAGTTGATGATCAGGCTGGATGAGCTGGGTATTGCTGATAATACGATCCTGATCTATACCACCGATAACGGTACGGCCGGCGGGCTGCATAAAGGCGTCGGTTTTAATGCCGGCATGCGCGGGCAGAAAAATTCAGAGTACGATGGCGGGCATCGGGTTCCGTTCATCATCCGCTGGCCCGACGGAAAGCTGAAAGCGGGCAAAAGCGTCAAACGACTGACCGCTCATCTCGACATTTTGCCGACCTTTATTGATCTCTGCAATCTCGATGCACCGGAAATCGATTTTGACGGAACCAGCCTGCGTGAGTTGCTCTATAGCGATGGCAAAAGCTGGGCGGAACGTTCGCTGATCGTGGAATCGCAGCGAGTGGTGGATCCCATTAAATGGCGTAAGAGTGCTGTAATGACCGATCAATGGCGACTGGTGAATGGCGAAGAGCTTTTTGATATTCAAAACGATCCCGGTCAGAAAACAGATGTAAAGGATCAGCATCCGGAAGTCTTTGAGCGAATGCGCGGGAAATATGAAACCTTCTGGAAGGATGTCTCCAGTGAGCACAATCTGACCAGCTATATGAAAATCGGTTCGGATGATTCGCCTGTTGTGGCCCTTTCATCGCACGACTGGCTCACGGCAAATGTGCCGTGGTATCAGCCGCATATTATGCACGGCGCGATGGCCAAGCCGGCACACTGGGCGGTTGAAGTGGATCATGATGGGGTCTATGAAATTTCGCTGCGCCGCTGGCCGGTCGAAGCCGATAAGTCGATCAACGATGCCAATGGGTATAAAGGATTTAATTTTAAACAGGCGCGCATGCGCGTCGCAGACGTTGATGAAACGAAGGAAATCTCCGACGGGGCCAAAGAGGTCACATTCCGGGTTAACTTGAAAAAGGGGCTGGTTGAGCTGTCGCCTTTATTCATCGGTGGTGGCCGGGAAGCAACGCCGTACTACGTTTATGTGACGCATAAGCCGAAGCCCGGCTGGCAAACGCCGGAAGGCATGGGTATCCCGGTTTATGATCCGTCCTATGGCCGCGTACCGCCGCAACGGCTGGATCAGGATCACCCCACGCGCAAATGGGAGCCGAAACCTGGTACGAACCAGTAGGCCTGCGTCGTAGCGCGGAAAGGAAGTGAGGCTGGTGCGTAGCGAAGGCAATGGAGCGAAGCGAAATGGAAACTTCGATTCCGCGTATCCGTACAAGCAGGAACGCTGTCCGGCCATTCACTTCGGATAATTCTTAAAATTAGAGAATAAGGGCCAAATAATGAGAATTGCTTTGCTCTTTCACGTTTCTATGGATGGTATTGTTGACTCAAGGTTCGGTAATGCCATTGGTTATGAGATCCTGAATAAAGGAGAATTAAAGGAATGAAAAAAACAATTTTAGCTATCATTGCCGTTTCGGCAGTTCTGGCCGCACACTCAGACAAACAATATGAACCTACGTGGGAGTCGCTGGATTCCCGCGAAACTCCGCAATGGTTTCCGGATGCCAAGTTCGGCATCTTTATTCACTGGGGGCTTTATTCGGTTCCGGCATTCGCGCCGCGCGGAACCTATGCCGAGTGGTACTGGCACGCCAAGGACGGTGACCAGTCCGGCAAACATGCCGCAGCCGTCGGCCGCGCGGATGCTACGCAAAAATTTCATAAGCGGGTTTATGGGGATGATGTTGAGTATTCCGATTTTCGGGATCAGTTTACCTGCGAAATGTTTGAGCCGGAGCATTGGGCAAAAGTGTTTAAGCGAAGCGGTGCAAAATATGTCGTGCTGACCTCAAAACATCACGACGGCTACTGCCTATGGCCGAGTAAGGAGGCGTCGAAGAGTTTCGGCATGGCCTGGAACTCGGTTGATTCAGGGCCGAAGCGTGATCTGGTTGGCGATCTGACCAAAGCCGTGCGCGATGAAGGCGGCATCAAGATGGGGCTCTATTATTCCATCTGGGACTGGTTCAACCCGTACTGGCCGGAAGCAGAACAGCCGACCACCGGCGCGAAACGTAAGATGAACCTGCCTGAAGAAGGGCGCAAAAAATATATTAATGAAGTCATGGTTCCTCAGATTAAGGATATTGTGAATCGCTACGAACCCGCGGTCATTTTTTCCGACGGCGACTGGTGGATGGATGATGAGAAGTGGGGGACGAAACCGGCGTTGGCCTGGCTCTTTAACAACGCGCCGAACAAAGACGAAGTGGTGATTAACGACCGCTGGGGAAAAGTGCGTAAAAAGCACGGCGGATATTTTACCACCGAATACGGCTCCGGCTTTGCCGATCCGAAAATCCTTTGGGAAGAGAACCGGGGCATCGGAAAATCATTTGGATTCAGCCGCGTAGAAACCTTCGATGACTACAACACCGGCGAGCTGTTGATCTACATGCTGTGCGACATTGTTTCACGGGGAGGGAACTTCCTGCTGGATATAGGTCCAACTGCGGACGGCCGTATTCCGATTGTGATGGAAGACCGCCTGATCCAAATCGGCGAATGGCTGGAAGTCAACGGCGAAGCCATCTATGGCACCCGCCGCTGGAAGAAAGATTGCCAGTGGAGCGAAGGCAAAATCCGCGCATACACCAAGGAAGAATTCCACAAAGGCATTCCTGATCCTATCATCGAAATGGCCAAATACCCTCGTGAAGGGCAGGCCCGCAAGGAGTGCTACTTTACCGCCAAGGGCGACACAGTCTACGTCATGATTACCGAACTACCGGATGATGGTGAATTTGAGATTGCGGATATCGAACTGAGTAAGGACTCCAAAATCACCATGCTCGGCGTGGATGGTGAACTCGAATGGGAAAAGGAAGACGGTGGAATCGAAGTCGAGCTTCCGCACCTCAATCCGAGCAAGCTGCCCTGCAACCACGTCTTTACGCTGAAGGTCACCAACGTCAAATGAGGTTTGTTCTATCCATCATCTTATTAACTGTCGTATCCGTTTTTGCGGAAACGGTTGTAGAGGTTTCGCCGGATGGAGAGTTTCAATCCATGGACGCGGCGCGGGACGAAGTTCGGCGGCTGAAAAAAGCCGGGACTAAGCCGCCGTTTAAGGTGGTGGTTCGCGGGGGCGACTATGTGATGGAAGAGGGCTTGTTTCTTGGCAAGGTCGATTCGGGTATTTCGTTTGTCGCGGCCGAAGGCGGGAAACCTCGTTTCTTCGGGGGCAGGATCATCGATCCCGAATGGTTCGAGCCCGTGAGGGATCGCGCCTTTCTTTCGCGTCTGGTTGATCCAAAGGCTGGAAAAAAGATCCGCGTTGTGGATCTGAAAAAACATGGCATCACGGACTATGGCGAAATCAGCCGCCATGGCTGGAGCAATGAACCGAAGGATCGTGTGCCTCCTGCCTCGCTGAATATTGGCGGGCAGCGCATGACGCTGGCGCGCTGGCCGAACGCGGGCGAAGAGAGTCCGTATATGGTGTATCAGCACTATCTTCCGGAGGAGCGGCCGCTTAAGGGCTATGAACTGAAGGTCCAGGAAATTATCGAAAAGGTCAGGCTGCCCGGAGAGGTAACCCTGACCCGTGTGGTGGATCCGGGGGGATCGATCCGCAACAAGGAAATGGGTGGCGGGACGTTCGAAGTGGGGTTCGACCGTATGAAGCATTGGAATGATGCTGAAAATGTCTGGCTCGACGGCGTTCTGGGTTCGACGTGGGAATGGACGTATAACCGGGTGGGATCAGTCAATATCGCCAATAAACATATCACTCTGGCGTATCCGGAACTCAGCGGGGTCGGTGTGGGGGCTTCAGTGCGGTTGCCGCATTTCTACTTTGAAAATATTCCTGAAGAGATAGACCAGCCGGATGAATATTACATCGATCGCCAAAAGGGATTGCTCTATCTCTATCCGCCGAAGGAACGTGGAGTCATTGTCCTGTCTTCTCTGGCCCAGCCGATGGTGTCCATAGCGAATACGTCGGATATCCGGTTCCATGGATTGGAATTTGATACCGGACGGAACCTCGGTTTTAAAATCAGTAAAAGCAGCAACGTTGTAATTGATCAATGTCGGGTGGCCAACTTTACGGCCGGCGGTGTGGACGTCGATGCTGAAAACGTACGGATCATCAACTCGCATATCCACGGAATCGGCGCATTCGGTGTCCGGCTTCGGGGTGGGAAGATCACGACTCTCGAACCGGCCAACAACGAGGTGGTCAACTGCCACATCCACGATTTCGGCTGGGAGCAAAAATCGCAGCAGGCCGGGGTTTGTGCCTACGGGGTGGGGCATCGGATTGCCCACAACGAAATCCACGACGCCACCCACTTTGGAATTCTCATCCGCAAAGCGAACGATGTCGTCACTGAATTCAACGAAATTCACAGCCTGCCCAAATACCATAAGTTTGACGGCGGCTCACTCTATATCGGAACGGGCGAGCGGCCGGAGTGCCGCGGCCTTGTTGTGCGCAACAACTATTTCCACGATGTTCCCACCATCGGCGTCTATCCCGACAATTATTCGTGGGGGGTTGAGATTTCGCACAACCTCTTCCGCAATGTCGGGGTGAAGGCCGGCCGTCCGCCCATTTACAACAACGGGGGCGGGGAAGGACGTGCTTTTAATAACATTGCCATCGATTGTGTGCAGCTCTATGGACAGGGTGCCCGCCCCAAGGAGGAACGCTGGTTCGAATTCTGGAACCACACCATGGAACTTTTTGGCGACGGAAAGGTGAAGGATACGCCCTACAACAAGTATGACGATTTCAAGGAGTGGCTGGCCAAGAAGGACAAGGAAGAGTTTTTCCGGCCGCGCAGCGATATCTGGAACAATGTGCTCTACCATCCCAATCACGAAATCCACATCGACGCCAGTTCGCTGGCCTTGAAACAGGGCGTTTTCCGACGGCGTATGAAAGAGCCGGGCGTGATCGACCATTCCGGTCAGTTACGGTCGAAGGGTAACTGGGTCACTCAGGAAGATCCTGGATTCGTGGATTATGCCAATGGGAACTTTACGTTGCGCGAGGATGCTGCCGTGTTCAAGCAGGTGAAAGGTTTTGAGCCGATTCCGTTCGGCCAAATGGGGCGTTTGGAAAAACCGGTGCTTTAGTGGGAATATTTACGCCGAAGGGCGTTCATAGAGTATACACCCTTTTTAAGGAGCGTTTTATGAAGCTTGCAGCAATCTGTTGCCTGGCGGTTTTGCCGATCATTGCAGCCGCGGAAATCTTTCCGGCCCTGATTCCGGAGGAAAAACCGGATTATCCCGTGAGCGCGGCGGTCGCGCGATTGTACGACCAATGGAACCCGCATGAAGACCGGGGTAATGAACTCTATTCCAATTTTAAATACAGCCCGGTTGAAGGCCTTGAGCGCAAGGCCACGATTTCCCGTCGCGACCCAAGCAAGGTGCTGTTGATCGATGGCGTGTATCACGTCTGGTACACCTGCCGCAAAACCGCCGGAATTCCGGCCGGAAAAAAAGCGACCGACACCATTCCTTCGTTCGACTGGGATCTATGCGATCTATGGCATGCCACCAGTACGGATGGCTGGACATGGACGGAAGATGAAAAACCGGCAGTGACACGCCTTGCAAAACCGGGCTATGGCTGGCGCTCGATCTCCACTACCGATGTGCTGATCTGGGAGGGTAAATATTATCTCTACTATCAGGGCTTTAATGAAATACCAGGCCTAAACGTCGGCGACCGCGCGGCGGTTACTGTTGCCGAGGCCGATTCGCCCTATGGTCCCTGGAAACCGGTGGGTAAGGTGGTGGTTGATTTCGGGAAGGAAGGGGAGTGGGATTCGGATGCCATCCACGATCCGTATCCGATCATCTACAACGGAAAAATTTACCTATATTATAAGGGATCTCCGCAAAAGGGCGGGCGCGACGATACCATCGTTCGCGCTCAGGGCGTAGCGATTGCTGAGCATCCGCTGGGACCGTTTGAAAAATCACCGATGAACCCGGTCATCAATTCCGGCCATGAAACCTGCATGTTTCCGTTTAAGGATGGGGTGGCAGCCATCGTGAGTCTGGATGGCGCCGAAAAGAACACGGTTCAATATGCGTCGGACGGCATTAATTTTGAAGTGAAGTCGCTCATCCAGATTCCTCCGGTTGCACCGGGGCCGTTCTGTTATGACGCGTTTGCTGACAACGGCAATGGACGCGGTATTACCTGGGGACTCTGCCATATCATGGACAAGGAGAGCGGGAATAATAATTCCACCCTGGCCCGTTTTGACTGCGACCTATCGCTCGATGTGGACCGGCAGGTTTTTAAACGCAACAACCTGCGCTTTAATGACGAAACCTATTTCCAGAAGAGCACCAAGATGAACGGCTGGCTGCGGAAACAAATTGAGGGGGAGACGAAATGAAGGTGTTTGTTGGATTTGCCGAAGGTAGGGACGCCTCTCCGAGGCGTCCGCGGACGGCTGGGACAGCCGTCCCTACCCTGATTGCTATCTTGTTTTTGATGACTGCGGTTGCAGAACACAAACCATTCCCGGCGGTCATTCCCGAAACGAAGCCCGACTTCCCGTTGAGCGCGGCGATGGAGCGGTTGTACGATGAGTGGAATCCGCACGAAGACCGCGGGAATGAACTTTATTCCAATTTTAAATATACGGAGTTGAACGGATTCAATCGCGAAGAGAATGTGAGCCGGCGAGATCCGACCAAGGTAGTCAAAGTCGATGGTATCTATCATGTCTGGTACACGGGCCGCCGTTCCGAATGTCCGCCGGTCGGCCTGAAAAAGATGACCGGAACCAAACCGGGAACGGATTGGGATTTGGCCGATATCTGGCATGCAACGAGTACGAATGGAATCGACTGGGTGGAGGACAAGCAGCCCGCCGTGCGCCGTCCGGCGGGGCAGGGGAACCGCTCGATCTGCACGCCGGGCATTCTCGTTTATGAAGGAAAATATTATCTCTACTTCCAGGCCTACAACAAAGTGGGCGGTCAGGAATATTGCCCGGTGCGCGTGGCCTATGCGGATTCCCCGAACGGACCATGGACGCATCATCCGGTAAACGCAGTGGAACCGAGCCCGGAAGGAACCTGGGGCAATATTAAAATCAACGATCCCTGTCCGGTAGTACACAATGGCCGCATCCTGATCTACTACAAAGGCGCGCCGATTGAGCGCGGCCCGGAATATGTGCTGCGGATGCAGGGCGTCGCTTTCTCGAAAAATCCGCTGGGGCCGTTCGAAGCGTCGAAACTCAATCCAGTCATCAACTCGGGCCATGAAACTTGTATGTTTGCCTGGAAGGATGGCGTCGCCGCACTCGTCGCGCTCGACGGTCCGGAAAAGAATACGATCCAGTGGTCACCTGATGGTGAAAACTTCAAGGTGATGTCGATGATCCAGGTGCCGCCTGTCGCGCCGGGGCCGTATTGCCCGACCACATTTGAAGGCAAAGGTGACGGCCGCGGATTTACGTGGGGGCTTTGCCATATTAATCCCGACGGCGGCGGCGCGGCTAATGAGTCGATTCTTGCGCGGTTCGATTGCGATCTTTCGCTGGACCATGAGATCCCGGTCTTTAAGCGGAATAACCTGCGTTTTAATGAACAGACCTATTTACAACAGGGAGTCCGGCTCCCTCCCAATGTGAAGAAACAGATCGATGCCAGCCGCAAGCGGCTTGATCGCGAAACGGTTCGATAGAGAGGAAATTTAATATGAAGACCTATCAGATGTATATCAACGGTGCCTGGGAAAACTCCGAAGCGGGAGCAACGGCGGAGGTGTTAAATCCATCGACCGGAAAAGTGATTGCCACTATTCAGGACGGAACCGAAGTGGATGCACAGCGTGCGCTGGAAGCGGCCGAAGAAGCTCAGGTCTATTGGAAGAAGATTCCAGCCAGAAAACGTGCGGACCTCTTGCGTGAATTTTGTTCCGAGGTTCGGAAAAACCGGGAGGAACTGGCCGCCTTGTTAACGGCTGAACAGGGGAAGTTATTGACGGTGGCCCGTTTTGAAGTGGATGTGTTCTGTTCTTTTGTGGAATACGCCTGCGACTGGGCGCGCCAGATGGACGGTGATATTGTGCAGTCCGACAACGAGGACGAGCATATCTGGATTCATAAGATTCCACGCGGGGTTGTGGTCGGCATCACCGCATGGAACTTCCCGCTCGCGCTCGCGGGTCGCAAAATCGGCCCTGCACTGGTGGCCGGGAACACCATGGTGCTCAAACCGACATCCGAAACCCCGCTCGCCACGTTGGAGCTGGCCGACCTCGCGAAGAAGGCCGGTATTCCGGATGGAGTCTTGAATATTGTAACAGGCCCGGGCCGCACGATGGGGGATGCGCTTTGCAGAAACCCGATCACAAAAATGGTTTCTATGACCGGCAGCACGCCGGCCGGCCAGGCGATCATCAAAGCAACCGCCGACAACATGGCGCACTGCCAGCTGGAACTCGGAGGAAAAGCGCCTTTCATCGTGCTCGAAGATGCAGATCTCGAGCAGGCCGCGGCGGCAGCGCTGCATTCGCGCTTTGATAACTGCGGGCAGGTTTGCACCTGCAATGAACGCATGTATGTCCAGGAATCCGTTTATGACGAATTCATGAAGAGCTTCATGCCCAAGGTCGAGGCCATCAAGATCGGCGATCCCATGGACGAATCAGTGGACATGGGGCCGAAGGTGAATGCCAGGGAACTCGAACATATGAAAGAACTGGTCGAAACCAGCGTTCAGGAAGGCGCAACGGTTGCTTTCGGCGGCAAAGTTGCATCCGTTCCCGGTTTCGAAGGGGGCAACTGGTTTGAACCGACGATCCTGACGAATGTCACGCAGGAGATGACGATCGTTCACGAAGAATCGTTCGGTCCGATCCTGCCCATTGTGAAATTCCAGACGGTGGAACAGGCAATAGAATATGCCAACGATGCCGACTATGGTCTGGCCGCCATGGTCTGCACCAAGGACATGAAGAACATCCTGCGTTTGACCGACGAGCTGGAGTGCGGCGAAATCTACATCAACCGCGGCCACGGTGAACAGCATCAGGGATTTCACAACGGATACAAACTCAGCGGTACCGGTGGCGAGGACGGTAAGTACGGCTTTGAGCAATACCTCGAAAAGAAAACCTTCTACGTGAATTATAATTAAACACAAAGGCACAAAGGACTCTAAGATTACGTACGCTTAGTCTTTGAGTTCTTGGTGTCTTAAGCGAGTAAGCGAGCAGGTGTTTATCCCCCGTTTATTCGGGAGAGGATTTATGAGTGCAATTAAGAAAATAGACGTGCGGCTCTTTGAGGTTTCCTTGGCTGAGGTGCTGTCGGACGCCAAGCATGGTGACCACACACATTTTGAACTGGTGACAGCGACCGTTACCCTCGAAGACGGCAGTGAAGGCACCGGTTATACCTACACCGGCGGTAAGGGCGGACATGCCATTAAGGCCATGATCGAACACGACCTCGCTCCGGCGCTGGTCGGCAGGGATGGACCGGCCATCGAGGAAATTTACGATTTCATGGAGTGGCACATCCATTATGTCGGGCGGGGCGGTATTGCCTCGTTTGCCATTTCGGCGGTCGACATAGCGCTGTGGGATATCAAGTGCAGGAAGGCCGGGAAGCCGCTTTGGAAAATGGCGGGCGGTGCGGGGAATAGCTGCAAGGCCTATTGCGGAGGTATTGACCTGATGTTCCCGCTCGAAAAACTGTTGAACAATATCCGCGGTTATCTGGGGAGCGGTTTCAATGCGATAAAGATCAAGATTGGCCGCGAGAACCTCGATGAAGATATTGAGCGTATTGCGGCGGTGCGTGAACTGATCGGCCCCGATGTGACCTTTATGGTAGACGCGAACTATTCCATGAGTGTTGAGAAAGCCATCGAGGCGGCCGAGCGTTTTAAGGAATACGATATCACCTGGTTTGAGGAACCGACCATTCCAGACGACTATCATGGCTACGCAAAGATCGCGGACGCCACCGGAATGCCGTTGGCGATGGGCGAAAATCTGCACACGATTCACGAGTTTGGCTATGCCTTCGAGCAGGCAAAACTATCGTATATCCAACCCGATGCGTCGAACTGCGGCGGTATCACGGGCTGGTTGGCGGCCGCGGAGCTTTCGCGGAAATACGGTCTGCCGGTCTGTTCGCACGGTATGCAGGAGTTGCACGTGAGCCTGCTATCGGCCCAGTCCAACTCCGGCTGGCTGGAAGTGCACAGTTTTCCGATCGATGAATACACCACACGCCCGCTGGTGGTTGAAAATCACCGCGCGGTTGCGTCCGACGAGCCGGGAACCGGTGTCGTTTTCAACTGGGCCAAATTGGAACCCCACGAAGTTAAATAGGAAGAACAATGAAAGCAGCATACTATTCAGGAAATAGCGATTTTACGATTCGTGAGGACCAACCGAAAGAACCCGGCCTGGGTGATGTCCGGGTGAAAATTGCATTTTGCGGGATCTGCGGTACGGATCTCCATGTATTCCATGGGGCAATGGATGCCCGCGTTACAACCAATCGCGTAATCGGTCACGAATGTTCCGCCGTCGTCGATGCCGTCGGCGAAGGCGTCGAGGAATTGGAAATCGGCGATCAGGTTGTAGTCCGTCCACTAAGTCACTGCGGTGAATGTGCCGCCTGCAAAAAGGGGTACATTCACGTCTGCCAAAAGCTGAAGTTCCTGGGGCTGGATACCGAGGGCGCTTTTCAGCAGGCGTGGACGCTTCCGGCGCACACCCTGCACAAAATTCCGGCCGATATGCGTTTGGATTACGCAGCACTCATCGAGCCGACCGCGGTGGCCTGCCATGACGTGGCGCGCGCCCGGATTCAGGAAGGTGAAGATGTTCTCGTAATCGGCGGCGGTCCGATTGGCCTGTTGGTAGCCATGGTTGCTAAACAGGCCGGTGGTAACGTGGTGATTTCAGAAGTCAGTGACTATCGCCTAGAAACTGCGAAAAAGCTCGGCTTCCGGACCTTGGACCCGCGTGAAGTCAACGTGGCAGAAGAAATCTGGAAAATGACAGGCGAGAAGGGAGCCGAAGTGGTCTTTGAAGTTTCCGGTTCACAACCGGGTATCGAAACCATGACTGAAGCCGCTGCTGTCCGTGGTCGCATCGTGATGGTGGCGATTCACGGCGAAAAGCCGGCAGTCGACATGTTTAAGTTTTTCTGGCGTGAACTGGAGCTGCTGGGGGCCCGGGTCTATCAGGCTGAAGATTACGAGAAAGCTATTGAACTTGTTGTTTCCGGCGCCATCAACTGCGAGGCGTTGATTACCGATATCCAGGAGCTGGAAGATATCACGAAAGCCTTTCAGGCATTAGATGGTAATGCCATGGCTATGAAGAGCCTCATTAAATGTTCATAAAACGGGAGAAGAAAAATGGGTGTGTTGGATCAGTTTAATCTAGAAGGCAAGGTTGCGTTGGTGACCGGTTGCAAGCGCGGCATCGGCAAAGGCATGGCGATTGCGCTGGCGGAAGCGGGTGCGGATATTATCGGTGTTAGTGCCTCGCTGGAAACCAAAGGCAGCGCGGTGGGGAAAGAAGTGACCGCGCTGGGTCGAACATTCAAGGGGTATACCTGCGACTTTTCAAACCGCGAGGCGCTCTATGCATTCATCGGGCAGGTGAAGGAGGACTTTCCGCGGATTGATATTCTGGTGAATAATGCCGGAACGATCATGCGTGCGCCGGCCGCCGAACATTCCGATGAATATTGGGACAGGGTAATTGAGGTGAACCTCAATGCCCAGTTTGTGCTGTCACGGGAACTCGGCAGGGAGATGGTTGAACGCGGTTCCGGAAAGATCATCTTTACGGCATCGCTTTTGACCTTCCAGGGCGGCATCACCGTTCCGGGCTATGCGGCCAGCAAGGGCGGTATCGGCCAGCTGACAATGGCACTTTCCAATGAGTGGGCCGGCAAGGGCGTGCAGGTCAATGCGATTGCCCCGGGCTACATTGCCACCGACAACACACAGGTGCTGCAGGACAATCCTGACCGCAACGCGGCGATTCTCGGCCGTATCCCGGCCGGCCGCTGGGGCAGGCCTGATGATTTTGCGGGGCCGGTCGTGTTTCTCGCGTCGGCGGCGTCGGATTATATGAGTGGTTCTATCGTCACGGTCGACGGTGGCTGGATGGGAAGATAACAGGAGGATAGCAAGATGATGGTGGCAGGAGTTGTTTGGGCATTGGTAGCGGGCGTGATGCTGGGGCTGTACGCGTTGCCGGAAAAGTATACGAAGGATTTCAAGTTTGAAAATACCTGGGGATTGTTCTTCATCCTCACGATGTTCGTGGTGCCGTCCATTGCTTCGATTGTAATGTTGGGCGGGTTTGAGGTGTTCGGCATGGTCGAATCCTCCATCATCATGAAAATGGCCGTGGCCAGTGTGCTCTGGGGCACGGGGGTCATGATGTGGGGCAAGGCGATCAACCATATCGGCCTCTCGCTCGGATTCTCTCTTTTCATCGGAACCGTCATCCTCATTGGTTCGTTGCTTCCCTTCTTCGTGGACGGCCTGCCCGCCATGAACAAGTTCGCTGTCATCATGGTCGGTATCCTGGTCGTGCTGGTTGGCGTAATCATGAACGGGAAAGCCGGTTTGGCACGCGAACGGGATGAAAAGGAAGCGGGTGCCGAGCATGATGAAACCAAGGGCTCCATGATTGCGGGCATCCTGATTGCCGTGATCGGCGGGCTGTTGGCTACCGGATTCAGTTTTGCAAACGCCGTCGGTCGTCCGCCGCTGGGAGAATCCGTGGCCGAGTTGGGATTGGCTCCGTGGAAAACCGCGGTAGCCGTCATGTTCCCGATCTTCATCAGCGGCGGTGTGGTGATGGGCGCCTATTTTGCCCAGCAGTTGACCGCCAAGAAGGCCTGGGGCGACTTCAAGACACCGCGTTTCACACCGAACTTTTTCCTGATCTTCATCATGGCATTCTTCCACTATGCGGCTTCGGCCATGTTTGCCTTCGCGGCCTCCAAATTGGGAGCGTCCGGCAACACCGTGGGCTATGCCATCTTCAACGCGTCGTGCGTGGTGACCGCCATCGTGAGCGGCCTCGTGGTTGGTGAATGGAAGCAGGCTTCGCCCAAGGCAAAGGGCCTCCTCTACACCGGGCTCGCCTCCATGATCGTCGGTATTCTGATCATCGCAATCGGTAACGGAATCGGGGCCTAAATCATGAAAATCTCAAAAGTACCCTTTGGATTGGTCGATGGCGTGGATGTTGATCTCTACACGTTGGAAAACGACAATGGCGTAGTCGCCAAGGTCACTAACTATGGCGGGATCGTCACTTCGCTGGTCGTTCCTGACAGCCAGGGTGGCAAGGCTGATATCGTCTGCGGCTTCGACACGTTGGATAGTTATTTTTCAGATGCGTATAAAGCGAATTCTCCCTACTTCGGCTGTTTGGTCGGCCGGTATGCCGCACGCATCAAGGATGCAACGTTTTCGGTGGATGGCATTGCATACCAAGTGGCGGCCAACGATGGGACCAACCACATTCACGGCGGCATCAAAGGATTCGATAAATGCGTTTGGAATGCGGAAGTTGAGGGTGACTGTCTGAGGTTGACACTGACCAGCCCAGACGGCGACGAAGGCTATCCGGGGACCGTTAATGTGAACGTTGTTTATTCGCTGACCGATAACAATGAACTAACGATCAGTTATTCCGCCACAACGGACAAAGCCACGCCGCTTTCACTGACCAACCATACCTATTTTAATCTCGGGGGGTTTCAGGATACGATTCTCGATACCGAAGCGCAGATTATTTCCGACAAGCTGCTGACCGTGGATGAAACCAATGTGCAGCAAGGCGATGAATTTCCAGTGTCTGGAACGGTTTGGGATTATAATGAACCGAAACCGCTGTCTGCTGTATTTGAAGAAAAGGAAATGGGTTTTGAAACCTACTATATCTTCAGTAAACCGGTCGGTGATTACGCAAAAGTCGCCGAATTCAGCGACGCTTCCAGTGGTCGGAAACTCGAGGTGCTGACCTCGGAGCCCAGTATGCTGATGTATACCGGCTTTTACACCTCAGATAAATTGAAACGTGAAAGCGGCGCGCAGTTTGGTCAGTTCCGGGCCTTCTGCTGCGAGACTTCTCGTTATCCGAACGGTCCGAATATTCCAGGCTCTCCGAATAGTATTCTGGAAGAGGGCGGAACCTATGAATCGAAGACGGTATTCCGGTTGGGATGGTAACGATGCGTATTTTCTTCATCATCGCTTTAAGTGCATTAGTCATGGCGACTGATGCGGATCAGAGTGCGGCCTCTAAGCGGCAGAAGGGGATTAACAGTCAGAACGAGCTGTATACGCGATTCCGTTACCAACCGATCAAGGGGCTGGGCTATGAGCCGGGCATTAACCGCCGCGATCCGAGTTCGATCATTAAGGTCGATGGGAAATATTATGTCTGGTACACGCGCAACCAGAGTACGACCTCAAAGTGGCTCGATGCCGATATCTGGTATGCTACCAGCCCGAACGGGATCAACTGGACGGAGCAGGGGCCGGCGGTAAAGCGCGGACCGGAAGGGACGTGGGATGATTTCAGCGTGTTCACCTGCAATATTCTGGTGGCCGAAGGGAAATATTATCTCTGCTACCAGGCGGAAACCAAAAAGCATGATCCCGAGACCAAGACCGGATGCGGAATCAATGTGGTCGGTATGGCCAAAGCGGATTCTCCGGACGGACCTTGGACCAAACTATCGGAGCCGATCCTGAAAACCGCGCCGGATGGCAAGTTCGATAGGCCCTACAAAAACAAGCCCTGGAAAAAGCGCCCGCTTGAGCATGGTTCGTGGGACAGTGCTGCGGTGCATGATCCGGGCATTATTCCGCGTTGGGGGAAATATTGGCTCTACTATAAAGGGCATGGGATTGATGACCTGCTCTTCGCCGATTCACGCTGGGGCGTCGCCGTGGCCGACCACCCGGAAGGGCCGTATGTGAAATCGGAGTTGAATCCGGTCACCAACAGCGGGCACGAAATCTGGGTGTGGCCATGGGGCAAAGGCATTGCTGCGCTGGTCGACTGGGCCGGCCCGGAACGCGACACCATTCAGTACACCGAGGACGGTGTAAACTTTGAGGTGATGTGTTCGGTTGAGGATATTCCTCCTGCCGGCGGGGCCTATATTGCCGACAAGTTTGACGACCCCGAAGATGGTTTGGGCTTTTCGTGGGGGCTGTGTCATTTCGGCCGCGCCGACTGGAACTTTCTGGTTCGCTTCGAGTGCGACTTGGAAAAGGGCATGGAGAAAAAGACCGACTTTAAATATTTCATGAACTACAGCACCATCCGCGACGTGATGCGCAACCCCGACCGCTTCGGGGTTCCGTATGAAGCCTTCTCCCGCCGTCCGAAGCTTCCGGACGCAGGAACAAACTGATAGGTTCCGTTTATGAAACGGATGCTGCTTATTTTGATGGTGATGGCGCTTTGTGCGTCAGCACAGGAGATGCCTGAGTTACCGAAAGGTGTCCGCCCTAAAAGCTGGAAGGAAGTAAAGGATGTGCTTAAACCGCTCGGCTGGGAGGTTGCACGTCCCGAAGTTCAGCCTGTTGAAGGGGTGAGGGTTCTTGAAAACATCCGTTATGCCTCAAGGCCGGAGCGCCACCTGAATCTCGATCTCTATCTTCCGAAGGTTGGAAAGACCCCGCTGGTGGTCATCATTCATGGCGGTGGTTGGAAAAAGGGATCCAAAGAGTCACAGCGGCCGCAAGGCATCTGGTTTGCAAACCGCGGGTACGCCGTTGCGGCGATCCAGTACCGGCTCTCAGGTGAGGCGCATTTTCCGGCGGCTCTTGATGATTGCAACGCCGCGATAGATTGGCTGAAAAAACGTGCCGTGGATTACGGCTTCGATTCAGGCCGGATTGCGGTTTGGGGCGGCTCTGCCGGAGCCCATCTGGCGGCACTCGCCGGTATGACCAACCCGGATGTGAAGGCGGCCATGGTTGTGGCTGGCCCTACGGATGGCACAAGCGAGAAGGTACAGGGAATCTCCGCCGATCCCGAATCGAACTGGAATATGTTCATGGGCGGTTCCTACGTCGAAAAGACAAAGCTCTATGAAATGGCGTCGCCCTGCCTGCTCGTAAAGCAAGCATCTCCTCCGGTGCTGCTGATTGCGGAAAACTCGCTTGAATCATCGGGGAAAATGCTCGCGGCATTAAAAGCTGGAGGAGTCATGCATGAAACCATGGTCCTCAGCGGCGGCATCCACGGCCATTGGAACTGGGAACCATGGTTCACGCCGGTCATGGAGCGGTGTGACGGGTTTCTGAAGAAAAACTTTTGACGGAGCGGTAATCGATGGGTCGGATATGGTTTAGCTTGTTAGCCGGAATCACGTTTTCGGTGAGTGGATTCGCGGAACGGCCGAATGTGATCCTGATCCTTACAGATGATCAGGGCTATGGCGACATGTCGTGCCACGGCAATACGGTTTTGAAGACGCCGCATATTGACCGGCTGCATGAACAGAGTGTCCGGCTGACCGATTTCCATGTGGATCCGATGTGTGCACCGACGCGTGCGGCGTTGATGACCGGGCGCTATTCGGCGCGGACCGGGGTTTGGAGTACGTTGAACGGGTGCTATATTCCACGCCGCGAAGAACGTACCCTTGGCCATATGTTCGCGGACGGCGGGTATGCGACGGCGATGTTCGGAAAGTGGCATCTGGGCGATTCGTATCCATATGGTGCGGAGCATCGCGGCTTTCAGCATGTGGTTCGGCACGGCGCCGGCGTGGTGGGCGAGATTCCGGATGCCTGGAACAATAACTATTATGATGATACCTACCTGAAGAACGGCGAATGGAAAAAATATAAGGGATTCTGCACCGATATCTGGTTCGACGAATGCATGGACTATGTGAAGGCCCAAAAGGGCAAGCCGTTCTTCTGCTATCTTGCGGTCAACGCGCCGCACGGGCCGTTCAACTCCCATGAGAAGTATTTCCAGCCGTACCTCGATGCGGGGGTTCCGGAAAAGCGCGCGCGGTTCTATGGCCTGATTGCCAATATTGATGAAAACATTGGCCGGCTGATGGATTTTCTCGAAAAAGAAAATATGGTCGACGATACGATCCTGATCTTCATGGGCGACAACGGAACAGCCATGGGAGCCGGCATCCGCGGAAACGGAATGGTGAAAGATGGATTCAATGCGGGGATGCGAGGCAAGAAAACCATGCCCTACGAGGGCGGTCATCGGAATGCCTTCTTCGTGCGCTGGCCGGCGGGCGGAATCGGCGGCGGGCGTGATGTCGCCGGGTTATCGGCCCATTTTGATCTGATGCCGACCCTGGCGGAACTGTGTGGAATCGGAGTGCCGAAAGCAAAGTTGGATGGAGTCAGTTTGGTGAAGCAGTTAAAAGGCTCGGATGGAAAATGCCCGGAACGGACATTGGTGGTCCATAACATGCAGTTGGTCGAGCCGAAGAAGTACAAGGATTATGCCGTGATGAGCGATCAGTGGCGGCTGGTGAGCCGGGGCGTTTCTCCAGAGGTTGAGCTGTTCAACTATGCCGCCGATCCGGGGCAGCAAACCGATGTGGCTGAAAGATACCCCGAAGTGGTCGAACGTCTCATGGGTGCATATGACCAGTGGTGGGACGACATGATCCCAAACTTTGAAAACATCAGCCATCAGGTGGTCGGTTCGAAGCATGAAAACCCGGTGCTGCTGACCTGCCACGGCTGGCGGACGACGAGCAAGGAAAAGTCATATAACCAAAAACATGTTCGTGAGGGGATTGCCATCAACGATGCCTGGTGGCCGGTCGAAGTGGCGTGCGACGGACGCTACCGCATCGAACTGCGCCGCTGGCCGCGCGATGCCGATGTTCCAATCATTGGAAGTGTGCCGGCGGTTCATGAGCCGTTCTGCGACCCCCTGCCGGAAGGCCGGGCATATCCGATCACAAAAGCTCGACTGTCGGTGCAGGGCTTCGACCAAACCATCGATGTCGGCGAAGGCGACAAGGCGGCCGTGTTTGAAACACCGTTGAAAAAGGGGCAGACAAAACTACAGTCGTGGTTTACGTTTGACGGACACCAGACGATTGGCGCCTACTATGTCTATATTGAAAAGCTTTGATTGTTCGTAGCGTGGAACTCCGATTCCGCGTATCCGCACGGGCGGTAATGCTGTTCAGCGGGAACTCGCAGTTGGAACTGCAAGCTACGGCTTGGCGTCGGGATGTAATATAACGCTGATTGATAAAACATCAAAATCCGGCGTTTAAAGGACATCTATAAAGAAACAGGATGAGTTGAACTATGAAAACGGGTATCAGGGTGTTGGGTGTTCTGATGGCGGCCATGCTTGTCCGGGAGTCAGTATCGATCTCGTGCGCAGCACATTGAAACGCCTACAGGAAGAAAAAGCGGTTAAATGTCTCGGTAAAGGACGTTCTGCCAAGTGGATACAACTAAATTAGGTAACAGGCCGGTTAATTGGGTAGTAAACTAGGTAGAGTCTTTGGGGCTCCAGAGGTTCTGCCAACCCGGATACGGTATTTCTTAAGAAGCTAACAACTCCCGATGGACGCCAAAACAAAACAAACCTATGCCACACGGATGACGCTGCTACAGAAGATGCAGCGGCAGCAGGATGAGTCTTCGTGGCAGGAGTTTGTCTCGATCTATGAAAAGTATATTTACGGCGTCATCTTCAGCATGAACATCAGCCGGGAGGATGCCGGCGATGTGCTCCAGACGGTGCTGGTGAAACTGTGGAAAAAACTGCCTGAAATCGACCTCGGGGATATGCGGCGCTTTCGCAGCTACCTCGCGGTAACCGTCAAGAATACGACCTATGACTTGTTTCGGCGGGAATCGCGCCGCGGTGGAGACCGAAAGGTAGAGTTCGAGGAGCGGCTGCATGCGATCGAAAACATCAGCGAGCCGGAAGTGGAACGCATTGCCTCTGCGGAATGGGAAAACTACCTGACGGCAAAAGCCATGGAGAATGTGGCCAAACGGTTTTCGGAGCCGGCATTGGGCGTTTTCAACGCCTGTCTGGAGGGGCAGGATATTAAGGTATATGCCGCAGCAAATGAAATTCCGCTCAGCACGGCCTACCGCCTCCGAACACGCGTCAAGGAAGCCCTGCTCGCTGAAATCCAGGCATTGGAAGACTATTTGGGATAATGATGAACGAATTCAATTCCAAATCACCTGAAGCGTTCCGGGCATTAGGTAAAAAGCTTTCGGGATTTCTCGATGACGAGGGGCGGACGCTCTCCGCGCAGGAAGCGGAAGAGGTTTCGCCCATCCTGCATTCGCTCGATGAAAAGCGCTATCACTACACCGACGAGGCCTTCCTGAGCGAGGGCGGCGAGAAGATTCTAAGCAAGGCCTACGACACGCAGTCCGACCGCTTCGTCGTTATCGCCCGGCCGCGCCGCCATGAGACCGATCCCGAAAAGGAGGAGTTTCTTCGCGAAGCGCGACTGACGTGCAAGCTGCAGCATCCGAATATTCTGCCGATCCATGAAATCGGAATTGATAAAGACGATGTGCCTTATTTTATCATGCGCCTGTTCGTGGGCGAGGAACTGGGTTCTATCAACTCGAAACGAATGGACAGCACAACGGAATACCTGAAACGCTATCCGCTCGAGGAGATGCTGGAAATTTTCCTGAAGGTTTGCGATACGGTCATTTATGCCCATTCGCGCAATGTACTGCATCTTGATATCAAACCGGCAAACGTCATGGTGGGGCGCTACGGCCAGGCGATTCTCTACGATTGGGGCATGGCGGCGGTCGTCAACGCCGGGGAGCGTAAGGATGTAACCGAAACATTCGACGCTGATATGCTCAACACGCTGCTGCATGCGGGGACGTTGAAGGGCACACCGGGATATATGGCACCGGAACAGATTGCCGAGGACGGGGTGGAATCGTTTGCGACCGATATTTATGCGCTCGGTGCGGTACTCTATCACATCCTGACGGGAACCATTCCGGTACGTGGTGCCCACGCGCAGGAAGTGATGCTGAACACGCGCGAGGGAAAGGTGGTACGTCCGCGTCTGCGCCGTCCGCAGTTGGGTATTCCGGGGAGCCTCGGAGCCATCAGCATGAAAGCGCTCCAGCTTGAACCGGAGGAGCGTTATGCTTCGGTGCAGGCCTTGCACGATGATGTTACGCGTTATCTACGCGGCTATGTTCCCAAGGCGGAACGGGCAAACCCGGTCAAGCGCATGCAGCTGTTTGTGCGGCGGCACAGCAAGGTTGCAACATCCATTTTCTTCTCCATCCTGGTTCTGATGGTCGTTGTCGGCACGTTCTATTCCCGCGAAAAGATTCAGAGCAGGAAGCTCGATCTGGCCCGGGCGGAAGCCGTACGGAATCTGGACCGGTTTGTGGTGGAAAAGCAGCATTCAGAAAAGCTTTATCATGATCTGAGAGAGTTCACGGCTGAAACCGGAAATGTGGGTACGTTGCGCACCCATCGGCTGCTTAACAGGATTCTTGCCGAGGAATTGAAGAAAGAGGATCTGGATTCCGAATACCGGAAAAAACTGATGCGGATGAAATTGATGCAGGAGCTTGCTCAGCAGAATTTCAACGCAGTCAGGGCGTTGGCTGAGCAAAACCCTGAATGGTGGCAGTGGATGGAGCTTTATCACCAAATTGCGGTTCGGTTCGGTGAAATGAAGCCCGATGATGACGCGTATTTGTCGGATGCAGAGTTCGCCTTGTTTCTGGCGCATCGCTTCAGCCGGGCGCGCTACAAGGAGATGAAGTCGCTGGCGTTCGACCTGCATATGGTGAACACGGAACCTGCCGAGCCGGAAAAATACCTCAAGGTGGCGATCGCCATGCTGAATGTCATTAATGATACACCGGGGTGGGGCAGGCACATTAAACTGGAACCTCGTGAAGGCCGTTACCATCTGGATTTGAGCGGTTCGCCCTATCAGATCTATGTCTTTTCGCATATGACGCCATGGCGTTATGCAGGAGTCCTGGGCAGGCTGGATCTGGTCTCGCTCGACCTGAGCCGGTCGGTCATCAACAACATCTGGGAATTCCAACGGCTGAAAAAACTTGAGACGCTGATTTTGCTCGATGTTGACCCGGTGGGCGGGGACGTCAACTTTTTCACGATGCTTCGCGCACTGCCGGTCAAGCGGGTCTTTTTGCGGGAAGGGGCGCATGGACAGCGATATGTTGAAGAGCTGCGCGCGACCGGAAAAGAGGTGGTCCTCCTTCCTCCCGGCGAAGCGTGGCGGGATGAAGGGTGACGTTTGAGGCGTGATGCTATAATCGGTAGGGCGTGCTCTCCGAGCGCGCCGCCCGTCCGCCCTGCTCGCCACGTGGGGGCACGTGGCCTACAACGATTCTGGAGTGCTGTAGGCCGGGGTACCCTTACCCGGCGATTTATGAAGGCGGGACTAAAAAACCATTTTCGAGGCTTTTTCCAATATTTTGAGAAAAGGCGGTGTGCTGGGCGTTTCAAATACATCGTTATTTTCTGAAAGGACACTATGAAACATTTTTTGATGTGTATCATCTCTTTTTCGCTGATTGCTATTCAGGGTTTCGGCGCGGTTCAGTTGGCTGACATGCAACTGGTGGTTAATCGCGATGCCTTTGATGCCCGCGACGGCGCGAATGTCAAAACGTACGGCGGTTACTATAGTCAGATGGCCAGCGCATCCATTCGGGACGGCGCTGTTCAAATTCAACTGACCGACACTTCCAAACACGGCGGGTTTGGTCAGAAAGGTTTTCCAAAGGTTGGAAGCATCGGGATGATGGCTTTCGATGCGGAGCGCGTTTCCGGCGGTTCGCCGCTGATTGCCCGTTTGTCTGCGAGAAAAGAAACGGGCGCCAATTCCGAAGTGGCGGGTTTTGAGCTGGCGGGGAAAGGATCGTATGTCCTGGTGGCCAACAATGATTCAGACGCACTGTTTTCCTATGATTTTTCCAGCGAATATCCCGGTGTTGTTTCGGCAGGCTTGAAAGCCGGAACATGGGAGATCTGGAAAGACGGCAAGAAATTCATGGCAGGAACAACGGCGGCGGGCGGCAAAGCGTCGCAGGGCGATGTCATTGAATCGTTCGGGTTTATTCTGCGCAAAACCGACGATGGATCGACGTTCCGGATCGATAATCTGACGGTTGCAACGCTTTCGGTGGATGCTGTAAGCAAGCTTCCCGGGACACCTGCTAAGGCGCCTGTTGTTGTGAAGACGGCACCGAAGGGTGCGCCGAACATTATTCTCATTTTTTCCGACGATGTCGGCTTTGAGGAGATCGGCTGCTACGGAGTACGCGACGAACCGACCAAGACGCCGAACATTGACCGAATGGCGGAGCGGGGCACAACCTTTAAAACCTGCTGGGCACAGGCCATCTGCGGACCGTCACGCGCGATGCTCTATACCGGAAAATATGCGATCAACAACGGCGAATACGACAATAAGCTGCGGATGGCTCCCGATGGAAACCCGAGACTGAAGAATCATCGGGAAACACTGCCCAACCTGACGCGCACCATGCACGATGCGGGCTACACGGTTACTTTTGCCGGCAAGTGGCACCATGCGGCTTTTAACGGCGGAGTGCACAGCAACACCGAAAAGCTGGGTATTGATACCTACATGGAAACCGGAACCAATCCCGGGCCGTATGAAAAGCTGCTGGGCCGAAAGCTGATTCCGGACGAAACGTGGGAGGTCGCCGCGCTCGGTGGGTACCCGATTATTTCCAGATATTGGAAACCGGGCATCATTCATGCCGGTAAGGTGCTCGAAACCACCATGAACGACTACGGCCCCGACATGCTCAGCGATTTTATCTGCGGGTTCATCAGGGATAACGCGAAAGCTAACAAACCGTTCCTTGCGGTGTATCCGATGAATCTTGCCCATTCCGCCCATTGTGTGACGCCTATTGATGTTGCCGCCGGTGCCGAGCGTTCCAACAAGCACTATAAAAAGGGCACTCCGGAAGGGCGCGCCATCTTCGACAACCAGGTGCGCTACATGGATCAGCTGATCGGTAAAATCATTAAGCAGGTGGAAGATGCGGGCATTGCGGATAACACTATTATTATCTATTCCTCGGATAACGGCACCACTTCCTCGGCCAAGGCCAAAGGCGTGGAATACGGCGTGCATGTTCCGTTTGTCGTCGCGGGCGGGGGCGTTCAAGCGCGCGGTATGGTGGATCAGCTGCTGGACTTCACGGATGTGCTGCCGACGCTGGCCGATTTTGCCGGAAGCCCGGTGGAAGCGGGCGTGGTGGACGGTGTTAGCCTGAAGCCGTTCCTTTCCGGGAAATCGGAAAAAACCAAGCCGGTGATCTATTCCTTCCCAGGGCCCACGCGCTTGGTGCGCACCGAGGAGTTCCTGCTCGAAGCGGTCTGCCCGCTTTACGACAAGCCGCAAGGGCGCTTCTACAAAACCAACGGTTCGTTTGACGGGCATGGATATGAAAATATTACCCATAACCCGGAATTTTCCAGTGTTCGGAAAGTTTTTGAGGATCATTTGAGCCGTTATCCGACTGTTTTACCCCAATCTTTCGAGGATCCGGTCTGGAAAAATCCCTCAATGCAGCAGGGTTATAAGCATTTTTCCAACCCGAAAACCCGCAAAAACCACTTGGCTCTGCCCCAGGAATACCGGTTCTACGACCCATCATTCTGACTTTTTTTGGTGGTTTTGAGAAAAAGCGGAAATTGCGGAGTCCTAGGGTATAGGGAAAGGGTGAAATACAGCTTTCCCGCAATCTGAAAAACCGAGGCCGCCGTTGTGCGGAAAACACCAGCAGGAGGAGCAACATGAGCAAGTCTAAGCTAACAACCACCATCATTGCGGCCGCATTTTGTGCCGTCACTGCCGTACAGGCGGCCACGTTCACCATTTCAACGAATGCGCCGACCGCGAATGTGGTCGAGTCCTTTAATGCGCAGGATTATGCGGGCAGCATCACGATTGGCGGTATGGGACCGAACCGAATCGAATTGTCGGGCACAAAAAACCGCTATGCCGGGCAGAGCGTGACGATAAGTCCAACCAACAATGTTGAGGCGGACTCCATTACGTTCCGTGCGCACAACAATCTGAACTTTAACGATGGCGGAACCAACACGTTCGAATTGTATGTGGTTGCCAATAACACAGCGGTTGGAAGCTATACCTATGATTTCAGCACCAACTCAATTTCAGCTGGCGATTATCTGACCTTTGATCTCGGCGGCGTTGATCTGGATGCCGGCGTTGAATATGAGTTCCAGATGTATTACAGCGAGTTTGATGACGATAACAAGCTGTCTTTTGAGCGCGACCAGGGCGGCAATTCCTACGCGGGCGGCGCACTGTTCAGCGGCGCGGATACCAATGCCGCGATCAGCATGCCCGTAAGCAATGCCTGGCTCGGCGGCACCTCGGATATGACCTTCTTCATTCAGGGCACGGCGACACCCTACAGCCCGCCGATCGTGTCGTCGGCAACCGCACCCGATCTCGGTGACGTGATCGAGTATTATGAGGATACGCCATCCGGCAGTATCGCGGTCAGACGAAATGGAAGTGCCGATAATTCGTGCGGCCAGACATTCTCCGTCACAACCGATACCAGCGTGGCAATTAATGCCATTACCGTGAGAGCACATAATGACCTTGATTTCGGTGGCGATGCCACCACCCGCACGCTCCTGATTGCCCTCCTCAAGGACATCGATGGAAATGGGAAATGCGAAGCCCAGATTGGCAGCACATACTCATTTGACCTGACCGGCCAGGATGTGGCATCGGCTGGTGACTATGTCACCTTCAATCTCGACACCCCCATCTCCAACCTGGTGGCGGGAACCTACGGCTTTGATTTGTACTTTGGCGAGGAAACTGCGGGGAACACCTTTGCCGTCAAAAGAATGCTGAACGATGGTACCTACGCCGGCGGCGGCCAGATATACAGGACTGCTCCTTCGCCGTTTCCTTATTTGGATCTGAGTCCCAGCTCTGTGACGAATGACTTTATATTCTATGTTCATGGGGAAACACTTGACTGGGTGCCCCCGGTTACGGTGTCGACCAATGTGCCCACCGGAAACATGCTGGAGTCGTTTAATGCGCAGGATTATGCGGGCAGCATCACGATCAACGGAATGGGGCCGGCACGCAAGCAGTTGGGAACGGTTGCGGGCGACAATCGCATGGCCGGGCAGAGCCTGACGATTGATCAGGGGGCGAACGTGTTGGCTTCTTCAATATCGTTTAGGATGTATAACAACCTGAATTTCAACGACGGTGGAACGAATACCTTCGAGCTGTACATTGTAACCAATAATACGACCGTTGGAAGCTACACCTATGATCTAAGTCTTCTGAACCTGACGGCCGGGGATTATGTCTCGTTTGATCTTGAGGACATCGAATTGGAATCCGGGATCCAGTATGAGTTCCAGATGTACTACAGCGAATTCGACGATGATAATAATTTCCTGTTCGAGCGTGATTCGGGGGGCAATTCCTATACGAATGGAGCCTTGTTTAGCAAAGGTGACACTAGTGCTGTGATTTCCATGCCGCAGGACAATATTGGGCTGGGTGGCGTGAATGACATGACCTTCTTCCTGCAGGGAACCGTCATCTCGTCTTCAGACCCATATGATGACTGGGCGGCAGGCTATCCCGGGTTCACCGATACCGATCTCGAATCCGACCCGGAAGGCGATGGCCTCAACAACCTGATGGAATATGCCCTCAACGGAGATCCGACTGCCAACGACGCCGCTTCGGTCAAGCCGGCTGTCAGCACAGACGGAAGCTGGTTTGTCCACGTCCATACCGAACGCGTCGGCGATGCCACGCTGAGCTATGCGGTCGAGCTGGACCAGAATGCAAACCTGCCGTCGGCATCCTGGGCGACCACTGGCATCGAATATGTGGATGAATCCGCGGTTTCCGGCGACTACAAATCCGTCACCAACCGCACGGACAACACCGACTCGCAGGAATTCATCCGCCTGCAAGTGGAAAAATAAAGATCGATCCAGTAGGATTGGCTTAGTTCAAAGCCCGTCCGGCCTTGCTGGGCGGGTCTTTTTGGAAAAGGTCTAACTACATGAACAAGGTATTGTCATCTTTCTTGGTGCTAAGCTGTATCCTGCGTCCGGCGATGGGTTCCGAATATCATGTGGCGACGAACGGGGTGGATTCCAATCCGGGAACGTTCGGGGCGCCTTTCGCAACGGTTGAACATGCGGTGTCGCAGCTTTCCGGTGGCGACACGTTACACCTGCGCGGCGGTCGCTATCAGCAACAGGCACTCATTGACGGCCTCGGCTCTCCGCTGATGCGCGGCACCGGCTGGGATGGACGGTGGCTCTTCGATAATGGGGCGCAATATGCGGATACGGTGGAGCATGCGGGAAGCAACTCCATGCGTCTGCGCTCCAAGGCAACCGCTCGCCGAAAGCTTTCCTTGCCGGTTTCGGGCGGCACGCTCTCTTTCACGTGGGATGCCGACAGCCTCGACAACGCCAATGAATATGCGCAGGTGGAAGTGTTCGACGGCAGTTGGCACTTGGTCTGGTCGACCAACAATGCGGGCAACGGAGCGGATACGGTTGATCTGCCGGATGCACTGCTGACCGAGGTTGTTTCCTTGGCGGGTTACGGCACGGTTAGTGAAATCCGTTTTTCGCTGACATCCAATACGGGCGGTGCCGACTATTTCTTTTTCGACGACATTATCATCGGTGCGGCGCAGGATGATTTTGACGCCGAGTTTCAACCCATCACCATCAAGAACTACAACAACGAAAAAGTTACGCTGGATGGCAGCGTGGAAATCGATTCCATCGCCTCCGGCGGCTGGACGCATTATCGCGATGGCATTTACCAGCGTTCCGTCACGCAGGATGTCTGGCAGCTGTTCCTTGACGATGTGATGGTATATCCCGGTCGCTGGCCGGATGCCAACTTCGAGGACGGCTCGCTCTGGAGTCGCGAGGGTTCCATGCTGCCGTGGAGTTATGGAACCTCCAATGGAAACGGAACGGCAACCTTCGCTGCACTGACCAATTTTCCCGCCGCCCAGCGGGCGGATTTCCTGGAGGGCGTGGCCATTCTGAACCATCACCACTGGCTGACCGCCGCCATGAAGATGGAGAGCATCGACTGGTCGACCGGCACGATTGGGCTGGACGGAACACTGGAGCTGAAGGATCAGCTCATGGGCTATGTCTATGGCCTGGGCTGCATCGACCGCGATAACGAATGGTGGTTCGACGCCGACACCCAAACCATCTACTACCGCGCACCCGGCGCGGTTGATCCGTCCACTTTGCCCAGCACGTTGCGGGGGCGGGTGACGGATTATGCCCTCACCGTTGGAAACTCTGAAAACGTGCGGGTGCAGGGGCTGGATTTCTTTTCGGCCAGCGTTGCCGTGAAAGCCGATTGCGACGGAGTGGAAATTGATTCCTGCCATTTTCTATATCCGAACGAATACAAGTTTATGCTGGGCATCACGCAGCAGGTGTACAGCGACACCTACACGGATCCGCTCGTCGCCTCCAACAGCACCTGTTTTGTGATCCAGGGCTCCAACTGTGTGCTCGAAAACAGTGTGTTCGAATATTCAAACACGCACATCGTCCTGAGCGGTTCCGACATGCGCGTGGAAAATAACCTGTTCCACGACATCGAATGGGATGTCGTTTCGAGCGGGGCATCGGGGACATTCAACCTTGGGGAGCGTATGCGGTTTCTGCGCAACCGCGCATTTCGCTGCGGCAACTCGGAAGGCGCGCGCCCGTTGTCGCAACGTCATGATTCGGAAGTGGCCTATAACCATCTTTCGCAAATGAGCCTGCTGCAGGTGGACGGCGCGGCCATCAACTGCAGTCTTCATTCGCATCGAAACCATGTGCACCACAACTGGGTGCACGACAGCAAACGTGCGGCCATTCGCTGGGACTGGTGGCCGGATCCCGTCAACAGCGAAGCGCACGGCGGCTGTTTCCATCACAACGTCACCTGGAACTGTCCGATCTGGCAGATTAAGAACGACCACAACGTGCTCTTTAATAATGTCGGCACCCTGAATGCTTCAGTCTATTTTTATGATTATGCTGGCGGCACTAATGACTATTCCGTAGCGGTCAACAACCTGACCCAGAAAATGTTCCAGCACGGGGCGGTTCTGCGAGATAACCACACGGAACTGGGCTTCGAGTTCGATCTGCTGCGCGACTGGGAACAGTTTGATTTTCGCCCGGCCTCCGGCGTCAATCCGCTGGTCGATGCCGGTTCGGATCTGCTGCTCAGCGAAATCCCCGGCCTCGCCACCTACAACATACCCGTGCCTAATGACGGCACGAAGGCCGATATTTCAACCGTTGGAAGCGCGCCCGATATCGGCGCCTATGAATTCGGTTCCGCCGAATACTGGATTCCCGGACGCAAGACAGCGCAGGCATCCATGCCGATTCCCGCTGACGGCGGCACGACCGATCCCGTGGGGCGCGACCTGATTTACCTGATCGGCTATGAAGGCGTCTCGGCGAATATTCTGCTGGGCACCAGCTCCAACAGCATGTCTCTGTTTTCCAGCCAGAGCGACCCTACGAATGTCGTAGATCTTGCGACGCTGAATGGAAAGACGACCTATTTCTGGCGCGTCGACACGGTGCTGGCCGACAGCTCGGTGGTCACCGGCGAAGTCTGGTCGTTCACCACCACCGCCTTGCCGCCCGCAACCGCTTCGCAGCCCGTTCCGGCTGATGGAGCCGATAAACAATCGCTTGAGACCGATCTGTCCTGGCTGATCGGCCTGGACGGCGTCGGTGCTGCAGTTTATTTCGGCACCAACGTTTCAACGCTCGGGTTTCTTGATGCGGTTAATGATCCAACCAATGGAGTGGAACTGGCCACGCTCGATGAAAATACCACCTATTACTGGCGGGTTGATACGATGCTGGAGGACACATCCGTCGTGACCGGCGAGGTGTGGTCGTTCACTACGGGAGAAGGACCATCCATTTCCGTTTCAGCTTCGACGCCGACCAATGACGTGGTGGAGTTTTATGATGATCCGGGCAATGGTGTGATGGGGTGCAGCCGCAAGCCGTCCGGCACCTACACTAACCGATCGGCCGGCCAGGTCTTTACGCTCACTACGCAGACCTCCATCGATATCGATGGCATCACCCTGCAGACAGGACGCGATATCGATTTTGGTAGCGACGGTGTGCCGCACACGTTCCTGGTGGCCTTGATGAAGGATACGGACGGCAACGGCAAAACCGACCTCCAGCTGGGTGATATCTATGCGTTCGACATGGCAGGGCAGGACTGGGCAGGCGTCGACGACTACCTGACGTTCCATTTCGGGGTTCCGATCACGGGGCTGGAATCGGGAACCTACAGTTTCCATACCTGGTTCGGCGAGGTACAGGCCGGCAACGACTTCCTGTTCAGGCGGCATGTGGGTACGGGAACCTATGCCGAAGGCGGCCAGATTTCACGGTCGAACCCGGCCGAGTTCCCCGTTGCAAACCTCACACCCAGCACCACCGGCAATGATTTCATCTTCTATATCCACGGCACGGAGGCTTCCACCAACACCTTCGACTACTGGATCGACCAATACGGCCTGTCCGCCGCACAGTCTGAACCTTCTGTGGATATCGAACCCGATGGCCTCGACAACCTGCTCGAATATGCCCTGGGCGGAAACCCGACGAATGACGATGCTGCTTTGGTTCTTCCAATCTTCCAAGGTTCAACGGTATTGGAATACATTTACCGCCGCCGCGAAGATTTTGTAGAGCGAGGACTCGACTACACGGTTGAAGTTTCTACGAATCTGGTTTCCAATGTCTGGAATACCAATGGAGTCGTTGTTGCGGGAACATCTCTTCCTATCGATGGATTTGAATCCGTCACAAACCACGTGAGCTCAGAAGATGCTCCCCATAAATTTATCCAGCTTGAGATTACAGAAAATGAATAGATTGTTTGTTGTTTTACTGGTGTGTGCCATGGCCGCAGGAGCCAAGGAATGGAACGTATCGCCCAGCGGGACGGAGCTGGAAGATGCGCTGAAAACGGCCAAATCCGGCGATACCATCCGGCTGGCCGGAGGACGCTACGAAACTTCCATTGAATTGAAGCAGAAAAAGGATCTACGCATCTCTGCCGCCGATGGTGCCGATGTGGTCATCGATGGCTCCCGCGCATTGCCTGCAACATGGGCTCCGTGGAAGGATGGCATCTGGAAGCAGGAAATCGATTTTGAGGTCTGGCAGCTGTTTAACGACGACCAGCTGGTCTATGTGGCGCGCTGGCCGGATGCCACGTTCGAGGATGGAAAAATCTGGCGCATGATGGAAGGCATGCGCCGTACCGATGGTGGGTGGAGCAAGCACAAGAACGCCTGGTTGGGGAAATCCCGTCTGGGGCTGGCCTATGATGACCGGTTTCATCAACCCAAGGAGATGGGATTCCGAGAAGGCGACACCCGTTACGGTATTGATCCTTCAATTTCCTTCGATAAACAACCGTGTTCGCTGGCGGAAACCGGGAAGGATTTTACGGGAGCGGTCGCCGTACTGAATATCGGCCATTGGCTGACCTGGGCCAGGCCGATTACACAGCATGCGGCGGGAGTGGATCACTTTTCGTATGATGTGTCAGGGATTGAAAAAAAGGATGTTCATCAGTTCAGTGCCTATCATATGCTGGGTCTTGCTGCGCTGGACCGTCCGAATGAGTGGTGGTTCGATGCCTCGGAGAAAACCGTTTACTATATGCCGCCGGCGGGGGTGGATCCTAACCAACAGGAGCTTCGCGGCCGCGTGCGGGACTTTGGAATTGATCTGCTGAAATGTTCGGATATTTCCATCTCCGGAATTCAGTTTTTCGGTGCCGGTTTTTTTGTGAAGGACTGTCAGGGCGTTGAGGTAAAGGACTGCACATTTGACTATCCGGCCACGCATAAATTCATGCAGGGCGCATTCGAATGGTTTGTGCATTATAATCCGGACAGGAATGCGAACCGGATGTCGAGTTTCCATCTGGGCCAAAACAACCGGTTTATTAATAATACGGTAAGGCGTAGCAATGCCCCGGTCGGATTTATCAGCAAGGGGATGCTCGTTGAAAACTGCCTCTTTGAAGATATTGAATGGGACGTGAATTCCAATGGCCATTCCGGTTCAGTCATTATCGGAGAAGAGGGTGTATTTAAGCGGAATACGGTTACACGCTGCGGGAATTCCGAAGGAGTCCGCGGTGTGGCTCCGGGAACCTCCATTTTGCTCAATCACATATCTGATATGAGCAATCTTCAGCATGACGGAGCTGCTTTGAATATTGGCACTCGAGATCATTACCGAGCGTTGGCGGCCTTTAACTGGGCGCATGACAGCAACCGGCAGGGCGTGCGGTTCGATTACAGCGGGTCAGGAATCTACCGGGAAGACGGCGAGATTCATGGGGACGGCGTTTATATGAAAAACGTCACCTGGAATACCCAACCCAATGAGTTGAAGGGTGACCGTCATCTGGTGCTGAATAACAGTGTGCTGAATGTGAATCAGTATCCCGATCCCTTCAAAGAAGAGGTCACCATGTCGATCCAGGGATTTAAGATCCTGCATGAAATCAACGGCAATATGAACAGCCTGACGCGGAATAATCTCGGGACGCTGATGAGCCGCTCGTTCCACCTCGATAAAAAACCGAAGAAATGGTGGCGACGTTCCGATGGCAGCATGATGCCGGTGGCAACCGTCCTGCCGGGCACGGCCGATCACAATATGCGCGAACCCGGCGCATCCTGGAAATACCTGCGTGATCCCGCCAGTTATGATTTCCGTCCCAAGGCCGGGAGCCCCTTGGTCGATGCCGGTGCTCCGGTTCCTCCTGCCGATGTGCCCAGTCCCGTTGCCAATTTCCAGGGCTTGGAATTCGAAGGGGCGGCACCCGACATCGGTGCCTACGAGTTCGCCGCAAAGCGCTACTGGATCCCCGGCCGTCAGGGTGCCACGGCAAGCACACCCATCCCGAAGGACGGCGGAACCAATGTGCCGCTCGCTGCCGACCTAATGTTTCTCGAAGCTTACCAGTGCAGCCGCCACCGTGTGATGTTTGGCACAACCCCATCTGGCTTGAAGCAGATTGCGGTGTTTAAGGATCTGAAAACCAATATTGTGAAGCCGCCGAAGCTTGAAAAAAATATGCAGTATTTCTGGCGGGTTGATGCATTGGATCAGGATGGACAGCTTATTGAAGGCCCGGTATGGCATTTTGTTGTCAAATAAAGGCCGGGCCACGGAGTTTATAAAGTATGAAGATACGACGTAGACAGTTTATGACAAACCTGGGCTTGGCGTCGCTGGCGATGGGGGCTTCGGGCGTTCAGGAAAAGAAACCGAACATCCTGTTTCTTTTTGCGGATGACCAGATGTATGACACGATTCGTGCTCATGGAAATGATGAGATCCATACGCCGAATCTGGACCGGCTCGTTCAGCGCGGGATGTCGTTCAGTAATTGCTACAATCCGGGATCATTTTCCGGCGCGGTCTGTGTGGCCAGCCGCACCATGCTGAATACCGGCATGAACATCTGGCAGGCAAAGCAGTATTTTAATGATTTTAAGAAAAACAAACTGAAGGCCGACGACAAGCTCTGGTCGGTCTGTATGCAGAATGCGGGCTATGATACCTATGGTGCAGGCAAGTGGCACGTGAAGCCGAGTTTTGATGCGGCTTTCAAATATAAGGGGACCGAACGCCCCGGTATGCCGAATCAGACACCGGAGGGCTATGGCCGTCCCGATCCATCCAACCCCTGGACGCCGTGGGATCCGAAATATGAAGGGTTCTGGAAGGGCGGAAAGCATTGGAGTGAAGTGCTGGCGGATGAGTCGGTCGGTTTTATCGAGCAGGCGGCGAAGTCGGACAATCCGTTTTTTATGTATCTGGCCTTCAACGCCCCGCACGATCCGCGGCAGGCTCCGAAAAAGTTTGTGGACCTGTATCCGACGGACAAGCTAAGCGTTCCGAAAAGTTTTATTCCGACCTATCCGGAAGCGAATGGCATCGGGATTGGTGATCAATGCCGCGATGCGAAGATTGCGCCTTTCCCGCGGACCGAGGAAGCGGCATTACTGCATAAGCAGGAATATTATGCCCTGATTACCCACATGGATGAACAGATCGGCAAAATCCTCGATGCACTGGATGCTTCGGGCAAGGCCGACAATACCTATATCTTTTTCACCGCCGATCATGGCCTCGCGGTGGGTGAGCACGGCCTGATGGGAAAACAGAATATGTATGACCATTCCATGTGTCCGCCCTTTATTGTGGTGGGGCCGGATGTGAAGGCCGGTTCAAAAAATGATACCCCGATCTATCTACAGGATGTTATGCCCACTACAATGGAACTGGGCGGTGCCAAAGCACAACGGTCGGTCGGCTTTAAGAGTATAACGCCGCTGTTGCGCGGGAAAAGCGGAGGCCACTACGAGGCAATCAACGGTGCGTTTTCCAGCATTAGTAAAGATAAGAAAATCAAGTTCGAGCAACGCATGGTTGCGGCGGGGGACTATACCTTGATTCTGTATCCATTGGTGGGCAGCGTGAAACTGTTCAATACCAAGGCCGACCCGCATCAGCTGAACAACCTTGCCGGCAATCCCGAAAATAAGGGCAAGGTGAGGTCCATGATGACCAAGCTGCGCGGACTGCAACAGGAGCAGGGCGATCCGGTGGATATTGCTGACTATTATCCGGAATGGATGTAATCACTTGAAGAGCTTTAGATAGAGTAATGAGAAAAATCCATGTTTCAGGCGTTTATATGGATAACGCTAAAAGAACGGGAATATAATGAAGATAAGCACTTATCTGTTTTTTACTTTGTCCATGTTGGTGCTACCGACTATGGCGGAATACAAGGCCGACTGGGATGACCTAGCCCGGGTGAATGAATCTCCGGAATGGTTCAAGGACGCTAAGTTCGGGATTTATTTCCATTGGGCGCCGTATTCGGTTCCTGCTTTTGGAAATGAGCATTATCCCCGCACGATGTATGGTCACCCCTCAGGCAGGAAGCCGGTGCTGAATCAGCATAAGCGGAACTACATGCTCGGGGTCGGATTCCAGACCTACCGCGAACACGATTTTCATAAACGCAGATTCGGGGAACCAAAGGATTTTGAATATCACGATCTCTTCCCGATGTTTACAGCAGAGCACTACGACGCCGAAGAGTGGGCGGAGCTGTTTGTGCTGGCCGGTGCAAAATTTGCCGGGCCGGTCGCGATGCATCACGACGGCTATGCGCTTTGGGATTCCAAGGTAACGCCCTGGAATGCAAAACAATTAGGACCAAAGCGTGATCTCGTCGGCGAGCTGGCTGAAGCTATTCGTAAGCGGGAAATGAAATTTGTGGCGACGTTCCATCATGCCAAAGTCGGGCAGGCCGCCGTCGATGCCCCGGCCAGCGAGCAGCGCCGCTGGCATTACCACGGCAGGCAGAAATACCTGGAGCGCGAAGCCCCTGAACGGGTGGGCAAGGATTCCGAAGAACTGCAGAAACTCTATGGCACCATGGGCTGGGAGAATTTCTGCGAATGGTGGAATCAGATTCTCGAGGAAGTGATCGATACGTATCAGCCCGACATCATCTGGTTCGATTCATGGCTCGACCGTCTTCCGCAGGAAAACCGCGCACGGTTTGCCGCCTACTATTTCAATGCGGCCGAAAAGTGGGGCAAGGAAGTGCTGACCACCTATAAGCAACAGGATCTGCCACAGAATGTCGGCGTGGTTGATTTTGAAAAAGGTCGGTTGGATCAGCTGACCGAATACAATTGGCTGACCGATGACACCATCAGTGCCGGGCAGTGGACCAAGACCGGTAGCTGGTCCTATACCGAAGAGCTGGATATTAAATCCGCCAGGACCATGTTGCAGATGCTCATTGATATTGTCTCTAAGAACGGCAACCTGCTGCTCAATATTTCCCCGACGGCGGATGGAGTCATCGATGTTGCCCAGCGTCGCTCGTTGCTTGACATGGGTGACTGGTTGCGGGCAAACGGCGAAGCAATTTATGGAACACGTCCGTTTGTAACCTATGGCGAAGGCCCCAAGCGCATCGCCTCTTCAGAACATGGCGGGCATTTTACGCAGATGAGTGGTGAATATACTGCAGAGAATTTCCGTTTCACCACCAAGGGCAATACCATTTATGCCATTCAGCTGGGATGGGCTGGATCCGAAGTCGATGTAACGATCAGGAGTCTGGCCAAAAATAAACTTGGGAAAACAAAGATAACCCATGTTTCGGTGCTGACTTCGGATGAAAAGATTGACTGGCAGGAGACGGATGAGGGTCTGGTGGTGAAAACTCCGTTCAAAGCGCCGAACAAGACGGCTGTCGTTTTTAAAATCGAAACAAAAAGCGGATGGAATACCTGTATATCCGACGAACCCATCAAGAAAATGGAGCCGATTTCTGTCGATGGCTAAGGCGGTTCAACAGTGATATGCATCCAGCGTGTGATCTGTACAATCTCGAAATAGAGTTGTGGGGAGAAGTTCCAGGGACCTTGGGAAACCATGCATAAACGGGATCGGTTCATCAAAGAAACTGCGTTTGGTGGAGTCTTCTTATAAAAGGACTTAAAGGAGAAATGCATGAAGGTTGTGGTTTTGGGTATTCTGGTGTGTATCGGGGCTGTTCCGGCCATAGCCAAAGAGTATGAGGGAAATTGGGACTCACTATCGAATTATGAAGTTCCGGAATGGTATCAGGATGCCAAGTTCGGCATCTGGCCGCACTGGGGCGTCTATTCGGTACCGGCTTTTCGGGGCGACCATGCGGCGGAATGGTATGGACGCTGGATTCATGGTGTGGAGAAGGGGGAAACCCGGCTGGATAAAAAAGGGCGCGTGCTAAGCGACCACTTTGAAGCGCGCGGCATGAAGACCAAGAGGTTCCATGAAGAAACCTACGGCCCTGTCAGTGAATTTGGCTACCACGATCTTATTCCGCTGTGGAAAGCGGAAAAATGGGATGCCGATGCCTGGGCGCAGCTGGCGGTCGATTCCGGCGCAAAATTTTTCTGCATGATGGGCATGCACCACGACGGCTTTGCACTCTATGATTCGGATCTGACTTCGTGGGATTCCGTGGAAATGGGGCCGAAGCGCGATCTCGTGGGCGAGATGAAAACGGCCGCCCGTAAAAAAGGCCTGAAGTTCGGCGTCTCGAATCACTTTGCCTGGAACTATGAATTCTTTGGCTATTACCATCGCAATAGATTTGGAAAAGCACGGCCTGAGCTGGCGGATTTTTATTCCGAAGGGGTGGTGGATGAGGCCTATCTGGACCGCTGGTGGAAACGCACGACCGAGCTGGTGGATAAATCCGACTGCGATCTCTACTACTTTGACTGGGGCTGGAATAAACCCGAATGGCGCGAAGAAAACTATCATGCCCGTTTTGCGGCCTACCTCTATAACAAAGGCATCGAAACCGGGAAGGGATCTTTCGGTTCACCGGGCATGGTGCTTTGCTCTAAACGAAATGATGTTCCAACCCATGCGGGTGTCCGTGACCTGGAACGCCGTCAGATGTCGGATATCCAGAAGGACGTCTGGCAGACCGATACCTCGATCAGTGTCTATTCATGGGGCTATTCCACGGAAGATGAATACCGCTCTGCCAATCAACTGATCGACTCGCTGATCGATATCATTTCCAAAAATGGCGTCATGATGCTGAACTTCGGCCCGAAAGGCGATGGTACCGTTCCGCCGGAATATAAACAGCCGCTGCTCGGCATGGGGGCCTGGCTGAAAATCTGTGGCGAGGCGGTCTATGCAACCCGTCCATATTCCGTCTTCGGTGAAGGACCGGAGCTGAAGGATCAACGCGCCCAGCACGATCACCATACGGTTTATACCGGTGAGCATATCCGCTTTACGCGCAATAAAGAGAATACCGTACTCTACGCCACCGCGCTCGATTGGCCGGGCGATATAATGGTGATTAAGTCGCTGGTGGATGCCGATCTTTCGGATATCAAATCCATTCATTTGCTGGGTGTTGAGGACGAACTGAAATGGAAGAAAAGCGCACAGGGGCTGGAAATCATGATGCCGAGTCAGCCGGCGTATGGTATGGCCTATCCATTGCGGATTCAATTTGCGGAAAAGCTTCCCTGATATAAATTGAAAAATCCAATCCAACTTAACCGGTGGGCGTCGTCCATTAGGTAAGTTAAAAAAAATCCGAAAAGGGGCGAAAAATGAATAGATGGTTTGTTGGATTGGTTGTGGCATTGGCCGTGTTAGGCGTAGAAGCGAAAACGCTTCAAGGTAGTCGACCGAATGTAATTCTGGTCATGACGGATGATCAGGGCATGGGCGATTTATCGTGTATGGGGAATCCCATCCTGAAGACCCCGAATCTGGACCGGTTCCATGCCATGTCGACCCGTTTCACGGAGTTTCATGTCAGCCCGACGTGTGCGCCGACCCGCTCGGCAATATTCAGCGGACGGCATGAATTCCGCAACGGCGTCACACATACGATCAGGGAGCGCGAGCTGATGGCGCTTTCGACGACCACGTTCCCGAAGCTGCTGGCTAAGAACGGATATGAAACCGGCATTTTCGGAAAATGGCATTTGGGCGATGAAGATCAATTTCAGCCCTATAACCGGGGTTTTACCGAAGTGTTTATTCATGGGGCCGGTGGCATCGGCCAGTCCTACGAAGGCAGTTGTGCCGACTTTCCGCCCAATCAGGAAAAGGAAGGGCGCTATTTCGATAACGTGATCCTGCATAACGACACCATTGTTCAGACCGAAGGCTTTTGTACGGATGTTATCTTTCAGGCTGCATTGGGGTGGATAAAAAAACAGCACGAGGCAGGGCAACCGTTTTTTGCCTATATTTCGCCCAATGCACCTCACGGACCGATGCTCGCTCCTGAAAAATATAAGAAGCGCTGGCTGGATGCCGGCTGGGATGAAAACATTGCGGGACGCTATGGGATGATCGAGAATATTGACGATAACTTCGGCCTGCTGATGACGAAACTCGACGAATGGAATGCCTGGGATAATACGCTCGTGATTTTTATGACCGACAATGGACAGGCCGGTCGAGGCGGTAAGAAAAACGGAAAGCAGCAGAAAATGTTCACGGCCGGTTTCAAAACCGGCAAGGGCTCGCCTTATGAAGGCGGCACGCATGTTCCGGCTTTTTGGCGCTGGAAAGGGAAGCTGGGCGAAGGTGTGGATATCAACGCGCTGTGTGCTCATATCGATTTTTATAAAACGCTTTGTGATCTGACGGGAACGGAAATTCCGAAAGGCATTCAGCAAATTGACGGACGCTCCATGCTGCCTTTGCTGGAAAACCCCAAATCCAAATGGGCTGATCGGGAATTGTTCACGCATTGCGGTCGTTGGGATAAGGGCGAGGATCCCAATTTGTCGCGCGACAAGAACGGGAAATGGGCAGTGCGGACACAAAAGTGGCGTTTGGTTGGCGATAAGCTCTATGATATCGAAAATGATCCCTTCGAAGCTTCCGATGTTGCCTCCGAGCATCCCGAAGTGGTCGAGCGCTTACACCAGTCTTACTTAAAATGGTGGGCAGACACCGTTCCCATGATGGTGAATGAAGACAGGCCCTACGCTGCGGAACATCCCCAGGAAGTGCGGTACGAAAAGCAGCTGAAAGAACGGGGTATTCCGGATTGGGTTGCTCCAAAACTATAGACCCGTCAATAAATACCGTTTCATCCTCCAGCTTCGTTCACTCGACGTAGATAAACAGGGCTCTATTTTAAACGATAAAGAGTCAAATTTTAACCTTGGTGCGGAGTTTCCATAAATAGGGATCGTAACCGGATAACGATCTGCTGTTTTTATCAAAGGAGAATGTAATGTCGAAATCGTTTCTGAAGGTGAGCGGTCTGGTGGTGGTTGCCGTATTTTGTGCAGGATTGGCCGACAGTGTTGCAAAGTATGAGCCGACCTGGGATTCGCTGGCAACCGCGCCCGTACCGGAGTGGTGGGATCAGGGCAAGTTTGGAATCTTTATCCATTGGGGGCCGTATAGTGTGGCGGGCTACAAGGATCGCCATCGCGGTTATGCCGAGGCGATTACGGCCGACATGTACAAAAAACCCGAACGCTACACCGAATTCATGACGAAGAAGTTTGGCGCAACCATGCCGGAGTTTGGCTACAAAGATATGGTTCCGCTGTTTACCGCCAAGGACTGGGATCCGACTGCCTGGGCAAAGCTGTTTAAGGATGCCGGCGCAACGTATGTGATTCCGACCGGTGAACACCATGATGGTTATGTGCTTTGGGATTCCGAACTGACTCCCTGGACCGCCACGAAAAAGGGGCCGATGCGCGACCTGATCGGCGATCTGGCTGAAGCCGTTCGTGCCGAAGGTATGAAGTATGGCATTTCCTATCATCGCGAACGCCACCCCGATCGCTTTACCCGAGCAACGGGCCTTATTGATGAAGAGATCAAGCGCATGCCCGAAGCGGCCTCGCTCTACGGTCCGTTTGAATACGACGATGCTTTCATCGCTGACTATGTTGCCCGCTGGAAGGAAGCCGAAACCAAATATCAGCCCGACTTTCTCTGGATCGATGATGTGCCGTTCCTGCGGGAAGACGATCCGCAGGTGCCGAAGTTTGAGCAGGCCTTCCGCGAAATGATTGCGGATTACCTAAACACGGCAGAAGGCTGGGGCAAGCAGGTCTTTTTCAACAACAAAGGAAAAACCATCAACTGGCCGGAAGGAGTGGGTTGTGTTGAAGCGGATAACCTTCAGCTGGATACGATCGGGCCGCGCTGGCAGAACCCGGCTACACTCGGCACTTCCTATGCGTACATGGAAAACGAAGAGCTCAACGAGCTTTACAAAACACCGGCCGAGCTGATCCGGCTGTTGTCCGATGTTGTAAGCAAGAATGGAAACCTGCTGCTGAACATTGGCCCCAAGGCTGATGGCACCATTCCGCAGGGTATGCAGACACGCCTGCTGGCTATGGGTGATTGGCTTAAGGTTAACGGCGAGGCCATCTATGGTTCCAAACCGTGGAAAACCTATGGCGAATGGGAAGGTGAACTGATCGAGGAAGAGGAAGGCGTGGTTTACACCAGCCACAGCATGTATATCCACGATAAGGAATACCGTTTTACGGCCGGGCAGGATTCTATTTACATCATCGCTTTCCAGTCGTTGGAAAAAAAAGCGATGATTAAATCGTTCAAGGGGTTTGATCAAAAAATAAAATCAGTTAAGCAGCTGGGCTCGGAGGTTTCCATTGATTGGAAAATGACGGATAACGGTCTGCAGCTGTCGGCCCAGAATGCACCGTTCAGCTTGGCGAGTGTCTACAAAGTTGAGCTTTAAAATGGTTTTCAAAATGCTCCCGATGTTTATCGGAGTTTGGGTGGCGGTTATTTAGTCATCCGCTATGCAGGCTCGCCCCCATGTAATCCTGATCATGACCGATGATCAGGATCCTTATTCTGGGAACTAATCTCATCGAAAATATTTTTTGGATATGCTTATTCGGCGGTGGAGCGGAACGATTATTTAAATTCTGTATCAACCAAGAAGGTTTATGCGATGTTATCTATTGATAAGGTAATCGGTTCGGCGTGAGCCATCGAGATGGCCACGAAGGGCAGAGCCACACTCATCTAGCTAAGGGAATTGAAAAAATGAAGAATCATAAGTGGTATATCATCGTTCTGTTAACCATCCTGGCCAGTATGATATCAGCTGGTCTCCCTGCCTTTGGAAATGCTGCGCCGGAGATAAAAAAGTTCATGGTGGCCAAAGCATTTCAGGGCGAACAGGGAATCGAACAGATTCTGGTTCGTGGTGTGGCCGTTGATGCCGAAGATGGTCCCAAACTGGAATATTCCTATCGTATCGTGTCCGGGGACGGTGAGTTGGAGGCGATCAAACGGTATGCGGTTTATCATCCCGGAAAGCCGGGAAAAATAGTATTTGAACTCACAGTGACGGACTCTTCCGGAGGAACAGCCCGAGCCACAACAGAATACCTCGTGGGTAGTAACGATCCTCAAAAACTCTACACCGATAAAGCGAGTTGGATGGCGGCAGTCGCACCGAAGTCTCGAAAACAGGCGGCCTTTCAGTTTGTGGAGCGGGATGCAAACCTGCCCAATGTTCTGTTGATCGGCGATTCGATTTCAATCGGCTATACCCCGTATGTCAGAAAAGAGCTGGCGGGAACGTGCAATGTTTATCGTATTCCAGAAAATGGAGGGGATACCAAAAAAGCGCTGGCGGCATTCGATACCTGGATGGGCGATGGAAACTGGGACGTTATCCATTTTAATACCGGACTGCATGATATGAAACGTATCGTGAACAACAACCTTGATGTAAATGGAAACGCCGTCAACAGCCCGGAAGCCTATGAGGCCAATCTGGAAAAATATTTTCAAAAGTTGGAAAAAACCGGGGCCAAGCTGATCTGGGCAAATATCACCGTAGTACCCGATGGCGCCGAGGGGCGCATTAAGGGCGAAGAGGTGCAATATAACCAAATCGCGGAAAACATCAGAAAGGGCCATCCGTCCATTCTGCTTAACGACCTGTATACCCTGACAGAAAACCATCCATCCGATCAGAAACCGGCCAACGTCCATTTTGACGAGGCGGGTAAAGAGCGGCAGGGCAGGCAGGTCGCTGAAAAAATTCTGGCGGCTCTGAAATAATACGCCGCATCAGTACGAGGCCAGTCTGTGCCACGCTGATGTTTTTTTTTGGATTTCCTTTAGGGGAGGTAGCCCGAATACAACGGTCGGATTTGGGAACCTTCGAAAATATTAGCCGAATTTTGTTAAGTGCGGGCTTGGTGGTGGAGTTTGGTTAATAAATGTATGCAGGCTTTCATGATTCCGGACATTACGATTTTTGAACGAAAATCAGCGGTTACAGGAAAATGAAGGGCACGCAAGCGTCTTTAGTATTTAACCTACTGAGTCAGGAGAGAAGTGATGAAGCGGATTTTAATGGTCTTATTGATATGTGGATGGTGTAACGGAGTAAGAGCTTCGGAGCAGGTTCAGACGGATGCGCTGAAGGAATGGAGCGCGATGAAGTTCGGTTTGTTTATTCACTGGGGTATCTATTCGATTCCGGCAGGCGTATGGGATGGAAAGGAAATTGAAAAGCTGGGCGAACAGATCCAGCGCCACGCTAAGATTCCGCACGATGAATATGCTGCGCTGGCCGGACAGTTTAACCCTGTAAAGTTTGATGCCGATGCCGTTGTCGGATTAGCGAAGAAGGCGGGTATGCGCTATATCGTGCTGACAGCAAAACACCATGATGGCTTCTGCATGTTTGAATCGGCCCATACCGATTTTGACATTATTGATGCCACGCCCTACAAGAAGGATATCCTTAAACAGCTGGCGGAGGCCTGCAAAAAACACGGCCTGAAGCTGGGCGTCTATTATTCAACGCCCGACTGGCGTTTCAACGGACCGCATCCGGAAGTTAACCCGTCCGATGGAAAGATTTCTGTATTCAGCAAGGTGTCAAAGGCGAATGAAGATTATCAGGTGGCACAGCTCAAAGAACTGATGACCAATTATGGTGATATTGTGGAACTCTTCTTTGATATGGGCGAGCCGACCCCGGCGCAGAGCAGGCGCTTTGCGGATGCGGTCCGCAATATCCAACCGGGCTGCATGATTAATGGCCGGATAATGAACAATCAGGGAGACTTTATCACGATGCCGGACAACCATATGCCGGACGTGCCGCTGACCGAACTTCCGTGGGAATCGCCGGGCACGTTCTATCACACCTGGGGCTATAAATCGTGGGTGAAAGGTGATCCGCTGGCACAGCAGGTGCCGAACCAGATTCGGAAACTCGTTACCATTGCCGCGCGCGGCGGAAATTTCCTGCTGAACATTGGCCCGATGTCGGACGGCACTGTGGTGCAATACGAACAGGATGTGCTCAATGGGATTGCCGAATGGACGGAGAAGTATGGCGAGTCGGTCTTCGGAACGGGGGTTACACCGTTTGCCAAACTGCCTTGGGGCGAATGCACCACAGGGGATGAAAAACTCTATCTGCATATTTTTGATTGGCCGGAAGACGGAAAGGTTGAGGTGCCCGGTTTGCAGAATCCGGTGATTGCGGTTTATCCGCTCTCCAATCCGAATAAGAGCCTTCGCTATTCCCGCGGTACCATTTCGCTGACGGGCGTTACGCCCGATCCGTGCGATACCGTGATTGTGGTTGAATATGAAGAACCGCTTAATGTGATGCCGGTTCGCACGCTGGCAAAGAAAAACGGTACGTTGGTCCTCAGTGGTGATACGGCTATTCATCACGGAAAGTATGGCCGTGAAAGTTACCGCTCCATCCTGCCGGACTACTATCGCAGCTGGGATGTGGATGGGCTCGAAGTCGGAAATTATGATGTGTCGCTGATCTATAAACTTCGCGCGAAGGAAAAGGATTTTAAGCTCGAAGTGGCGGATAGCTCGCTGGATTTCAATTTGAAAGGCAAGGCTGGAAAAGAAGAGTCGTTCATCATGGATGGCAATGAAGAGATATCCGAAATAACGGAAGAGTCCGGAGGAAAATGGCAGAAGGTCACGGTCGGAACGATCGAAGTTTCAACCTCCGGAAAGAGCAAAGTCATTTTGCGGCAGGGCAAGGAATTCGAGTTCAAGGCTACATTGGCGGAATTCAAAAAGCAGGACAGTAACTACCGCTCTATGAAACTCGATATCAAGGCTCTCGTATTGAGTAAGAAGAAATAGGAAAACGCATAAACATCGGCAGATAGGGCTAAAGTCCCTTATTCTTGCATGTATTGGCTATTCGTTTTAAAGGAATTAAGCAGCATGTGCGTCTGCTGCTTGCTGGTTTCCGGATTATTTCCCTATTGCTTATCAAATATCGGCTGTTTAGCGGGGTTTCTTAGTTGGAGGCAGAATGACTGATTTTTTAAGAATTTTTGGGCTGTTTGGTTCGATCATCGTATCGGCAGGGGCGGCGGAATATTATGTGGCAACCGATGGAAACGATGCGGCCGCGGGAACACTGGACCAACCCTTTGCAACAGTGCAGGCGGCGGCTGATAAACTGCAGCCGGGGGATATCTGTTTTGTGCGGGGCGGAACATATTTCCAAGCTGTGGAACTTTCCGGACTGAAGGGCACAGAGGAAGCGCCAATCATTTTTCGGGCCTATGCCGGTGAGAAGGTGGTACTGGACGGCACGGTACCGATCCGAAGTGAATGGACGGAGTGGAAAGACGGCATCCTTAAGGCTGAATTTGATCAGGCTGTCTGGCAGCTGTTCGTGGATGGAACGCTCGCAGACCTTGCGCGCTGGCCGAATGCTTCGGTGAACGATGGCTCAATCTGGGATGTGCACCGGTCCATGCGTTCGACGGATCGAAAATGGGATAATAAACTGGGACGTTCTGACAGCGTAACCCAATCGGGTATTATTTATGACCGAAACCATGGTGATGCGCATGACGGCGTAAATTCCTTTACGCTGGCGGAAACCGGGAAAGATTTTACCGGGGCCATTGCGGTGCTGAATATTGGGCATTGGCTCACGTGGGCGCGACCGATTCTTGAGCATGAAGCGGGAAGCAATCAGTTTACATATGATCCCAAGGGAACGAAAATGCTAAAGTTCCTGGAATATTGTCTGTATGGTCTTCAGGCACTCGATACTGCAAATGAGTGGTGGTTTGAGTCCGGATCTAAAACCCTTTATTTCAAACCGTCTTCCGGACAGCCCGTAAATGTGCGCGGCAAAGTCCGCGATTTCAACTTGCAGGCCCGAAACTGTGAACACGTCCTGTTTTCCGGGATCGATTTTTTCGCTACAACCTTCTTGTTCGAAGAGTGCAGCAACATGTTGGTTGAGGACTGTAAACTCCTTTACCCCAGCACGCACAAGTTTATGTTAGGCGAGTTGGGTTGGTTCAGCAATAAGCCTCCGAAACCGGGGGGTAATGCCATGACGATGATCTATAATTCGCGCGAGGGGGATTATGGAAACGTGGTACGCAACTGTTCCATCGAATATCCGAATTCCCCGGCCATAGGTCTGTTCAGTCCAGGTGTAGTGCTGGAAAATTGCTATATACACGACGTGGAGTGGGATGTGAATTCCAGCGGCGGCGCGGGGGCGCTTCCCGGGGGTGACCGGGTGACGGTACGCAATTGCACATTACACACCACGGGGGCGTCGGAAGGCATCCGGCTTGGTGCGGGGTCGACCATTGAGGGCAACCGCATCTACAACACGAGCCTGCTTCAGCATGACGGTTCAGCTGTTAATATCGGAACGCCGTCGCAACCGGGTACGGTGGCACGCCGCAACTGGGTTTATGATACCAAGCAACAGGCCATGCGATTTGATTCCACAACAACATCTTTCGGGACGGATGCCGCTGTAGTGGAAAATGTGTTCTTCAGAGTTCAGGATGGCAAGGGCGGCAACAAGTTTAAAGGCGACTACCAGCTGTTCGCTAAGAACACGGCCTTTGACTGCTTTGTGGCCATACCTAAAGGCTTCGGAGATACCGAAATCCACAATATGAACTCGCTGGTCTGCAACAACCTGGTCGATTTTTTGGTGGAATGGAACCTGAAGAACCGGATAGAGGGTATTCCCGCGCGTATGGAGAGCAATGTAAGTGGTGAGGGATCTGTGCGCAGTCTGCTTCGCGACCCTGATAACTACGATTTCCGCCCGAAAAGCACGGCATCTGTTCTCATTAATCAAGGTAAAATGATTAGCCGCGATGAGTTGCCCGGTGAAAAAATACGTCTTCCTGAACAGGAAATGACCGGGGCGACTCCGGATATTGGCGCATATGAATGGAACGCTTTACACTATTGGATACCGGGTTGTGACTTTGCCGAGGCGTCGTCGCCCGTTCCACCCGATGGTGCTGCCCATGTTAAGGTGGATGCTGATTTAATGTGGAAATTTGGGCGGGATGCAGATCGCCATATCCTTTATCTCGGAAAAACGGAAGAGCTGCTCGGCCGCGAACAACCGGTGTATTGGAATCCGGAGTTGCGCAGTAATGTCTATGATCCCGGTACGCTGGAAGTGGGCAAAACCTATTATTGGCGAATTGATGCTGTTGATGCCCGAGGCACCGTTCGCAAAGGAAACGTATGGAGTTTTCAGGTGGAGAACAGTCCTCAGCCTTCTGGAAATCGTTTGGCAGTTAAAAACAGGTAAAGTACATGCGGTTGTTCCGGTAGATAGGTGTAAGATACTGTTGTTCAGTTTGTGTAGCAGAGCAATAGGAGCAGAGCGATGCCGAATACCGACCGAAAAAACCGAAACCTGCTGGCTAACCTGATGGATAACATCTCGGACCAGATCTATTTCAAGGATCTGGAGTCCCGCTTCATTATGGTCAACAAGGCCTCCGCGCTATGGCATAAGTTGAAATCACCCGATGAGGCTGTTGGTCAGACTGATTTCGATATCTATAAGGAGGAGGATGCCCGGCGTATGCTGAAAGATGAACACCATATTCTGAAAACCGGCGATCCGATTCTGGGAATCGAAGAGCATGAGGTTTGGCAGAATGGTGAAGAAGCCTGGGTGTCTACTTCCAAAATGCCGTTGCGGGATGAAGACGGTTCAATCATTGGCACATTCGGAGTGTCCAGGGATATTACTGAGCACAAAAAGGCAGAAATCCGGGCAGAATATTATGCCGAAGAAAACCGCTGTTTCCGGGAAGAAACTGAAAATGATCTGCGGATGGCGGCGCAATTGCAGAAGACCTATTTTCCCTCATCCTATCCGGTTTTTAATGATGGCAACGCTGATTCTGTGGCCGATTTTTTTCATCAGCATCATTCCGGAGGAATAGTCAGCGGCGATTTCTGTTCGGTCAGGAAGTTGTCTGATACGCAGGCCGGTCTGTTTATCTGCGATGTAATGGGGCATGGTATGCGGGCGGCGTTGGTAACTTCAAGTATCCGTACCATGGTGGAGGAAATTTCACACCAGAAAAAGGATCCTGCTGAATTCCTTGCGCATATGAACCAGGTATTGCTGCCCATTCTCCGGCAGGAGGATGTGTTTATGTTTGTTTCTGCATGCTACATGGTGCTGGATGTCAGTACCGGGCAGCTTCGTTATGCCACTGCCGGACATCCGCATCCTATCCTGCTGGATTCCAGTCATAAAAAAGCTACCTGGTTGAAAGGCGTTGCTGGCTGTCCCGGGCCGGCTCTGGCAATTTGTGAAGAGCCGGAATATCAGACGGCGGTATGTGATCTGGCCCCTGGCGATTCCGTTTTCATGTTCACGGATGGACTGGTTGAGGAGTTGAACAAAAATGGAGACGAGTTTGGAGAGGAACGGTTACTGGCTGCTGCAAATGAAAAGATGGGGCTTCCGTTGGGTAACCTGTTTTCCGGGCTCCTTCAGGACGTCCTGGATTTTTCGGATCAAGGGAAGTTTGAAGATGATGTTTGCATGGTCGGTTTTGATTTGCATCATTATATGTCCGCAGACCTTGGCTGACGAAGTGTTGTTTTGTATTGTGTTGCCAAGCGGATTCGGTTGGTGGTGAGCCCATAAGAGAGATAGGAATGGTTGATAAACCTGAAAATCTGAATACGGACAAAAAAAAGCACATCCCCGGTTTGGAGAACCTATACGATAGCGATTGGCTCGCCTCGGACGAGGGCGAAAAGGAATACCTCTATCCAATTTCCAAAATGCTTAAGAATGTCCCCGAGCATTATTCGGAGGAAATGTTTGTCAAAGCCGGCGGGGAAAAACGCATTTACAAAGTCAGGGATAAACTGACCGATCGTGTGGTGGCCCTTGCACGACCGGCTGAGGGGGCGACCGAAGAGCAGAAAGAACGGTTTTTACGGGAAGGGCGGCTGACCGCCTGTCTGCAGCATCCAAACATTATCTCGGTCTATGACATTGGTTTTGATAGCGATGGAGAAGCATTTTTTACCATGGAATATGTGCGTGGCGACACGCTGAGGGAAATTATCGACAAGCTGGAAGCCGGGGATCCCGACTATGAAAAACGGTTTCCATTACCTCGGTTAGTGGAGCTTTTTTCCAAAGTTTGCGATGCGGTAGCCTATGCGCATTCACGCAATGTCGTACACCTCGACCTAAAGCCTTCCAATATTTTTGTGGGGCCGTTTGGCGAAGTGCTGGTGTGTGATTGGGGATTGGCCAAGATCATCCAGTCTGAGGAGCCGCTGACGATCCGAAGTTCGCTTGTGCCTCAAGAAGAGATGCCGAATGGGGATATCCTGAACGACCTCACGCGCCGCGGAACCATCAAGGGCACGCCCGGCTTCATGGCACCCGAACAGGTTGGAAAAAACCAGCATGTTTCCCTGAAAACCGACATCTATTCTCTGGGCGCATTGCTTTATTATATTTTGGCACACCGACCGTGTATTGCGGGCGATTCAATGACCGACGTTGCTGAGCGAACTCTCAAGGGTAGTATTGTTGCTCCTTCCAAACTGCAATCCAATTGGCGTATTCCCAAGGGACTGGAAGCGGTAGTGATGAAGGCCCTGGAGCTTGATCCCACCGACCGTTATGGATCCGTTGGAAAATTTCGGGATGAACTGGATCGTTACCTCCTGGGATTTGCTACGGAAGCCCAGCGCGCCGGTTGGTGGGTGCAGCTGGGATTGTTGATCAAGCGCCGTCGGATTGCATTCAACGTGGCCATGTTCTTTCTCACCTTACTGGGTGTTGTTATTGTGCTGGCCTTCGTACGGGTGGTAGGGGAAAAGCGTCTGGCCGAATCAGCCCAGGTAAAAGCCGAGGAAAACCTGCGACTCTACAAGCAGGAAACCGAGCTTTCGCGGGCGCTGAGTGACAGTATCCGGGATACTGCCATGGATCTGATTAATGCCGAGGATTTTCTGCATGCCGAAGGTAAGATCAAGGCAATCGGGAGTCATCTCGCGCAGGAAACCGATCCTGAAAAAATATACGCACTGACCGAGTATCTTGCACTGCTCCATTTTGTGATGCAGGATTTTAATCAGGCAGCTGACTATTTCGGGCGGATTGATGTGGCGAGGCGCTACGAAGCTTGCGCAAGCTTGTCGAAAAAATATGCCAAGATAAAACCTCTCGACCATAAATGGCTGGAGCCAGGTGATATGTGCGACCTGCTGTTCGAGGTCAAACGGCATGTACGTACCGTGAACTACTATTGTGCCTATTATTACCTTAAAAAATCGCCAAAGCGACCGGCTGATGAGTTGTTGCCGGTAGTGGAAACCGTACTCGATATTCTGAATTACCGCTCTTTCAAGGACCTGGAAGAACGCAAACTGAAGGTGAATCATGATAAACGGGGATGGCACCTTTCCTTACGGGGACAGCCCTACGATATTTTTCAGCTGCCCATTGCGGTTCCGCTCTACGAATCGAATGTTCTGAAACCGCTTCGATTGTATTCGTTGGATCTAAGCTATTCCGGATTTTACGATGTCGAACGCCTACTCGGCATGACGATTACGGAGTTGAATATTGCGGGGATTAAGGAGATCCCGAATCATAAGTTTTATGCCTTTAGCCGGGTGGGCGTTAAACGCGTTTATCACACCCTGGAACACTCGGACGAATTTCTGGCCCAGCAAGAGCCGGGGGTGGAATTTATCCGGATTAAGAAATAGCTGATGGTCTCATGCTTTAAACGTTGTTTTCTTTGCGTGTACTAAGCCACCACATAGTGGAGGCTGTACGCGTACATCCTGCGCTATGCGCTGGATTCCCGAAGGATTGCCCTATTCCAGCTCTTGCTTCAGCTGATCAAGTTCACTTTTAAAGCGCGATTTAACGCGTGATTTCAGTGTGTTGACCGTGCTGAGTGTCATGTCTTCCTGCTCTGCGATCTGATGGGCTGTTAAGCCTTGCAGGCTCAGCTTGAACACCGTGATGGCATTCTTTGAAAACAGGGATTCAATGTTCTGCAGCGCGAGGTGGGTAAGGTAGAAGCGCCACTCCTTTTCGGCAATCTCTTCAATGTCGGGCAGGCGGATGGAGTCCAGGTAGGTCAGGGTGGTATCCGCCAGGGCTTTTTCTTCGCGGTCGATGCGGCGTTTCCGGGAACGTATAAAGTTGAGCACGGTATTTTTAGTGACGGTGCTGAGATAGTTTCGAAATCTCAGTTCCTGTACATTGAGCTCCGGCAGGCGTTTCCAAAGCTTGAGCATGATTTCCTGATGCAGTTCGTCGGCATCGCCTTCCGAGACATTCATGGAAATCAGGATGCTGAACACATAGCGGGAATAAATCTGAATTAATTCGGCCCAGGCCTCTTCGTTATGCTGATCCTGAACGCGCTGGATCAGAGTTTTACGTGTGGCGTAAGGATCGGTCTTGGGTTGTTGGTCGTTATCTTCCATGGGCATTAAACGTAGCCTAACCGCTTTTTTGATCAAGTTTATTCAGTTTTCTGGCTCCCGGGTTCCGTAGAGAAGGACGCTTTGGTGCGAGACGTAATGACCGTTTATAGGCATATAACACTTTTTCAGAGGCAAAATACTGGTCGCTAGTAAAGTTTACTAAAAAATCGTCAAAGATCTGCTGTCGGGCGTTGTTACATGCTCGTACGCGGGCGGATTAAGAACAGTTCGCAATGAGCTGTGTCAGCTTGCTGGAATAAAAAAGAAGGGGATCAGTATGAAATTCGCACATGCCTTGTTCGGATTCGCAGTTCTTGCAGCATTCACAGCTTCGGCCGCAGATTATTATGTGGCAACAACGGGCAGTGACGCCAGTCCGGGAACCCTTGCCGAGCCGTTTGCCACCATACAGAAAGCGGCGGATACGATGTCGGCCGGAGATACCTGCTACATACGCGGAGGGAATTATTACGAAGCCGTTGTGATCAATGGTCTGAATGGAACTTCAGGATCGCCGGTCTCCTTTACAAGCTATAACGATGAGATCGTTACTTTCGACGGTTCGCAATCCCTGTCGGACCTGGGTTCAACCGGTTGGACGTTGCACAGCGGCAATATTTACAAGACCACGCTGAGTACAGACATCTGGCAACTCTATATTGATGGCGAGCTGATGATTCCCGCACGGTGGCCGAATGCTAATTTTGATGATGGTTCCATCTGGGACCGCCTGAATAAATGGGGACGGGGTGCTGATACATCAACAAACGGTTCTCTTGTGGATGATCCTCATGCCAATGCGGACCTCGCAGCCAGTAATCTGGATATGACCGGGGCGATGGCCATCCTGAACGTCGGCAGCTGGAAAAGTTGGACCCGCGTGGTAAACAGTCACTCAGCAGGATCCGGGACGTTTACCTACGATACAGCCGATCTCTACAAGAATGGCGGTTATTATTTTATCGAAGGAAAACTTAACCTGCTGGATGTGGAAAAAGAGTGGTTCTACGATACCTCCACTAAAATCCTCTATCTCCATGCTCCCGGCGGGGTAATTCCGGCTGGCGACATTCGCGGTAAAACCCAGACCTATGCTTTTGATGTTACCGCTTCAACGTATATTACACTCAATGGACTCGATTTCTTCGGCACCACATTTAAATTTTACGATTCCGAAAACGTTCTCGTTGAGAATTGTATCCTGAAATACCCCAGCTGTTCGAAACGGATGCTGGGCAGCATTGCCGCTCCGGAAGCTACTAAAATTACACAGCCGAATAAGGCTCATGTATCGAATTGTACGGTAAAAGACTGCTCCTTCTCCTTTGCGGAAAGCTATGCCATTTATACAGACGGCGATGGCAACCGGGTTGAGAATTGTTTCTTCGAATATATTGACTGGGTTGCTTCTGAGTTGCCCTACCTGCAGGCAGGCATCTATATGCGCGGACCGAATGGAGAATTCAGCCGGAATACAATTAATACCTCCGGTGCTTCTGAATTGATGGAAGTTGGAGATACGCCTCTGGTCGAATATTGCGAGTTTATCAACTATGGGCTGATGCAGAACGACGGGGCTGCCATTCAGTATACGATCGGTACGCAACCCGGCTCCATTACCCGGTATAACTGGTTCCATGATGCCATTAAATACGGCGCCCGGTTCGATGCTCCCGTAGGTTCGCCCACGGGTGGAGACAACGGGTTGCTGCATCATAATGTAGGTTGGAATAATCCCGCTGCCATGATGGTTAAAGGTGAGTTCCACCAGAGCTACAACAACACCGCGTTCAATAACTCGGGCAATGGAATTATTATTCTGGATGGTGAAGCCGGATCGAATAACGGGAGCACAACCCGTAATAATGCAGCCAACAAACTATCGGGGCACCGGTCAAGCTTTCAGGCGGTTCCCGGTACGAGTGACCATAACTGGAACGGGTATGTTACATTACAGGATATCCGCACACAGCTGCGCGATCCCGATAACTGGGATTTCCGTCCAATCACAGGAGCAAGTGTTGTGGATGCCGGAACCAATGTTGCCGGTGTGACAGATGGTTATCTGGGTGCGGCACCGGATATGGGTGCCTATGAAGATGGTGCTGCAGACTATTGGATCCCGGGGTGCCGCTTTGTTCAGGCATCGACCCCGATTCCTCCGAATGGCAATGATTCGGTTAAGCTGGATGCAGATCTCATGTGGCTGTCCGGTAAAGATGCAACGTCTCATAAAATATATTTCGGCTCCAATCCCGGAAGTCTCACGTATCAGGGCGAGCAGACTTCAAATATCTTTGATCCCGGAACGCTGACTTCCAATACGGTCTACTACTGGCAGGTGGATGAAGTCTCCCCGCTGGGCACGGTTTTGGGTGATGTGTGGAGCTTTGACACCACCGTCCCGGGAAGTGAGATTCAGATGGCTGCCTTTTCACCGGTGGGCGATACCTATGTGCAGGATTCGTCGCCAAACAGCAACTATGGTGGCAATACGCAGATCAAGCTGATTACGCAGATTACCTACGGCTATAACCGCAATGGTTACATGAAATTTAATGTCGATGTGCCCGGCAATATCATACGTGCTGAGTTGGATCTGCATAATGCCGGAGGAACGCATAATATCGGTGTAGGCCTGCATGCTATGAGTGATACGTCATGGGATGAAAATACCATGACCTGGAACAACCGTCCTGTCATAGATGGTGCTTTGCTGGATACAAAGAATGTGAATGCCGGAAGCTGGACTACGTTTGATGTGTCTGCAGGCGTGACATCTACCGGTTTAGTATCCTTTGGTATGATTCGTGATCCGTTGGATACCCAGCGCAGCATTGATTCGAAAGAAAGTTCTTTTGTTCCCGTATTGAGGGTGAGCTATGTGCTTCCCGGGAGCAGCAACAGTGCGCCAGTCTTCAGTAGTAATCCCGTGGTAAAAGGTAATGCCTCGGAAGATGCTGCCTACGGTAATACATTGGCGAATGATGCCACGGATCCGGATGGCGATCCGCTGACCTTCAGCGCTCTTGCCGGTCCGGCGTGGTTGAATATTGCCCTGGACGGAACGTTGAGCGGAACGCCTGCGAATGTCGATGTGGGCCTCAACAGCTGGACGGTGCAGGTAACCGACGGAACCGAAACAGATACGGCCACATTGGAAGTTACCGTCGACAACGTTAACGACGCGCCGGCATTTTTCGCTGATCCGATCAACAAGTCGAATGCCCTGGAAAACGCGGCGTACAGCGACAGTATTTCCGGTTCAGCCACGGATGTGGATGTTGGGGATACGCAGACCTATTCCAAGGTCTCCGGTCCGGCCTGGTTAAGTGTTGCTGTCGACGGTACGCTCTCCGGAACCCCGGGAGCTGGTGATGTTGGAGCAAACGTGTTTGTCGTCAAGGTTGAAGATATCGCACTGGCTTCTGATACCGCAACACTGAATATTACGGTGGATGCGGCCCCGGTGGCTTCGATCGTCTATACCGAAAGTGCCAGTGCTCCTGCGGCCAATGTTGTGGCTTCGCTGACTGCGAGCGACAGCATTCTGAACAACATCACAGTGGCCAACAACGATGGCGTTGGTTCTGAAAATATGTATGGACAGAGCTTTAAAAGTGTGGTGGCTTTTGATCTGGCAGCCATTTCATTTCATGCAACAGGAGATACTAAATCCTATGGTGCATCACAGAAACTGGAGCTGGCTATACTGGAAGATACCACTGGAGATAATGTTCCGGATACGCTGGTGGGCTCGGTCCATTCCGTGGATTTCCTGTCAATCACAGGTTCCACGCCCTGGAAAACGCTTACGCTCTTAACGCCGGTCTCCTGCAATGACGATACGGTGTATGGTTTCGTCTTTACCCTGATTGGGCCGGTGTCTAACAATCTGCGGGTTTCGACTGATCGCCTGACATTGGGATATACCGAAGGGACGATTATCACATCAACGTATGATGCAGGAGCATTTCCATCGCTTCCGATCGGTCTGAATGGAGGCCGTGATCTTATCTTTTCCGTTCAGGCTACAGCTCCGGTTAATCAGGCTCCGGTCTTTACGGCTGACCCGATTAATAAAGCCAACGGCGACGAAAACGTAGCGTATAGCGGTTCCATTGCAGGCGATGCTTCCGATCCTGAATCGGATCCGATGACCTTTTCGAAGGTTTCCGGTCCAGCGTGGTTGAGTGTGGCATCTGATGGCACCCTCTCGGGGACTCCGGCGGCAGGCAATGTGGGGCTGAATGTCTTTGTGGTGCAGGTTGATGCCACCGGCGGTAGCGATACCGTGACGTTGAACATTACGGTGGATGCGGCTCCAGTCAATCAGGCTCCGGCCTTCACGGTGGATCCAGTCAGCAAAGCCAACGGCGATGAAAATGTGGCTTACGTTGGTTCCATTGCAACGGATGCATCCGACCCGGAATCTGATCCTCTGACTTTTTCGAAGGTCTCCGGTCCGGCCTGGTTGAGCGTAGCCTCCGACGGTACGCTATCGGGTACGCCGGGAGCCGGTGATGCTGGAGCTAATGCCTTTGTGGTACAAGTGGATGCACTTGGCGGCAGTGATACCGCCACCCTGAACATCACCGTGGATGCAGCGCCGACCTGGAGCACGCTGGTGAGCGATGACTTTGAAAGTGGGTGGGGCAATTGGTCGGATGGGGGTTCTGATGCCCGTTTGTCTTCACAGTGGGCCGTAGACTCCCAATGCTTTGCGATTCAGGATAACTCTTCCAGTTCTGAAGTTGAGCTTTCCAGTGCGTTGGATCTGACGGGCTACACGCAGCTGGAAATTGATTTCAGCTATGTGGTGACAAGTTTTGAAAATACCGAGGATTTCTGGCTGCGTTACAGTTCGGATGGCGGCTCCTCCTGGGTGACCATTAAGGCCTTTGTCAATGATGTGGATTTTGTGGATGACGGAACCCGCTATTTCCCCTCCATCACCATCGATAACGGAAGCTATACGTTCAACAACAATGTAAAAATCATGTTTGAGTGCGATGCTTCCGGTAATGGGGATGATGTGTATATCGATGACGTGTTAATTCAAGGGCTCCAGTAGTTGATTTTTGCTTCCCGGGAACGACCCTGAATAGAGGGGCGTTCCCGGGAAAATGATCTCAATTTCAACAACTATTAACTTCGTGCATTTTTTTTACTTTTTCATCAAACCCCGGTTTTTGGCGGAGTTAAATGGTTGTATTTGGCTCGAATTGACGAATGACGTGCTTTCAGTACAACTCAAAAAAAACAGGAGATAAGAGGAATGAAATCAATGAAATGGAAGATTCTAATGTTCAGTTTTGCACTGTCTGGCAGTGCGATGGCATTGAACTGGGATTGGGATGGCGGTGGTGGTGCCGATACCAGTTGGACCAATGGCCTGAACTGGCGCGATAATGTCATGTATTCCAATTCGGATATCCCCATTTTTCGGCCGGGAGATTATGCGACCGTTGATGCTGCCGGAAAGCCCGTCGCATCGGTAGTTCGTCTCGGGCAGGATGGAACGGGAACGTCCGAAATTGAGTTTGTCGGCGGCAGTCTTTCGGTCAGCAATCACTTCTTTGTCGGATATCGCAGTAACGCGGGAGTAGGGCTCAGTAAGGGTGTTCTAACCTTTAACAGTGGTACGCTCGATATCGTGAGTGGCGGCAGAGATCTAATCCTGGCCAATCAAGGGTCTGATGGCATATTGAACATGTATGGAGGCAACATAAATGTTGCTGATGCCTTGATTCTTAGAAATGCCAGTGGACATAACACGCTCGGCTTATATGGCGGCACGCTGACCAGTGAAAACTTTATTCCGTCGGCATCGAATACCACCATTACCGTGGGCAACGGTTTATGGGTAATTGGTGGAAATGAAACTTCAGATATTCAGGGTCTGGTCAACAACGGCCTGATTTCCACAGCAGTGGGTGCGACGGGTGCGGATGTTTCGGCCTACACCTTTTCCGGTGGATTAAATTCGAGCGGAGATCTGCGCTGGGGGGTCGAAGATGGTGGAGACACCATTGTATTTGCGATTCCGGAACCGGCATCGCTGGGTTTGATCAGCGCGATGGGGTTCGGAATCCTGTGGGTGCGTCGGCTTTTTTCGATCTAGGGAATGAATAGGTAAAGGTAGAGGAAACTAAATAGGAGCGAGATGATGAAAATGAATAAATGCTTAGCAATATTGTTTGGTTTAGCAATCAGCGGCAGCGCGATGGCTGTAAACTGGGACTGGGATGGTGGCGAAGCCAACACCAGTTGGACAAACCGATTTAACTGGAAAAACAATCAACTATACGGTTCAAGTGATACCCCGCTTTTCAGGCCGGGAGATTTTGCAACCATGGGCGTTGGTGAATCCTATGATGGAGCATCAAGCACCTTCCGACTGGGTCAAGATGGAACCGGCACCTCTACCGTGCACATTGTTGGGGGCGACCTGACGATTAAAAACAATACCTTTATTGGCTATCGAAGTAACTCTGGCGCTAATTTATCCGTTGGTGTAATGGTCGTCAGTAATGGATCGTTTACCGTTGGAAACACAAGGGACCTTTCGATGGGTAATGGTGCCTCTGCCGGCATACTGGATATGCATGGCGGAACAGTTACTGTTACACGGAACCTGATTCTGAATAATGGCGGCGGAACATCGATAATCAACCTGTATGATGGCTATCTCGACGTTAACGGAGTTAACCGTGAATCGGGAGCAAATATAGAGATCTATCTTGAAAGCGGACTGTGGGAAATCGGTGGAGACAATGAGACTACAATCTCAAATATGGTTGCTGCTGGTGAAATTACAGGTGATGGCAGTAATGGTGGAGCGGTTGTCTCTACTTATACCTTAATATCAACGAACATTGTGGGAGATGTTTGGTGGAGTCTCGCAGTTGATGGTGCTAATACGAATACCTTGGTTTATACGTTTGGTGTAGCGGGCGAAGCTGACATCAGCCTCAACCCTTCCACACAACTGGCAATGGACCTCGTTGCTCCGGCTACAGTAAGCACCGGCACAGTTGATGTATCCTTCACGTATGGTTCTGGATCAAACAATGTATTCATTACCGGAGTGTCGGTCGATAATGCGGCTTTCACCAGTCTGGATACGGGTAGCTTTCCGTTGGAACTGACCAGCCCGACGCCTTCAAACGAAACGCTCAGTATTCAGTATGATAATGCGGTAGGCAATCTGACAAATGATCAGCAGACCTCAAGCGGGACGATCAGCGTCATATGGAAAGAAGGCGTAGCCGGTGCAGCTCAAACCAACGAGCTTCCCGTGGTGCTGACCTACCAGAATACACCGGCTTCGGTATCTCTCGATCCGTCGGATATCCTGCAGTTGATCATTATGTCGCCGGATACTTCAGCAACTGAACCGGTAAATATTTCATACATTGAATCAACCGTTAATCCGACCAATGTAACCATTTCATCAATTGCCATCAGTAATGCAACACATGCCGGATTCTCCGTCATACCTTCCAGCTTAACGTTGGATGATCCGGAGCCGTCTAATGAAGTCTTGAGTGTTTCGTTTGATGCAACGACTGCCGGTCTATCCACAGGAGAAAGTGCAAGTGGAGATCTGGTTGTGATCTGGAATGAAACAGGTAAAGGCATCACCTATACGAACACCCTTCCTGTCTATGCCAGTTATCTGGCTCCGGCAACGGGTGTCATTGAAGAGTGGGAAACCACATTGCCTACGAACAATATTGCATTTGATGGTACGACCAACACGGCGGCAGCAGTATATGCGACGCGTCAGTTTGCTCAGCTGGGTCAAGGTTACTCCAAGATGTATCAGGAAATTGATGGCTCGGAACTGACAGGTGTCACAGACATAGACGGTCTCTTGCTGAAAATGCGCTTCACAGCAAACCTTAGCGGTTCTTCGGGTGCCAATCAGCTTCAGATCTGGTTTGGTAAGATCAACACTGCCGATGGAACAGTGGCCTCTACATTAGCCACAGAAACATTCGATTGCTCGGATCAGGTGTTCACGATTCATAAGTTCTACCAGTTTAAACTCAGTGCCCCGATCAGTTTTGATCCGGCTGATCTGGGAGCGGGCGAAGCTTATGGCTACCAGGTTTGGTGGACCTCGGATGATGCGGACAATTCCATGGCGTTCTGGCGTGCGAATATCGATGCATACGCCGGTCGGGCCAATGTGAATACCGGAGTGAATACAACCTTCCCGGTTACCATGAGTAGTACTACGGTTAACCGTGATCTAATCTGCGCACTGGCCAGTGGCTTGTCCCATGTCAACTCGGTCGGCGACGTATCGGTCGTAGGGCTGGATGGTTCCGGCAACCTGGTCATGGGTTGGGTTGGCGAAGCTGGCGGAACCTACGCCGTTCAGCGTGCGGATGCTCTGGGAACTCCGACGATCTGGAGCAACGTGATTGAAAATATCACGGGCGTGGGTCCGATTTCGGTTACGAACGATACCACCGATCCGAAAGCGTTCTACCGGACTATCCTTCAGTAATACAATCTCCTCTAAAACCGCGTCGTTCATCCCGGCGCGGTCTGAAGGCCCTGCATTCGTGCGGGGCTTTCTTATTCGTGATGATGCAATTCGAAAGCTAAAATCATCTAATAAATGGCGGTGGGCGGTGTCTACTAATAAAGGTTACCGATATATAGCTGTATTGAGTGTTAAAGAGAGGCTTCAATGAAACAGGCTGTTTTAATAACATTGTTATGTGGTGTGGTTGGGCAAATCATGGCTGCGGACTACTATGTGGCGACCAACGGAAACGATGGTGCTGCAGGCTCTTTGGCTGCACCATATGCCACCATTCAACAGGCTGTTAGCGTTATGGGTGCGGGGGATGCCTGCTATGTCCGCGGCGGGATCTATCACGAGGACGTTACTTTCTCTGGGAAAAACAACCTGACGTTCAAGGCCTATGCCAACGAAGCAGTAACCATGGACGGGACGGTGGAGGTCAATACGCCCTGGATCACTCATTCGGGTTCAATTGTCAAAACAACACTTTCACAGGATGTATGGCAGTTGTTTGCCGGTGGTGAAATGGCCATGCCCGCGCGGTGGCCGAACGCATTTCTGCAGGATGATACGGTTTGGGATCTGCCGAACAACTGGGCACGGATTGACCACGCGGCCAATACGACAACGAGCATGGTTGATGATCCCACGGGTCATTCAAATCTTTCGAACCTGACCTTCAGTGTTGTGGATGCAATTGCCGTGTTGAATGTGGGCAGTTTTAAAACCTATGCGCGCAAGGTGAATACCCATACAATCGGTAGCGACACATTCACGGTCAATGCAGTCGGGAGCCTGAAAAGCCCGCATCAATACTATTTTCTGGAAGGCAAACTTGAATTTCTGGATGTGGAACAGGAGTGGTACTACAATCCTGCGACCAAGGATCTCTATTACTGGGGCGACACCAATGCCGTAATCCGCGGCAAAGTACAGGACTATGCCTTTAATGTGGCGAACAGTAGTGACATAACAATCAGTGGAATCGATTTTTTCGCTACAACGGTTTATTTCTCGGGCAGTTCCAATATTCGGGTTGAGAAGGGCGATTTCAACTATCCCAGTTGCACCAAACGTATGCTGGGTGTTCATTCCGCGGCTCCGGCCACCACGACGTTCTGGGGTGGTTCCAACAATATCTTTTTTGACAATACCATGCGCTATGCCGAGTCGCACGCCATCTACATGAACAATGGCACGGACAATACGATTGAAAACTGTCTTTTTGAATATATCGATTGGAGCGTGGCGGACCTTCCGAATTTGATGGGAACGGTTTACATGCGGGGTTCGGGATCCGTCTTCCGCGGTAACACGGCGCACACGACCGGTGGCTCGGAATTTATCGATGTCAATAAGGCGCTGGTGGCCGACTACAACCGCATATCCAATATTGGGTTGGTACAGAACGACGGGGCGGTTATTCAGTTAACCATCGGCGCTCAGCCCGGCAGTGAAACGGCGTATAACTGGTTTCTGGATTCCGAAAAATACGGTGCACGCTTTGATGCCTCCACCGCGGTTGGTAGTTCAACCGGCACGAATGGCCTGATGCACCATAACCTCAGTTTTAATGTCAAAAGCGGTATCATGCAGAAAGGCGATTATCACGAATGCTTCAACAACACGTCATTTGATTGTGATATCAACGGATTGATTATCCTGCTGGATAATGTTTCGACGAATGATGGAACCGTGGTGCGCAACAATGCGGCGGAAAGGCTGTCGTCGCACCGAAGTTCCTATGTTCCGTTGTACAGTGGTACGATTTATGACCACAACTGGAACGGGTATGAAAACGGTAATGCGGATATTCGCACCCTGCTGCGCGATCCCGATAATTTTGATTTCCGCCCGTTGCCGGATTCCTTGCTGGTGGATGGCGGCGTGGTGGAGGGCGGTCTGACCGATGGATATTATGGGCCTGCCCCGGACATTGGTGCGTATGAGCACGGGACGTTTAACTATTGGATTCCAGGGCGGCAGGAAGCGGAGGCATCGATTCCCGTACCGCCAAATGGCAGTGCAACCGTAAAAGCATCGGCATCGCTGATGTGGTTGCCGGGGCTGGAGTCGACCTCCAGTGAAGTCTATCTGGGAACTTCGTCGAATACTGTGGCCACAGCAACGACCAACGACGTCGAATATGTCGGCAACCCTGTGAACAATATGTACGATCCGCTTGGCCTGCTGGCGCAAACCTATTTTTGGCGCGTTGATGAAAATACCCCGACAGGGACCGTAAAGGGTGCGGTCTGGAGTTTTACGGTGCCGACTGCTTCACCTTCGGCACCGGGTATTGTGAATACAGCGGCCACGGGCATAACGGGCACCACGGCCGATATTGGCGGGCAAATCACAGATGGAGGAACCGGCTCGAGGGTTTGGATCTATTGGTGGCCGGAAGGCGGTGCGACCAACGAAGTGTATATGGGAGCCCATGCCGGGGCATACTATCTTTCACTATCCGGTTTGCAGAACGATGAGGCCCATTATTATTACGCCTATGCGGAAAACAGCTATGGATCAAATACTACTGCCGGAACGGAAAGTTTCATGACCGGCGGTGGTTCGCCTAATCCGCAGGCCATGTATTTTGTCGAGCAGGCCGCGACACCTTCGACCGGGGTGGTCGCTTCGAATACGCCAACGACTCATGTCTGGAACAGCATTACCGTAGCTAAGAATGATGGAGTTGGTGATGAGCAGATGTATGGCCAGACCTTTAAGTCAGCTTCAGCCTTCAACCTTTCGGCTATTTCGTTCCATGCCACATCCGACACTAAGACCTATGGAACCAACCAGATTCTGCAGTTATCGATTCTGGAGGATACGGACGCCAATGATATTCCGGACACCATCACCGGCGGCGTATTCTCTGTCGAGTTTCCTGCAATCGATGGTTCCCGGCCCTGGAAAACCATGCGGCTTGCCAATGCCATTCCGTTGGAGGGCAATAAAGCGTACGGCTTTGTTTATACCCTGATCGGCCCAATTACTAATAATCTGCGCGTATCGAATCAGAATCCGGGAACCTATGCTGACGGCAAAGGCATCAATACCACCTACACGGTAGGCACATTCCCGGGAACGCTTCCGGTTTCGCTGAACTCTGCGCGTGATATTGCTTTTGTGATTCAGAGCGATGCGGAAGGGGACACGCTCTATGGGGATTGGATTGCCGGATACAGTGTTAGCGGTTCCGATGGTATGGGCGATAATCCCGACGGTGATAAAATCGACAACCTGGCTGAGTACGGACTCGGTGGTGTGCCCGATGTTTTTGATAACGGACCGGTTCCAACCTTTGAAAACCTGAAATATGTTTACCGCCGTCGTACGGATGCTGTTGCGCGCGGATTGACCTACGCACTAGAAGAATGCACCAATCTGATTTCTAACGATTGGAATACCGTAACCAACCCGCCAACGGGCAGTGCTCCGCTTGAATCCGGTTTCGAGTCTGTTACTAACACAATCCCGACAACTGAAACCAACCAGTTTATCCGCCTGCGTATTTCTATTGGTGAATAATTGTGCGCTTGAAGGCCTCTTGTCATCAAACCAGCAGCTTCCTGTGGTGTTAAATGGCTGATTGAATAGTTATTTCAACAGTCAATATTTGGCATAAAAGAGGGACGTTAATGCGGTATTTTATACTTTTACTGGTTTGTTGCGTAGCTGGACGGGTTCTGGCCGTAGACTATTATGTGGCCACCAACGGTAACGATGGAGCTACTGGAACGATCGGAGCGCCATTTGCAACGATCCAGAAGGCGGCCGATGTAATGGGGGTTGGTGATACGTGTTTTATTCGTGGGGGTAATTATCACGAAGAGGTGGTCATAGATAATCTGGATGGCACCTCCGGTTCGCCCATAGTTTTTACGGCCTACAGTAATGAGGTGGTTACACTTGATGGTTCACAAGCGGTCGAAGATCTAGGCTCCACCGGGTGGGCCGTGCACAGCGGCAATGTGTACAAAACCGCACTCTCCAGTGATATCTCGCAAGTGTTTGTCGACGGTGAATGGATGATGCTGGCCCGTTGGCCGAATGCGCGGTTCGATGACGAGTCGGCCTGGACGTGGGATAACTGGGCGCAGGGCAATGAGTCGCTGTCAACTCCGGGGCACGAGTATGACGCTGCGGCTAATGGGCATGACCTGGCCGCTACCGCTCTTGATATGACGGATGCCATGGCCGTCTTGAATATCGGAAACTTTGCAACGCGGTCCCGGGTGGTAACGAACCACGCTGCCGGAGTTGACAATTTTATGTACGGGGATTCTGGCGGAACCTACAAAACCGTCAGCCACTACTTTTTCTTCGATTCTAAACTTAATCTGCTCGATAACGAAACCGAGTGGTATTTTGATCCGTCAGGTAAAACCCTCTATCTATGGGCGCCGGGTGGAGGTGTGCCGGAAAATGTCCGCGGTAAAAATCAGGACAACGCCTTCTTTTTTACGGACAGCGAATATATTCAGGTCAAAGGGCTTAATTTTTTCGCGACGACATTCCGGATGGATAACTGCGATGACATGACGGTCGAGGACTGTGACCTGAATTATCCCTGTTTCAACAAGCGCACGCTGGGGGACACCGGCGAAATTTTCGGGACCTTGATTAAGAATTCCTCGCAGGTCAGTATTCTAAACTGTTCTTTCGCCAATACCGACGGCTTGGTTATCAAAATCTGGGGTGGTACTTCCAATACGGTTGAAAACTGTACGCTGCATCACCTTGACTATACAGTGGCACATCATTCCGGTAACTCAGGGTTTATTTGGTGGAAAAATTCCTCCTTCGGTGTGTTTCGTCAAAATACGGTTTATCTGACCGGCGCATCGGAAGGCGTCATGACCAGCGATGACATGCTTGTTGAGCTGAACGATTTTTCCGGCGTAGGACAACTGCAGAATGATGGCGCGGTTGTGCACTTGTTCCAGGGGCATGAAAATGTTGATGTGGTTCGCAACTGGTTTCATGGAAACCGGAAGCCTGCACTTCGCATGAGTGACGGACCAAAGGACTATCTTCCGCCAGCCATGGAGGTGAAGGGCGTTGCCCGAAATAATGTAGTATTTGATCAGAGTTTTCTTTCGTTGCAGTTCAAGGGCGATCTGAAAGAGGGGTACAACAATCTGACAGAAGGCTACATTCGCTATTCCGACGACTCCGCCAATCCGACCACGAGTCTGATTCATGCCAACAGTATCTGCATCAATAATGCCACCGGCGATTATATAGACTTTGTTGCACCCACTCGAACGGAGACCAACAATTGGGAAGAGGTGGTTGAAGGTGTGCCGGTGGAAACTCAGGTGCGCGACTGGGCCAACCTTGACTTTCGTCCTGCGACCGGCTCCGACTTTATAAATGCGGGCTCGGTTGTTCCTGGAGTGACGGATGGATATCTGGGAAGTGCGCCGGATATTGGTGCTTATGAATCAGGAAAAACCAGCTACTGGATTCCCGGCCGCAAACTGGCACAGGCAACTATGCCGGTACCGCCTGACGGCACCTATGGCGTAAAGCCCGATGCTGACCTGATGTGGCGCGATGGATATACTGCCACATCCCACGATGTGTACCTGGGAACCAACCCCGCGTCATTGGTTTCCCAGGGAAACCAGTCGAATAATATATTTAATCCGGGAGCACTCTCGACGAATACGGTTTATTATTGGCGGGTCGATGCCATTACTCCGTCCGGTACGGTTACGGGTGAGGTCTGGAGCTTTACCTTGGGTAGCCCACCGGTATTTGTGTCGGATCCAGTTGTAAAATCCTCGGCTGTGACAGGACTGCCCTATGCCGGAAGCCTTGCGGCTGATGCGGTGGATGCAGATGGCGACACGATCACTTTTACAAAGCTGTCCGGCCCTGCCTGGCTGAGCGTGGCGGCCAATGGATCGTTGAGCGGAACCCCGACCGCTCCGGATCTTGGGCTCAACCAGTTTACGGTGCAGGCTGCGGACGGTGTGGATGGTTCCAATTCCGCAACCATGAATATCGAAGTGATCCTGGCTGGAACCGTAGTGCTGAGCGAGTTTGCCGATGCACCTTCCGAAAACCTGATCGCTACCAACCTGATCAGTAATGGCATCTGGAACAATATAACCGTTGCAAATAACAATGGGGTCAGCAATGAAAGCATGTATGGGCAGACCTTTATCCATACCAACGACTTTTTGCTGCAGTCCGTTTCGTTCAGAACGGGCGACACAAAAAGCTACGGCTCTGGACAGACACTTGAACTGGCAATACTGGAAGATTCCAATTCAAACAGTGTGCCCGACACGGTCGTTGGCTCGGTTTATTCTGTGCCCTTTGAATCGATCGACGGTTCGAAACCCTGGAAAACCCTGTCGCTAGCGACCCCGCAGGCCCTCAAGGGAAATAAAGCCTATGGTTTTGTCTATACGCTGATCGGCCCCATCTCAAACAACCTTCGGGTAGATACCGATTCCACTAAGAACTATCCGGGAGGGCAGGCGGTTAACACATCATACTTAGCCGGCTCGTTTCCTGATCCACTCCCGCCTTCGCTGAACGGTGGGCGGGATTTGGTCTTTGCGGTGCAGGGCACCTCTGATCCTGCTGCATATTATGCCCTTTGGAGCAGCCAATACTCGATCGTGGGAGAAAGCGGATACCATGAAGATCCGGATACAGATGGCCTGGATAACCTCGCTGAATACGGGCTGGGCGGAGCCCCTGACGATTTGCTGGACGCACCGTATCCAACGTTTGAAAATTTGGAATATGTCTATCGCCGACGTACCGACGCCGCTGCACGCGGATTGAGCTACGCACTCGTAGGATGTACCAACCTGCTAACCAATACTTGGAGTGCAGTAATCAATCCGCCCTCCGGTATCGCGCCACTTGAAACTGGTTTCGAAGCCGTAACCAACCAAATCCCAGCCACCGAAGCTAACCAGTTCATCAGACTGCAAATCACGATAGATTAAAGCAGTTTAATCAGGACCTGGACGCACTGTTTCTGCATGCGGTCTGGAGCGATTATTTTCCGCCGAAATCATCAAACTTCGCTCGGGGGCGGAGTTAAAATATTTAG
>CAZAPF010000006.1:0-138079 GCA_964486885.1 uncultured Verrucomicrobiota bacterium
ACGTCGGCGGAAGCTTTGCCGGCAACCACCTGCGTTATAACAACATCGGTAGCGCATTCCCGTTCTACGGTGTGACCGATGGCGAGGGGCCCGGAGGATGGGACATCGTGTTCCACCTCCGGTCGGGAGACCCCAGCACCTTCACAGCGTGGATCGGCGGGTTCGGTCTGAGTGTTCCAAACCAAGCATGGGATGCCGATCCGGAGAACGGTGGTCTTGGCGATGGCTACGTAAACCTGCTGGAATATGCGCTGGGCATGAATCCGAGCGTTGCCGATGCCGGTTCGAAGGAATCCATCGCTACCGTGAACGACGGCGGCACAAACTACTTCGAGTTCGTGCACGACCGCCGCACGGATTACGTGGCGCAGAGCCTGACCTACAACCTGATCGATACACCGAATCTGGTGTATCCGACGCTGTCGACGAATGCCCAGGACGAGGTGGCAATCGGTGCGGCATCCGGTGGATATGAGCCGGTGACCAACCGCTACATCGCGGATGAGTCGGCTCAGTTTATTCAGCTGGAAGTTAAGCAGGATTAACCGTTAGGCTTAATTTCTTCAAAGACCTGCCCGGATCTTCTGTTCGGGCAGGTTATTTGCGGTCTCAGATCGCAAATATATATGTAGGGCGGGGGCTGTGACCCCGCCTTTTGTCGTGCCGCTCATCTTGCCGCTTCCCTCTCGTGCTGTTCGGGTGAGCGGTTTTTACACGACAGGGAAGTTGTTTTTGGGGAGGAAGCGTTTGCCCGCCGCGCAATAAGGGAAACGATGTCTGTTGGCCACCCGCTACCTCATCCTAAATAATGGGGATACACAGATTTTGATGCGCGGTTACAGTGTTAAGCATCATGAAGAGCCATACTATCCGTAAAACCATTGTTGCCGTTGCGATCGTCATTGCCATGGGCCTTGCTGCTCTAGCCGAGCGTCCCAATATTATTTTCATCTTTGCGGATGATTGGGGTTATGGCGATATGGGCAAACATGGCAGTACCTTTTGTGAAACGCCGAACCTTGACCGCATGGCGGAGGAGGGAGTGGACTTCGCCAACTTCACCGTCAACAGCCCGGTCTGCACCCCCAGCCGCGTGGCGGTGATGACGGGGCAGTTTCCGGCGCGACAGTGCATCCACCAGCATTATATGGGCTGGAAGGCCAACCAGAAAAGAGGCATGCCGGATTGGATGGATGTGAAAGGGCCTTCACTCGCGCGCATGCTGCAGGATGCGGGCTATAAAACGGGACACTTTGGCAAATGGCATTTGGGATCGGGTGTCGACGGACCGGTCGAGAGTGAATATGGGTTCGATCGTTTCGCGACGTTTAACGGGTCGAAGACCATCGACATTCCCAAAGGCGGCTTGTCTTCCGTCGAGCACGCGGAAAAATTCATCCGTGACTTCAAGGACGAAACCTTTTTTGTGAATGTGTGGCTGCACGAGGTACACACGCCGCATATTCCGGTTCCCAAATTCATGGAAAAGTTCAAGCACCTGGGCGAAGCGGAACAGGTGTATGCCGCTGTGATCGCAGAGGGAGATGAAGGAGTCGGGCGCATTCTGAATCTGCTGAAGGAACTGGAGATTGACGACAATACGCTGGTGGTCTTTTCCACCGACAACGGGCCGGAGAATTCTTCCCCTGACAAGGATCACAAAGGAAAGGGGCTGGGCAAGTTTTATTCGGTCGGCGAAACCGGCGGGTTGAAGGGCGAAAAACGTTCGCTATTTGCCGGCGGTATTCGCGTGCCGTTTATCATCCGCTGGCCTGCGGCAACGCCTGCTGGCGTCAACGATGAAACCTCAGTGCTGACGGCCGTGGATTTGTTGCCGACCTTTCTGGCGGCCGCAGATGTGCCGCTTCCTGAGGGGTATGAACCCGATGGCGAAAATGTGCTTTCTGCATTTACGGGCGAGGAATTTAAACGGACGAAACCGATTTTCTGGGAATGGCGCGGGGGCATCTCGAAGGACTACACATGGCCGACGTTGGGTATGCGCCAAGGTAAATGGAAAATGCTCGTGAACAAAGAGCTCAATAAACTGGAGCTCTATGATCTGGAAAAAGACTGGGCGGAGAAAAACAACGTTGCGGCCGATTTTCCCGAAGTGGTGGAGCAGCTGAGCGTGAAACTTGAGGATTGGAAAAAGTCTCTGCCCGCCAAGCCGCTCGCGCGCTGTTGTTCGGCAGCGCGGGCGAAGAAATAGATGATTTGAGTAGCTCGTAATTCCGATTGCGAGTTCCCGTCGTGCGGGAAACGCGGAATCGAAGTTCCGCGCTACGCTGATAAGGAGCAATACATATGAAAACACGGCAATCAAGTAGAACCCCCTTGGATGGAGGGGCGCACGCCGTGCGCCCGGGCAGACGGCGTCTGCCCCTCCAGTGGTTTGGGAAACGCGAGCTATGCTTTTCGCTAAGCGTTCTTGTTTTGAGTCTAACCGCCGGCTCGTTCGCGGAAAAGATGGACGAAATGTGGGGTGAAACAACCGTCAAACTGCGCGCGGAAAATGCGGAGCGCGGCGAGCTGTTTGATGAAGGCAACTACGCGATGTTTATTCATTGGGGGCTCTACTCCCAGCTGGCCAACAAGGTGGACGGAAAAACCTACTACGGCATCGGCGAGTGGATCATGGATCCCAAAATGGCCGGGATTCCGCCGGAGGAATACAAGCGTTTGGCAGGCACCTTTAATCCGGTCGATTTTGATGCCAAAGCCATTGCCCAGCTGGCCAAAGACGCCGGCATGAAATACATCGTGATCACCGCGAAGCATCATGACGGCTTCGCGATGTACCACTCGAAGGCCTGCGATTTCAACATCGTGGACGCGACGCCGTGGAACAAGGATCCTATGATGGAACTGGCCGCCGCCTGCCGCGAGATCGGCCTTGGTTTCGGCTTCTATTATTCCCACAGCCAGGACTGGACGTTTCCGGGCGGGCGCAAGGGACCTAAGGAAGATACCAAAGGAAACCCAGCTACGTTCGACGACTATTTTTACAAGAAATGCCTGCCGCAGGTGACGGAGCTTTGTACCGAATACGGCCCGATCGAGCTGATCTGGTTCGATACGCCCGGCGGCATGAAAAAGGAATATGTTGAACAGTTGGTTAAAGTGGTCAGGAAGCATCAGCCCAGGGCGCTTGTATCCGGCCGCGCCGGACACGATTTGGGCGATTACCAGACGCTGGGCGATATGGAGGTGCCGCATAAAAACATCAAGGGCATGTGGGAAAGCGTTGATACCACCAACGATTCCTGGGCCTATGCGTGGTACGATCAAAACTGGAAATCAGCCGAGAAGATTCTGCACCGCCTGATTGCCTGCGTGGCGCGCGGCGGAACCTATATGTTGAACGTGGGCCCATGCGGCAAGGGCGAGGTGCCCGAGCGCGCGGCTCGTTCGCTGCGTGAGGCCGGAGAATGGATTCACCATTACCCGCAGGTAGTCTACGGCACCGATGCTTCGCCCTGGGGACATGCGATGCCATGGGGTGATGTCACCGTTAAAGACAATCGCCTTTTCCTCTCGGTCTTTGAATGGCCGGAATCCGGAAAGTTGTTTTTGCCTGGGCTTAAAACCCCGATTGAATCCGTGCGGTTGCTGAAGAGCCGACAGGAGCAGGGGCTGGTCTGTAAAACGGTGAATGGCTGGACGGTGCTGGAAGTTCCCGCCCGCGCGCCCGACAAGCTGGTTTCGGTAATCGAAGTTGACCTGGAGGGAACTCCCGTGGTGGATCCGACCTTTGGCATCGATCCGAATCATGGAACCGAAATTCTCGCCGAATTCTCCGCGGTGGAAGGTGCAAAGATCAAGAAGGATCGCTGGATGGAAAAATTCGGCGAATGGGTCTGCGTCTATCCGGCCAAGGATTGGACGCCTGGCGGCAAAGCGGTCTGGGAAATCGATGTGCTGGTGCCGGGCGACTACGAAGTGGCGCTGACCTATACCGGCGAGGGGCGTTTGGTGTGGGGCGTGGAAGTCGTGGACGGAGAGCGTATCCAGAACCAGCAGAATGCTTCGCATAACTATCAGGAATTTCCGATGGGATGGCTCAATTTTCCAATGCCTGGAAAATACAAGGTGGCCGTTTCCTGCATGGAGGGAAATATCGAGGCGTCTGAGTTGAAATCAATCCGCCTCAAACCGCTGGAAGAGTTTGAGGAAATACCATTGCAGGCTTCCGTGAAAAAGTAGCTCGCTGTTTGAACTGCGGGTTCTCTGCATACCGGAAACGCGGACTTGGAAGTCCACGCTACGCTGTTTTATTCTCTATTCAATTTTAGGAACTGTCTAATGAACCGTTTGAAATTTATTGCATGCCTCGGCATTGCCGCTTCTGCCGCATGCTGTTCGGCGGAAGCGTATGATTTTTATGTTTCACCGAAAGGGAACAATGCCAATCCAGGAACAAAAGAAAAGCCCTTTGCCTCTATCGATCAGGCTCGGTTGGCGGTGCAGAAACTGAAGAAAACGAAACAGGACGATATTTTTGTCGGCATCCATGGGGGTAGCTACAGTCACCGCGAAACCACGGTTTTTTCGATGGCAGATTCCGGCTCCGCTGAACAGAAGATTACCTATGAAGCGATCGGGGAAGAAGTGCCGGTGTTGACCTCGGAAGTTCCGGTGGTTGGATGGAGCAAGGTCGCGAAGCCGGCCAAGGGCGTGCCGTCAAAAACTAAAAGTTATATCTGGTCGGCACCGGTTCCCGAGGGGTTGGGGCGCATTAAATACCTCTATCAGGATGACGCCGTACTCTTCCGTTCTATGACGCCGGGTTTTGAGCCGCCGGTCCGTTTTAATAGCTGGCGGGGTAACGGCGGTTCACGTGACCGTCAGTACATGACGCTTCCGAAAGATATCGCGATTGCTGACTGGACAGATATTCAGGATATGGAACTCTGTATCCTGCCGACCTGCGACTGGACGATGTATAACCTACCGCTGGAATCGATTGACCTCGATGAAATGGTGGTAAAAGCCGCCTTTGAGAGCAGCTATGGTTTGGGGCGTCAGAAAAAGAAAACCTGGGAGGGTACGCCCACGGCCTGGTTTGCCAACTGCCCGGAAGGCATGCTCGAACCCGGAAACTGGTATGTGAATACCCGTGAAAACAAAATTTATCTCGTCAGAAAAAATAAGCCGGAGGGCATTACGGCCCCATCGCTGTTGGAATATATTAAGGTAGAGGGCGATATTAATCCGGAAGGGGATGAAGACCAACTGGTGGAGAACATTCATTTCAAGGGCCTCGTCTTTACCAAGGGTCAGCGCTACACGTGGGATCATGACCATCTTCGCAAAAACCTGCAACATGAATGGGAGCGGCATGATGCCGGAAATGCACTGCTCCGTTTCCGCAACACGAAAAACTGCTTCGTTAAGGCCTGCCGCTTTGAACATTCCGGTGCCGCGGCCATTCGTCTAGACCTCAGTTCACAGCACAATCGTATTGAAGGTAACTGGATCAGACGAATGGGGGGAACTGGAATCGTGGTGGCCGGCTATGGGATTGGTTTCAAAAACACCAGTTTCAAAAATCAGATTATCGGCAACCACATCCACCACATCGGCGAGGCCTATTTCGATTCCTCAGCGATTATCGTTTTCCAGTCCGAGGCGAACCGCATTGCAAACAACTACATCCACCATACGCCGTACAATGCGATCACCATTACCGGTCCGCGCGACCTTTCAACCGAGTATATCGAAAGTGGACAGACTGCCCTGATTGATGTCAGTGAAACGTTCGGTAAACAGAGCAAAGGTGAGGACTATTGGAAAACCCGCTTCACCGTGCTTCATTCACGCGACAATATTTTTGAATATAACGAGATCCACCATGCGGTGAATGTGATGGGGGATGGCAATGCCTATTACATGTCCGGCTGCGGCAGCAACAATACCTTCCGTTGTAACTACATTCATCATCAGGTCGGTTCGCATGCCAGCGCCGCTGCGCGAACGGACGGCGTGACGCATTACGCGAATTTTTACAACAACGTGTTTTATAAGATTACAAAAAGCGGGTTGGTGCTTAAATACGCAGGCCATAAAGCCGTGAACAATATTTTCGTGGATTCGTACGACAGTACGAAATCCAAGGGGTGGGAAGGGGGAACAGGCTGGCTGGAGTTGCGCAGTGGCCCGAGTTACGACACGGTCATCAAGAACAACATCTTCTTTGATTCCTCCGGGGAGCCGTCTGCCTTTCTCGGGCAAAAGGTTTCCTCCCGTCTCAAGAAGGTCGACTACGATGAAATCGAATTCTCGGGGAATATTTTTGATGGCAAGGGTATGTCTGCCAAGGAAGGCGCTTCGTTTGTTGATAAAATGGAGGGTAATAAGTTCAGCGGCGTGGCGCATAAAAAACTGACTGCTATTTCGGTTGTGAACGACCGGGTGCAGATTAATATGAATGATCCGCTGTTCAGGCAGGGTTATGAAGCTGTCGATATGTCCAGAATGGGGGTTCCGGAAACGTTTCCTGATTCGTGGCTTAAATACGAAGAGCACATGCCCATGCAGAAGCTGTTCATTGCGCATTAATCAAGGATCGGGAAATAGGGGATGATAGTTAAGCGAACATTGGTTTCTTTACTGTTGGTTTTATGCGGGGTCCTGCATGCCGGCGCGGGATCCCGTCCAAATATGATCTTCATCTTTGCCGATGACTGGGGCTACGGGGATTTAGGGATACATGGCAGTACCTTCTGCAAAACCCCGCGGCTGGATCAAATGACCGAGGAGGGGATCGATTTTCAGAACTTTACGGTCAGCAACCCGGTCTGCTCGCCGAGCCGCACGGCGGTGATGACCGGCCAGTTCCCGGCGCGCCATTCGGTGCACCAGCATTTTGCGTCGATCGCACATCATCAGAAGACAGGCATGCCCGACTGGCTGGATCCGGAGGCTCCGATGCTGCCGCGTATGCTCAAAGAAGCGGGTTATGCGACCGCGCATTATGGTAAGTGGCATCTATGCAATGACCACATCGTGGACGGCCCCATGCCGACGGCGTACGGTTATGATGAATTCGGCGCGTTCAACCTGCCGAGCAGTGCGAAAGAACAGATGCCGACCGTTGAAACGGTTCCGAGGGCGGTGGATTTCATTAAACGGCATAAGGACGGGCCCTTTTTTATCAACCTCTGGCTGCACGAAACCCATACGCCGCACTATCCGCTCGAGCACTACATGAAACAGTTCAGCCACCTGGATGAGCAGAAACAGGTCTATGCCGCAGTGGTGGCCGAGGCCGATGCGGCGGTCGGGATGCTGCTGGATACATTAAAAGAACTGGGGCTGGATGAAAAAACACTGGTCATCTTTTCCTCTGACAATGGGCCGGAGCGCACCGGAAAGAAAAAAACACTGAACGATAATTCCACCGGGCCGGGACTGGGACATTTCTATTCAGTGGGTGAATCCGGTGGGCTGAAAGGCCGCAAACGTTCGCTTTATGCCGGAGGAATCCGTGTGCCGTTCATTGCGCGCTGGCCGGGAACCATACCCGCCGGGAAAACCGACCGCGTGTCTGTACTGACTGCCGTGGATATCTTGCCGACCTTCATGGAACTGGCGGACGCCACGCTTCCGGCGGATTACGCTCCTGATGGCGTCAGCATGGTCACCGCGCTGAAAGGTGAATCCTTCAACCGCAAAAAGCCGATCTTCTGGGAGTGGCGTGCTGCGAGAAACGACAAGGATAACTGGCCTTATCAAGGCATGCGCGATGGTGAGTGGAAATTGTTGGTGAATGAAAAGCTCTGCAAGACGGAGCTCTATAACATTAAAGAAGACTGGGCGGAAGCGACGAACCGGGCCGTTGATTTTCCAGAGCGGGTTGAAAAAATGAAAAAGCTGTTGGCTGACTGGGCCGCCACGCTTCCGGCCAGTCCTCCGGCGACGTGCTTTTCTAAATATCGGAATAACTAATGAGGATAATCCTGGAGGGATTTGTTGATGAGTGAGATTAAATTTGCGGGGCTTGGAATAGTTGCTGCGCTGGCCGGAATGTTGAGCGGTTGTGCTTCGCCTGAGGCTGTTGAGTCAAAAGGTGAAGTGCCATCCTACTTGGAAGGCTATGAAGAGATCTATGCCGAAAATCCGCGCGAGGCTGCAAGGCAGTGGTTTGCGGATGCGAAATTCGGGCTGTTTATCCATTATGGTCTCTACAGCCTGTGCGAAGGCTATTGGGGCGATGTGCACTCCAGGCCGGCCGAATGGGTGCAGCTGCGTGCAAAGATTCCGGTGGAGGAATACGATAAGCTCGCGGATACATTCACGGCCGAAAAATTCGACGCCGATTTTATCACCGATCTCGCGGTCGATGCAGGCATGAAATATGTGAACATCGTCACGCGGCACCACGATAGCTACTGTCTGTTTGATACGGAATACACCGATTTCAACAGCGTGAACCGGGCGGCAAAGCGTGATTTTCTCGCGGAGCTGGCGGTGCAATGCGAGAAGAAGGGGCTCGGCCTGTTCTTTTACTATTCCTTCGGCCGCGACTGGCGTCATCCGCACGCCCCGAACAACGACGAGTTTCTGAAAGGCGCGGCGCGCCCTAAATATGATCCCCCCTCCAAAGCGTATAAATATGGTGACGAGCACGACCTCGACCTCTATGTCGACTTCATGAAAAACCAGATCACCGAGCTGCTGACGAATTATGGTCCGGTGGCGGGCATCTGGCTCGACGGCATGGGCATCATGAAAAATGAAGGGGCGATTGATAAACTACGGACGGCGGAAGTGTACGACCACATCTGGTCGCTTCAGCCGCAGACCTTGGTTTCCTTTAAACAGGGTGCACTGGGCACGGAGGATTTCAAAGCACCGGAGCGTCATTATGAGCGCGACGGCGATGAACTGCTGGAGATTTGCAACACCATGCAACCCTATGCATGGGGCTACGATCGCGATAACGACGTTGGCCACAAAACACCGGATGAAGTGATGGAGATGCTGGCGCACACAAAAGAGATGGGCGCGAACCTGCTGCTGAACATCGGCCCGCTACCGGATGGCTCGGTGTTCCCTGACGATGTAACCACGCTGCGCGAAGTCGGTAAGCGGTTGAAAGACGCCGCGGCGGAATAAATTTTTAACTGTGGTTTTATGGAGGGACGATGTTCTCATCGTCCGCGGACAGCGGGGACGCTGTCCCTCCATAACATCTGCGTTCTCAATAATTAATAATCGTAGTGATAGGAAATGTATGGTGCGTAAAAATAGGATGTCGGCGGGTTTGGTTGGTTGTTTTGTATTATGCAGCCTTTCCAGTGCCTGGACGGAGGAAGCGAGGCCGAACTTTATCCAGTTCCTGACCGACGATCAAAGCGGGTTCGGAACATCACACGAAATGATGTCCCGCGTGCCGGGCGGCGCACTTTGGGAGGTGGGATTTCCGCCATACGTTGGGAACAACAGCCCTTTAACCTGTGCCGCCACAAGCAACTCAAAGTGCCCGGCATCCCTAATTTTAGGGATATGCAACTAGTCAAAATTCTATAAAGTAGTTGGTCAATCAGGATTTTCTAAAGGAGACCCCATGCAAAGACGACGTTTTATGCAGACTACCGTTGCGGCGGGCGCAATTGCGCCGGCCGCTTTTTCCAGGGATGGGAAGAAACCCAATGTGGTGATTGTGATTACCGATGACCAGGGCTACGGCGATCTGGCCTTTACCGGAAATCCCGCGATCAAAACCCCGACGCTCGACAAGCTGCGAACCCAGAGCACGCTGTTGAATAATTTTCATGTGGATCCGACCTGCGCACCGACCCGTTCGGCACTGATGACCGGTCGTTATTCCGACCGCGTCGGGGTTTGGCATACCGTGCAGGGCCGCAGCATGCTGCGCCGTCGCGAAACGACCATGGCCGATATTTACGGTGCGAACGGCTACGCGACGGGCATCTTCGGTAAATGGCATCTGGGCGACTGCTATCCCTTCCGACCGGAAGACCGTGGCTTCCAGCATTGCGTGTATCACGGTGCCGGGGGGGTCGGTCAGGCACCGGATTACTGGGGCAACGACTATTTCGACGACACCTATTGGGTGAATGGGAAACTCCAACGCTTTGAGGGGTTCTGCACCGATGTCTGGTTTGATGAAGGCATCAAATTTATCAAGGACAATGTTAAAGTCGGCAAACCGTTTCTGACCTACATCGCACCGAACGCGCCCCATAAACCGCTGTTCTGTCCCGAAAAATACACGAAGCCCTATGAAGGTAAGCCGGGCGTCTCGACACCGGAGTTCTACGGCATGGTCACCAATATCGACGACAACATGGCCAAGCTGATGGCGGTGTTGGAAGAAGAGGGGGTGGCTGATAATACGATTCTGGTGTTCATGACGGACAACGGTACCGCGGGCGGCCTCGAAAAGGGTCGCGGTTATGACGGAGGCATGCGCGGGCAGAAAAACTCGGAATATGACGGCGGGCACCGCGTGCCGTTCATGATTCGCTGGCCGAACGGCAATATCGAGGCGGGAAAATCTGTCGAACGTCTCACCGCCCACATCGACGTGCTGCCGACCTTCATCGAATTGTGCGGCCTCACCGCGCCGAAGACCGAATACGACGGCTCGAGTATCAGCGAGCTGCTCTATGGCAACGGGGCGTCATGGCCGGACCGGGCACTGGTGGTGGAGTCGCAACGCGTGGTGGATCCGATCAAATGGCGTAAATGCGCGGTTATGACCGATGACTGGCGTCTGGTTAACGGGAAAGAGCTTTTCAACCTGAAGGCCGACCCGAAGCAGGTGAACGACATCGCACCGAAACATCCGGAGGTCTATGAGCGCCTGCGCGGGGAGTATGACAAGTTCTGGAACGATGTGTCGCAGGAGCACGATCTCACCAGCTATATGGTCATCGGCTCCGACCATTCGCCGATCGTTTCGCTTTCATCACACGATTGGCTGATCGACAAGCTGCCGCCCTGGAACCAGAGCCATATCCAGAAAGGCGCGGTCGCTGAGGTGTCGCACTGGGCGATCGAAGTGGAATGCGCCGGCGACTATGAAATTTCCTTACGACGCTGGCCGGTGGAAGCGGATAAGGGCATCAATGATGGCACCTATGGCAAGGCCTTCAATTATAAAAAGGCCCGCATGCGGATCGGCGATGTGGATGAAAGTATGGCGATTCCTGCGGGGGCCAAGGAGGTCACATTCAAAGTAAAGTTGAATAAAGGACTGACCAAATTGGAACCAACCTTTATCGGGCCTGATCTGACGGCCACGCCATATTATGCGTATGTAACGCATAAACCGAAGCCCGGCTGGCAGACGCCGGAGGGCATGGGCATTCCGGTTTATGATCCGTCCTATGGCCGTGTGCCGCCGCAGATCCATAAAAAGCGGGCGAAGGTGATTGAGTAACCAGCAAGCCATGCAGGAAAGTCTTAAGGAGAATCGAATGAGAATGTTGTGTGCTGGACTGTCCCTGTTGGCTGTATCGTGTTTGGCCGCAGAGCGACCGAATATCATTTACCTGATGGCGGACGATCAGAGCACCTATACCATGGGATGCTATGGCAATCCGGATGTGCTGACCCCGAACATGGACAAGCTGGCGGCTGATGGCATGGCGTTTGATAACCACTATGTCACCACGGCGATCTGTATGGCCTCGCGCGCGACGGTGATGACCGGTATGTATGAATACAAGCATGGCTGCAATTTCATGCATGGTGAAATGCTGACGGGCATCTGGAGGAAGACCTATCCAATCCTGTTGCGTGAAGCGGGGTATCGTACGGCCTTTGCCGGTAAGTTCGGGTTCGACCTGCGCGAAACGCCGGATGGAAAAAAGTTGGAGCTGCCTTCACACGATTTTGATAAGTGGGGTGGGGGTCCGGGGCAGACTCATTTTGATACCCGAAAGAACAAGTCGATGGCCGCTTATGCGGAGGAGTATCCGCATGCGACGCTTTCGTATGGGGCATTCGGGCGTGATTTTATCAAGGAGTCTGCGGAATCGGGCAAGCCCTTCTGCCTGTCGATCAGCTTCAAAGCACCGCACCGACCGGTTCAGCCTGACCCGAAGTTTGACGAAGTGTATGCCGGAAAAGTCTTCAAGAAGCCGGATAACTATGGCCGGGAACATGGCGAACATTTTTCAAAGCAGAGCAAGCAGGATCGCCAGTACGTTCGGTTTCATGAATGGGGTTATTCCGATAAATACGACGAAGTCATGGCGCTCTATAACCAGCAGATCTATGCCATCGATGTGGCCATCGGCATGATCCGTGAAGCGCTGGATGAGGCCGGTGTGGTGGAGAACACAGTAATCATTTATACCTCGGATAATGGCTTTTTCTGCGGCTCACATGGGTATGGTTCCAAGGTGCTGCCTTATGAAGAAGCCTCCCGGGTGCCGCTGATCATCTACGATCCGCGCCATCCGAACTCCGGAAAACAGCTGCGTTCAAATGCACTGACCGGAAACATCGATTTTGCGCCGACGATGCTCCAGCTGGCCGGGCTTCCGGTTCCTGCAAACATGGATGGGGCCGACCTGATGAAGCTGTATGACGACCCGAATGCATCGAACCATGACTCGCTGGCGCTGATCAATGTCTGGGGTGAAGCCGCCACCCATGCGCTGAGTGTCGTGACGAAGGATATGAAATATCTCCACTGGGGCTACGCCGCAGAGGGATTCGGGGTCACCGAAGAACTGTACCATCTGGGCAAAGATCCGCTGGAACTGATCAACCAGTCCTGCAATCCGGAATACAGCTCCGCCCTGCAGCAGATGCGCAGGGCGTATGACCAACGTCTCAGCCATTGGAGCGCCGAGGCGGTACCGTACAACAACTACAAGCCTTATGGAACCATTTTTGATCGCGATACTCCCTGGTCTGAAAAGGAAGGGCTCTACAGTAGGAAGGGTATCGAAGCCTCCCGGAAAGCCACGCGCGAAGCCCGTCAGTAGAACTCAAGCCGTAACGCACCGGTTTCCAAATAGACTTTTCATACGATTCATCATCACCCGGCTCGATGTCTAGAGCCTGTGGGCGCCCTGCTTCGGCGGGGTACCCACTTTTTTGATGAATTAACACAATGTCGTAGACGTGCAGATGTAGAGGTTTCTATCTGAAAACGCCTCGAGATCCCATACTTGAAGTGATGCCGAACAAAGTCTCCGCCACCATTTTAAGTTCTTCCGTTTGGCAAACCTGTTCTGGTATTTCTGACTGCCTTCATCATGTCGGCAAGGATGGATCGTTCGTCTTTCGGCTGATTCTCTTTGCCTATCCATCCATTCAGGATTGTGAGTTGTCGGTCGGCTGGGTGCAGCGACCCGCGGCGGCCGAGCTGGTTCAGGCACGCTACTTTGACCGCGAGCCAGTCATGGATATTGCAGCACGGTTGAGCACAACCGAAGATTCAATCAGCTCCTGGCTTTACCGTATCCGGAAACAACTTAAACGCTGCATCGAAGGAGGGTTGACCGCATGACGGAACGATCCCGCTATCTTGTAGAAGGTTTCATCGACCAGACTCTGGGTGAAGCAGAGCTGAGCGAACTCAAACAACTGATCCGCGATGATCCTGAGACCGGACAAGTGCTATCCGATGCGGTCCACCTGCATGGATTGGCAGATACCGTTCAGCACAACGACTATTCGGAACTTGTGCTCCGGGTGGACGAGTCCATCAGCGATCTTTCACCGAACCAGCTGGAACAGACGGTGTTGAAATCAATTGAGAAACAGTCAAGGTTTGGAAAACGCCTCCTTCCGATGTGGGGTCTGGCCATTGCAGCGCAAGTCCTGATCCGCAAATCTCATTATTAACGGGTTGCTGTTGTAAGGTTTGAAAGGCGGAAATGGCTAACAGGCTGGGGTTAATCGGCCGGCAAAGTATTCTGTTGGCTATGGGATGTGCGGTGTGTCACGATGTTCTGCGAATTGAATTTTGACACTCCTTTGGATAATAACGAGAAATGCCCATGGCCAATGAAAAACAGGAAGACTTCAAGGAAAGCCGATACAAGGTTCCGAACCTTGAGCGTGCGCTGGTGATCATGGAACATTTGCTGGATTATCCCGAAGGGCTTTCTGTGACTGAAATCACGGATCATCTGGGATTGTCGAAAAACAGCGTCTTCCGAATCACGATGACCCTCTTAGGGCATGGCTACGTGGTGCGCGACGAACAGAAGCGTTTCCATCTGAGTAAAAAGCTGTTGCTGATGGGATGCCAGAGCATGGGCGAATACAGCTTTATAGAAAACGCGATGGACATCATGCGCCTTTGTCGCGACGAGGTGAAGGAGTCCATTTTTATCGGGACGCTCGTTGAGAATGAGGGCGTTGTGATTGAGCAGGTGCTGGGTTCTCATGCGTTTAAATTCACGATCGATTCCGGCCACCGCCTGCCATTGCATGCGGCCGCGCCTTGTAAAGCGATTCTGGCTTTCCTGCCGGACAATGAGCGCAAACAACGGCTTAAGGGGTTCAAGTTCACGCGGTACAATGAAAATACCATCACGACCCGGGCGGCATTCGATATGGAAATGAAGCTGATCGCCTCCGATGGCTATTCACTCGATCGTGCCGAGCAGGTGCATGGTGCGCATTGCATCAGCGCTCCGGTGTTCAATCAATACGGCTATCCCATAGCGGCCATTTGGACGACCGGGCCTTCCGACCGTCTGCCGACGGACAAGTTTCCCGAGTTTGGAAAAATTATCCGTACCTATGCTGACATGATTTCCCGCCGCATGGGCTATGAAGCGCTTTAGCGGTCTGTAGACCTGCTTCGGTTTTAATTGTCCAGAACGGTACTTCCAGTGCAATGCGTCCGGATCCTTTTATCCGGCGATGACGTTGGTTTGCTGTTCTCGCGCCTATTCCTGATCATCCCGCGCTGCGGGTAATTCTACATTCAACCAATATTCACTTTACAAATCACGTTTGTAATATAGATTGCAAACGTGATTTGAAATATAGAAATGGAGTTAGATATGCGTAAGAAGGATAAAGGCTGGTTGATGGTTGGCGTGTTCATTTGCACCGTAAGTGTTTTGTCGGGATGCGCTACAGGTTCCGCAGGGGCCGGAAATAAAGGAGCAGCAGTGGATACATTCTATGAAGAAGGCGCGATGAGCGTAGAGGCCGTGAAGGCGGCCTATTTTGAAATGTTTGAGCGGTTTAACTATCCGGTGCCGGATGTATTGAAGACCGATGAGTTCTGGGTGTGCGATTTTAACCAGGGCGATGTCATGGCACTGGGTATGGGCGGTATTTTCTGGCTCAACGAAAAGGGCGAATACAAGAATTCCGGTGCCGGCAACTATAAGGGTCGGTTTAAGGATGAGCACTTTGGCTATCTGATGCATGAAATTTTCCTGCTTCCAGGGCAGACCCTGCCGGAGCATAGCCACCTTGGCGGACCAGAGGATCATGCCCCGAAAATGGAAGCATGGCAGGTTCGCTATGGCGATGTCCGCTTCTATGGTGAACATAAGCATGGCGATGAGGAGCTGATCAGCGACCTGCCCGAGGACGAACAGCCATGGGGGTATGGCGAAGATTGGTTTAAATCGAAATATATTACCCACCGTGATTCACAGAAAAACATCATGTACAAGCTTGAGGATCCCGAAGCATGGCACGGTATCGTGGCGGGTAAAGACGGCGCAATCATCACGGAAGGTGCCACGTATCACAACCACGTTCACTTCAGTAAACCCGGCATGGAATTTAAAAATACCGGCGCGGAATAATCATTAACCAGGGGAAATGAAAATGAAGAAAACATTCAGCCACGTGGGCATACCTACAACCGAGTCGAAAGCAGGCGAGATCTACAGTGCGGATATGAAGCTTTTCCTGACGGACTTTTCGGAAAGCGGGAACAACATTGAGTGGTTGCGTTTCGACGCAGACTGCGAAATGCCGAAAGAGATTCAGGAGCATACGCATATTGCCTATGTTGTTGAGAATCTAGAGGAAGCGATTGCCGGCCAGAAAGTAATTCTGGATCCCTGCTCCGTCAGCGAAACGCTTCGCATTGCATTCATTGTTGATGCCGAAGGGTGTCCGATTGAATTTATGGAATGCTCCGACGATACCGCAGGAACCGCATACTAAGTTCTAAACCGATAAAGGAACATCATCATGACTATGAAAAAATTTATCAATGATCCCGAAAACCTGACCGCTGAACTGCTCGAAGGTATGTGCATGGCCTATCCGCACAAGGTAAAGCTGGAACAGGAAAAGCTGGTCTGCCGTGCGAATGCGAAAGCGGAAGACAAAGTTGCGCTGGTTTCTCTCGGTGGCACGGGTCACGAACCTGCGGTGCAGGGTTATGTCGGCGACGGCATGTTGGATGTTTGCGCCGCAGGCGATATCTGGGCGGCTCCCGGACCGCCAACCCTGCTCGAAGCACTCAAGCTCGTTAAGCGCGATGCCGGCACGCTGCTGATTACCCTTAACCACGCGGGCGACGTCATGAGCGCTACTATGGCCAAGCAGATGGCTGAGATGGAAGGCATTAAAGTGGTCGAAGTCCTCACAACCGAAGAGGTTCGCCCCGATCCCGAAGAAGAAGGACGCGGCCTGGGCGGCTGTTTCTTTGTCAGCAAGATTGCCGGCGCGGCAGCTGACCGTGGTGATAACCTCGATGAAGTGGTTCGCATTGCCAACAAAGTAAACAATCAATGTGCCACGATTGCGGTTCTGTCTGAGTTGGCTACACATCCTTCTACAGGCGGCGTTTGCGGCGAGTTGGGCGAAGACGAAATGGAAATCTGCGCCGGTCAGCATGGTGAAGGCGGTGGGGTGGTCATGAAAATGATGAGCTCCAAAGAGACGGCCGAAATTCTTGCCGGAAAAGTACTGGATAAACTCGGACTTTCCTCCGGCGACGAGATTGCATTGATCATCAATGGATCCGGAAAGACGACGCTGATGGAGCAGTATGTTGCATTCCGCGATGCCAAACTTTTCTTTGAAGGTAAGGGCATCAGCGTTTCGCGAGGCCATGCGGCGGAAGTTCTTACGGTTCAGGAAGCCGGCGGCTACCAGCTGATTGCCCTGAAGCTTGATGATGAACTCAAGCCGCTGTGGGATGCGCCGTGCGACACCCCGGCCTACACCGTGCGATAGAAGGCGGCATTATGTCTACTTTTACAAAACAGAACATGGCTGAAATGCTCAAGCGTGCGGCTGATGTTATCGGGCAGGAACATGAAAACCTGTCGAAACTCGATGCCGCTACAGGCGATGGCGACCACGGGGTTACCATCAATCGTACCATGCAGGCAGTCAATGCGGCGGCGGATGAGCACACCACACTTCCGCTGGGCGACTTTATGAAAAATGTGGCCATGAAGGTGATGATGTGTGACGGCGGTTCCACCAGCCCGTTGCTTGGATCTTATTTCATGGGGTTCGCGAATGCCGCTCCTGCGGATGAGCTGGACAATGAACAGACAGCGGCGTTTTTCGAGGCAGCCCTGGCCGGCTTCTATGGCATCAGCAAGGCCGAGCCGGGCGATAAAACCATGATGGATGCACTGCGTCCAGCCACCGAGACGCTTGCAAGCGAACTGCGCGGTGGCAAGGAATTGAAAGAAGCGTTTTCCGCTGCGGCATCCGCTGCTGCGGAAGGCGCGGAGAAAACCAAGGCCTATGTGGCAAAATTCGGTCGGGCTCGCACGATGGGCGAACGCGCCATCGGGCATCAGGATGCGGGCGCAACCAGCTTTGCTCTCATTTTCGACGCTTTTTCAAGAGCGATATAACGAACACAAAAATACGTAAAAAATTAAAGGAGACCTGCCATGGCAGATTTAGATGATTTGAGGGAAGGAAAGGAGTTCGGGCTGGATAAGCCCGTTGAACAAGATGGCTTTTTTATGAAAGGCTGCGACCATAATCCGTGGGGCATGAAGGACCGTATGTCACGCATCTTCCGTCCTGATACGGGTAGAAGCGTAATGCTGGCTTTTGACCATGGCTTCATCATGGGACCAACCTCTGGCGTGGAACGAATCGACCTGAGTATTCTTCCGCTGGCACCGTATGCCGACTGCCTGATGGGAGCACGTGGTGTGATCAAATCCTGTATTCCGCCGACCTATAACAAGCCTATCTGCTTGCGTTCCGATGCCGGCACATCGATTCTGACCGAACTCAACCACAACGTCGTGATGGATGTTCAGAATGCGGTGGCGCTGAATGCTTCAGCCATGGCCATCATGCTCGGGATCGGTGACCCGGCTACCGAAGCCAAGACCATAGCCAACCTCTATAACCTGGTGGACGAGGCTGAAAAGTTCGGCATCCCGGTAATGGGTGTAACGGCGGTTGGCAAGGACATGGCACGTGATGCACGCTACTTTGGCCTGGCCTCGCGCATCTGTGCGGAGAATGGCGCCAGTATCGTGAAAACCTACTACACGGAAGGTTTTGAAAACGTGGTGGCCTGCTGCCCGGTTCCGATCGTGATTGCCGGGGGTAAGAAGCTTCCTGAACTCGAAGCACTTGAACTTTGCTACAAGGCCATCCAGTGTGGTGCCGCAGGTGTCGATATGGGGCGCAATGTCTTCCAGTCGGAAGATCCGGTCGCGATGATCCAGGCCGTCGGCGGCGTGGTGCATGACGGATTAAAGCCCGAAGAGGCATTTGAAAAGTTCAACGACCTGAAATCGAAGTAGGGCAATAGGGAGACGGATATGCGAAGCTTGAAATTTGGAATTTTGGTCGCTGCGGTGACTTGTGCATTATTTTCACAGGCAGCGGAGAACAGGCCGAATATTCTGTTTATTATTGCGGACGATCAGTCTCCCTTCGATCTTAAGGTGTACAACCCTGCGTCCGAGCTGGACACCCCGGTGCTGGATCAGCTCGCGGCGGAGGGAATGGTGCTCGACGGTGCGCACCACATGGGCTCGTTTTCGGGTGCGGTTTGTTCGCCCTCGCGGCACATGGTCATGAGCGGCCGCACGCTTTGGCATCTCCCCAAAAATAAAAAGAAGAAGGGAGGGGGCAAGGCGCTCTGTCCGGAAAATATTGTTGAACAGACCATGGCGGCGGTCTTTAACCGCGCGGGCTACGACACCATGCGCACCTGCAAGAAGGGCAACAGTTATTCCGCAGCGAACGATCAGTTTACCGTTGTTCATGATTCCACCAAGCGCGGCGGAACCGGGGAAACCGGCAGCGCATGGCATGCCAGGCAGGTGCTGGAATATCTGGATGCTCGTCAGGCTGCGAAAGACTCCGATCCTTTTCTCATCTACTACGGATTTTCACATCCGCACGACACACGTGACGGAACGCCGGAGCTGCTCAAGAAATATGGCGCGACCAATCATAAAGACAAAGCGGCGCTGCCTGTCCTTAGCCCGGAGCGTCCGGCGCCTGCGCTTCCATCCAACTGGCTCCCCGCACATCCGTTCCATCATGGACATCCGGGACTCCGTGACGAAGAGCGTGTTTCCGGCGTGTGGCTCAACCGCGATGAAGCCACCGTACGTAACGAGGTCGGCCGCGAATTCGCCTGTTCGGAAAATATCGACATCCAGATCGGGCAAGTGCTTAAAAAGTTGGAAGACATGGGCGAGCTGGATAATACCTATATTTTCTACACCTCCGACCACGGTATCGCCATTGGCCGTCATGGCCTGATGGGAAAACAAAATCTCTACGAACACACCTGGCGTGTGCCCTATCTTGTGAAGGGTCCCGGCATCAAGCCCGGCACGCGTGCCAAAGGCAATATTTACCTGCTCGACACGTTGCGTACGATGTGTGATCTCGCCGGTATCGGGATTCCGGAGGCAACGGAAGGCATCAGTTTTAAACCCGTGCTGGAAGGGCAGCGGGAGCAGGTGCGGGACGTACTCTACGGTGCGTATTGCGGCGGCACCAAGCCCGGCATGCGTTGTGTCAAGAAGGGTGACTGGAAGCTGATTAAATACGACGTGCTGGATGGAAAGGTGCGCGAGACCCAGCTGTTCAATCTTGCGGAAAATCCTGACGAATTTATCATGGAGCACAAAGGTCTCGCCAGCGCGAAGCCGAAGGCGAACCAGGTCAACCTGGCGTCCGATCCGGGCTACGCGGCCAAGCTGAAAGAGATGGAGGCCTTGTTGCTTTCGGAGCAACGGCGCCTCGACGATCCTTATCGCCTTTGGGATCAACCCGAAAACTAGACCGGAGAGGGTAGGAATATGAAAGTATGGAAGCTGGCCATCGTGCTGATGTTGGCTCATGGAGCATTTGCGGCGAAGCCCAACATCATTGTGATCTATACCGATGATCAGGGGTTTGGCGACGTCAGTGCGCTGAATCCTGATGCAAAATTCAAGACGCCGAACCTGGACCGGTTGGTGAACGAAGGCATTGCGTTCAACAATGGACATAGCTCCGATTCGGTTTGTACGCCCTCGCGCTATGGACTGCTGACGGGGCGCTATTGCTGGCGCACGACGCGGAAGAGCGGTGTGATGGGTTCTGAGGGAACGTGCCTGATTGCAGACGGGCGGATGACGCTGGCATCGATGCTTCGGGATAACGGCTACAACACTGCAATGGTCGGCAAGTGGCATCTGGGGATGGATTTTCCCGGAACCCCGAAAGAGCGGGACTGGTCGAAGCCTGTAAAGGATATGCCGCTCGACAAGGGGTTCGACTATTTCTACGGCATTCCGGCCTCGCTTAATTTTGGTATCCTGGCCTGGTTCGAGGGCCGCCACACCGAGGTTCCGCCTACACTTTACACCAATAAAAAGAAAAACCCGCGGCATATGGACTACCGCATTATGCCGCCCTACGACGCATCACCTGCGGAAACTAAAAAACAATTAAAAAAGGCGGGGTTCGAAATTGCGCCGGACTTTATTGATAACCAATGCCTGACGCGTTTTACCGACAAAGCAATCGAATGGATGGATGGAAAGGTTTCGGATGCAAAAAAGGGTAAGCCGTTCTTTCTCTATCTGCCCTACACGTCGCCGCACTACCCGGTTTGCCCATTGCCTGAATTTCATGGACAGGGCGAAGCCGGTGCCTATGGTGAATTTGTCATCGAAACCGATTATCATGTGGGCCGGATTCTGAAGTTTCTGAAAGCGCAGGGGCAGGATGAAAACACGCTGATTGTGTTCACCAGCGATAACGGCCCCGAAAATTCATGGAGGGAGCGCATTCCCGATTTCGGCCACGACAGCCGCGGAGGTTTCAAGGAGGGCAAGCGCTCGGTCTACGAAGGCGGGCACCGTGTACCGTTCCTTGTTCGTTGGCCCAACGGCATCAAAGCGCCGGGACGGAGCTGGGACGGGACCGTGGGGCAGGTCGACCTGCTGGCCACCTTTGCTGAACTGGTCGGGACTTCCCTGCCTGATGATGCCGGTGAAGACAGCCAGAGCTTTGCTCCGGTCCTGCGCGATCCTTCCATTCATTTTGAACGCCTTCCGTTGATTAATCATGGCAACGATCAACGTTATTCCGTTACCGATGGAAGCTGGAAGCTGGTGATGCCGAATGGCAAACGCGGTGCCGAACTCTACAATCTTTCGGCGGATCCGGCGGAGACGGTCAATCTGGCTGCCAAACATCCCGAGCGCGTCAAGAGCCTGACCGAAAAGATAAACAGAATTATCCGGGAAGGTCGTACCACCCCTGGAATACCGCAGCCGAACGATACGGGCTATTGGAAGGATTTGAGATGGATGACTGCGACGGAATATGGCCCGTCCAAATAATTAATCCGAAAAGAGGCGACGCGAAATGAAGATGGTTAAGTTTTTACCCCATGCGGCTATCATTGCGGTATTAGCCGGGCTGATGCAGTTCATGGATATAAAGATTGAGTTGTTTTGTGCCTGGGTCGGCTTTGCGGCATGGGCGTGCTATTTCCTTAACGGGTGCTCTGTTAAGGGCGGTGCTAAAGTGATCGGCTGCTGGGTGGCCGGGGTCATTGCTTCGGTTGCCATCATCGAGTTGGGCACGTTACTGACCGGTGCAGCAGGCGGCAATGCCCAGTTGGGTTTTCCGGTCGCCGTGGCGATCATTGCTTTCTTCGTGATCCTGTTTGAAAAAGTTCCGGCTTTGGATTTTATTCCCGGCTGGTTTGTGGGTGCGGCCTGCTTCTTTGGTTACAACACGATTGCGGCGGGTGACTACAAGGTTTCCGTTCCGGCCATTTTGATCTCCTGTATCATTGGCCAGGTCTTTGGCTGGGTAACGGTCTATCTGCGCACGGCCTACGGTAAGGTCTCCGAGCCGGAAGCTGCCGCGGAAACCTGCTAGCGGGGTGCGGGCATGGCATATTGCATTTTGACGGTCAATCCCGGTTCCACCTCAACCAAGCTCGGTTTATTTCAGGGATTGGAACCGATTCAGGAATTTGAGGTCAACCACCAGGCTAAAATCGGCCTGCGCGGTGCGGAATTTGATGCCGAGGTGCAAGACTATATCAGCCAGATTCGCCTATTCCTTGACGACCATCCTGACGTACGGCTTGATGCCGTGGTCGGGCGTGGTGGATTCATCAACCGTGAGCGCACCCGCATCGAGGGCGGCGTCTATCAAGTAGCCAAACTTGTTGATGGAGCTGCACGGCCCGATGAAGCGTTAGTTGCCGCCGTACGTGATTGTCCGGACATGGACCATCCGTCGAACTACGGCATTCCGATCGCCGCTGCACTGGCTGCAGAATTGAATATTCCGGCCTTCATGACTGATTCGGTTGTGGCCGATGATTTTCCTCCCGTGGCGCGCTTTTCCGGCTATAAGGGCATCGAGCGCAAGAGCACGGCGCATTTCCTCAGTCTGAAAGCCATGGCAGCCAAAGCCGCCGAACAGCTGGGGCTGCCATGGGATGGAGTCGACCTGGTCTGCGTACATATGGGCGGGGGGATTAGTGTCGGAGCCTACCGCAACGGGAAAGTGGTCGACAATTCCATCGCGCTGCTGGGCAACGGCCCCTTCACGCCGCAGCGCGTCGGTTCGCTCCCGGTGGGTGAGTTGATCGATCTCTGCTATAGTGGACGTTTTACCCGTGAGGAGCTTCGCTACGAGTTCAGTAAAAAGGGCGGTCTTGTTTCCTACCTCGGCGAGGACGACCTGCGCTTGATTGCCGGGCGCATCGAAGCCGGTGACGACTATGCGCGCGATGTACTCGAAGCGATGGCTTACCAGATTTCCAAGGAGATCGGTGCCATGCTGGTGGCGGCGGGTAGACAGGTTTCCGGCCTTGTCTTTTCCGGTGGCATGACCAACTCGGTGTTACTCATGGAGATGATCGAGAGCAGGGTGGGGCATATGGCTCCCATCATGATCTTCAAGGAAAACCTGGAAATGGAGGCCATGGCTCGTGCCGCCGTCTGCGCGTTGGATGGCGAGGTGGAAATCAAGTGCTATTGTCTGGAAGGAGCGAAACATGCAGTTGCGTAATTTACTTTTCGGTATGGTAGGGGCAGCGATGGTCTGCGGGGCGGCGGAACAGCATTCTTTTTTTTCCGCAGGCTGGAAAAGCGGAGGCCCCGCACTCTACGACGCTGCGTTCAATAAGACCTGGCAGCTGGAATCGAACGACGAGCTTTCCGACGGCTGGGTGCTTCCGGATGGTGGTATTGTCTACAGCTTTTCAAAGCGCAAGGAAGGGCTTGCCGGAGTGGTTCGCCTGGATGTGAAAAAGAACAAGTTGTGGGAATACCGCATGCCGAAAGGGCACGACAATCATTCCTGCCAGCCGCTGCCGCACGGCGGTTTCCTTCTAGGCGAGTGCGGCAAGGATGGGCTCTGGATGCTGGAAATCGACCAACACGGCAAGGAGTTGAAGCGCGTGAAGGTGTCCGGTGCACCAAAGGATATTCACCACGCCTTCCGTGCGGTGCGCAAAACGCCGCAAGGTACGTATTTGGGCACGCTCATGAAGGGCGCGGGCAAGCTGGAGGGCGGGCACGCCTATGAGTGGGATGCGAACGGCAGGTTGATCCGCACGTTCCCATCCGGTTCCTTCCACGCAGTGCGCCTGCCAAACGGCAATACGCTGGTTTCCGACGGGCATGGGCGAAAGGGCTGGAAAACGCAGCTGACTGAATACGCGCCTGACGGCTCCGTGGTTTGGGAACTGGGGGACCAGGACTTGAAAAAAGCCGGGTTAAGCGTCCACATGGTGTGCGGGTTCCAGCGTTTGGAAAACGGAAACACGATCGTAACCAATGTAAAACATGGCAAGTACCCGCTGGGTAAAGAGGGCGGGGATGCGCCCAAGGCATTTGAGATCACATCCGAAAAAAAAATCGTCTGGAAAGTCCCTCCGGCAACGTCCCCTAATAACATGGGTTCCATACAGATTTTGGATGTGCCGGGCAATCCATTCAAACTGGAGGTGTTTCGTTAAGATGAAAATTGGATTTTTTACAGTATTGCTGGCCGTCGTATTGCCGGTATTTTCCATGCAAGGCAAGGAGAAGGCAGATCAAGGGAGCCGGAAGGGAGCCGCAGACTCCGAGCAGGTGTTCCCTGTTTCCAAGGTGATCGAGGATGCACGGCTGGCGATTGAATTCCTGGGCAAGAAGCACCGATCCTACAAAGCCAGGGAATATTTGAAGAAGCTCGCTGCGATGGAGGTCGCGAATGCGCCCTTCGAGAAGATCGACCAACTCCGCTACGACGCCCTGGTGCTCAATAATCCTGAAGTCGATTTTCAGCGAATCCTTTTCCGCAGCTCCAAATCGGATAAGTTCCCGGCCAACTGGCAGGGAAACTCCACGCTCCTGCGGCGTGGCGGAAAGGAATTCCAACCCACGTTCAATGATGAGTTCCAGGTGCTGGATCTAAAGAGCAAAGCCATTAAAACCCTCTATCGCCCGAAAGACAACCGGGAAGGGTTGATGGATATCTGCCTGGATTTCTCCGGGACAAAATTCCTCTATTCCGGCATCGACCTCGATTCCAACACCTTCCAGGTCTACGAGATGAAACTTTCAGGCGGCCGTCCGCGCCGGATCACGCCGATCCTTCCCGAAATAGACAACTACAACGGCATCTACCTGCCCAACGGCAAGATCCTGTTTTGTTCAACAGCCTCGCTCAACTCCGTGCCCTGCGTCGGTGGGAGCGATTATGTCGGCACGCTCTACGAGATCAACTCCAATGGTTCCGATATGAAGCAGGTCTGCTTCGATCAGGAAAATGATTGGTATCCGTGGGTTAAGGAAAACGGCCGGGTGATGTACAGCCGCTGGGAATATACCGACAACTCGCACTATTTCACCCGCATCCTGCTGGAAATGAACCCCGATGGCACCGGCAACCGTTCCATCTACGGTTCAAACTCCTACTGGCCGAACACCCTGTTCTATGCCAAGCAAATCCCCGGGCACACCTCCAAGTTCGCCGCCATCGTTTCCGGGCACCATGGCACTGCGCGCGCCGGTGAACTGATCATCTTCGACCAAAGCAAGGGCGATTTCGAGGCCGACGGCGCGCTGCAGCGTATTCCGGGTCGCGGGCAAAAGGTGGAGCCGGTCATCATCGACAACTACATGCGCGGCAAGTGGCCGCGCTTCCTGCACCCCTATCCGTTGAGCGATAACTTTTTCCTCGTTTCCGGGCAGATGCATAACCGCGGCAATTGGGAACTCTACCTCGTCGATACCTTCGATAACATGATTAAGCTCGGTGAGAGCGACTCATACATGTTCGAGCCGATACCGCTCAAGAAGCGCAAGGTACCTCCCGTGATTCCCGATCGTCGCCGCCCCAATGCAAAGAACGGCACGCTCTACATTCAGGATATCTACGAAGGCCCCGGCCTGGAAGGCCTCCCTCGCGACACTGTGGCCGGGTTGCGGGTTTTCACCTATGGCTATGCCTATCGCTTAAGTGGATCGCACGACGCACTGGCCATTGAAGGCGCATGGGATACCAAGCGTATCCTTGGCACCGTGCCGGTCGAAGAGGACGGATCCGTGATGGTGAATGTGCCGCACAGTAGGCCGCTCTCGATCCAGCCCATCGACAACGAGGGTAGGGCGCTCCAGGTGATGCGCAGCTGGACGGTCGCCCAGCAGGGTGAAGTGGTTTCCTGTGTGGGCTGCCATGAGCCTAGCAACGCATCACCGCTATCCCGCGCGGCACTGGCTTCACGGAAGGCCCCGCAAAATCTGAGGCCTTGGACGCAGGCCAAAATGCCCTATGGGTTTGGCTTTAAGCGCGAGGTTCAGCCTGTCCTGGATCGGTATTGCGTGGGTTGTCATGATGGCGAAAAGCCAGAGCGTCCCAACTATAAGGACACCACCGAGGTGAAGGGTGGGCGCAGCCGGTTTGGCAAGTCCTACATGGCGCTGCATCCCTATGTTCGGCGGCCGGGCCCCGAGAGCAATCTCCATATGCTCAATCCCATGGAATTCCACACCTCGACCAGCCCGCTTTTCCAGATGCTGGAAAAAGGCCACTATGGCGTGGAGGTCGATGCGGCCTCCATGCGCAAGCTTGCCGAGTGGGTCGACCTGAACGTGCCGTACCACGCCTCCTGGAGAGAGGTGAACGATAGCGAGGCCACCCAGGAAATCGCGGAGCGTACCGTTGAATACAAGAAAAAGTTCAGCGGGATCAACGACAACATCGAATGGCTGCCGCCACTGCCTGACCGTCCCAAATTCGAGAAACCTGCCAGGGTGAATAAGCCCCCCAGGCCCCTGAAGCTGAAAGGTTGGCCACTTGGCAATCAGGCTACTCCTAAACACCGCTCCATTTCATTCGATGGACAAACGCTGGACTTCGTACAAATCCCCGCGGGGAAATATGTGATGGGTTCCGTCACTGGCGCACGGGACGAATTCCCGCAAACCGTTGTGGAAATCAAGAAGCCGTTCCTGATGTCCACCACCGAGATCACGAACGAGCAACTGCAGAAATTCCTTCCGAAACACGACAGCCAGGTGATCGACCAGCAGTGGAAAGACCATATTTATGCCGGCTACCCAGCCAACGAACCGGAGATGCCCGCTGTGCGCGTAAGCTGGAACGACGCCATTGCGTTCACCCAATGGTTGTCGGAAAAAACCGGCAAGCAGGTGCGCCTGCCAACCGAAGCACAATGGGAATGGGCCGCCCGCGCCGGTTCCGATCAGCCGTTTTTCTTCGGTAATTCCGGTTTTGAAAAGCATGCCAACCTGGCGGATAAGAGTATTGGATTGCTGGCCGTGCGCGGCGTGAATCCAAAGCCTGTTCCAGAAATGGCTCGAACACCGCTTAACGACTTTGTCCCGCGCGACGAATCGTTCGACGACGGAAACATGGTGCCCTCCGGTACTGCCCAGTATGCACCGAACCCATGGGGGCTCTACGACATGCACGGCAACGTGGCCGAATGGACGCGCTCCGACTATGCGGACTATCCTTATAAGTCGGACGACGGGCGCAACGACGAAAGTTCCACTGTTCGGAAAACTGTACGTGGCGGTTCATGGCGTGATCGCCCGCACCGGGCGACGGCATCCTTTCGTCTGCCGTACGAAGCGCACCAGAAGGTATTTAATGTCGGTATCCGCCTTGTAATCGAGGAATAAGGGGCAGCCAAGGGGAGAAACAAGGATGAATGGAAAACTGTTTTTAGGGTGGATCTGCGCTGCTGCATTAGCATGCAGTGCGGCCGAGCGGCCGAATGTTGTCTTTATTCTCGCCGATGATTGGGGTACCGGAGATGTGAAGGCCTATGGCGGCAATCGCTGCAAGGTTGATACGCCCCATATGGATCAGCTCGCGGGTGACGGTATGTTGTTCACCGATGCGCACAGTTCATCATCAGTTTGCACGCCGACCCGCTATGGCGTTCTGACCGGGCGCTACAATTGGCGCAGCCGGCTCAAGAACGGAGTGCTCAACGGCTTTAGTAAGGCCTTGATCGAGCCGGAGCGCGAGACGGTGGCCTCGTTCCTGAAAAAAAATGGCTACAGCACGGCAATGATCGGCAAGTCGCATCTCGGCATGGATTTTCCGACGACGGATGGCAAGCCCGCGAAATCGACGGCTATGAAACCGGAGGAGCTGGCTTCGAAGTGCAACGTCGACTGGGGCGGCGTCATTAAGAACGGCCCCAATTCCGTGGGCTTCGATTATTATTGGGGCATCTCCGCCTCGCTGGATATGCCGCCCTATATCTGGATTGAGAACAACCGCTTTGTCGGCGAGTGCACAACGATTAAGGCTTTCAATCGTCCGGGGCCTGCGCATGCCGGTTTTGAGGACTACGATGTACTGCCTATGCTGGCGCAGAAGGCAGTTGAGTTTATTGGCAAGCAGGAGGTATCGAAACCATTCTTTCTCTATATGCCGCTCAACAGTCCGCACACCCCGATCTCGCCCTCCAAGGCGTGGCAGGGTAAAAGCAAGCTGGGGCCGTATGGCGACTTTGTCATGGAAACGGACTGGGCTGTAGGCGAAGTGGTCAAGGCCATTGAAAAAGGCGGGTTTGCAAAAAATACCCTGATCATTGTCACCGCCGATAACGGCTGCAGCCCTGCCGCGAGCCGGGGTGATCCTAATCAAATGATTCAGTTCCGGATGGGCGACAACGATGAGGATGATCCTGCCAAGCACTATGCGAGCAATATTTATCGCGGCCACAAAGCCGATATCTACGAAGGCGGCCACCGCGTACCCTACATTGCCCGTTGGGACGGTAAGGTGAAGCCGGGTTCTGTCTGCGACGATCCCGTATGTCTCGTTGATCTCTTTGCAACATGTGCCGATATCATTGGAAAGAAGGTAGCCGATACTGCGGCAGAGGATTCTGTCAGCCAACTGCCCAACCTGCTCGGCACGGCCAAGGGGCCGGTGCGGGAAGCCGTGGTGCATCATTCCATCAATGGCAGTTTCGCCATCCGTCAGGGAAAATGGAAACTGAATCTGTGCCCGGGATCCGGCGGATGGAGCCTGCCGGGACCACCGTCACGCAAAAAGAAGGGCAAATCAGTGAACCCGAAAGAGCTCAAAGAAGGGGAGTGGGTGCAGCTCTATGATCTTTCTAACGATATTGCTGAAACCACGAACCTTGCCGGCAAATATCCCGAACAGGTGGAGCATATGACCGCGCTTGCCGAGCGCTATATTACAGATGGCCGATCAACCCCGGGTTCAAGACAGCAGAACACCGGAGAGACCTACCTTTATCCCGGCTGGATCAGAAACGAGCGAGCGGAATTTTTCTCTGGAAATTGACCCTGTCATTCCCGGTTCAGTCGGAACCGACCAAGAACTATACGTGCTGATCCTGGGCCTTGCGCAAGCCGCCAAGATGGCGGCGGTACGGCTGTATCGGAAAGAGAGGGAAGGATGCTTGAGGAAGTACCAATTCAGGACAAGAACCGAAAAAAAGGCAGGCTTATAAAAAAGCCTGCCCATATGCAATCTTAATGCGGGTATGCTGCTAGAGCATGAATATGCGGCGGATGAATAGCGTGCCGGTACCCATCACAAGCATGAATCCCATAACAGCGGGTTCGGGGATGACACTTAGGTCGTTGAATCCAAGGTTTTCGCCATTACCTTGGTCAAAATTGAAAAGCTTTACGCCATTAATTGAAGAGATATCGCTGGAGGCTGTATAGCCGACGCCACTTCCAGAACCGAAGCTGTAGTCATAGCTGCTTCCGCCATTATAGGTGAACGAGAAGGTCAGCGTCGTATTTGCCGCATAATTTTGCCCAGCATTAAAATCTGCGCCACCATCACTCAACACCCAATTGGACGCGCCACCCACAAATCTCAAGCGGATTACCTCGGTTGTGTCATTGTACAGGCCCAGCCCTATACTTCCGTTGATTGTTGCGGTGTGGCCTAGGTTGACGCTAAACGTATGTCCTGCAGAGAGAGCATTGTTAAAGGAGCGTTCGGCTGTGGAACTACCCCCCGAATGAGACCAGAGTCCAAAAGAGTTGTCGGCACCACTGATGCCTGTGTCGCCAGTATAATTTCCACCACTGCCTGATGTGGCCAACGTCCAAGCACCGAAACCGTTACCACCATTGTCGCCAGTGGTCCACCCATCGCTATAAGCTGCATTATCCGCATTGTCCGCAGCAATGTCAGCACCTGCCGATAAAGCCACTAGCAGTGTAGCAATACTCATTACTATCTTATTCATGCCTTCTCCTTCTCTATCTCTTTGAGCTCAACTGAATGAACCTTCCAAATATCCACATTTACACCTGAAAAGTCAATTTTCAAAAACACAGTTATATATGCGTTTTTTGGCGATCATCAGTGATTCGGAGTGGATAAATCTAAATTTGCTAAGAAATAATCAGGTTTTTCGTAATTCAGCTCATTTAAGGATATTCTACCTCGAACCTGTAAAACCGGTTGGTCAGGGAGGTATCAGTCGGTGGGGGAGCTGTCAGGGAGCCATTATCGATCCAGCTCTGGACGGTACCGTTCCCATCAAGAGGAATGGGTGTGGCGAGGGTCCAGACGTTGGAGGATACCAGCAACGTGTCGTTTTTATACCAGATATAGTATTTTCGGCCGACTTTGGTGGGGATTTGGATCTCCATGCCGGAAGGATCGGTCTGGATTGCCTGTATGGCCGGAAAGTCAGTGCCGTTGTTGATTTCTGTGCCCGCAATATATTCGCCGCCGTTGTTCACTCCATCGTTGTCTTCGTCGGCATCGGCATCAGTATCGCTGTCCGGATCAAGGAAGTCGTACTGCAGTTCAAAGTCGTCCGGCACACCATCGCCGTCAGAATCGACACCGTCGAAGCCGAATCCCAGTGAATAGGCGAACGTGCCGGAGCCGGAGATTTCAACCTGGTGGGTCTGGGCCTGGTTCCGCATGTTGACGGAGGAATAGCCGAAGCCGCCATCGTCGACTGCCGTGGAGTTATAGACCGAGTTCGGTCCCAGGGTAATCGCGGCGGTAACCGCGCTGGTTGCAGCATTGTTTGCCAGGCTGAGTGCGCCTCCGTTGACGGCGAGGTCTTCCAGGTCCTGCTGTCCATGTTTCAGCAGGTCGAGCAGGTTGGGAGACAGTCCGTTGCGGATGTACAAGAGCGTGAGGTCGCCGCCGAGGCTATAAGCCATGTCGAATGAGACATCCGAGTCTGAAAGGGAAATAGTCTTGGTGATTTTGCCGTCGGAGCTGGTCAGTTGCCAACCGATTGGGTTGGTCACTATGGATCCCGTGTACAGGTCGTTGACGTACATTGTGGTGTTGCTGGTGCCCACGGCATACAGATCCTTCATGCAGGACGTACGGCGCGCAACCACATTTCCGCCGGGATCAGTATGGATCTCGCCTTCGAACTCGGTCTCGGAATCCGAGAAACTGACATAGTTGCCCACCATCTGGTAAACTTCCCCATCGACCGGGTTTTTAATCCAGGCCGCCGTCATGCGTCCGCCCGATTCTTCGAGCAGGGCAAAGACATGGGCATTGTAGAGGAGGAATTCGCTGACGCCGTCTAAATCGATATCCTCTGCAACGGCAACGGCGTTTGTCGGCGGAGCCGATGCCCATTGATCGACCCGTTGATAGACGGCTGCCATTCGGCTCTGCGACTGAGCTGTCCGCGCAAAGCCTTCCAGCCAGTCGAAGGTTGTGTCGGGATAGACAAATTCGCCGCTGGAGAATTTGGTCATATCCACCGGGCTGTGGGTTTGCTGGTGGAATGCCGTCTCAAACACGGAGGCATGCAGGGTGGCCTGGGCGAGCTTGGCAAGCTTGCTGTTCGGATCGCTGATCAGCTGTACGCTTGCCCAACTGTTGCTGACGCTGCCGCCCGTGTAGAGCATGCCATACCCCTCGGAAACAGGGGCGCCCGGCCGTGATTCGAACACCTTATTTATTATCCCTTCGTTGAGGCCGGAGCCTAGATACCAATTGTCATAGTTCCCTTGCGCGGCATACTGGATCCAGTCGTGCCCGGTCTTATCTAACGTGAGGCCGGAGCCGCGGGCCTCCCGGTTCCAGATATCACCGAATCCGTCCGGTGGTGTGGAAATATCGACTTCGTTGGCGGCAATCTGGTCTGCTGTAACAATCTTGATCCAGCCCTTGGTGGCCAGCCAGCGGAGCACGTTGTCATAGCTGTCGGCTTTGGAATCGTCGGCGAATTCTTCCCAGTTCATCAGCAGGGTCATGACCTGCGGATGCTGTCCGCCCCAGGTGCCGGAGCGGGCTCTGCGGCTTAGCGCTTCGCGGAAGTCGAGGGCGGGGCCTCCGTCGTGAGAAAGAAAGCGGAAGTCGGTTTGTTTGTTTGAGATTGGAATGCAGTGGATGCCGTTCACCGTGTTGATCCGGTAAGCGCTGTTGCCCATGGTTTCGTCGATGCCGAACCAGCGGTAGAGATGCTGCGACTGGTCGATAAATGTATGGTCGAATCCCAAGGTCTGGATCTTGGAAAGTACATCGTGATCAAGCACGCGCTCGGGCGTCCAGAACACGTTCGTGGATACGGCGGATGAACCATACAATCCATTCAGGAATTCCGAGGCCAGTGCCACGTTATCCAGGTTGTAGGCCGGCGTGAAGTAGGGCATGAGGTGGTCGGAAAATGTGCTGGCCATGAGGTCAACCACATCGTCATCGATCAGTTCTGCAATCCGGGCATTCAACGCGGGGCCATCCCGCCATGCCGGCGAGTTGGTATCTGCCCGCGCCCATTCGATGGCTGAAGCCAGCGTCGGAGTGATATGCATCGATACAGGAGCATCAAACGCTTCGTGCGTATCCAGCGGCCGGTAGTAGCCTGCACCGGCGCCATTGTTGATCAGGTCATGGATCACGTTTCCCGGTTGAATGTGCTGGTTGCCGTGGATCAGGGGAACCACTTTGATTTGCTGGCCGCGGTCGTTGTCGGAATTGACGCCAACCCATTCAGTCAGGGCTTCAAGTGCAATACGCGCATCGTAACGTTCCTGGTCCACATCGCCTTTATTGATGCCGACGAAATCGTCTGCAATCCAGTCTGTGCGGATTGAATCCTGGATGTCGGGCCCGTCCAACTCGCCATCGCCGCCGTCGGTGCCGTCGCGGGTGGTGAAGACCTGGAAGTTAAGTTGTTCAAAATTACCGTTCCAGCCGGCATCGAGCAGAGCCTGACGGCTGATGGAAAACTCCACGGAATCCAGTATGGAGTTGTAGTAGGCTTCTTTGAATCCATCGGCATGGGCTTTCGTTCGCGGATCTACATCGGTCGGGCCATAGACAATGGAATCCGCCAGCGTATCCGTATCTGCACTTCCCGGCTTGTTCACATAGACGGTTCCTGCGTCTCCGTCGTAGAGGGCGACAATCGCTTCCCAGCGCATGTCGGTCAGGACATCCAGGTTATCAACAATCTTCCGTTCGCCGGCCGAAGCATTGCCGGTGTCGATGACCACATAGATGTCCAGTCCGCTGTCTTCGGCAAAGGCTTCGAGGTCGAGGAAGTCGAGGCGGAAGTAAAAATTGCCATCCCCGCCATTGGTGACCACGCCGCCATCCTGTGCGTAGAAGGCGAGCATGTCGCGGGATGATTCCAGCCCGTCGCTGGCCCACGGGCGGTAGTAGACATCGCCACCGCTTGTCGATTCCAGATTGTCATAGTTGTCCAGCGCGATCAGGTCTTCGTCATTCCAATCGCTGAACTCCTGGGCATTGCTTACTGACCCCGCCACGATCATGGCCTGAGGGCCGATCACGATGGAAGGCGTAGGCGGCGGGCCGCCGGCATCGGAAACCCGCGGGTTCGTGCCGTTGAGCAATTCCGTCAGGTTGTTCGAACTATCCCCGTCCGGATCGCCTGATGGCCCGTGTTCCGTATTTCCGTCTGCAGCTGTGGCAGTGCCGAGATCATCGGATCCGTTGTCCAGCGGATTAAAGCTATAGGTGATTTCCCATCCGTCGGGCAGGCCGTCGCCGTCGGTGTCGGGATTCAGCGGATCGGTTTCCGTCCATGCTTCACCGGCATCATATTCGCGGTCGTTATCCGTGTCGCCGTCAACGGCGCCATTGGCATTCACATCCTCGCCATGCCCGTCGCTCAATCCGTCCTGATCGGTATCGGCATTATTGGGATCGGTTTCGAGCCAGGTATCGCTGATGTCGAGTGAACCATCCGGCCAATCTCGTGCGAGCCAGGGACTCCAGTCCGGCGGGATGATCTCGCCGTCGCCGTCGACCCAGCCGTTGCGGTTGGCGTCCTCCTGTCCATCCGTCAGGCCGTCAAAGTCGGAGTCGGGATTATTCGGATCGGTCATCGTTCCGGCCTTCAGGTCGGTCTTGGTGCCGGAGCTGTATGACGATACGCCGGGCACCAGATTATAGTTGTCGAAGGTATTGTAGAAGGGCGGGTCGAGATCGCCGATAAAGTTGGGGTAGCCATCGCCGTCGGTGTTCGTACTGGTGAGTGTTGCATTGGTATCGGCCGGCAGACGCCAACCCGACTCCAGTCCGTCGGGCAGACCATCGCCATCGGTGTCCGGCCGCAGCGGTTCGGTGAGACCGTAGACCTGCCAGACATGGACGTCCGAGTTAATCCATGATGTAGCGGCCGTGGTCGGAAGGGGCTTGGGGGTTATTTCATCGAAATCGGCAATCCCGTCATCGTCCATATCGAGGTCGTTGGTGACCACATTCACGGTTTCCCGGAGAATAACGCGGGCTTCCCGCAGGGCCGAAGCCTCGACGGTGTTGGTGTTGCCGTCGGTATCGACATTGGCCAGCAGCTTGAACGTACCCTCAATCTGGACAGGATCATTCGTAAGCGGGAAGTGCCAGGTAAAGTTCCAGCCCCGATAGTTGTTGGTCGTCACCGGGTTTCCGCCCGAGGCCACGACGTTTCCGGTTCCCTGGGCAAAGTCGATGGCAACGTGCTGGGCGTTGGTATCGGTTTCCACATAGACCGCATACTGGCGCTGTGTCGAAATCGGTGATGCCACATCCGGTAGGACTATATAGAAGGGATCACCTGCTTCGTCGGCCACCGGCGGACTCACGATGTTGACGTAGGGTTCGACCACCGGCCACGAAAGGAATTTTCGCTTGGCAGACAGCGCGGGGTAGCTGGTTCGTTCATACGAAGCTTTTAGCACGTGCTGATAGTTCGGCACGTCGTTGTAATAGTTCTCCATCGTGAAAGCCAGCGCATGGTAATCCGCACTCACGTCATAGTTAATTGAGTAGGTCGCCCGCGACTGGATATTGCTGTCGATGCTCAGGGTCAGGGTGTTCAGCAGCTCCTCTGTTGTGAGGCCGGAGGCCAAAGACTTGGAAAAATGAATTTTAGCAACATAGTCGGGACCCACCGTTTCTCCGTCACTTTGGGGATAGGCCACGAAGAAGCGTACATCCGGACCACTGGTATTTACGTTGCGAACCAGGGTGGTGAAATGGCCGGCCACATCGGCCAGCGCATTGTTGGTGGAGGAAGAGGCCTCTTTCAGGCGCACCTCGATCTGGGCGGTTCCGGAGTCAGGAATGTTGATGTAGTCGAAACGCCATTCCTGTGGGTAGTCCGAATTGATTTGCAGGCTGGGCTCCACACTCACAGCCTGAACCCACGTGCCGTTACCCTGATCCGTTCCTGTTGCACTGTCATCGTTTCCGGAATCGCTGTCCGTGATCCGATACCAAACTTCTTTCACGCTTTTATCGGTCCGGGTCGCGAACTCATACGAAGAGAAGGTCAGCGTGTCACCATCACTGGCCGGGAAGAGAATTTCACCTTCCGGTCGCTGGGCATCATAGTAGAACGTCTGGACATTCAGGTTGTAAATGGACGCGGCACCTCCGCGGTTCAGGAAGGCTTTGGTCCGGAGCACATGATAGCCTTCTTCCAGGCCGGTCCGTTCCGTGCCGTAATCGTTGTGTGGGCGATAGGTTACTGCTGCGGCATTAAAGTTGGTAATGACACACTTCGTTTCCATCGGTTGCTTAATGGCGATATCGCTGCTTCCGAACGGGAAGACACTGCCGGCATCCAGACGGCTGATGCCGATCTTGTAGCGGACAACCGTACTTGAAGCCTGGGCGGGCAGGGTGCCTTTCCACCAGACCGGCGTGCCCGTTCCGTCGTGTGCCCCGTTGCTGTCCCAGAAGAGCTCGACAACCTGTGTGGTTCCCTTACCGATCCCGGCGCTTCCTTCAGGATAGGTGGTGCCGTCAGTCGTGTAGTAGAGGTAGGCTTTTTGCGGTTGGTTGGTATATCCAACCTTCACCCATACCGTGACGTTCGAACCGGCCGCATTTTCCGGTGCAGGAGTGAATTGGAGGGAGGCTGATTCATTGACGTTCGCCGGATCGTGGTAGGCCCACGTGACGGTACCGTTACTGGTGTTTGATCCGCCGCCGTTGTTTACGGTGAATCCGGCCGATCCGATGGTCGTCTCGTAGGTTTCTGCGCCCGGGGAACCGATCACGTTGCGCGCCACGTCCTTGGCGGCAAATTTTTCAGCCATGCGGTGAGCCAGATGCATCGCTTCGTAGCCCATGAACATATCGTAGCTGGTTGCGGGTGGATTATCGCGAAGGTCGCCGCTCAACGGGCCGAGGCCCATGTGGGAATTCACATCGATGCCGCCGTCGAGTTTAACCAGTATGGTTTCCGCCGAGCCGTCGGCGCGTGCAATGAAGGTCAGGTTTGAACCATTCGTGATCCGGGGAATGGAAAGTTCATATTGATAGTCGTCGGCGGTGTCGCCCGCAACGCCGTAGGGATTGAAATCAGGATCGCCCGCAAAGCCATCCTCGCGGATGTGCTGCATGGTGCCGACCGGCTGGCCGTCCTGCAGAATTTCCAGCGGCTGGATTTCGCCGAACATTCCGTCGTCCCAAACGGCCGGCATTTCCGGTACGCGCCATGAAAAGGCGAAGAATCCGCCTTCAGGAACAACGGGATTAAATCCGCCATCATCCTTGATCTCACCGCCCGACACATTCACGTAGAACCCGCCGCCATGATTGGAATAGTTATAGAGCCGCGCGCCTTCCGGGAAAGTTGTGGTCCAGCTCCGGGCCTGTCCGCCCGCTCCGTTACGTGCCATCATGTAGGCCAGGATCACCGCATTGCCGTCGCTAACTGGCGATTCGCGCCAGTCGCGGCGCTCATAGGCCACATAGCTGTCGTCGCTCCATTTAGCCAACTGCTCGCCGTGGGCGAAAAGCTGGTTGATGTAGAGCAGGTTCAAGAGGTGGGAGTCGCCGAATTGTCCGAGGAAGGCATTGTCGCCATGCTGCGGGAAAAACTTGCCGTTGGAATCGGGATACAGGGTTTCGTTGTAGCCGTCGGTGTAGACAATCGGCAGGCCGGCGCGTGTCAGCAGAAGCGCGTGGGCGGAAGGGCGGTCATAGAGAGAGATAAAATTAAAGTCGTGGCTACCCGAATACATCACCCCTTCGTTTACGCCATCGGTTCCATAACCCGGTTGATCGTATCCGGCCAGGCTGCCGTAACCGGCCACGGCGTAGGTCAGTCCGTTATAGAGATCGTTGTCGGCCATGCGCATGCCGGAGGAAATATAGCCGCCCTGTGCGGGTGGTGCCCCCAGATGCTCACCGAAAAGCATGGCATCGTCGCGGCCCTGATCGGTGTTGTAGACTGAATCGCGGTGGTTGCTCCAATCCGAGTAGCCGCGGGAAATATTAAACTGTTCCTGCACCTGGCCATTGTAGCCCCAGTTATAGGCATCTTTCGGATCATCCATTTTTCCGAAGAAATAGTCGGGCACATGCTTTACCGCATCCAGCCGGAATCCGTCCACATGGGCTTTATCGACAAACCAGCGTATGGCCCGGAACAGCATGGTGTTTACATCTTCGGAAACCGGATTACCCATATTGTAGATTTCGTCGCCCATGCCATGGGCAACGTTCTGCCAGCCGGGGCGATTGGGATCCAGGCCGGTATCGGTGAAGGGTTCGCTGGTTTCGCCGGAATCGTGCTGGCCGTTGCTGTTGGCATCGTCCCAATCAAAACGACCGTTTCCTACGCCGGTATTGGTTGCGCCATATCCAACATCAGCAAAGGGTTCGTTGTTGGCGAAGGTATAGACCGCCCCGCCGGTGCCGTTCGTGCCGATTACAATATCGGTATCCAGATAATATTCCGGATTGTCCGGATGGCGGATGCCCCAGTATTTCGGGAATTGCGATCCCTCGTAGGCTCCGAAACTGGTGTTGGGATCTTCGTGCGCAATATCCAGTCCGAATGGGTTCCGGTTCAGCACCTGCCACTCATCGGTGAAGTCCGGCCACTCCGGCATCTTCCGATAGAACCCGTCCTCGGTGGTCATCAGATGGAAGTCTTCCGGCACAAAACCGGGCTGGGCATAAATGGAGGTGTTTTCATCATAGCCCGGAATGTTGCCGCCGTTGTGCGCCATAACGTTGTCGAAATAGACACGAATGCCGAAGCGGTGTGCCGTTTCCATCATCTCCAGCAATTCCTCCGCAGTACCATGACGCGTGGCCACGCCGCCCATCTGATCCTTCGATCCCATGTCGAAACGGTCGAAGGTATCGAATCCGACGGAAAACTGGCTGCCGGCTTTGAAAGGAGGGGGGAGCCAAAGCGCCGTCCATCCCGCTTCGGCGAGCTCCGGCATGCGTTCCGTGATCTCGGTCCACTCCGTTCCGAAATATTGCAGGATCACCTCCTGCGCCCGGCTGTTGTGGGGAAGGATTACCGCGAGCAGCAGCACGCTTAACCATAGAGCTCTAAAGCTATTAACCATTCTCTCTGTTTTACGTTCCATCATCACGCAACCTCAACAGGTTGGCCAGACATTGCTGATTGCTGATTTTTGAATTCCGATTTGCGGAACTCAATCGGCGTTGGCCTCTTTTCAGAAAAAGCGTCGCCTTCTGCGCCGAAACCTTGGCGCAGGCGGGAGACCCAAAAATCAGCAATCGTAAATCTAAAATCAAAAATCTGTAACATAATTGACCATGGGTTCGGGGTGTATAGTACCAAAAAACGTCTCTTTATCCAGTTTTCAAACCATACCCCAGATAGCGGTATTTCCTAGCTAGCCGAACGGTTGGTTTTAGGGATCAATAGATGAATGCGTCGTGCATAAAGGACAAAACGGACAAAACCCTTGCGAAACAGGGTCTATTCCGATTATTCAGTTCTGTCCGTTTTGTCGGTTTTCCACGCGTGCCTTGTAGAGTCGCTCAGAAAAACCACCACCTTTTTCAAAATCTTCAGCCTGCCGTGCCAGAAGCTTTTCAACCAGATAATGCGCCTGTGCGGAAAGCACCGCTCCCATGTTGGCTGCTCGTTCTTCCCGGCTTTGTTTCCGGTCAGAACGGTTGATCCATGCTGCTGCTTCTTCCAGACTTTCAGGATGACGGTTACGCGCTTCCCGGAACATTTCAGTATGATCAATTTCCCACAACGGAAGGTGTTTGCGCTTTAGGTATTTTTTGTAGTCCTTATGCAACTCACCCAAACTTCCGCGTGCGACATTGGTTAGGTTTAGTTCCAGCTTTTTGGTCGTTGCGCTCAGCTCGCTGCCCTCCCGGATATTCTGGAACCCACTTCGCGCCGCCTGTACCATCTGGTCGTGATGCCGATCCTTTGGCGGAATATACAACTCACAAAACCGGCAGGTAAAATCATAGCAAAGTTCAGCAACCCGGTATGCCTTCAGATTTCTAAATCCGCTGTGCTTCCCGAAAATCCGCTCGGACGATTCCGAACTTAAAACATGTCGTTTTTCCTGCATCAACTCAACAGACCATGTATTGAATAAGAATTTAAGTAAAAAGTCTGTCTTATTAAGCTGGTTCGTTACAAGGTTTTCGAAACGCCTGCTGCGACACAGTATAAATTATTCTGTCATTTCTGTCTGTATATCCAGCCTTGGGCAGCCGTGAAACTCAATGACCCATGCCATCGCCATCTAGGGCATTGCTGATGTCGAAGTCATAGTTTGTTTCCTGATTCAGTAAAAAACCAACCGTTCGGCTAGCTATACAGATTTCATTGTTTTGGCATTCTATTCACACCTGACAAAAAAGAGGAGCAACCTGCTCTGACGGGGTGAAGAATACAAAACTATGAGATTATTGCAGGTTTACTGCAGTTTTAAAGAAAAGGAGACAGATCATGAAAACCATCACCGTGGCTGTGCTTACAGCCTTACTGGCCGGCAGCAGTGTTTTTGCAGAATCCGGAATCTTCGGTTCCGGAGTCGTTATCGATAATGACGGAACATTGACGCTGTACGAAACAACGCTGTTGGGAGATTCAAGGCATAATCCGTCCGGCGCTTCGCCTGCATTGAATACAGCCGGATGGGGAACCACGGCTTCTCCGAGCCCGAATCTGGGTGCGTTCGATACGGGTGCCGGTGATACGCTTACGTTTAAGGGCGGCGGACTGCTGACCTATAAGAACGGATTGAGCGATGTGTTTGGGGCCAATGTTTACTACAAGATTGATGACGGCTCTTATTCATCCGCCATTTTTCTGAGTCATAACGAGAATCTAGGCGGGGGCGATCAACGCTGGTACAGCGACAGCTCTTCTGTGGACCTGCTCGCCGGTCTGGACAACGGCACACATTCAATCAGTATTTATTTCGATGCTTCGTCCTCTGACGGGACACATTTTGAAAACAACGGCACAGCCGATTTTGCCGCGAGCTTTGACGTTATTCCTGAACCGTCAGTGCTGGGCTTTATGGTCGTTATAGGTTCCGGAACCTTATTCATCCGCCGCTATTTTGTGATCTAGATAATAAATGATCAACCCCCATGCGCCCCGAAATCACTTCCCCCTGGTGGTTCGGGGCGCGACCTTTTATGCATACGGAATGTTGTCTTCATGTTGCAAGCCTCCGTTTAGCATCGTAGACTGCACTAACCTGTAAAATGAAGATGCTCGATATCAAGACTGGTTGTATGGGCTCATCTGCAACGAAAGATTTGCTGATGGCCTGCCTGTTGTTTATATGGGCTTTCATTCCAGTCTATGGCCAAGCCGGGGTGGTGACGGATCTTGCGGAATTCGCCGCAATGGCGGATGCCGAACAGCCCCGCAATATTCCGGTTCAGCTCGAAGGAACCGTCCTTTGGTCCAGTAAAACCGAGGGGCGGGTCATTCTCCATGATGAAACCGCAACGGTTCAGCTGGAGCTCAGCCTGCCGTGCCAGATGCCTGGTTTGGGGGATCGGTTAACGCTGGAGGGGGAATGCGCGGTGGTCAAGGCACGGGATGCACTGGTTGTATCACCTGTCCCTGTGGTGGAAAACAACGGGCTTCATGCCCTTACTGAAAAATCAGGTACCCGTTATCTGGAAGCGGGGAAACATCCTGTACAGGTTGCCTGGTTTGACCGAACGGATCTCTACGGTTTGGAAGTGGAATACGAAGGCCCGGACCTTGCCCGGCAGCGTATTCCGGATAAACAGCTCTACCGCACTCAGGATCAGACGGCCGGGTATGTTAACGGACTGGATTACCGATATTACGAAGGTCAATGGTGGAGGTACCTGCCCAGCTTTGATCATATATCCGCTGTCCGGTCGGGAGTGAGCGAGAACTTTGATATCGGGGTGCGGAGCCGGGACAGCCATGTCGGCCTGCAGTTTTCCGGATTTATCCATATCGAGCGCGAAGGCGATTATACTTTTTATGTTAAATCCGACGATGGGAGCCGCTTGTTTATCGGTTCGCCTTCACTGAAAATACACACCAAAGAAGCCGCTCAACTTCCTGTTCCGGCGAGCGTAACCATGCATGGGGCATCGGTCGACGACCCTGAATTCCAATGGGCGGAAATCGAAGGCGAAGTCGTTTCGGTTTATTCCTCGCAGCAGGCACCTGAGTTGGAGCTCATGACGGAGGACGGGCTGGTACGGGTCAGGACCGCGGAAAATTTCGGAGATTTTATTTTCTCTAAACCGCATCAGCACCTGCGCATTCGGGGTGTCAGTCGTCGCATCCGCAATACAGATGGCAGCTGGGTGCGCGGTGAGTTTTATTTGCAGGGGTTGGATGCGCAAGGTCAGAAGCTTGCGGCCGATAAAAACGAGGTGCAGGGCGAAGAGGATGGCCTTCCGCTGCTGACCACCATCGATCAGGTTTACCGCCTCAGTCTCGAAGAGTCTTCGCGCAGATATCCGGTGAAGGTTCGGGGCGTGATCACCAGTCCAATGGAAGCCAACGGTGCAGTGCTGCAGGATGCTGACCGTGGCATTTATCTGGCCCTTAGCGGTCCCATCAACCTGAAGGTCGGCGACTATTGCGAGGTTGAAGGAACGACGGGACCCTATCGCTTTTCGCCGTACATTGAGACGTCCTCGGTTACGGTGTTGGGCGCCGGCCGTCTTCCGGAGCCCGTTGAGCCGTCGTGGGATCAACTGATCAACGGAAGCCTTCACTGTAACTACGTGGAACTGGAGGGTGTCGTTGCCTCCGTTGAACATGACCGGATTACACTGCTGACCCGCGGTGGCCGCATCAACGTCAGGCTAAACCCTGCGGGAATGGAAATGCCGCACAATGCGCTTGGTGCCACGGTCCGGTTGCGCGGTTGTCTGCGTGCAGACTGGGATGGTATTTCCCGTCGGGTGATGGTGGGATCGATCTTTCTTGATCAACGCTGGATTATGGTGGTGCAACCGGCTCCCGATGATCCTTTCCGGATTGGATACAAGCGTGTGGATGACCTGCTCCAGTTCGATCCGGAGGCCGGCGCATTGCAGCGTGTTCGGGTTTATGGACTGCTGATTCATAAAGGCCGGGATGTCTGCTGTCTGATGGATGGTCGCAGTGGTTTACGTTTTGTGCCGGCCAACGGAATTAGTGCTGCGGTTGGCGATATGGTTGATGTGGCGGGATTCCTCGAGCTGGGTGGTGCAGCACCGGTGTTGCGCGAAGCCATGGTGAGAACAACGGAGCAGGCGGAGATGCCCGTACCCAAGACGCTGAAGCCGGAAGACCTGCTAAGCGATGAGCACGACTCGACCTATGTAAACGTCGAGGGCGTATTGCTGGGAATCAACGTGCATGCTGACAGGATTGCGCTGGAGTTGCAAAACAGGCTGCGCCGATTTGAGGCGGAAATCACCGGGACGTTTGATTATGAAACCCTGGTGCCCGGCAGCCGTCTTCAACTTACGGGTGCCTACATTGGATTGGGCGGAAACCGGGTGCTCGGCCAACCCATTAACTCATTCAAACTATTGCTCAACAGCGATGCCGATATTGCGGTTTTATCGCGTCCTCCATGGTGGACGCTGCAGCGCATGCTGAACATGATGGCGCTGCTTGCCGCGGTTCTTACCGCAGCCCTGATCTGGATCAAGCTGTTGCACCGTAAGGTCGAGCAACGGACCGCGGAGTTGGGCAACCAGATTCGTGAACGGCAGCGTGCGGAAAATCAGCGAAAAATCGAGCAGGAACGCGCTCGCCTGGCGCACGACCTGCATGATGATCTCGGTGCCCGCCTGACCGAGGTGAACATGCTGGCTACTCTGGTGAAGAGTGCATTCACAACCGATGCTGAAAGAAAAAATTATGCCGAAGAGCTCAGCGACATTGCTTTGCATATGGTGACCTCGCTCGATGAAATCGTGTGGGCAGTCAATCCGCGTAACGATACCGTATCTTCCCTGGCCGGTTATTTCGGCGCGTATGCCCAGCGGCTCCTTGAACTGGCCTCCATCACGTGTGGGCTCGATGTGGCTGACAACTTGCCCAGCCTTTCGTTGGATCCCCGGTTCCGGCGGGGAATATTCCTGGCGTTCAAGGAATCGCTGGCAAACGTTATCCAGCACGCCAATGCGGCAAAGGTTTGGCTTCGCATATTTGTGCAAGACAATGATCTGGTGGTTATCGTATCCGACGATGGTTCGGGTATTATTCCCGATGAACGGGAGGTCGGCGCCGACGGATTGGTCAATATGAAAGTACGCCTGGATGCGTTGAATGGCTCCTGCACGATTCAAAGCGAGCAGGGAAAAGGAACGACGGTCCGCTTGCAGGCGCCTATACAGAGGGGGTTGGAATGATAAAGGTTGGGATTGTCGAAGATAACAGAACGTTGCGCGAGGGATTTGAAACCCTCATCAACCACACGGACGACCTGAAGTGCATCTGCACCTGCGGCACGGTTGAAGAAGCATTGAAACTCATTCCGAAAGCCAAACCCGATGTGGTACTGATGGATATTCAGCTGCCCGATGGTACAGGAATTGAATGCACGTCCAGTATTAAAGAGCAAATGCCCAAAGTGCAGGTTGTGGTTGTAACGGTCTATGAAGACTCTGACCGCATCTTTCGGGCTCTGCAGGCCGGGGCATGCGGCTATCTGCTTAAACGCGCGAAGCCTGAGCGCATTGTTCAGGCCGTTCGGGAAGCCAACGAAGGCGATGTTCCCATGACGCCTGAAATTGCCCGTAAAGTGATTGGCCAGTTCCAGACGGAAGCAAAAACAACCTCGGATGTGGAAAAGTTAACCGCCCGCGAAAATGAAGTGTTGCGCCACGTAATGCACGGCATGACGAACAAGGAAATCGCCGAGCACATGTGCGTTACCGTTGCGACCATCAAGTTCCATCTCCAGCACATTTATGAAAAGCTGCACGTTCACTCCCGCACTGAAGCGGCGCTGAAGGTTCAAAAAGCATCTGAAGGCTGAGCAGCTTCTTTGAATGTAGACGAGGCATCCTGCCGCGTTGCGCTCGCCAAGTACACGATCCTGTCAACGCAACGCGGCTGGAAGCACGCGTCTACACTTGCTCACTCCTTCATCTTAATGTGGTAGACCTGAAGGGTCTTGGCGGGAATGGTTGCGTTCCGGATGGCGGTCTCTTTTTTGATCAACCCATTTGAATAGAGCAGGGTTGCGGCCGGAATGAAAACGCGGTGCGGGTCAGAATCTACGTTGAGCATGATCAGTGCAGAACCGCGTCTGTAGCCCAGCAGTCCATCTTCGGTTAGCGGAAAAACGCTGATATCACTATCGACCAGTTCCGGCAGTTGTTTTCGCAGGGTAATCAGGTCGGACACCATCCTGAAGTGCGGACTGGTTTTGCGTGCATCGAAGCTGCACTCGCCCCGGTTGTCGAACAACGTCATCCGACCGGTTTCGCTCTCCTTGTGCTGATCAACCTGATCGTCACGGACGGCCAGCTCGGAGCCGAAGTAGAGGCAGGGAATCCCCTCGAAAGTCAAAAGCACCGCCAGGGCCAGATCGTGATTTTCCTCGCTGATTCCCTTAACCAGAAAACGGTTAATCCCGTCGTGGTTGCCGATAAAATTGACGGAGTTGAGGCGCATTTCCTTCGCACTATACTTGCCTTGGGTTTTCACTTCGTTGTTCATCCGTTCGATGAAGTGGCTCAGTTTATTCATATCGCCTCGGGTTTCATGGCGCAGCACATCGCGTACTGCCCAGGTAAACTGAAAGTTGAGCAGGGAATCCAACGATCGGTTATTACCGTCGTTACTTCCGGCATAATAGTTAATGTCATGGACTGAGTTTCCATACACTTCGCCGAACATCAGCACGTTGTCGGCATCGTCACCCAGTCGTTCCCGCAACCGCGAAGTAAAAGCGTCCCAGAATCCTTTGTCGACATGCTTGACCGTGTCGATGCGCAGGCCGTCCACACCGAGTTCATCGATGTAGAAATGATAGATTTTTACAAACTCATCGACAAGTTGGTCGAAGTGCGGGGCGTCCGGCGATGTATTAAGTGTCCGTAGCGAAAGGAAGTCGCAGATCTTTTCTTCGCCGTCCGTTTTCCCGAGGCTGTCCCAGCTGAACCCTTTGCCCCAATAGACATCAAAATCCTGAAGAAGGCCCTTGGTTGCAAGTTTGCCGGCATTCCATTGCGGTTCCTGCGCCCAGCGCGCGCTGGCGTGATAGGAGCCGTCCGCTTTATAGGGAGACATCCATTCTTCAACCTTTCCATTGTGCGAACCGTTTCCATCGAGGTCGTAATAAAAGAGCGGACCGATATGGTTACAGACAATATCCTGCACGATCTTGATGTCTTTTGAGTGGGCGAGATCGATCAGGTCTTTGTAATGCTGAATGCGCCCGGCGCGTCCGTTTTTATAGAGCTTGCCCGACAGGCTTTTCCGACTGGTCAGATGCGGGTCGATATCCAGAAAATCCTGCGTCCAGTAGCCATGGTATCCGCTCTTGCTGCCGCCCAGGTCGTGAAGCGACATCCACGCGTTGCGCACCGGCGGGGTGATCCAAATGGCGCTGATTCCAAGGTCGGTGAAATACCCCTCGCGCAGTGCCTTTTCCACGCCGCGAAAGTCACCGCCGTGGTAAAGGTTGATATTTTCCTGCTTAGCATCGTAGAGCGCGGGATCGGAGCCGGGCGGCATATTGTTTTCCGGGTCGCCGTCGTGGAAGCGATCAGTCATCATGAAATAGATAACATCGTCCTTCCATGGCCGATCGATCCAGTCGCGCGCTGAAACGGAGCCCGCCAGGATCAGACTAAGACAAAGGACGTATTTGATTCTATTCATGAAACCTTTTCTTCCGTTGATTATCAGTGTCCATCAATGTTTATCCGTGGTTCCATTCCCGATGATCAGTAATCGGAGTTTCTGCCGGTTTCGTTGATCATTGACAGGAGCGATTGATTATACGCTGTGGCATTTTTCAAGTCATCGATGCTCTGATGCATCCTGTATCTCCATTGATGCCGCACATTGCTGGGCTGGTTAATCTGTTCCTCGTGCGTTTCGTCCCATCGGAGCACGCCGTCCATCGCCAGCAGATCCTGAACGGGGAAGGTCGTCCACATGGCCGGTGAATATAAGTGCTGGGAAATCATCTGCCTGCAAACCCATGGTTCGGCAAAATAGGGTGCTTCACCCTGATTACCGAGTTCGTGATTATAAAACGACTGGATAGTTTTTCTGTCGGCCTCCCACCATCCCCGTATAGTCGGCATATCATGTGTGGATGTTGTACATACCGAGAGGTAAGGGGCATCGGCCGGATGAGCATATTTAACCTTGGGATCTTTCGGCATGCGTTGAATCTCGAGGCTTAAGATATCGAGTTGATTCATTACCGGCGGAACACAGTCAGGAACCATGCCCAGATCTTCGCCGCAAACCAGCATGTCGCTGGCCGACAGGATTGCCGGCAGCTTTTCCATCGCTTTGTGATACCAGAACTCATCATGCCGTTTGTAGAAGTAGTGAATATACAGCTTATCGAGCTGTTTTTTCGTATGATCATCCATTTCGGCATAGGATGACGTGAAATGAAGGGAAATGCGCGGGTGCCATTCATTATCTGCGGTCTGAATGAACAGCACATTGGCGATGAGATCGAATAATCCATCCCTGATTTTCCGATTCTGATCCGTCAGCTCTTCTTCTTCGATGCCGTTGAGGAAATGCCGATTTACTTTCTGTTGCGAATCATACTTCTTTTTCATCCGGTATTCGCCGGAATCTGTTTTATCCAGGAATTGTTTAATGACCGCATCGGTGGATTCGCCAAAAAGACCTGACAGCAGATGCTCGCGGATGTAGGGTTTGACCATGCGTTCGTAATCGAAGCCGACACCAAACTGCTCAATTTCCTGAGAGATCAGCGGCAGGGCAGGGTTAAAATAACCCAGAATCCCTTCAACCGCATCATGAGGGATCTCCCAGATTCGGAAGAAGCCGAGGATGTGATCAATCCGGTAGGCATCAAAATAGGCCCCCATGTGGCGCAGGCGCTTTATCCACCAGGAGAAGTCCTCTTTACCCATGGCTTCCCAGTTATAGGTCGGGAACCCCCAGTTCTGCCCTTTAATTGCAAAATCATCGGGCGGTGCTCCGGCCTGTGCACCCAGATTGAAAAGATGCGGTTCGGCCCAGGCTTCAACACTGTTGGGGCTGATGCCGATCGGAATATCGCCCTTCAACAGGATTCCGTTTTCGCGTGCATGAGCTGATGCCGCGCTCAGTTGTTTATCGAGATGGTATTGGATGAAATAATGCACGGCGATGTCATCCCATGCTTCGGATTCCGTGCTGCATAATTGCTCGACGGTTGCTGCATCGTATGTGCTGTATTCCTTCCACTGCCTGAAGTCGGGGTTTTTCATCCTGTCCCTCAGGTAGGCAAAGGCCGCATAGGGAACCAGCCATTCCCTGTTTTCCTTGAAGAAGGCTTTATACGCTCTGCTCTTAAAGAACGCTTCTTTTTCCTGATCGTAAATCAGTTTGTAGTAGCGGGACTTTACCCGGTGGACTTCAGGAAAGTTTACATGGGGCTCTGCATTCAGCTCCTTCAGCTGCGCCGTAATTTCCTCCATCAACGTTTGGTCTTTTAATTCGCCAACTTGATGCAGGTTCATATAAATGGGGTGCAGCGCCATGACCGAGATCGATTTGTAGGGATAGGAATCGAGCCAGTTATGCGATGCAACGGTTTCGTTCAGTGGGAGAAGCTGCACCATTTTCATGCCGACCTTTTTTGCCCAGTCGATAAAGTCGATCAGATCACCGAAGTCGCCGATTCCTGCACTTTGATCACTTCGCAATGAAAAAACCGGAACGGCCACTCCTGCTCCCTTCCAATTGCCCAAGGGATAGCGGAAGGATTCGTCGGATTGAATAAAAAGATATTCGGATTCATTTTCCGGCAGCGTATCAATGCGCCGGTCGAAGCCGTCTTCAATCGTGACGACCTCATTCTGTTCTGTGTCATAAATTCCATATTTATACAGTATGGGCAGGGAAAGGCCTGCTGCATCCATTGAGCCGGTCCACTCGGAAAAATCATTTCCACACGCCAGCAGGAACGGTTTCTTTTTGTCCCAGTGACCCAGTGCTGCCTGATTGCCCAGTACGCAAGCCTGATAGCGATGCCCGATACGGGGAACCTTTATCCTGAACTGCAAGGCCTGTTTCGCATCCGAACAGGGGGCATTTAGATCTGCATTAGGTTTCAGGAGAACTTCTTTAAAACAGGAGCTGAACATGATCCGCTCTTCACTCGAAGGATAACACCACTGGTCATGTGCATAAATTATCGGTGCGTTCAGCTCTGATACTTTTATCTTACGTCCATCACCCCATTCCCAGGACATGTTTCCATGTTCATCTACTAAACCATACCTGTATTCCAGCAGCTTGGTTTTGGCCGGGACCGTTAACGTAATGGACCAGTTGCCGTCATTTAGATAGGTCAGCTTAACGGCTTTGGAAACGTCCCCGTTTCCCAGAGACTTCGTCGATCCACACACGCAGATTTGCTGCCCGAAGCTGGTGTTGTAATGAATGTTTAAATTAATTTTCATATGCGGGTCATCTCTCATAGTTTGACAAAATGATTAATACCACTTTCAGTTCGTGATTGGAATAAACGAGAAAACATCCAATAGGCGGGGCCCGCAAGATGCGGGCGGTACTATGTATCGTCGACTTCCAGTCGGCTCCAGCAATAGGTCATTTCCAAACTGAATTTGGTATAAAACACCCGTTCCGCACCGATTTTTTTTGTCCCTAATCATTTTGTCGAATATCCGCCGTTAGTCTTCTGTCTGTTTTTTTACTGACATCCGTCTAACGGAAAAGATCAGCAGGACCACCACCACGAGAAGCGCCGGGCCGACCATCATGGCGTTGGATCTTCCAAAGTGCTCACCGATTAAACCGGACATGAAGGTGCCAACCGGAATCCCGATGGAGCCGCAGGTGATGATGAACGATGTCGCTTTCGGACTGGCATGCCCGATCTGATCCAGGCCATAGCCTACAATCGACGGGTAGATGCATGAATTGGCAAGTCCGAGCAATACCATGAAGCAGATCACAGAGGGCACGTTTGTGAGATTGACGAACACCAGAATGAATGCGCCGAACAGCAGGGACGAGACGATAATGTATTTATGGGCCTTAACCCGCGGCAGCAGAAACTTTCCGAACACCAGACGACCGAACATCTGGGAGAGGGCATAGGTGGTCACCATGGCGCCGACCAGCTTGATATTAAACCCTAAATCCACCTGCATGCGCGGCTGGTTCAGGTTATTCATGATCTGCTCCACATAGACAAACAGGAAAAAGGCGATGGCGGTCAAAACGAGCGGCAGGGACATAAAGCTCTCTTTTTCTTTAGCGGCCTGTTTTTCGGTTTTCCGGTCGCTGATTTCTTTGTCGGCAAGTTCGCTGATGTTCATGACGAGCAGAATGGCGACGAAGAGGATGAACATGCCCGCGATCATGGCAAAGACAGTCCGCCAGGACGTGGCATCAATCACAAAGCCGTTAATGATCGGGCTGATCATAAAGCCGGCGCTGAAAAAGACGTTCAGGATGGCGAGCTTGCCTTCGCCTTCACCTTCCCTGCGCACGGTTCCCATCGTCATGTAGTAGCAGGCGACCAGCACAAAGCCGATGGCCATGTTGCAGATGAACGACATCGAAATATAGACCGGAAGAACCGGGAACAGGGCGATCAATGACGATGCAATCAGCATCATAAAGCCGGACAGGAGCAGCGTATTTTTTCCCTTGATTTTGGCGATAACAAAACCGCCTGTTGCCATAGCCAGAATCTGTCCCCACATCCCGAACGAATCATATTTAACAATCGTCTCCGGCAGTTTGCCGAAGAATTCGGAAACCGGCACGGTCGTCATCCCGTAGATAGCGGCCTGGAACCCGCAGAACAGAAAAGCGACGAATGTGATCAATATTGCTTTCCTCACATCCATCTGGGTTGTGAAAATCATTTTCATTTCTTTGCTTTCAAGTTCATCACTCATGCCGGGATCCTTTCGTTGGTTGGAAATTATTATTTTAGTAGCAGGAACACCTTTGATTCCATCGGGGCAAGTGTTGTGCGGATGATTCCGCGACCGAATTTTACTGTTAGCTTGCCCGGAGTGTCGCTGAAAATGTTTTTCACGCGATAGGTGCCATCCTGGATCTTCCATTTTTGAATGAGTTCATTCGGCAGTCGAAGTTCAAGATCGGCTGCTTCAGTTCGATCAAAGCTGGACAGAACCACCACTTTGGAATCGGTCGACCATCGGGCGAAGGAAAAGAGTTTTTCACCGTAGCGTTCCGTCTCCTCCAGGTTATGCCGGTGCAGATCCATGTAGTCTCCGTTGAGGGCATCATTCTCTGCGCTGAAGGAGAGCAGGGTAGTGTAGTGTTTTCGTAGATCCTTTTCGGGCTGGGTCAGTTGCCCGCCATCATAGGCTCCGTTATTGGCCCAGCGCTTCAGGTTTTCCAGTCCCCAGTAGTCGAAGATGGTGGTGCGTGTTGCCGTGCCGAAGCCGGCATCTTTCTCAGCCGCTTCGCCGAGCGCCTGCGCAAAATAGAGCAGGGTCGGGCCGCGCCCGGCCAGCGCGGAGACGGTCATGGCGGGTTTTCCCATTACGGCGTCACCGGCAAAGTCGGGGCAGGCAATGCGCTGCTCGTCGTGGTTTTCGAGAAAGTGCAGCATGTGCGGATCAATGTCGCTCAGAGTCTCAATGATCGGCAGCAGATCCGATGCCGGTGCATGACCCTGCATGATCCGCTTCATGGTATCGTAGAAGTCGACCTTGTCGTACAGCGCATCCATCAGTCCGAGCTGGATATAATTGCGGTAGAGGTCGCGGTTGTAGACTTCAGCCAGACAGAAAGCATCGGCGTTTTTCATTTTGATGGAGGAATTCATGTAGCTCCAGAATTCGACCGGCACCATCTCGGCCATGTCGAAGCGGAAACCATCCACGCCGAAGTCGAGCCAGTAGAAGGCGATGTCGCGGAACTTGATCCACGAGTCCGGAACATCCTTGCCGGCCCAGAAGTCTGCATGTTTCCGGAATGTTGCGCCGCGTAGGGATTCGGGCAGGGCGGGAAAATCATGTTTCCCATCGGGGCGGACACCATAGTTAACCTTAACGGTTTCATACCAATCATGTTTTCCTGGTTGTGCAAGTCGAGAGCCGTTACCGGTCCACTTGGCCGGCGTCTCTTCAAAACGCCCGTCCGCCAAAGGATGGGCCTCGCCGTTGAGCGGAACTTCGCCTTCCGGTACGCGGAAAGATTCGCCGACAATGTAGTAAAAGTTATTATCGCGGCGATAGGTCTTGCTGGTGTCGTCCTTTGCGCCGAAGTCGCGACCGGGCATGGTGGTGGAATGGTAAGCCCGGGCCACGTGGTTCGGGACGATATCAATGATTACCTTCATGCCGTGTTTATGGGTGCGGTTCACGAGCGCCTTGAATTCCTCCAGCCGTTTAGCCGGATCTTCCGCCAGGTCGGGATTGACGTTGTAATAGTCCTTAACGGCATACGGCGAGCCGGCGCGGCCCTTGACCACATCCGGATCATCGTTGGATATGCCGTATGCCGTGTAGTCGCGAATAACGGCATGGTGCGGAATGCCGGTATACCAGACATGGGTAGTGCCGAATTCCCGGATCCCCTTCAGTGCCCCGTCGGTAAAATCGTTAAATTTACCGACGCCGTTTTCCTCGATCGTGCCCCACGGTTTGTTGGTCGTGTTGGTGTTCCCGAACAGGCGGGTAAAGACCTGATAGATCACCACCTTGCCTTCTTCAGTTGACTCTGTTCGTATGCTGTTTCCCACTGCCATGCTGCATCCCACGCTTCCTACCAGAAGAACGAGCACCAGTTGCCGGACATTCGGGAGAAGTTTCTTCTCTGTTTCAGCCATGCCTGTTCCTTTAGTTGGTCACCTGCGTGCGATAGAACTTATTCGTTTCAGATGGATTGGTGTCGGTCCACATTCCCGAGGTCAGATTGCTGGCCACGGTGGTCCAGCTGTTGGAGATCAATGTAGTCGCAGTCTGCACTGAATAGGTCCGGTCTAAAACGGTATCCCAGGTGACCGTGACGTCGCCACCTGCCTCTACCGTTGTGGAAGCAACCTCAAACAGGGAGCCGGGACTCAGCGGGTTGGTGCCCGCAACATCTTCATCGCCGTTGGTCTGGCCGTCACTGTCCTCGTCACCGCCTGCGCTGAGAAGCTTGACCGTATCGCTGGCCGGGCACGACGGACCGGCATTGCCGGTATATTCAGGATTAACGGCCCGTACGGTAATCGAAACCTCGTCGTCTTGCGTTGCAGTGACTTCGTGCTCGCTTATTTCCGTGATGTTTGTGCTGACCGGAGATCCGTTCACCGTCACGATAACTTCGTAGTGGGGCACTACGCCACCCGCATCGGCGGCGACATCGTCCCAGTCGAAGAGAACCGTAGTGCCGATTGCATAGGCATAGCTGCCGGAAATGGCGGGCTTGCCCGGTGTAGCTGTGGGTGCGGTGGTGTCGTAGACTTTGAGGTATTGGGCCTCGTAGGGCACGGTGGCCCAGTCAAGATCAGACGTCGGTACCTTTTTCATGAAGACGGTGAAGCCGGTGCTCTTGAGAGCAGCGCCTGTGTATCCGCTGCCCCAAAGCCACTGGTCGCGGCGGGTGGAATCCAGCGCAATGTATGCCGCAATATTTTTGGCGTTATAGGTCCGTCCATCCTGTAGGCCGAGCAGGGGTGCGAGGCCGGAAGGTATCTTAAAGTTATCGCTCTGGTCGTTGTTGCGGTCGAGGTTGGAAAACCCGATCACGACGTCCGATGTGGCGGGTGATGCGTTGGCTTCAGCATATTTGGCCGTGGCGAAAATCTTGCCGTTAAAGCCGTCGCCGTCGAGGAACCAGCGGTTTGAGCTGCGCAGAGCAGGGCTGAACTCGCGCGCTTTCTGGATGCCCGAATAGACATGGAAAAGCTGGTCGTTGCCATAGTTGGTATCGGCCCAGATTGTTGCCATGGAATTCCATCGCTTGAAGTGCGGAATCTGCTTCCCAAAGTTTGTTTCGTAGTGGTTGTAGCCATAGGTGTCGGATATACCCAGTTCCTGGCCGGGGAATACCATGGTCGCGCCGTCGATCATGCCAACAGCAGCCGAACGCACCACCGCTTCCCACGGGTCGGCAAAGTTTGCCTCGTCGTGCGAGGTATTGTTGAGCAGTACCAGCCCCTGTCCATAGGCGCTGCGGCGATCCTCAAAGATGCCGCGGTAATCCCATGTGGTCGAAGCAGACTTGAGCGGGAAGACAATGTTTTCGTTGAGGATGTCGAAGTGCCGGTTGGAGCGGTAGGTGACTGCGCCGCCGTCGAGCGATTCGCTCATCATCACAAAGTTCCATTTATGGCTGCGCGCGACATTGATGATGAATTCCCAGCAGCGCGGGGGAAGGCCCTGCCCGAAATCGCAGCGCAGGCCGTCGATGCCTTTGGCGTCCCATGCATAGCGGGCCTCCGTATCTCCATCGCCCGAGGTGGAGTTGCGGTTCTGGCCTGCAGGCCGCGTTTTTTCCAGCCAATGGACGGCGTATTCGGCGAAATATTTCCAGACGAGTTTAGTCGTGTTATTGCTCACGCCACTCTGGACAAAGTCATCGCTTATCCAGTCGATATCGGTCGTGTCGAACCAGTCACCTTCGCTGGTATAGCTTGAGCGTTCCGGTTCTGCGTCGTATTCAACGAGTGCGTCGTAACGGCCGAAGTAGACATCCTTCACGTCGTTCCATTTACCGAAGTCGAAGCGGTCCGGGCCTGCTGCGATGTTGGCCGCGGATGATGCGCGGGTGCCATAGTTGCCGTCCGACGAGAAGAAGCGTGCGTCCATGTTTCGAATTTCATTCGTGGGCGACCACGTGCTGCCGTCGGGTTCGAAGAGGTCGACGCCCTGCTGCGCAAGTTCGACGTCGAAGGCGGTATGGTTGAAGGGGGCATCGAGCATGATCCCGACCTCTTCGGTATCGGCCGAGGAGACAAAATCCTGCCATGCGGTCATGGCAACGGCGCGGTTGGTTTCCGTGCTGGCTGCCCCGTTATAGTTGATGCTCATCAGTTCGTTAACTTCGAAGAAGTTTTTCACGGCATAGGGGCTGCCGGGTTGGTACGGCGCGCCCACGCCGCCCCATCCGTCGCTGGGTTCGCGCCCGTCGATTCCGTTGGGGTGGATCGGCTGGAACCAAAGCCAGTTCATGCCGAGATCCTTCAGGTAGTCCAGGTTCCAGTTTCCATCACCACTCTGGGCCGCGCCGGGCGCATCGTGGAGATCCTCAAGGGTGGAACGCTGGGCGAAGGTATCGCCGGAAGCATCGACATTGAACACGTTGATTTCGTAGAGCCGGATATCGCGGGCGTCCGTTGGCGATACAGTAATGGCGTGGTCGCGGCGATTGGCGGAATCGTTGGTGTACCAGCGCCAGCTGGGATCGCCGTCGACTTTCCAGCGCGCAGTCAGGCGGTAGGCACCGGTTTTGTTCGCCGGCAAGGCAAGCGTATAGGTTCCTGCGCCGGCGTTGGTCATGGTGTAGGCCTTGTAATAATAGCTGTCGTCGCCGGCCACCAGGCTGTTGCCATCCAGTCCGCTTATTCCATCCGCATAGCCGTCCGAGTTGGCGTCGTCATCGGCGCGGTCACGACGGTTCACGTTCGAGTAGATTTCCGCCGCAACAATGTTGCTCTCTCCGGGCTGGAACACAATGTTGAGGTCGATGGAGTCACCTGCAATTTCATCGACAAAAAGCTTCGTGGTGGTGTAGTTGGCATTCAGGCCGTTGACAGTCAGGACAGGGTCGCCAACCATACCGTTCTGGTAGGTGAAAATAGCGTTATCGGTTCCCGCAAGGTGGTCGGCGAATTTTTCCTCGTTGTTCGCCGTGTTCCAAAGGCCAACCTTGTATTTAACCTCGCCGCCTATTGCTAATCCGGAAAGAACGTTGGTCATCGTTCCGCTCCAGACTGCGGCGTTGCCGTTGCCGCTGGCATCGCCTTCGGTGCCGTCGAAGTTCGCCGCAACGGCAGAAGATGTGTTCGTCGGTGTGCCCAGCGAGCCGGCGGGATCGGATCCGTCGGTTGTGTAGTAAATGGCGCCATGGGTTGCCCAGAGCGTGTTTGTGTCGTTGTCTGGTCCGATGTATCCGCTCTTGAGGCGAACCTGAATGTCGTCTCCGGCGATGATCCGGTTATTATTGTGGTAGACCCAGGCAGGACGGTTCCGGATAGAATAGGGGCTTGCCTGAGCGACGGCTTCATTGGTGGTTGTTGAAAAGTCGCCCTGCAAATCGTTGCCATAGATATAGGTTGTGTCGGGATCGGATCCGCTGTCGTCAAAATTAACGCGGACATAATACTCGATGATATTCGTGGCGCCTGTGCCAGACGACGGAAGGGTGGCTTTCCAATATTGGCTGCCGCCCACGTTGGAGTGCCAGTTCAGGCTGACGTTGGTCCAGGTGCCTGAGGCAATACGGTAATACAGTTCCCCGCCGGTCTGGTTACCGTTTGCTCCGCCGTCTTTATAAAATCCCTGGTAGATCGTCAGATCGTTATCTTCAGCTTCATAGAGCGGGTCTCGCATCGTGGGACCGGCCAGGTCGGGGTGCGCATAAGCGGGTTCATGCCAGACAATGCCGGGCGCAGCCCAGCTTGTTGCCGCAACGGCAACGGTGATTGATAACCAACAGGACCTATAGAAAATTTTGTTCATCATGATAGAATCTCACCTTTTCTTATGTCGTCCATGAACAGCATGTTCATAGCAAGTTATCTATATTTATGCCAGTATATGCCGGTTCTTCCTAGCTAGCCGAACGGTTAGAAAATCTGTTTATGCCTGTGGGGGAAATATGATCCCGTTGCGGCAGTGCGGTGCGGAACATGGGCAGGATGCCCATGCTACGTGGAACGGGCTTCCAGCCCGTTGCGGCAGTGCGGTGCGTGGAAAATGCTAACCGAGTGGCTAGCTGGACGGTATTCATTATATAAGGCAATATCTTAAGCATGTTTAAGTGCTTGGGCAGACTGGCAGGCTTGGTGTTGATTTTCGGGATAAATCCTGCAGCACCCTGTGCCGATGCACAGACGGTCTATGTTTCGCGTATGTGGCATAATCATCAGCCCCTCTACTGGCCGGAATGGAACAGCAACGGAAGTGAAACCAACCGGGTGCAGTATGCATGGGACTCGATCTGGCTGAAGGAGAATACCGATCAGACCTATGGCACGGCCGATCAGCATCCCGACAATAATCTTAGAGACATCTTCGGGCTGGATGACCGGCGCAATGCCTATCAGGGACGTCCGCGCGATGCCCTGGCGGCCAACGATACATCCGCCGGCTTCTGCATGAGCTATTCGGGTGCGCTCATCGACAATATCCGTAACCTGGGAGGTAACGGTCAGCTGGGCTACGGAAGCTGGTGGTGGGATGGAAACCGGGAGGCACGGAACTGGATGACACCCTCGGGAAGCCGGCGGCTGGAGCTGGTGGGCTTTACGTATCACCACTCTCTCGGGCCGCTGCTTCCCAAAGAGGTGTTCCGGAAAGAGATTCAGATATTCAAGCAGGCTTATTGGAAAGCGTGGGGCGCCCAGTCGGATCTAAGCGACCATTCCAAAGGATTCTTCCCGACTGAAATGGCTTTTTCGCCCAGTATGATCGATGTGCTGGTAGACGAAGGTTATGAATGGACCATGGTGGCGAGTCATCATCTCAGCCGAACCTGTCCGACCTATTTTGACCAGTTTAATTTACCGTCGAGCTACGGCATCTTTTCAAGCCCGCCAAATAAGGCCGATCTGCTCGGTCCCTCGCCAACAAACGGATGGTGGTATGGCCAGCCGAATCCGGGACAGGCGGCGTGGAATGTTTCGCCCTTTTCCTATCAGCTTCACAAGGCGCGCCATGTCGATCCGGAAACGGGAAGTGCCAAAGAAATTTTCCTCATTCCGTCGGACGATGTGCTGAGCTATCGCTTTGGCTACGCCAATGAGGGAATCAGTAAAATTCAGGCGAATATTGCACCGCACGCCACCGACCCCGCGCGGCCGGTGATCGTCATGCCGGCGACGGATGGGGATAATGCGTGGGGCGGCGGGTTCAGTTCGTGGATGGAGGCAACGCCCCAGTTTTTCAACGATTCCGCAGGTGCGGGATACGCGCGTAGCGCGGTGCAGGATTTTGTTAATGCGCACGGTGCCGCCGCCGGCACGGTGCATGTGGAAGACGGCGCATGGGTTTTTCCCGAAAGTGACTATGGTTCATCTTATTTCCTGAAATGGATCGAGCCGCCGCTGAAGCTCGGGAGTGAATCGGCCTATCCCGGAACGATGGTTGATCTGGAGACGCCGGGATTTGCGCTGAAATTCTGGAGCTGGGCACCGATTATTACCGGCGCAAACTGGTGCGAAACCGCCGAGCAGATGCTGCTCGATGAAGGGGGGAGCGTGCAGCCTTGGAAAATCCAGGCGCCCTACGATTGGGACGGCTCGTGGTTTGCCCCGAACGAAGTCGAGCTGGCTTGGCACATTTATCTGGGCGGACTCGATTCGGGCTTTAATTATTACGGCGGACTCGGCAATGACGACGAGGTAAAAGCGGCCCTTGCGACTACCCGCGCCATTGAAAAACTTTCCGCTTTTGTAAATGGCCTGCTGACTTCTGATCCGACCAAAGATCAAACGCCCCCTTCGGTACTCAAGCCACAGCGGTTCCCCTGGAATCCCGGTGGATATACGTTCGGATGGTTCAACAGCATTCCCGATGATAACAATTATCTCAAAGCGATGCCGTCGGAGTTTTATCTCTGGACGCACGCCTACGATATTTCCAGCGTGACTTCCATCAACGTCAAGGTGCGGGTTGACGACGACGGCATAAACACCATGGCGAATGACCACAACGAAACGTATGCCGGCGGAGCCGATGTCGGTTCGTGGATTACCATTCCCATGACCAAGCGCGTGCTGCCCAGCACACAATCGGAACTCAATGCCGCCGCCAATAACGGAGAAATCGACTACTTCATTACACCATCGGAATTGGCGGACTACTATTTCGTTAAAATCACCGATGCCAATGTGTCCGGCTTCCGGGGCAAGCTGCTGGACTACTACATCGAAGCAACAGACGGGCAGGGCAATGTATCGAAGTCCGATATTCAGCATGTGTTTGTTGAGGACGACGGCATTGCACCGCCGGATCCGCAGGAATATGTGATGGACGGAACGGTGGATTATGCGGGCTATCTTGTTACAGACTCCAACATGGTGCTCTATGCCGCACTCCGGAATACCGAGCTTTATGTTGCAACCGCTTCGCCTTCCGGCACAGCGAACGATCATTTTATCCTGGTTTCGGATTCGCTGCTCCCGGCGGGAATGGACCCTGCTCCGTGGGCAAAGTCCGGGACGGTCGCTGTTGCGGCCAGTAAGCCCTATCTGGCCGGAGAAAGTGATAATGGATGGTCGGGATGGTTCAGTGCGCCCGGCAGTTCTGAACAGTTTAATCAGAGCGGAGCGCAGCTGGAGGGAACCCTCGACCTGGTTGCTGCATTCGGTGCGGTTCCCTCGAATATTTATCTCGCCGCACTGGCCTATGAAACGGGCGATAGCGGAGCGTTAGCCATGCAGGCTCCGGCGGGTAACAGCGATATCAACGTTGATTCCGATGAGTTTATGATTTTTCCTGTTGAAGCGCTCCGCGATTCCTATGCAAACGGCACTTTCGACCGGCTCGATCCCGCGCGTGATTTCCGGATTTCAGACGGATGGGGCGGAGTCAATCCCGATCTGACCTGGCTTTCGGTTCCGGGGCGCAGCTACCAGCCGGAATACTGCGTCAGCCTTACCAATGCTTGGCTTCCGCTGGGAGCCCCGATCCAGGCCGAAAATGGTCAGGATATGCTTATAATTCCCGATGTAACGCAGGGAACAAACCGGCATTGCTTCTTCCGTATCCGGCTTGAAAACTGATTAATTCTACCTTAAAATACCCCAACTCAAAAGAGCGGGGTATATCGATGGAAAAACTAACCCCTTGGCTAGCTAGACGGTTTTCTTGATCTCTGCCAACCTGTTGACACTGCTAGAGAAACTATTGCGGTGCAGCAGGCTCGGGCAGATGGCATTTAAAGAAAAGGAGATAGTGATGATGAAAAAAGCACTGTGGACATTGGGGGTTACAATCGTATTCGCCGGCTCGGTAGTTGCGGGTACGGCTAATGACGATGCAGCCGATTCTGCCTATGACGACGGTTGGCAGAACTTTGACAACGGCGGCTATGGTTTCGGTTCCTGGGTAATGGGTTATTGGGCAACCAACGGCGTTGACCGGATTGGCATGGGCAGCTCAACCAATAATGGCGGTTCAAGTTCCATCGATACAGGTGGAAGATCATTCTATATCCAGAATGTGGATGGTACTAACGAGTTTATTGCGGTGTATCGTTATTTGACTGATGACATGGTTGCGGGACAAACGTTTTCATTCGATATGGATATCAACTGGCGTAATGGCTACAAGGGATTCCGAGCGCGCGATGTTGGCGAAATAACCATCTTTCAGATTGAGGTCGGTAATTTTGACGGTGATGATGGAACCAGGGTTACTGAGGCCGTGGCTGGTAATACCGATATCGGCGATGCATACGATGGCGACACGCAATACCACGTTGCTCTTGAGCAGACCAGCGCCACCGGCGGAACCTGGAAAGTTACGCGGTCTGGAGGACTTTCCGACTTTGATACGGGAACCTATACCGGCAAGGTCAGCAGCATAGAGCTGTACAGCATTTTCACTTCCAGTGATGACCAGAGCCAAATCTACTACAACAACTTTGATGTGTCGTACACGCCCGGTTTTGATCACTACGGCTCCTGGACAAATCAATACAACCTGAGCGGTGCGGATGCGGCCGAGGATGCCGACCCGGATAATGATGGGATGAAAAACCTGATCGAGTTTTCGGTGGGTCGAAATCCGACCATTGATGAAGGCGGATTCCGTGCGCCGGAATATCTGGGTACCACTACGAATGGATTGGAGTATGTCTACACGCGCTACAATGAAGATGTTGCAGCGGATCTGGGGATTGATTACAGCCTCGTATTGACTGAAGATCTTGTGTCTCCGGCGTGGGCAACCAATGGTTTCGTTGAGCTTTCTCCTGCATTTTTGTGGGCCGATCTGGTGACGGTAACGAATTATGTTCCGACTACAAATGGCGTTGCCTTCGCTACGTTGCAGGTTGAGTCGCTGTAGTTTTCCCATCTCTGGAAATGAGTTTCAAAAATATGGCATTACGGCTTCTCTTCTATTGGGGGAGCCGTTCTGTTCTTCGGATGCGTGTGCGCGATTATATGACTGCTGGATTAAAATCTAATCTTTGGAAAACGATAGGGTTGTTGTTCTTAATCTATCTGTCAACCAGCGTATCGGCTGTTGGTAATGCACATGTGATGATGCAGGGTTTCTATTGGGACTGCCCGGAAGGCTGGTATAAAACCATGGCCGACAAATCTGCTGAACTGCAGCGAATAAAAGGCGGCTGGGGAATCGACCGTATTTGGTTTCCCGCTCCCCAGAAGAGTCATTCCGGTATCCATTCCATGGGGTATGATCCATACGACTATTATGATCTTGGTCAGTATTACCAGAAGGGAACCACACCCACACGTTTTGGTACACAGGATGATTTAAGAAGTACGATTGCCCTTTATCAATCGAAGGGAATTGCCTGCATGGCCGATATCGTTCTTAACCACCGGGTTGGGGGTGAGGCGGAATTCAATTCCAACCTGAATGGAGCAACGACGTGGACGGATTTCAGCGGCGTGGCGAGCGGAAAGTGTACCTGGCGCTACGACCATTTTCATCCATCGAGTCATGCGGAATCTGATGCCGGTCCCTTTGCGGATTTTCCGGATGTCTGTCATGTGACCGGAAGCCAGAAGGGTGGAGCGGGTGACGATCTTGTCCAATGGGGCAAGTGGTTGAGGGAGCCGGCCAATGCGGGTTTCGATGGGGGATGGCGTTTGGACTATGTGAAGGGCGTGAACCCTTCTTATGTCAGGGAGTTTATAAAAGGAACCGGCGATGCTTATTCGATTCTCGAATGCTGGGAAGACAACATCCCTTCGGTTGAAAAATATCTAAACCAATCAGAATGTGCTGCTGCGTTTGATTTTCCCGCGTTCTACACCATGGCACAGGTGTTTAATCATGGTGCGGATATCGGGCAGCTGGTTGATCCCGCTAAAGTTTTTGCGGCGAAAAATCCGGCACAGGCTGTGACGTTTGTTGCCAATCACGATACGGATAAGGACGCGCACGTAGAATCCATTGTCGACAATACGATGCTTGCCTATGCCTTTATCCTTACTTACCAAGGCTATCCCTGTATTTTCTGGAAAGACTATTTTAACTATGGGCTGGCAGAGGCCGGTGGACAGCCCGGTAACGGCATCAAATCGCTGGTGTGGGCGCGTGGCGCGCTGGCCGGCGGTCACCCGGATATCCAGCTGCTTAAGACCGATGACGATGATCTCCTGATCTACGGCACATTAAAGGGATCCCGCTCTGCTCCGGGTTATGTTGTGGCCATCAACAATCATCCGCATGAGGCGCGCTGTGCGCAGATAATTACCCGGAACCGTTATCTTTGGGAAAAGGACCTAACGTGCCACGCTTGGTATTCCTATGTTGACGGGCAGAATCGGCAACCGGATAAAATTCGCTGCAACAATGTTGGGAATGTAATTCTGGAGGTGCCGCCGCGCGGGTATGTGATTTATTCGGTCGCCAAGCTTATGGGGCGTTAAATACTAACCGGTTGGCCAGCTAGGCAATGTCCAGATATGTATGAGATCTTTTAGTTCAATATGTTCCATGAACTGCTCCATTCGCGTTGAACTGAAAGATGAAAATGGATATTGTGTGCATGTACAAAAACAAATGTGAGGGCATCGTGACAAGGGCATTGACGATCGGCGGGGATTATCATGAGCGGTAAGAAAAAGTTTTTTACCAGCCACTCCAAATCGAGTGCTTTGTTTATCAGTATGGTGTTGCACGGCATCCTGATGATTGCAGCTTTGTCGTTTGTGGCCGTTAGCGTCATTGTAAAAGATGATCAAACCTTTGTGGCGAAGAAACCCGGTCGTCCACGTATGAAGCTCAAGAAGCTGACCGTTCCGATCAACATCAAGAAAAAAAAGATCCAGCAACCCAAACTGAAAAAAACCATCGTGGTCAAAAAAGAAGTGAAAATGATGGATCTCAAAGTGCCGGAAGTCTCCGGAGTCAAGGGCGGTATGGGTTATATGGACGGGGGTGGCGGCCTGGGCAGCCTGGGGTTCGGAGGGCTGGATCTGGACCTGTTTGGCGGAAGCAAGGGTTCGGGTAATGAGCTCGAAGGTACCTTCTTCGACCTGAAGATGAAGCCGGACGGAACGCCGGCCAAAATGGACGAGAATTACTACAACGAAGTTATCCGGAAATTTATCGGCACCTGGAATGTCAGGACCTTTGAACGCTATTTCAAGGCGCCCAAGAAAAAGTTCGCCACCTTTTTCATGATTCCCAATATTCCCGCCAATGAGGCCCCCAAGGCCTATGGCGTAGATGACGTGGTTAAACCCAAACAATGGGTGGCCTACTACAAAGGAAAGATCGCAGCACCCGAAAGCGGTCGTTACCGTTTCTGGGGCATTGGTGACGACGTCCTCATGGTGCGGGTCAAGAAGGATCTGGTGATTGATGCCAACCTGCATTCGACTGAGATCTGTGAAGAATGGCAAAGTCAGGACGAACGGAGCCGCAAGTTTCCGATGTCTGCTGCTGCCCTGGAGATTGGCGACTGGTTTTTCCTGGGCAAGGGCAGGCCTGCCGATATCGAGGTTTTGATCGGCGAGCGTCCGGGCGGCGTTTTCTACACCCACCTCTTGATTGAACAGGATGGTGTTGAATATCCCACGGGGGCCGACGGCCGTCCGATCCTGCCGATTTTTAAGTTGACGGCAATTCCGGAAAAACTGATCCCTCAGATGCAGATCGATCCCAATGCCTGCACCATCGACGGTCCGGTATTCGGAGTGCTGAAGTAGTAGGACGTTCTCTTTGCAGCTGCGTAATCCACGTTTTGTGGTTTTCAATCCCGGGCGGTGATATTCACTCAATTTTTGAATCGGATTCCGAATTCTTTCTCGTGTTCGATCCCCCCCCTCCTTCAATCCTTATCCCCGCAGATCACCTCTCGTTGAATTGAATCGCTGTAAGAAAGGGCATGTTAGAGTAGGGGGTGCTGTCCCGCGAGCCGTCCGAAACATGTGTGGATTCAGCATGGTTTAGGTTTTAGTTTCCTAGATACAGGCCTTTTTGCTTAGGAATTTCCAACGAAATGGCTGTCTGAATCGTATCTGCCAGCATGGGCTCTCTTTCGTTAGAATGGAAAAATGGTCATAAACTGCCTGACCATCGCAATAATATACAGTGATGCTGATGCGGTTAACGGATCTGATAAGTACCTTTGCGTCCGCTGCAAACTTTAAGTTACCGGATAATGCCGGACAGGACAGTGTTGACCTCCTTCCTGTGCTGACTGGTACAGGACCTTCCTCCCGCGAGGCGACACTACATACCGGCTGGAAAGCATCCGGTTATCGTAAGGGCGACTTTAAGTTTATCGACTCACAGGTTTCGGGCGGCTTTACGGAAGTTGAGGTTCCGGTAGGCGCACCGCCGGGTCAGCTGTACAACCTGAGGCAAGATATCGGGGAAACCAGGAATCTCTATAATTCCATGCCCGAAAAAGTTGAAGAGTTGAGATCTGACTACGAAGCTATCGCGAAGTAACTAAGATGGTGGAGGGAGATAGCTTCGAACTACAAAAACAAATTGGCTCGCCTTGCGCTGAGCCATAGCCGGGTTGAGTGCAACAAGAAAGCCGGTGGTGAAGATGATGTTATTACCGGTTTTTAAAATGGCGCGCATGATGGACAACTTGATATCCCGGCCAAGCTGATTCCATTAATGATAATGAAGGGAATCAGGCGGGCTTTCCCATATGTAGAGTGCGGTCGATGAGCAGGTATCGAACTGCCTGGACGCACGTGTTGGGGTTTCTCGTGGGTATAGCCGTGGCGCGGGATCAATTTAAGGGCTTACTTCCGAGTTTTGATCTGTATAGTACGGAACACGACGCACCAGAATAACCGTATAGCTGTGTGCTCGTGCCGCACAAATGAAACCGGAAATTACACAGGCACAGAAAAAATTCCAAAGCCGATTGCGCCCCAATCAGCTATCACACCTTTTTAGTTATCTTCCCGGCATCTATTTTGTCGTTAAAAGCCGGGAAGGGCTGACCATGATGGCCAACCGCCTGGCTGCACATTTATGCGGGTTGGACAACGAGGAAGACATGATCGGAAAATCCGATTATGATCTCTTTCCGAAGGATCGCGCAGATCTGTATGTGAAAGATGATCAGCAGGTCTTCGAAACCGGCGAGCCGATTGTCGATCGCGTGGAGCTGGCCCCTGATCCCGGGCATGCCATTAACTGGTTTATCACAACAAAGATGCCGCTCTATTCAAATGATGGTGAAATTATTGGGTTGGCCTGTATTGCCCGCAGCACAGAAAGCGATAACGAAACCCTTCGGCCGTATGTAGAAATGAACGAGGTATTGGACTATATCCGGGAAAATTATGCCTCCGCTATCAAGATCGAGGAACTGGCAAAGCTGGTTCATCTGTCCCCCAGTCAACTGGAACGGAATTTCAAGAAGGTGTTTAAAATTACACCGAACCAGCATATTCAGGATGTGCGCATACGAGCTGCGTGTAATTTACTGCTTTCGACGAATAACACTATAGCTGCTATTGCTTTGGATTCAGGATTTTATGATCACAGTCACTTTACCCGAACCTTTAAAAAAATAACTGGGATCTCCCCGGGTGATTACCGTAAAAAGGATCGTAATATGATGCCGTGAATTACACGGTTATGCTTGGATTTTACAAGACATCACCTGTGTGTCTCCAGTAACTTATTCGGTCAACTGGAGAAAAGATGAAAATACCTTCAATACTGTCGTGTCTAATGATTTCAATTGCAGCGCACGCTGCTCCTGATGGATTTATACCTCTATTTAACGGGCAAGATCTTTCGGGGTGGTGGGGACTGAAGACTGAAGATCCTGCGAAATGGATGGCGTTGTCGCCGGAAAAACTTGCGGAGAAAAAGCAGGCCAGTCTTGCGGACATTAATGCCCATTGGCGGGTTGAGAATGGGGTGCTGGTGAATGATGGCCACGGCTTGTTCCTGACAACGGATAAGAACTACGCCGACTTTGAGCTCGTGCTCGAATATAAAACGGTGGCCCGGGCCGACAGCGGGATTTATCTGCGCGGCATTCCGCAGGTGCAGATTTGGGATTCGACCGAGGAAAAGAAATTTAAACTCGGCGCTGACAAGGGTTCCGGTGCGCTGTGGAATAATCCGAAAGGCGCAAAAGGCAAAGATCCAATGGTGTTGGCCGACAAACCGTTTGGCGAATGGAATAAGCTACGTATTCTGATGGTTGGTGAGTATGTGACCGTGCACTTAAATGACCAGCTGGTGGTCGATCACGCCCGTCTGCACAACTTTTTCAGCCGGAAGAAAAAGGTGCCATTACCGATTCCGCGCACCGGCCCGATCCAGCTGCAGACACACGGTGGAGAAATCAGCTGGCGCAATATCTTGATTCGCGAACTCAACGGTGAAGAGGCCAATCAAATTCTGGGAGCTAAGTGTTGGCAGGCTTCTGATGCGCACGTTTGGAAAGGAGCGGTGGATAACTACATAGTTGATGCAAACACCGTCCAGTGCAAAAAAGGAAAGGGTGGGGTTCTCTTCACCGAAAAACAATATGCGGACTTTGCTGTCCGGCTTGAATTCCAGGTTCCTCCCGACGGAAATAACGGGCTCGCGATTCGCTATCCGGGTAAAGGCAATCCCGCATACCACGGGATGACCGAACTGCAGGTGCTCGACGATGCGGCAAAAAAGTATGCCAAGCTTGATGCCCGGCAGTTTCATGGATCAGCCTATGGCATGGCTGCCGCTCACCGCGGCTATCTTCGTCCGGCAGGTGAGTGGAACTTTCAGACCGTGGAAGTCGTTGGTTTCGAAATTACGGTGGAGTTGAATGGTACGCGTATATTGGATGCCGACCTTTCAACAATCACGGAGTTTATGGCAAACAAAGCCCACCCGGGGAAGGATGTTGCAAAGGGGCACTTCGGGTTTGCTGGCCACAATAATCCCGTTGCATTTCGCGATATTCAGATCAAGGAGCTATAACATGAAAAACAGACGAACCTTTTTCAAAACTACAGCCGCGGCCGGGGCAACGCTGCCGCTCTTCAATATTTCCGCGCTCGGTGCCGGTACGACCGGTAAGCTGAACATTGCGGTCATCGGTGTGGGCGGCCGCGCCAAGGCGAATATCCGCGATGTCAAACACGAGAATATCGTAGCGCTGTGCGATGTCCACGCGGGCAACCTTGCCGTGGCCGCGAAGGAATTTCCCAACGCGAAAACCTACACCGACTGGCGGAAGTGTCTCGAACAAAAGGATCTCGATGCGGTGGTCTGCTCAACGACCGACCACACGCATGCTTTCGTTGCCATCTGGGCGATGAATCGCGGCCTGCACGTCTATTGCGAGAAGCCGCTCGCCAATTCCGTAGAGGAGGCACGCATGGTCCGCGATGTTTATTTGAATAACAAAGGCAAGCTTGCAACGCAGATGGGCACGCAGATCCACGCGGGTGACAACTATCGTCGAGTCGTGGAGCTGATCCGAGCCGGCGCCATCGGGAATGTGACGAGCTGCAAGGTGTGGGTAGGCCGCGAACGTCCGTGCGAAAGCTATCATCCGGCCTCGTCGACGGTTCCATCAAATATCGACTGGGACTTGTGGATCGGTCCTGCACCGTTCCATCCGTACAGTCCCGAATATCTGAAAAAAGGGTGCCTTACCTGGAACCGTTTCTGGGACTTCGGCAATGGGCAGCTGGGCGATATGGCCAGCCATCTGATCGACCTCCCGTATTGGGCATTGGATCTGAAGGATCCAATCAGTTGCGTCGCGAAGAGTGAATCCGCCCCGCATCCCGATGGCTGCCCCTCCAAAATCTCGGCGACCTGGGAGCATCCCGCACGCGGTGACCGCCCCGCCGTGAAGGTTTCGTGGTACGACGGTGGCTACATGCCCGGGCTGCCCTCCAAAATATTTGATCGCGAGAAGCTGTCGGGTAAGGGAATTCTGTTCTCGGGTGATGAAGGCTGGTTGCTCGCGGACTATGGTTGGCGCAACCTGACGATCAAAGGGGATATGACCCATTTCAATACCCCCTCCGCGGAGGATCTGATTCCAAAGTCCGCCGGGCATCATCAGGAGTGGATCAACGGGTGCAAGACCGGATCGCCGACGCTCTGCAATTTTGATTACTCCGGTAAGCTGGTCGAGCACAACCTGCTTGGTAACGTTGCTTTCCGCGTTGGAAAGAAACTGGAGTGGGATGCCGCGAACATGCGCGCCCTCAACTGCCCTGAAGCCGAACCATTTATCCGCCACACGTATCGGAAAGGCTGGGTGCTCAATGGCTGATCTCTCAAGACGAGCATTTTCCGCGGCCACTGCGGCACTGGGCTGCACCACGCCGTGCTTCAGTGCGGAAAGGACATGGAAGAAGGCGCTGATTCAGGGCTTGCCGACCGAGCAGTCGTTGCTTCCGCTGAAGGAGGCGGGATTCGACGGCATTGAATGCAAGGCGTGGAATGCCACACCCGCAGAAGCGGAAAAGGCCCGGAACGTAGCGGATGCGATGGGCATGAAGATTCACTCGGTTATGCGAGGATGGGCTTCACTGACGGAGCCGGAAGGTGTTGCCGAAAGCGTTGCGAGTATGGAGAAGGCGCTGCAGACCGCACGTATTCTCGGTGCCGATACCATTTTGCTGGTGCCCGGTAGAACCAAGGTGAAGCCGATTCCGCAACCCTGGGAATTTGATATTCAGTTTGACGCGGAAACGGCGGCTGTTTCCAAAGTAGTGGCGGGGGACAATACCGAGTTCAGGACGTATATCGATACGCAAAACCTCGCTACAGAGACCGCGCGTGCCGCTTTGCAAAAACTGGTGCCGACCGCGGAGAAAAGCGGCGTGGTGATTGCTGTTGAAAATGTCTGGAACAATTTCTGGGTTAAACCTGATCTGTTCGCTGCGTTTCTTCGGTCGTGCAACAGTCCGTGGATCCAGGCCTATTTTGATATTGGAAACCACGTAAAGTATGCACCGCCGGAAGAGTGGATCCGGGCATTGGGCAAACTGATTGCAAAGTGCCACGTGAAGGATTTTAAGTTGAAGCCGGATGGTGAGGGCGGGAAGTTTGTAGACATCCGGGATGGCAGCGTTGATTGGCCGTCGGTTACAGGTGAGTTGGATCGCATTGGCTATCAGGGGTGGATGACCATTGAAGGTTCGGGAAAACTGCCGGTCCTGGAACAGAGTCGCCGACTCGATAATATTCTCGCAGGGAATTGATTCTAATAGGAAATGAGTTATGAAAAATAGACGTTCATTTATTCGCACATCCGCAGCGGCCGGAGCCGCCCTTCCGCTATTCAATATCGGCGCATCCGGCCAGACAACAGATCAGAAAATCAACCACGCCAATTTCGGAGCCACTGGCAAGGGCGGCTCGGATATCGGGATGATGGCACGTACCGGCAAGATTAATCTGGTGGCGGTAGCCGAGGTGGATGAAGCACGGGTTGCGAAGGTGAGAAAGAATTTTCCGGATGCAAGGATCTACAAAGATTGGCGTGTGCTGCTGGAAAAAGAAGGAAGCACGCTCGACTCGGTTTGCATTTCTACACCGGATCATATGCATGCTCCTATCGGCGTAACGGCCATGAACATGGGGCTGCATGTCTTTGGCCAGAAACCCCTGGCGCATAATCTATATGAAACACGGCGCATGGCGGAAATCGCAAAAGAAACCGGCGTGGTCACGCAGATGGGCATCCAGCTTTCTTCGAGCACCTATGAACGCCTCGCGGTCCGGATGATTCAGGACGGGGCCATCGGAAAGGTCAAGGAAGTTCATATGTTCTGCCACAAGAGCTGGGGCGATCCTACTCTGCGCCCGGAAAAGACTGACCCGGTTCCTGCAACGCTGGACTGGGATCTGTGGTGCGGCGTGGCTCCCAAAGCGAATTATATCGGTGATAAATACTATCATCCCGGCGGATGGCGCAAACGGCTGGATTACGGATGTGGAACCCTCGGTGATATGGGATGTCATATTTTCAGCCCCATGTTTGCCGCATTGGGCGTGAGGGCGCCGTTGTCAGTCAAGTCTGTCGGTGAGGTTCCGAACAAACACAACTGGGCGATCAATGAAAAGTTTGAATACCTCTTCCCCGGCAGCTCATTGACCGCCGGCAAGACCGTCAAGGTAACCTGGTATGACGGGAAGCATCGTCCGCCGCAGGAATTCCAGACTATGTTCGGCGAAAAAATGCCGAAGCAGGGAAATATTTTTGTGGGTACAGAAGGAATCCTGCTCGCTCCTCACCAGCAGCTTCCTGTTCCGTATCCGCGCGAAAAATTTGCGGAATACCGCTATCCTAAATTCCCCGCCCGCGACCACTACATGGATTTCGTTGACGCGATCCTCGGAAAAGAGGTGAAGCCGATCGCTGACTTTGTCGACTTTGCCGGGCCGCTGACCGAAACCGTTTTGCTCGGTGGGCTCTCTTCCCATTTCCTAAATGAAACGCTGAAGTGGGATGCCGAAAACCTTCGCTTTACGAATAATGACGCGGCGAACGGATTGGTCAGGCGCGAGTACCGCAAAGGCTGGGAAGTTAAAGGGCTTTCCTGATGCGCAGAATTTTCCGAGGCTTATTGGCTGGTTCCCTGGCATGCTTGTTTGCCGGGGTTGCGGTTGCAGATCCAACGTATAACGTGCTCTTTATTATTTCGGACGACCTGACGTATACCGCGCTTTCCTGCTATGGTAACACGGTCTGCAAAACACCGAATATTGACCGCTTGGCCGCGCGCGGGGTGCGGTTTACCCGAGCCTATTGCCAAGGGAGCTATTGCGGCCCCTCACGGGCATCGTTTATGTCGGGCTACTATCCACACGCGACCGGGGCACTGGGATACAAAAGTCCCCGGCCTATGATCGGTGATCGGGCCACCTGGTCGCAGTATTTCAAAGACCAAGGGTATTATGCGGCGCGCGTCAGTAAGATCTACCATATGGGCGTTCCGGGCAGTATTGAGACCGGGGATGACAGCAGCGATGATGCACGGTCGTGGACCGAGCGGTTCAATAGCCAGGGTCCGGAATGGAAAGCGGCCGGCGACGGCGAAACGCTGGAGGGCAATCCGGATGGTAAGAAACCCGTTGTGGGAGGCAATACCTTTGTCGTGGTTGAAGCCGATGGCGATGACCAGATTCATTCTGATGGAAAGACGGCGGCCAAAGCAGTTGATCTGATAAAAAAACATAAAGAAGAGCCCTTTTGGCTCGGTGTGGGTTTTGTGCGGCCGCACGTTCCTTTTGTCGCCCCCCGCAAATACTACGAAGATTACACACCGTACGACAAAATGGTCCTGCCCGAAAAGGTGCTGGGCGATTGGGATGACATTCCTAAAGCAGGCATTAACTATAAGACCAGCGAGAATATGAAGATGGATATCCGCCGGCAGAAAAAGGCGGTCGGCGGCTATTATGCATCGGTCGCCTATATGGATGCACAGGTGGGCAAAGTGCTGGATGCGCTGGAAGAAGAAGGGCTTGCTGATAAAACCATCGTCATCTTTACCAGTGACCACGGTTATCATCTGGGCGAACATGATTTCTGGGCGAAAGTCAGCCTGCGCGACGAGTCCGCGGGTGTTCCGCTTATTATTTCTGTTCCGGGGAAAAAACCGGCCGTATGCGACTCGTTGGTGGAACTGCTGGATCTGTATCCAACTGTTACAGGCCTTTGCGGCCTGAACATACCAACTAATATTCAAGGGAAAGATATCTCCAGGATGCTCGACAAACCCTCCTTTAAGGTTCGTGACGCAGCGTTTTCCGTTGCTCCAATGCGGAAAGGTTTCCTGTTGCGTGAAGACCGTTATGCCTACATTCAATATGGTGAGCAGGCGGAGAGCGGAATCGAGTTGTTTGATACATGGAAAGATCCAAAGCAATACACGAATCTGGCGGACAACCCGGAATACCGATCAACGGTCGAGCGCTTTAGGGCCGGAATGAAAGAAAAGCTAAGAACAGTGCGGGATAACGATCTTCCGAAAACCAAGAAGAGGAAAAAATAATGGCGGGTAACAGCACGCTGAAAGTTGGAATCATCGGCATGGGCTTTATGGGCGGGGTACATCTGAACGCCTGGCAGAAAAATAAGCATGTTGAGGTGGTGGCGGTCTGCGATGCCAATCCTATCATTGGGAAAGCAAAGGGCAATATTGATACCGGTTCGGATGAATTGAATCTGGATGGCGTTGCTATCTATACCGACGTGGCTGAGATGCTCGATGCGGAATCACTCGATGCGGTGTCCATTACGCTCCCAACACATTTACACAAAGCCATCTCCATTCAATGTCTGGAAGCGGGTGTGCATGTGCTGTGTGAAAAACCGATGGCCCTGAACCCCCGGGATTGTGACGAAATGATCGCGGCCGCCGAGGCTGCCGGAAAAGAATTGATGGTGGCGCATTGTATCCGGTTCTGGCCCGCTTATGCCTGGTTGAAATCAACCGTGGAACAGGGAGCACTTGGAGAGGTTAAGGCCGCAGAATTTTCACGCCTGACCTTTGCGCCCTGCTGGAGCGGTGATTCCTGGTTTGCCGATCAGTCTAAGAGCGGGGGGATTGCCCTCGATCTGCATATTCACGACATAGACTATATCCAATATCTCTTTGGAATACCGGAAGCGCAGGAGTCTAAAACAGTAAGCCTGGAGAATGGGGTTGCGGGGCACGTGGTCACTCACCTGAATTATGGTTCCGGCAAAACCGTGAGCGCCACGGCCAGTTGGCTTATGCCGGAGTCCTATGGCTTCAGTATGTCGTTTAATGTGGTGTTCGAAAACGGTGCAGTGGTTTTTGACGACAATGCACTGAAGGTTTGTCCAGCCGAAGGAGAAGCCTGCAACATTGAGTTGGAAGACGGGGACGGTTATATCGGGGAGATCAATTATTTCGCAGAGCTGATCCGAGGCGCCGCAGTCAAAACTGTAATCACACCGGATCAGGCGCGCGAGTCTGTTCGGATTGCTTTGGAGACGATGAAATCATGAAGAATTCCGTGGGTATCTGTACGTGGTCGTTAAAAAATGATGTGGATCAGGTGTTCCGGACACTGGAAGAATCCGGGCTGTCCTGTCTGCATCTGGATGTTTCCGCCCGGAATGCATTTCGTGATCGCCTGGTAGAAAAAGGCGTCGTGGTCACCAGCACGATGGTCGCTTTCCCTCAGGAGGATTATTCCACGCTGGAAAGTATTAAGCAGACCGGCGGCATCATTCCGGATGACTGCTGGGAACGAAACCGCCGGATCGTGTTTGATGCAATCGAGGCTACAGCGGACCTGAATGTTGAATACCTGTCATTCCATGCAGGCTTTATGGATCATGAAGATGCGGTTGGTTTCCGCAAATTCTGTGACCGGATTTCTGAGTTGGCTGATGTTGCGTCTGAGCACGGGGTGGTCCTGCTTTTGGAAACCGGGCAGGAAACGGCGGACGATCTGAGCCATTTCCTGGATGTGATTGAGCACCCGGCCATTGGTGTGAATTTTGATCCGGCTAACATGATACTTTATGGCAAAGGTAATCCGATTGAAGCGGTCCACACACTGGCGCCATGGATCAGGCATGTGCATATTAAGGATGCGGTGGCATCAACCGATTCCTGTGAATGGGGAACTGAAGTCCCCTGGGGGGATGGAGAAGTAGGGTCCGCGGATTTTATGCAGGTGTTGTGCGAAATTAAGTATAACGGGGATCTGGCTATTGAACGTGAAGCCGGTGATCAACGCAGACAGGATATTATCCATGCCGCTAAACAGTTGGAGGTTACCGCATGAGTGAATCAAAAATGTCCACATCCGTTTTTTCCCGGCTGGCGATCATGATGTTTCTCCAGTTTTTTATCTGGGGAGCCTGGTACGTCACACTGGGAACCTACCTTTCCAAAGGGTTAAACTTTGAGCCCGGCCAGATCGGTCGGGCCTATAGCGCTATTCCCTGGGGAGCGGTCATCGCTCCGTTCATTGCAGGGATGATTGCCGACCGTTTTTTTGCTGCCCAGAAGGTCATGGCCTTTATGCATATTGCCGGCGGTGCGATTCTGTTTTATGCGAGTACGATCACGCATTCCACGACCCTGTTCTGGGTGCTGCTGCTATATGCCATCTGCTACAATCCGACACTGAGCCTTTCCAACGCGATTTCCTTTAACAAAATGACCAATCCGGAAAAGCAGTTTCCGCGTATACGTGTGTTCGGCACGATCGGTTGGATTGTTGCGGGACTGTTGATCGGCTTCCTTAAGGTCGAAGCGCAGAATATACCGCTGATGATTGCGGCAGGCTCGTCGATTCTGCTGGGTGTATTTTCCTTGTTCCTGCCAGCCACGCCTCCAAAATCGTTGGGCCATAAAGTTACCGTAAGTGACGTGCTCGGACTGGAAACTTTAAAACTGATGAAGCAGCGTTCCTTTGCCATCTTTGTGATTGGTTCGCTGCTGATCTGCATCCCGCTGGCCTTCTATTATAATTTTGCCAACATGTTCCTGAATGATGTCGGCCTGGTTAACGCGGCCGGAAAAATGACGATGGGGCAGATGTCCGAGCTGATTTTCATGATCATCATGCCGTTTTTCTTTGTACGGCTGGGTGTAAAGAAAATGCTGTTGATCGGCATGCTTGCCTGGGTGATTCGCTATGTCCTGTTTGCTTTCGGCAATACGGAATCCCTGGTCTGGATGTTTTACATTGGAATTCTCCTGCATGGCATCTGCTACGACTTTTTCTTTGTTACCGGCCAGATCTATGTGGACAACACGGCTCCGAAAGCCATTCAGGCGCAGGCGCAGGGCTTTATTGCCTTTATCACCTATGGTGTAGGCATGGTGATTGGGGCCAACCTTTCCGGCGAAGTGGTGCAGTATTTTACCACCACCGGATCAGCAGAGGATGTTGTTATGCAGGTGATGAACTGGCAGAAGATATGGCTTACGCCGGCGATAATCGCAGGAGCCATACTCATTCTTTTTTCTGTGCTGTTTAAGGATCAAAAGCCAGAACCGCCCGCATGTGACAACCCGGCTTAACGGGGTTAATAACCTGGACGCCAGGTTAGTTGATTTTCACTGTCTTCATGGTTTAATAGCTACCGTTCTATAAATAGAAAAAGCTCTGAAGGGATATTATGAATGCGAAACGTCTAATTATGGTGGGTCTTGTTGCGCTCACATTTTCAACCGTTGCTGATGCGGAAAAATTGAAAGTCCTTATTATTGATGGGCAGAACAATCATGCGGTATGGCCTAAATCCACCATCATGATGAAGCAGTACCTGGAGGAGACCGGACTGTTTGAAGTTGAGGTGGACCGGACTCGTTTCACATGGAAGGCTGGGCGGGAAAAAGCCTTTTTGCCGCTTGCCGGTGTCGGAGAAACCGAAGATACGAAGAATCCTACTACCGATCCGGACTTTGCTCCTTCCTTTAAAAAGTTCGATGTGGTGATCTCCAATTTTGGATGGAAAGCCGCGGATTGGCCGGAAGCCACGCAGAATGCACTAGAGGAATATATGATGGCCGGCGGTGGTTTTGTTTCCGTGCATGCGGCCGACAACTCATTCCCGACCTGGGTGGAATACAACAAAATGATCGGTCTCGGAGGATGGGGCGGCAGAAATGAAAAATCCGGCCCGTATGTCTACTATACCAATGAAGGTGAACTGGTACGCGATACCTCAAAAGGTGGAGCCGGTGCCCACGGCCCGCGTCATGAATTTCCGATTACGGTTCGTGTTGCGGATCATCCGATTACCAAAGGCATGCCGACAACATGGCTGACCTCGGAGGATGAATGCTATGCCAAGCTTCGGGGGCCTGCTGAGAACATGACGGTTCTCGCGACCGGAAAAGATCAGAATAAAAAAGCTCCCACGGATCGCCATGAACCGATTCTGATGGTGCTGGACTACGGCAAAGGGCGAATCTTCCATACGACGCTCGGCCATGATACACCGGCATTCGAAGGGGTTGGTTTTATTGTTTCATTCCTGCGCGGCTCCGAATGGGCGGCAACCGGGAAAGTAACGCAACCCATCCCGGCTGATTTCCCAACGGCTGACCAAGTCAGCCGCCGGGCGTTTGAGCTGAAGAAATAAAACTCAATCCCAGAGGCGGGAAGGGTATTTGCCTTCATCGTGCATGGCCTTAAGAGCCGCAACAACGGTTGGGCGATCTTCGGGGTAGGTGACACCAAACCACTTACCTTCGGAGCTGAGCACCTTTACCTTGGTTTCCCCGTTATTCATCATATCGGTTACAATGCTCGGGATATACCATTCCGATTTCAGCTCACTTCCCTGTTCGTTGAGGAAGGCGATGAATTTTTCTTCCAGTGTCTGGAAAATTTGGGGGGCAAACCCCCAGAAGTTCATGGAGACGATTTCGTTCCCGGTCATTTCGGTTGAAACATCGTTTTCAATAAACTGAACCGTACCGGCTTCATTGGTTTCAATATGGGTGCGTTCAACGACCTCGGTTAGAAAGCCGTCGCTGATTTCGCAGACACCCCGCGAGACGTAGCCGTGGGGAGAGAGGGTGTTTTTAAGGAGATAGCCCACCATGCAGCTATCTCCGTCCGCCAGTTGCTCAAATCCGTCGGCAATGGTCTGGTAGGCTTCGGCGCCGTAAAAGTCGTCCGCGTTCTGAACGCAAAAGGGCTCCTTGACCAGATCCTTACAGGCGAGCACAGCCTGTCCCGTGCCCCAGGGTTTGGTGCGCCCTTCCGGGACGCTGAAACCTTCCGGAAGGTTATCCAGTGCCTGAAATGCATACTGTACGTCAATCTTATCCTCAAAGCGGCTGCCGACCTGCTCCTTGAATTCGGTTTCGAAGTCGGAGCGGATAACGAATACAACCTTGCCGAAGCCGGCTTTGATGGCATCGTGGATTGAATATTCAAGCAGGGTTTCACCATTGGGCCCAACCGGGTCCATTTGTTTAAGTCCGCCATAACGACTTCCCATTCCAGCGGCCATAATTACGAGTGTGGGTTTCATCCTGATTCTCCTTTTTTCCTAAATTCAGATTCAATGATTCGGCAGACCGTATCTTGATTTCCTGTACGAGGCAATCGGTCTTGTGCGCAAATGAATTCCGTTATTTGCGAATGTTTAACAGGTGCCGGGCACTTATTAAAAGGGTCTTCTGATGAATATTTGGCCCATATGGGCGGATAGATCCTCTTCGCTTCACTTCGAGGACACTACGAAGGCGTTTCACTACACCGTCAACATGGGGTGCGCCCCTTCGTAGTCCCATCGGAGCGCAGCGGAGATGGTTCTTTTGCTGAAGAGGGCTCCTGTTAAAAAAAGACGGGCAGGCCCGAAGGCCTGCCCGTGGGGTGTTCCAATGAATGGAACGTATTTTCTCTTTGTTAGTCCTCTTTCCTGGCTTTCGCCTCCTCGATAACTTTCGAGGCAAGGTGTGAGGGAACCTGTTCATAGCGGCTGAAGTCCATTTCAAAAGATCCCCGTCCGCTGGTCAGCGAGCGGAGCTCGGAGCAGAACTTAAACATTTCCGCCTGTGGCACATCGGCTGAAATAGCCTGCAGTCCGTCTTCGGGACCCATGCCGAGAATGCGGCCACGTTTGGTATTGAGCAGTCCGCTGATATCGCCCATGAACTGGTCGGGTACGATAACCTTAACGCTCATGATCGGCTCAAGCAGCACGGGATTGGATTTTTCAATGGCCAGATGAAGAGCACGCGAACCGGCTATCTTGAAGGCGACTTCAGACGAGTCGACATCGTGGTAGGAGCCATCATACAGCTCGACCTGTACGTCAATAACCGGGGAGCCGACCAGCGGTCCTTTTCCAAGCCCTTCAACAAAACCTTTTTCGCAGGCAGGGATGAATCCGCCGGGAATGGCACCGCCGACAATCTTGTTGAGGAACCAGGATTCTTCGGATGGATCTTTTGGCCGGATGCGGATATAGCATTCGCCGTACTGACCACGGCCGCCGGACTGCTTCTTATGTTTATAATGGCCTTCGCCGCTGCCGGTGATGGTTTCTTTATAGGAGACTTGTGGCGTGTGGTGGGTCATTTCAACATTGCTGCGGTTCTTGATGTGCTCCAGCGTTACATCCAGATGCATGTCTCCCATGCCCCAGAGCACAAGCTCGTGGGTTTCGGTATCGTGAATCAGTTTGGTGGAAGGATCCTCATCGGTTGCGCGGTGGAGCGCCTGCCCAATCTTGTCGGCATCCGCTTTATTTTTCGGCTCAACCGCATAGGCCATGACCGGAGACGGGAACTCGATGGGTTCAAACTGAATTTCACTGCCCGGTGAGCAGAGGGAGTCGTTAAGGTAGGTATGCTTGAGCTTGGTCAGTGCAACAATGTCACCGGCCTTGGCTTCCTGTGCCTCGGTGGTTTTCTTTCCGTCGACATACAGAATGGAGCTTATTTTTTCCTTCTGATTTTTGGTCGGGTTGTAGATTTCCATTCCTGGTCTCAGTACGCCGCTGTAGATGCGGACAAACGTAAGCTGACCAATGAAGGCATCGTTGTAGCAGCGCCATACCTGCCCGGAGAAGGGCTGGTCTTCTTCGGCGGAAATTTCATTTCCTTCGGCACAGCTGACGGGATAGTCGTGCGGAGAAGGGAACAGGCGGCTGATGGAATCCATGGTTTCTTTTACGCCGATATCGGATTTAACCGATGTGGCAAAGACCGGAATCAGATGGGCATCGTGCACGGATTTGCGCAATCCTTCGGAAAACTCGTCGGCGGTCAGTTCCTGCCCTTCAAAATATTTTTCCATGAGCGAATCGTCGGTTTCCGCCGCTAATTCAATAAGGTGGTCTTTAATCCCTTTGATGCGGCCTTTGAGTTCTTCCGGAATTTGATCGGCCGGACAGTTGAGGATATCAATGGCTTTACCATCGGAGGTGGGCAGCACCATGGGCACGCAGCGGTCATCGCCCCAGCGTTCCTTGATGTCCAGCAGGACATTATCAAAATCAGTATCGTCTTTATCGAGACAGGTGATGGCGATGCCGCGGGGCAGGTTGCGTTTTTCGGCAGACTTCCATGCACGCTGGGTGCCGACTTGGATGCCGGCGGAAGCGTCGATTGTTATTAGGGCGGCATCGGTAACTTCGGCTGCGCAGATTTTCTGTCCGATAAAGTCGGCAAAGCCGGGGGTGTCGATCATGACCAGGCGGCGGACTTTGCGGGAGGCGGCGGTGTAGACGCCGTCAAAGGGTTTTGCCCAAATCGTAATCTGGTGCGCTTTCTCTTCTTCAGTCCAATCAGCCACACTGGTACCGTTTTCCGGAGAACCCACGCGATCGACCTGACCCAGCTTAAACAGGATGCTGTCGACTAGTGAGGTTTTCCCGCTACCAGTGTGGCCCATTAGAGCGAAGTTGCGGACATTATCAATGGGAATGTTTTTCATGTTACCTCTCCTGGCTGAGCGCGCAAAGCGCGCGGTTACTAGTTATCTGTTATTGGTTAATAGTTGTTCGGGTTTCCGTGAAGCAGGTTCAGGGTCTTACCTAATAACTAATAACGAATAACCATTAACTGGGGCTACAGCCCCTCTTCCCGTTGCCGCACGTCCGGCATAGAAGCGGGAAGCTTCGAAAAATACCTTGGCTGTCGACTTTTATCAACAGAATTTCCTGACTCGCCTGTATTTTTGCTTATTTAGATGAGTTGCAATTAACCGAGCCCTTATCCATTGTGTCCGGCCCATGAGAAAAGCAGCTTCCAAATTTGAGTTAATGGCTCCGGCCGGATCGTATGCCTCCTTGTCGGCCGCCATCCGTTCGGGTGCGGATTCGGTCTATTTCGGCGTGGACAAACTTAACATGCGTTCACGCGCCGCCAGCCCGTTTTCATTGGCCGACCTTAAACGCATTGCACGCATCTGCCGCTGGTGCGGAGTAAAGTCGTATCTGGCACTCAACGTCATTGTCTACGACGACGAACTTGGAACCATGGAGGAAGTCTGCGACGCCGCAAAGGCGGCGAACATCGATGCTGTTATTGCGGCTGATATTTCAGCGGTTGAATATGCCCACTCCATTGGACTTGAAGTGCATATTTCCGTGCAGGCCAATATTTCGAATGTCTCCGCGGTTAATTTTTTTGCGCGTTATGCCGATGTCATGGTGCTGGCCCGCGAACTGACCCTGGAGCAGATCGAAACGATTTCCCAAGCGATCCATCAAGAAGATATCCGTGGTCCGAAAGGGGAGTTGGTCCAGATTGAGCTGTTTGCACATGGAGCACTCTGTGTTGCGATTTCGGGAAAGTGCTACATGAGTCTCGGCTGCTACAACAAATCGGCCAACCGCGGTTCCTGTTTCCAAAACTGCCGCCGCGCTTACCGCCTGACCGATGTGGAAACCGGAGATGAGTTGGAGGTGCAGAACCAATATATCATGTCGCCGAAAGATCTCTGTACCCTGCCGCATCTCGATAAGTTGGCGGAAGCGGGGGTGTCGGTCTACAAACTCGAAGGACGAGCTCGCACGGCACAATATGTCAGCACCGTAACCAAAGCCTACCGCGCCGGACTCGATGCCGTTGAAGATGGAACGTTCGAACCTGAAAACTTTAACCCACTTGAAGCCGGCCTGGCCGAAGTCTTCAATCGCGGTTTTTGGGATGGTGGCTACTACTGCGGCGAAAAGATGGGCGAGTGGGCCGCCGCCGGCCATTCACAGGCCACGCATAAGCGTATCGAACTGGGTCATGTGACCAACTACTTTGCCAAAATCGGCGTCGTTGAATTTACCCTATGGCAAAAGGAATTGCTACCCGGATCCGAGCTGCTGGTTGAAGGGCCGACTACCGGAGCAGTGCAAACCCATATAGAGTCATTACGCGTTGATGGCGAACCCGCCGACAAAGCCGTAAAAAATGACAAAGTAACCTTCGCCTTTCCCGAAAAAGCCCGCCGGCAGGATAAGGTTTTTCTGTTACAACCCATCGAAGAATAGTGGGGGCCTGATTTCAATGTCAGGACTGGACATTGGGGACAATGTCCCTCCACCTTTCGGATGTAGATTCTGGAGGGACAACGGCCTCGTTGTCCGCCGTTACCAAGGAAGGTGATTCTGTGTGCCTTGATAGGGCCAATCATTTGGAGTTGTTACCAGTTTTGCACGAACAGGATTCGTTCCTTAATATACTCCCATTTTTCAGTATAGCTTTCATGGCTTCTTAATTGTGTATCCCAACAATCGCGTTGCCACATAGGTTGTAGCGTTGGCAGTTGCTGTGAAACGAGCCGTTTCCAGTAGGAAACCCAACTGGTAATGGGGATTATGTCATGGGTTGTTGGGGAACAAAAGAGGTGAATATGGTCGGGCATAATGACATAGCGGCCGACAATCCATTGCTCAGATCTTTCCCATGCGTTTATGAGGGCTTCATGGATGGCCTCATTCGTGATAATCTTCCTCCGTTGATGTGTGCACACGGTAAGAAAGATGATGGGTGTTTTGTTGAGAGTCTCAACAGGAGGATGGTGCGCGGGATGTTTACGTTTGGGGTATTTTAGGGGGGTGGATGTCCATGTCAGGACTGGACATTGGGGACAATGTCCCTCCAATTCGGGTGCTGAGTTCTTCCAGCCTATGCGTAATCAGGTAATCATGGAAGATCTGGATGAGGCCCTGGCGGGCGAGGGCGGATTGGTAGACTTTTGCAGTGTGGTCGGGGCCGAAAAGGGTGTAGGCGGTCTGGCGGATAATGCTGTTGCCGGGTTCCGCGGGAAGTTTTTCTAAATTCAGTTCTGTGGATCCGATTGCAGCCTGAATCGGTGTCAGGAGGTTGGTAATGATGGCGTTTGCCCGCGCTTTCCCGACGAGGGCGGTTGGCTTGCATTTAGTTTTCCAACTGATGTGTGTGTTCCAATGGTTTGGCCCAAATTCCGTTAGACGGCACCAGTTATTGGCAATCTCCAGCGTGTGAAAGGCGTAATGCGCTGCGGCCATAAGTCGGCGGACCGGATGGTTTGCGGGGCGGATGCCGGATAGGGTCCAGTCGGATTTCTTAAGTGCCGTCTCTTTTAATTCTTCGGGCTGTTTCCACCAGATGTCCCAGATGGTTCGGATAAACCTGCGGGTTTCGGGCGTCCATTTGGAGTCGGGGTTTGCCGGGAGTAATCCGGACAGGCCGAGCAGCAGGGCATAGGCTTCGTTGGGATTGCCGGCCAGAGAGCGCAGCCGGGCAAGTGGCAGGACCGTGGCGAGCAACCGGAAAGGGGCTTTGTTGTTTTTATAGCCGAGGGCGGCCATTAATTCTTCCCATAAAACCTGCTCGGGCTCTTTGGCCTGCATTGCCAGGGCGAGCCGCTCGGCTTTAAGCCGCAGGCGTTCTTCGCCGGCACCTTTCAGCCATTGAATCTTTTTATCGGGATCCATTCCTTTCAGGGGAAAGTTGCCGGAAGGAATGGAGTAGGGATAGGCCGTGCTGTCGATATTGTCGAAGGAAAAGCGCGGATCGGTTGAGAGTATTTCCTGCAGCGGGATCTGCGTAAGGCCGGGAATTTCCATGCCTTGGAAGTAGACGATGTGAAAGCAGACCTTTTCGAACCGTGGATCATTGGCGTGGCCATGCTGATTCCATCCATTGGCGTGGATATGGATTTCCAGATCGCCTGAAATACGTCGTTTTTCTTTTCCTATAAGGAGTATGGCGTTGAGAAAGTCGGGGCCTGCTTCCAGGTTCCAGTCTCCAGGGTGCTCAACCCGGACGACTTCTCCATCGGTGGTCTTAAGTTCAGCGGGGCGGAATCGGGGATCGGCCCACAAGCATTGTAGATGGCGTTCCTGATAGGGGAATGAACGGAAACCCGGGGTGCTTTCGCGTATTCCTGAAGGTTTACTGCCGTTTCGGTAAGCCGTGGCTCGGGGGAAGCAGGCCTCCATGTTATTTGAAATAATATTCATAAACACAGAGTAACAAATACTTTGTTAGTGTGCAAGACGTGTGTATTGAGACTGTGGAAGCGGAATGATCAGGTGTGTTTAGGTAAACTGATGTTGTAGATTTGCGTTGCTGGTAAAATTATCTCTTTCGAGAGTTTTCAAGCTAGCTATAGGATAAAATTTTCTGTTCCCCCTATGTATTAAGGGCGAAATCAAGTTGCAGGCAATGTCTGGAAACCCACTCGGAGATTATGCCTTTTAAATAAGAAAGATTTATATTTGACCCCCTTGTCCGGGTTCCATATACACGTCGACTTTTAGGCAGGTAGGGGTATATCTGTCGATGTGTAAGTCCTTGTATTTTAAGTACAAGAGAATACTTTATTGTGTTGGTAAGAACTGTTCAGAAGCCAATCATGGCGGGATAGTTATTGTACCAAATCTAGGGATACAGCTTGGGCTGTAGATCTCTCATAGATGCGAAAAATGAGAAAATCTGTATCGGTTAATTCCGGCGGATAGAATGTTGGCCAATTTTTTTTCGGTAGTTAAGTTTAACTTAATCCCGGGTTATTGAAATCCGGAATTGAGCCACTTAATCAGCATTTTTCGGCACTTTTTCTGTATTCGTACGCACACCGCATCGAATCTTTTTACCTCTTTTAATGGCACGCATGATGCTCTGTCTAACCGTACTTGTGAGTTTCGAGTTCCGGTGATCGGTTCTGAAACACCTCCTGATCTGGGAGCGAGCAAGTATGAACACGAATTAGGAAGAAGCCGATGCAAGTGAAGATTAGTAAGTTTACGAAGAGCATTTTTAGAGCAGGTGCCTGGGCGGCCTTAGGGCTGGCCCTTTTCAGTGCACACGCCGCTGATAAACCGATGCCGGAATATACCGGGCCCGGCACGGCATATACGTTACCCGGATCATTTTCTCAGTTTGAGCTCGCCTCCGTTGCGACGAACATGGCGGCAGATTCATCTGCACCGGAAATTTCTGAGTGGACCCGTATTAACGGCCCTGGCGACACGATGGTGTTGACGGGGGAGGCATTGTCCGCACGATCTGGAAACGAAGCGGGGCGTGATACCTTGTTCTCATTTTACGGTCAGAGCGGTTCAACCAAAACGCAGGGCGTTGGCGAAATTCAGCGATTGGATGGGCGGCAGTGCGCACTTACCTTGCCGGCATCATTACCCACGGATCAAATGTATCTGATTTGGCCGCGCAATGAAAACGGTTATGGATCGCCGGTAGCGATCAACCAGACAGAATCCTGGTGGGTTGGTTTCGATAAAGTCAGCCGTGGAGGAACTTTCACGGTATACGGACGCAATCTTACGCTAGGTGGCGGAGTTTGCCATCTCTACATTGAAGAGCTGGATCGTTGGATTACCAGTGCCTCGGCGAATCCTTATAAAGCAGATTTTGTTGTGCCGGGTGATGTTGTTAACGGAACCTACACAGTTTGGGTGCACAATGGCAGCGGGCAGGAGTTTGGCTGGTCCGAATCCCGGAACCTTACCGTTGAAAATGCCCAGGTTTGGAATGGATCGACGGTTAATGTTAAAAACCACGGTGCAAAAGGCGACGGCAGCTCAGATGATTGGCAAGCTATCGTCAATGCAATCAATGCCTGCCCGGCGAACGGAACGGTCTATTTCCCTGCCGGAACCTATTTGGTCAGCAAGAAAATATCTTTAAACATTTCCAATAAGCGTCTTCTTGGTGACGGACCGGATTCTTCGATCATCCGGGCACGTTCCGGTTACACAGGCGGCGGGCTCGATTTCGGAATGATGAATGTTGTGCTCAATAACGTGGAAATGAAGAACCTCGGTTTCGAAGCGGGAGCCTATTGTGATGGTAAGTTATTCCGCTGTAAGAATTCATCGAGAGCCACTTTTGTGAACTGCCGTTTCAGCCAGGTGGGGAATGGAATTAACAAGAATGTACTGGATGCGGAAAACAGCAGCTATATGACCTTCAAGGACTGCGACTTCATTGTCCGGACGCTGGCTTTTGCCGGCAACGCAAACCAGGCAAAATTTGACGGATGTAATTTCTACGGATTAAATGATACGGGACAGCTCTTAAACATTGGCGGTGCCGATAACATCAGTATTACAGACTGCACGGGCCAGCATTACGACAATTCCGATTGGACCAGCAGTGAAAACTGGTGCCAGGGACGCTTTATTCATGGATCGGGTAACATGGGTACCATCGCCAATGCCTATATCGGTGAAAACAGCACAACGGACATGTATCCGAGATATAACTTCGACGAGCACCGCTGGAGTGGTTTGCAGCAGGATAACCTGAATACCGGCGAACAAATCATGTTCGAGCATCAGCGTACGATCTATCGCGGAAAGGTTTTGTCGGCGACGGCCAACACCGTGACGTGTGAAGCGCTTAATGCGAATCACACCTCTTTGGTCTTAACGGTTATCGAGGGACGCGGATTTGGTCAGAGCCGCCTGATTACAGCCGTGAATACAGGGAATGGCATGGTTACCGTGGACGAGCCCTGGCAGGTTGTTCCGGACAGCAGCAGTACGGTCATGATCGGTCGCTACGTTTTCAAAATGACTGTACATAATAATTATCTCGATGGTGCCCCGCAGTGCTATAAGGATGGATCCTATGCTTATGAGCCGGAGACCTACATCAATACGGCATCATGCGGTGTTTCTTTCTACGGCGGCCACCTGCAGTGTGTTGTTGCCAATAATACGATGATTGAATTGGAAGGCGGCATGCTTAACTGGAGTATTCCGCAGGATATCAACGGGTCAGGCATTCGCCATGCAATGCCTAACTATTTTAACCTGTATACGGATAACGATGTGGATGGAGCCCGGTATGGCATGGGCGATCTGGTTTACGGTGCGGGATCCGACACGTTTGTAGATGATGTGGCGATTCTGGGAACCGTTTGGCGCGGAAACAACTTCTCGAATATTACGGATACGCTGGTTATCAGCAATTCAGATCACCCGGGTGCGGTTATCGAAACGTGTGTACTCGATCACAACATCGCGACCACGCATAAATATTGCAACTATGCTGCGACCGGCCCTGAAAACCAGATATGGATCGGTAATTCGATCAACGGTCCCGGCAGCGAACCTGGAATTAAATTTGTTGATAACTATGTTCCGGTGTTGCGCGATAACACGTGGAATGGCTTCAGCTCGGCTTATGGGGGAACCCGTCCGGGGCCGGCACTTGAAATTCCCGTCCGTGTTGTTGAAGTGAGTGATGATAGTTCTTCCACAGCAGTTGAGGTTCGTAACAGCGGGACGGATACCTTGAACTGGACTGCAACGACTACAAGCCCCTGGTTAAATATTACGACGGATTCCGGAGCAATTGCCAGTGAGCAGGGAGAAGTTGAACTGGCCTTTGAGGTTACGTCAGCCCCTGCAGATGGAGCAGAAGCCATTGTTGAGGTAAGCGGCGATGGAGAGGTTCAGCAGATGACCGTCATCTACAGTGCCGATGCCGTTGCTCCGCCTCCTCCGACCGGCCCTCCTTCCCCCGTTCTGACCGGTATCACCATTTCCGGACCTTCCAGTGTGGATGAGGAATCTTCCGCTCAGTACACGTGCACAGCGTCCTATTCCGATAATTCGACCGGTTCGGTTGATCCGGCCTGGAGTGAAGATTCTGACGTAGCTGCAATTGATAGCTCCGGTCTTCTCACAACCGGCGACGTTGCTGCGGATGAGCCGGTTACCGTCACAGCGGTTCTCGAAGAATTTACAAACAGCATGGCTGTAACCATTAGTTATGTGCCGCCGGTTTTAACGCATATTGAAATTTCCGGTCCCGCATCGGTAACCGAAGGTGGAACGGCTGTGTACACCTGCGTGGCCCACTATTCCGATGGTTCGGTTCTGGGCATTAATCCGGCCTGGAGCGACAACAGTGCTGCGGCAACGATCACCGCCTCCGGTATTCTTACGGCCGGTGATGTTTCAGCCGATACCAGTATTACAGTGACAGCCAGCTTTAGCGGGGAAACGGATACGCATGCTGTCACCATCAGTTATATTCCTCCAACATTAACAGGCCTGACCATTGTTGGTCCGTTTTCGGTTGATGAAGAAACCAGCGCGCAGTTTTCCTGTGTGGGAAACTTTTCGGACGGCACCTCTGCTGCCGTGACCCCTTCATGGTCTGAAAATTCCCCTTATGCAACCATCAGCAGCTCCGGTTATTTTACAGCGGGCGATGTTGCTTCGTCCGAGACAGCCGTAGTCACAGCCAGTCTTAATGGGATCACCGCGACGCGCGCTGTGACCATCAGTTATGTTGCTCCACACGTTACCGGTATTGCAATCACGGGTGTTGAATCGTTGGACGAAGAGACCTCCGCGCAGTTTACCTGCGAATCGATCTACTCGGATGGTTCACGCCAGTCTATTACGCCTGAATGGAGCATCGGTTCCGGAACGGCAAGCATCGATGCCGCAGGGCTTTTGACTGCCGGTAATGTTGCGGGCGATGAACTTGCAACCGTAGTGGCTACCTTCGATGGTATGACCGATTCCTTCGAAGTAACAATCCTGTACGTTGCTCCGGCAGTTACCGGACTTTCTATCTCCGGGCCGGTGGCGCTGGAAGAAGGCACTACGGCCACCTACACCTGTACTGCCGATTATTCTGATGGCACCTCCGGTGCAATTACACCAGTCTGGAGTGAATCCTCATCTTACGCGGCCATCAGTGCTGCCGGTGTGTTGTCGGCAGGGGATGTAGTAGCGGACGAAGGTATATCCATTACCGCCACGGTAGGCGGCGTTTCAGCAAACTATTCAGTGACCATCCTGTATGTTGCTCCTCCAGTGACGGTAACAGGAATTTCCATCAGTGCTCCTACTGTGATGAACGAAAACACCGTAGACACGGTGACCTGTACCGCATCCTATTCCGACGGTTCCACCGCGGTGGTCAATCCGGTCTGGGCAACGGACAGTGTTATTGCCTCTATCGATTCCGCCGGTGTGCTGAGCGTTGGAAATGTTGATGAGGATAGTTTTGTGCTGGTAAGTGCTTCCTTCAACGGTCAGGTCGCAACCCACTCCATCGGAATCTGGGTGATGGGTAACCAGGTCTTCTATCCGCTGTCCGGATTTGAAGGAAAAACAGTTAAAGCCCGCCTTTGGGATGAGACTGGTCAGGTATGGATCGAGCTGGGTGAAATGGTTTCGCCGGAAGAGCTTGTAGTTGAAAATGTGGTTGCAGGCCAGTGGTATATGGTCGCTGTCGAAGAATTAAACGGCGCAACCGGCGAATGGAATCTGGTTCACACTAGCTGGATCAGCATGTAGTCAAAACGAGGTATGAAAATGAAAAAAACAATCTTGGCATCAATCTTGTTAGTAGTGTGTGCGAGTTCATTCAGTGGATTGGTAGATCTGCCGAAAGAACGGGTTGCTCTTCCAATTGTTGAGGGCAGTCATCTGATCTGTGTCTGGGACGATGCAGCAGGGGACTGGGCCAGCGATTTCGAAGATTATGACCACACGGGGCTGTACGATTTTCAAGTTCCCGAATGGGGAACCTGGTATTGGGTCGGCCTGTGGGATGAAGCAGCTGGAGAGTATGTGGCCAGTAAATGGGTTGGTCACTTCCTAACCGATTAATCTACCGGATTAAGGGAGTCACACATGAATGCAATAAAATTGATAAGCGGCGCGCTGGTAACAGCAATGATTTCAGGGTGCGCTTCCATGGATGGAGCAAATGGTCCGAGAGGACCCAGGCTTGTGAGTGGCGGTTATTCCACCGGACATGAACAATATGCAGAAATCGGACTCGAGTTTTCTTCGATGGGTGATTTTGTCGCAATGGTTTCACCAAGCCGCTGGAAAAATCCGATTGAAACCGGCGGCAGTCTTTCATGGATCAACCCGGTTGCATGGAGCGATGACGCCGGTCAGACGGGTCGCATTCTTTTAGGTGAAGCTGTTATCGTTGGGGGGGCCGCCGCCGCAATCGTAATGGGATCTGATAGTGGTGGAAGCGATTCTTCCTCTGCGGCCACTGGCGGACCGACTACTCCTGGAACGAACCCCGGAGGACCTCCTGGTACCTAAGCTTACCGCGTCTGCATATTTAAGATAAGCTTGCCTTTCGGCAGCTGAATCGTCTAAAGAACAGCATCATTTTATGAGGCTGTTTTTTTTGTTCCAAGGAGTTGTTAATGCTGAAAACCATTTTTCGAATGTCGTTGATGAGCCTGTTGCTGTGGATTATGGCAGGTTGCAATACGACCAAATCAACCACAGTTTCCACACAGGATTTTAAGAATAGCTCCACGGTTAAGGATGCATCTCAACTAACACCACTCGTGGCCGGAAATACCATTGAGGTATCGGTTGAGGTCGATGGCCGGATGGAAGTTTCCCGCCACCGTGCCGGATTAAGTTATCAGGGTCACGTGACCCTGCCGCTGGTTGGTGATGTCAAAGTGGGCGGACTGACGATGAAGCAGGCCCGTGATGTTATTGCAGAAACGTATGGCGCATATTATGTGAGTGCGCCTGTGATTATGCTGAGTTTGCTCGGCGGATCGGAAGAAGGTGAATGGGGCTATGTAACCGTCATGGGCCGCGTGCGCACGCCGGGTACGGTTCCGCTTCGCGATGCCGATGGTATGAAGCTGACACAGGCCATCCAATCGGTCGGTGGATTTGCCAGCAGTGCCAAACAGAACGAAATCCGGATTACCCGGCTGGACCAGGCGGGTAAGAAGATTCAGGTCTATGTGGATTTTGAAAAAATCGGCCAGGCAGGAAATGCTGAAGCCGATGTTAACCTGATCGATGGTGACATCGTCTATGTTCCGGAACGGATATTCTAATATGCGCCTTATACACCGAATCAGTATCTTGGGGCTTGCGTTAATTTGCAGCTTTGTTTCCGCCCAAACGGAAGATAGTGAGGGCATTGATTTGGGGTGGCTCACGCTGCAGCCCGAGGCCGGAATTCTGGGTGCGTATGATGATCGAGTGGTGTTGCTTTCTGAAACAAAAGCGGAAGGTGACTTTTATTCGGAACCTACTGTGGGGGCGCAAATCAGAAATAAGCCCGCCCGGTACCAGTTTTCAGCCGCCGCCAATTATGGCTATAGGAATTATTCGGATTATACGGATTTGAATGATGATTTTTATAGTGCGGGTGTAATGCTTAGATCCGATGACGGGCGGCTCAATTGGGGAGCTGATTCCAGCATACGTAAGGCTTTAAACTATGAAACGTCCTATAACCCGGTGACGGGCGATGGTCCGGACTCCATTCTTTCCAATGAGGAAAATGTGCGTTCGCAAACCCGGGCATATCTCTCGTATGATCAGGAAGTGAGTGAGCGCACATCGATTGTTCCGGAATACAGTTTCTGGTATTACAACCATGAGTTTTCTGGAGCTGACCGGGAAGAATGGGTGGTTCATCGGCTAACCCTCCCGGCCCGTTATGCCATTACGGATAAGACGGATATTTCTGCCGGCGTACGGTTAAGTGCGCAAAACAATGAAAATGAAGACGGCGTAATTGGAACGCTGTATGCGGGGGCGAAGGGACGGCTAACCGACAAGTCTGCATGGCAACTGTATCTGGGTGTGTCTGCCGCGGATTATGATCAGTCTGGATCCGAGGTCAGCGGGGTCGCCCGCGGTCGCCTGAATTGGCAGACCACTGAAAAAATAAATGTTTACCTGTTCGGTGGAAATGCATTTGAGCCGGGGTATGGCGGAGGGGCGGCACGAATGGTCTACCGTGCCGGATATGGAACCTCCTGGAGAGTTGTGGATCAACTCTCCTTCTATGCAAATGGCCTCCATGATTACGAAAGAGAAGTGGGAAGCGATTCTAGCTCTTCGATCTACAGTGGCGTGCGGCATTTCTTTACCGTCGGATCGACGTATTCGTTGCCCAGATGGGCTGAGCTATCTTTGATAGGCCGGTACATCAACGATGAAGTCAAGGTGGACCAGATGATTGTCTCTCTTGAGTTATCTGCCCGCTACTAATTCGTAGTGTCGCTGGTTTATGGCTCGAGTAATGCTAATTAAGTAAGATAAACGGCTCTTAGCATGAAAAGTCGTTTAGGCTGTTTAATCTATGACAGATCTATCAACTCATGTGCCTGAGTATATATCTGTTCGCCGGCTCATGGCGTACGGCATATTTTTGATTTGTGGATTTACAGTTTGGGCCCGGGGAGGAGTTCATGCCCCGTTCCAATGGCCGTTGATCGTGATGACTCTTCTTTTGTGCGGCGGTACATTCTATCTGCGCCCTAAGCTGCGTGAAGACCTGTGTCTGAAGGTACTGCAGGATCCTGTTTTTAAACTGGGCGGTATATTTCTGATCCTGGTGATTCTCCAGTGCCTGAATTTTGGTTATCGGGTGGAACCGACCGAAAGCGGTATTCTGGAGTTTACGAGATCTCCACCCTGGTGGTTCCCCTGGTCGCCGGTTTTTTCCGAAGCTTCGGAGATGCTGGTATGGTTTTTTCCTACGTGGATTTTTATTTTGCTGGCACGGAATTTACTGAGCCGACGGCATTTAAAGCCGCTTCTTTATCTCGTGGCATGGAATAGTGCTGTGCTTGCCTGTGTTGGAATTCTGCATCATATGGTGGACTCTTCCAGAATGCTTGGACTATGGAAGATGCCGTATGGCAGCGTATTTTTTGCAACATTCGAATATTCAAACCATGCTGCTGAGTGGTTCTATCTGAATGCCTTTCTTGCCGGGGGATTTGCTCATGATGCGCTGGTTAGAGACCGTCCGAAAATGCAGCAGGCCATATGGTGTATCACGTTCCTCCTGTGCATCGTTTCCGTATTTCTGACGCTAAGTCGGTTCGGTGCGTTGATTTCAAGCATACTGCTTGCTGTTGCAATAGCGGTGTATTTAAAACATGTACTGAACCGGGTAAGAGGTACTGTATCCATCAATATTTATATGGTCGTTTGTATTGCCATTCTGGGTGGGCTGGCGCTCTTTGCCGGTGCGGGTGGCGGTAGGTTGGCAGATGAAATGAAGGCAACCTCAGTCGCAAAAGACATGGGAGGGCGGATACGCCAGTTGCCTTCTGCCTGGTCCATCATCCGGGATTATCCCGTATTTGGCGCTGGAGGGCAAAGCTATCGCTGGCTGGCACCGCTTTATGTTGATGAAGAAAACCAGGGGATGCTGAAGGGGATGGCAGGTAAATATGTTCATTGCGATCCGGTGCAGTTTTTTAGTGAGTTTGGTTTTTTAGGAATAGCCTGTCTAGGAGCTGTGGTTGGGCTGCTGTTCATGGGCTGCCACAAAACGGTAAAGGATCAGGGGGTTCTTTATGCATGGCTACTGTGCGGTCTTTGCGTTATTGCCGTTCATAGCTGGGTCGACCTGCCCTTTCGAAACCCCGCAATTTTATATGAATGGGCTATAATATTATCAGCTTTGCCGAAGCTGCCGGATCGCCGGAAAAGTTTATCAACCGATATAGCAGGCACAAACCCCGTATAATTCAGCGGGACGGCTCGTACCGGACCCTCAATTAATACGAGATTTACATGGTGCTACCTCAGCTATATATACTACTAAATGCTAACGTCAGACATTGCATAAGATTTGGAAAAGTATTTTCGATAAATAAGATCGAGAAATGTTTCCGGCACGAAAAATGTTTATGTAGTCGGAATTTTGGTTGGAGAATCCTAAAGGATGACTGCCAATCAATAGATAATGCAACAGTAGAAAATGGTGGAATAACTTGGAAAATAGCTATCAAGGAAATATGAGCGCGGGAGTACCTTACGGTAATCCGGCCGGACAGCAGGGAAGTGCCGCCGGTAATGTCTTTAGTGCCACCTCCATGATACGGATTATTCTGCATCGCTGGGCCATGGTGGTCATGCTGGGAATCGTGGGGGCATTAATTGCGGTTTTCTACCTTCAAAATGCCACACCGGTCTATGAAGCGTATGCTGAGCTGGAAATGAATGTTAGGCGTCCCAAGGTGATTAATAACGATGCCGTTTTCGAGGATCCGAGTGCTGGCGACAATACGGATGTTATTTTCAACACACGGTTTGCAAAATTTAAATCTCCCGCGATGGAGATACTGGCGGCGCAGGAATATATTGAGCGTTTCCCCGAGCATTTGAGCACCAAAACCGGGGATCTCATCAATCGCTACTCGCTGGCGCTGTGGGTACGGGATGCCGCCTGGAACAAAGATCCGGATGCCAATATTGTATATGTATCTTATGAATCCTCCGATCCGGAATTTGCTGCGCAGCTCGTCAACGTATTGAGCTATTCCGCTGGCAAGCTCATGATGCAGGAAAACCGTGCGCAGTCCGACGAAGCTGTTAAATGGTTGGTCTCCCAGGCAAATGAACAGCGCGTATCGCTGGAGGAAGTAGAGGGAGAACTGGCAGAGCTTCGCAAATCCCTTAAACTGGATTCTCTGGAACAACAGAAAGTGGCTTTGGGTCAGGCTTTGGTGACGGTTTCGGATGAACGTATAACGCTCATCAGCAGGCTGGAGTCCCGCAAAGGGGTATTCGAGTTTGTTTCGGAACTGAAAAATCAGGATCCTAATCTTGAAATGCTTCCTTCAGGACTTCCCAAGGAAGCGGAACTCAATGCATTGATCCGATCCTGGAGATCGGCGAACGATGAAATGCTGCAGGTTGCCGACCGCTATACAACGCTTCATCCTGAATATAAACGGGCTGCAGAAATCGAAGCCCGCAGGAGGGATCGGTTAGAGCAATTTATAGATCTGTCTGCCAAGGCGGTACAAAATGAACTCGACCTGCTGGAGAGTCAGATCAAACTGGTCGATGAGCGTATTACGAAGATGAAAGATGACGCGATTGATCTGGAACAGCAGCTGGCGAATGGTCTTCAGCAATTGCAGCGGTTTGAACGCAAGAGGGATGCTGCAGACGATTCCTATCAGTCGATGTTACGACGAATGGAAGAAGCGCGGTTATCAGCTGATGAAGACATGGCATTTGCCAAGATCATCCGAAAGGCATCTGTTCCCCGTGTTCCGGTAAGCCCTGTTAAATCTCAGGCCATGGTCACGGGAATTATCGTAGGGCTGTTATCCGGCTGCCTTTTTGCCCTGATTATCGCTCTTTGGACCGATAAAGTGAGTTCTGTTGCAGACCTGAAGGATATGAACCTGAATATTCTTGCGACGATTCCTACACAGAAAAAAGTTGATTCACGGGGCGAGTTGGCGACCATCGGTCTACGCGATAAATTCAATCCGGTCGTTGAGATTTTTGCAGGAATCAATGCACTGATTTCATCAGGCAGGTATGCCGGTCAAACCCAGGTGATTTTAGCCTGCAGCATCGGCCCCGGTGAGGGGAAGACCATTTCCGCCTGCAACATGGCAATCTCCTCTGCATTCAACGGATCACGAACGCTTCTGATCGATGGCGACCTGCGCCGACCTCAGTTGGCCAATATATTTAATATAGATGAAGATCAGCCGTCGTTGCTCGAATGGTTGGCTAATCCTGAACGTTCAGAAAACTATGGCCAGCTGGTGGCTGGCGGATTGATTGATAATCTGGACACGATTACGAGTCGGCCACACCAGAATATTAATCCGGCTGAATTGCTGGGGCGCAAAGATCTTGCGAACCTGATTGCGTGGGCAAGACAGCATTATGATCGGATTATTTTCGATACGCCTCCGTTAGGGCCGGTTGGAGATGCCCAGGTGCTGGCGAATTTAGGGGATGCGGTCATACTGGTTTCCAGAATGGGAAAGACCAAACGTCGCGCGCTTAGGTTTGCACTCTCGCGTTTTGAGGAAATTGATGTGCCTGTTGTGGGATGTGTTGCAAATGATGTTCCGCATTCGCTTGCAGGTATGTTCGGTGGCGCAGAAGGGTATGGCTGTAACTATGGGTACGGCACGTATAAGTATGATGGCAGGGGCTAGGCGACACGTTGATGGCTTGCACTGTAACGGTGCCGATCTTTCATGTAGGCGGAATACGCCCAGACAAGTTCAAATGCTTGTAGAAAATTAAGACTTCGTTTAATTGAAGGTCTCATTCCAAGGGATGAACGACCAAGGGCGGCAGCGTCGGAAGCTGTTGTGTTAACTCCATTGTTCCGAATGAAAAATACATGATACAGCCTCAAATATACGCTGCTTAAAGCAGGGCTTTCCATTGGTATAAATTGTGCTTTTAAGATAGAGAAATTTAATCGAAAGAGAGAATAAGAGATGAGTGACAAAACCGAAATGCCTCCGGCAATGATCCTGTGTGGCGGGCAAGGTACCCGATTGCGCGATGTAACGGAACTGCTTCCCAAACCGATGGTTCCGATCGGCCCGCAACCCATTGTCTGGCATATTATGAAAGGCTACGCTTCATTTGGTGTGCGCCGGTTTATCCTATGTCTTGGATACATGCGTGAAGCATTTATAAACTATTTTCTGCATTACAATGCCCGGGCCTCCGACATCACCCTGAAGCTAGGTGAGCAGGGTAATATTACGTATCACAACAGCCATGGGGAAGAGGACTGGGAAGTTACATTGGCCGATACCGGAGATCGAACCATGACCGGAGGACGCATTGCGCGGGCTTCCAAATATCTGCAGCCCAGCGATGAAGATTTCTTTCTGACGTATGGAGATGCTGTTGCGGATATTGATATTACAGCATTACTCAAAAAACATCGTGAATCACAAAAGATGCTTACGTTGTGTGCGGTAAACCCCGAGGCCCGTTTCGGCGGATTGGAAATGGATGCCGAGGGCATCGTCAGTAGTTTCCGGGAGAAGCCTAAATCCGATGGCGGCATGATTAATGGTGGATTTATGGTGGCCTCCAAACAGATGGTAGACCGCTATCTCAATCCATCGTCTGAATTGATTTTTGAACAGGATCCCATTGATACCATTGTGAAGGATGGGGAACTTGTGGCATATGAGCACAAAGGATACTGGCAATGCATGGATACCGCTCGTGAGCACGCCATGCTGAATGGTTTATGGGATACCGGCGACGCTCCCTGGAAAAGGTATTGGTCATAATGTTCGAACAGGTTTTTGCGGGAAAAAAAGTTTTAGTAACGGGGCATACCGGCTTCAAAGGAAGCTGGTTGGTGTGCTGGTTGCAACGACTGGGAGCCGAGGTCTGCGGTTATGCTCTGGAGTTGCCGCATCAGCCCACGCATTGGCATCTGCTGGAGCAGGACATCCGGTCTGAAATAGAGGATATCCGAGATGTCGAAACCCTGGAGAATGTATTCTCTGATTTTCAGCCGGAGATTGTCTTCCATTTGGCTGCACAACCATTAGTTCGCGACTCCTATAAAATTCCGGTGGAAACCTATGCCACGAATGTGATGGGCACATTGAATGTGTTTGAAGCATGCCGGAAAACCGATTCGGTTCGGGCCATCATTAATGTCACCACAGACAAGTGCTACGAAAACAAAGAGTGGGTATGGGGCTATCGTGAAAATGATCCGATGGGGGGGTACGATCCCTACAGCTCATCCAAGGGCTGTTCGGAGCTCCTGACTTCATCCTATAGGAATTCTTATTTTAATCCGTCTGACTTCGGAACAACACATCAGACCCTGCTGGCCAGTTGCCGTGCCGGAAATGTGATTGGCGGTGGTGATTGGGCGGTTGACCGGTTGATTCCGGATATCATGCGTGCGGTTAGTGAAGGCCGGTCAGTTGATGTTCGTAATCCCGGGGCAACCCGTCCATGGCAGCACGTGCTGGAGCCGCTCTGTGGTTATCTGACGGTTGGGCAGCGGTTGCTCGAAGGCGATACCTCCTGTGCTACAGGCTGGAATTTCGGCCCGGCGGACGAAGCCAGCATCAGCGTCGGTGAGGTGGTTGAATATGTGAAAGCGTATTGGGATAAAATTAATTACACGCTGGGCAATTCCGCAGGTGAGCCGCATGAAGCCAATCTGCTCAAACTCGATTGTTCCAAAGCCCATGCCCGCTTGAAGTGGAATCCCGTTTGGGATAGCCGGGAAACCTTCAAAAGAACCGTCGATTGGTACCGTGAATTTTATGAAAACAGGCAGCTGACCACCGAACAGGATCTGGATGCCTATACAAAACAGCTTAATACAGGAGTTTAAGATCAATGAGTAAAGCAGATACACTTCGTAACGAAATACTGGAGAAAGTCCGGGAGTTCTATTCCGTGGCGCATGACAAATCCGGTGAGGTTTTCGTTCCGGGAGAAAGCCGTGTTAATTATGCCGGCCGGGTTTTTGACGATGAAGAACTGGTGAGCCTGGTGGATTCTTCCCTCGATTTCTGGCTGACTGCCGGGCGCTATGCCGAAGACTTCACTGGCAAACTTGAAGATTACTATGATGTGTCCGATGTGATTCTGACCAACTCGGGATCCTCTTCCAACCTGATAGCGATCTCTGCTCTGACGTCCGAAACATTGGGTGATCGACGACTGAAGCCGGGTGATGAAGTGATTTCCGTTGCGGCAGGTTTTCCGGCCACCGTAACGCCGCTTGTTCAGAATCAGCTCGTGCCGGTTTTTCTCGATGTCGATGTGGGAACATACAATATTGATGTCTCTAAACTGGAAGAAGCGATTTCGCCGAAAACCAAAGCCATTTTCATTGCCCATACACTGGGGAATCCCTTCAATCTTGATGCGGTTAAAGCGTGTGCGGATAAGCACGGACTTTGGCTGGTTGAGGATAACTGCGATGCACTTGGAAGCCGCTACCATGGAAAGCTGACCGGTACTTACGGGCATATTGCCACCGGATCATTTTATCCGGCGCACCACATTACAACCGGGGAAGGCGGCTGCGTGGTAACCGACGACCCTCAACTTGCCCGTTTGATCAAGTGTTTCCGCGACTGGGGCAGGGACTGTTACTGCGAAGGCGGTGAGAATAATACGTGCGGAACCCGCTTTACGAAACAGTACGGGACGCTTCCGAAAGGGTATGACCATAAATATGTTTATTCCCATATCGGCTACAACCTGAAAATGACCGATATGCAGGCGGCCATTGGTTCTGCGCAGATGGACAAGCTGGATGAGTTTACGGAAAAGCGGATCAATAACTTTAAGATGATTTCCGAAGGACTCAGCGATCTGGAAAAATATTTTATACTGCCGAGAGCCACGGAACACAGTGAACCTTCGTGGTTCGCGTATATCCTGACCCTGCAGCCTGAAGTGCCATTCAGCCGGGTTGATCTGGCGCGTTACCTGGATGAACATCATATTGAAACGCGGGGTCTGTTTGCCGGAAACCTGTTGCGCCAGCCGGGTTTCATGAATATCGAACACCGCGTTGTCGGTAATCTGGAAAACACGGATTACATCATGAACAACACCTTATTCATGGGGGTATTCCCGGGAATGACTGAAGATAAAATCAGCTATCTGACCGGAAAGGTTCACGACTTCGTTAAACAATTCTAGGGAGTATGCACGTGGCAAATCCCGTTAAAATAAAAGTTAAGATAACCGAAGTTATTCGGCATGCGGATGGCGTGGCCAGCTATTCTTTCGAACCGCACGGCCGGGTTCCAAAATTCCGGGCCGGACAGTTTCTTCATTTGGCGCTCGATGAATATCAGCCGCAGGCTCAATGGCCGGAGTCGCGTGTTTTTTCCATTGCCTCAGCACCGTCTGAACGCCGGAAAAAACTGGCCATCACGATATCCGCCAAAGGCCCGTTTACCGAGCGGATCTATAATACGCTGGAAGAGGGCGGTGAGTGCTGGCTGAAGTTGCCCTACGGTGATTTTTTGTTTCCGGCCGATAAGCGTTTGGTTCTTGTTGCGGGAGGCGTTGGTATCACACCGTACTTATCGCTGCTGAAAAACATGCTAGAGGAAAAGTCGGATCAGCACGTTACGCTGTATTATGGTGTGCGGTCGGCCGAGTATTACCTTTTTGATGACTTGCTGGATGCCTGCCGGAAAGAGCTTCCGAATTTTAAACTGGTGGTTTATTCCGAAGCAGAGCTTCCGGATGCGGAGCCGGGTTATTTATCGATTGAGGCCATTCATGCTGCCGCTGAGCCTGACACCCTCTTTTATTTATCCGGTCCTCCTGTCATGATTAATACCTTCCGAAGCTACCTGCTGGATCAATCGGTTTCTGCGGATGCCGTCATTGTGGATGACTGGGAATAAAATGACCGCGGTTTCTATAAATGCGAATCTTGAGACCGATGGCTGAGTTTAAGTCAGACAGCAGTTCAAAGCGCATCATGAAAAACGGAGTGTTTACCGCACTCCGTTTTGGTGTTAATTCGCTTTCCGGTTTTGTGCTGATTTATTTCTTCACACGTCAATTTGGTGTGGAGACTTTCGGACTGATTGCACTGGCCGGTTTCCTGACTAAATACATCGGGATGATTTCCCGGTGCACCGGAACGGCGGTCGGCCGTTTCATGAATGTTGCGCTGAACAAGAATGACTGGCAGCAGGCCAATGAAATCTACAGCACTGCGATTATTGCAAATCTGGGTTTTGTCTGCATTCAGGTTCCCATTTTTGTTGCCGCAATCTGGAAGCTGAACTGGTTCTTTGATTTTTCACCGGAAATTACCAATGACTTCCGGATTTTGGTGGCCTGCAACGTTGCCGTTTTTTACCTCAATATGATTGGCGGGGTCATATTCACTCCGATTCAGGCGGCCAACCGCCTGGATATCGGGATGAAGTTTGATATCTGGCGTCTGATTCTAAGGCTGATCCTGCTCTTTAGTCTGATTATGACGATGGGGCCTAAGCTTTGGATCATTGGTGCGATTGATTTGGGATTATCGGTATTCTTCTTTGGCTGGGTGGTGGCCGTATGCCGTAAGGTGGTTGATTCAAATCTGGCATTCCGTCTCAAACATGTCACTTGGAAGTGGGTAATTCCGGTTTCGAATATGACGGGATGGGTACTGGTATTTTCGTTGGGCCAGGCCTTTTTTGTTAAGACCGATGTCTGGGTGCTGAATAAATTTGTTTCCCCCGGAATGGCGGGAATTTATGCGGCTATTTTGGTGTGGCCGAATGCAATCCGGCAAATCGGAAATCAGGTTGAAGCGCTGATCGCTCCGGTCTACATGATTGATTTTGCTAAAGGTAAATTTGACCGTATCGGCGATGGCTGCATGTTCCTTTCGAAAGTCCTTTCCTATTTTGCTGCCATCATTGGCGGGATCATGTGCGGGGTGGCGGCCTTGCTGCTGCCCTTATGGCTGAACCGGGAGATCGGTCAGCTGGATAAGCTGTTTTTGATTATGGTGGTCTACGTGGTTCTTACCATGAATAAAGCGGTAACGTGGCCGATTTTTACCGCATTTAATAAAGTCAACCAACTGGGCATCACTACATTAATATGCGGTGCTCTCAATCTGATTTTATCGGTCATGTTTGCGCTCATGGGGTACGGTGCCGTCGGAGTTGCCTCGGCTACGTTGGTCAGCTTATTCCTGCTGTTCGGAATTTTGTATCCCTGGCGGGTTTCAACGATCCTCAAAATTAAACTGATTCCTTTTTTCAAACTTCATCTGGCTACACTGGGCTTGTTCTTTTTAATCTATTTCGGAGTTTCCTTCAGCCTCGGTTTGGAATGTGGCTGGTGGTTGAGGGCGGGCGTCATTCTGTCCGTTCTTGCTTCGGCAGCAGTTATCATCTGGGGATTGTTGCTGACCCGCGAGGATAGAAAACAAGTGATCGGGTTGGTGAAAAAGGCGTTTGAACTCATCAAACTCCGACTGCCCCTGTCGATCTAGTTTTTATTTTCTATAGCTCATTCCTGAATAAATTTAATCGACGAAAAAATGGATCTCATAGCGCTAGTTTTATACGGAACGATAACCGCACTGATGATATTGGTGTGTTTCTTCCGGGGTAGAGGAAACTACTTTGAATTTCCTTTCTGGGCGGGGTTGATATCCGGCGGGTGGTTTCTGCCTCAGGCTATTTCCAGTTTTGCCGAGGCGGATCAGTTCCCGGACGGTGCCTATACCGCGGGCCTGATGTTTGCAGCAATCTGCAATCTTATGATGTGGGTTGGTTTTGAACTGACAAACAATCGGAAAGCCGTTGGATCCAGCTGGCTAAACGATGATTTTGATAAAGGAAGATTATACTTTGCCGGTGCTGTGATGTGCTGCATAGGATTCTTTTTTCAGTATAAGCTCCAGTCGCTTCCGGATGAACTGTTTTCAAGCACCCAATGGTCGGGTGCGCTGGTAAAATATCTCTTTTTTGCCAGCGTATTTAAGCTGGGATTTGTCGCGCTTTGGCTTCTGTACCTTACGGACCGCAAGGTGATGAATGTCAAGTTGCTCGTATTCATCGTGCCCAGTCTGATGCTCTTGCTTCAGGCGGTTGTTCTGCGGGGACGCCGAGGTGCAATGATGAGCCTGTTTGCGTATATTTTCTGCAGCATTTGGCTGGTTCGCCGCTATGCCATTCCCCGGGCCGTCCTCGTTGCCCTCGTGTTTGCAGGAATCATCATGGTCAATACGATCGGCGTGTACCGGGTCATGATGAGCGACAAGGATACGCCCTTGGTGGAGCGTATGTCCAAGGCGATTAAAGCGGTCTCGGAGGAAAAGAACCTGTCCAAAGGTTCCGGCAGCGAGTTTAAAAACTATACACATGTGATTGCCCTTTATCGTGACACCAAGCGGTTTGACTATGGTGGCATTCATTGGAATGAACTGGTTTTCAACTATGTGCCCGGTCAATTAGTTGGACGCGAATTTAAACAATCGCTGAAACTTGAAACCGGAATGAGCTCCCGGGAGGCTGCTGAAATTCTCTTAGAAAAGTTTGGGTATCGTATGAAAGTGGGGACGACGATATCCGGCTATGCTGATGCATTTGGCTCGTTCAGTTGGTTCGGTGCCATAAAATTTCTGCTAATAGGCCTGATGATGGGCACGCTTTATCGGCATGCGATGAGTGGAACTTTTTTGGGTCAGATGCTGTATGTCTATGTGCTGAGTGCGGCAATGCACGCGGTATCGCACGGGACCAACCGAATTCTGGCATCAGTATGGGTTTATTTTTTCGCTTTGGCATACCCGTTGCTCTATAGGGCGAAAATTAGAAGAAACGTCTGATTTTTCGTATATAAGGATAATTTATTAATGCAGTTAAACGATAAGGAATATAACGGGGATCCGCGGGTCATCGTTTGTCAACATGGGGCCCGGCGGAGATATGCTGTGCCCCGGCTTCTGGAAGAAGCAGGCATGCTGGAAGCGCTGTATATCGACTCGTCTGCTTTCAGCTTGGTTGGGCGGCTTGCCACCCTTTTGAATGCGGTTGGCATTCGGCAACGTTCGCTGGATGCTTTAGTGGCGCGTAAACCCATCGGAATTCCCCGTAAGAAAATTTTTTCCACCGATAGTGCCCTTCAGGAGATGCTCCAAGGGGCACCCTGGTTTGATATCAGTCCAACCATGAGGCGATGGGGGCTGCGGGGAGCTAATATTGTTTACAGCATGTGCGGCGAAGATCATGATTTTCTTCGCTGGGCGAAAGGGCAGGGCGCTAAAATTATCATTGATGTGTTTGTCCATCCGCTCACAACGAGGCTGGTGGGTGAAGAAAATGCCCGGATCAAAAATGCCGAGCTGGACATGCGGACGATTAAAGATGTTGAAGATCACTTTAAGCGTTCATTCGATCTGGCCGATATTTTGATTTGCCCATCAAGCTGGGTCGCGGAAGGGGTGATGGAGTTTGCCGTCGAACATGAAGAAAAAATCCGGTTGCTTCCCTATGGCAGTAGTTTGAAGTTCAGCGATTCCATTAACAAATCCCCGGTCAAGGGCCGAATCCTGATTGCCGGGCGCCATCCGCTGCGCAAAGGGATCCACTATCTGGCCGATGCTGCAAAGCGGGTACGTGAACAGGGTGTTGAAATTGATGTGCACGTGGCCGGGTTAACGGACGACGACGTGGACTGGGTTGAGCATAAGGAACAGCTAAACTGTATTGGCACGGTGCCGATGAGTCGGATGCGTGAAGAGTTCAGGCAGGCCGATGTATTTGTTCTCCCGTCATTATCTGAAGGGCAGGCCGGTGTTTTGCTTGAGGCCATGTCGTGCGGATGCCCGGTGATTGCCACAAAAGAGAGCGGGGTTGATTTTAACGAGGGATGCGGCATAACGGTTCCTGCCCGGGATCCAGTTGCGCTTGCCGCGGCTATTATCGATGTGCTGAGCAGCAGAGAGCGGCGGGATCAGTATGCGGAAAATGCTTTGAAACAGTCGGAAATATTTACAACAGAAGCCTGGAAGCAGCGTTTGCTCGATACCATCAAGGAAGTGGCAGGTGTAGAGGAGAATCGCAGATGACGGATCAACCACCGGTTTCCATATTTATCATAACGTGTCTGGGTAGCGAAGCCCGTGGCCGAATCCTGAAGCACGTCTGTGAAAATGCTCTTGCGCTTCGGTATCCTGAGTTCGAAGTTGTGGTTTCGGACAATGCCGGCGATTTTCTGGCCGCGGATGCTTTGGCAGGGATTCATGACCCTCGATTAAAAATTTTCAGGAACGAGGAAAATGTCGGCTTTACAGGAAACATGAACCTTTGTGTGGAACGATGCCGGTACGGAATCATCAAGCTGCATTGCGATGACGACTTTCTGCATCCCGATTTTCTTAATCTTACGGTGCCGTATGTCAACGATGACACCTTTGTGGTGACGGATTACGAAAAGTATAACATTGGGGGGAAGTATGAGGGACCAACGGAACCCATCGTGGAAAAGCCACCAATCTCAACGCGGTTAGCCGGATACCGGAATGACATCTGGAAATTCCCGTATATTTCTCTGCCGGCCTGTACGATCTTCACGAAGCGGTTGTTTGAGGAGCTGGGTAGATACGACATAAAGTCGACGGCAACCGATTGGGATTTCCTGATGGAGGCGCATTACCGCAAGCAAGTTACCTATGTTCAAAGTACGCTCTGCTATATGGGGGTTTGGGAAGAAAGCGTAACGCAAAAAAGTCTCAATAGCTGTCCGTTCTACTTTACCTATGAATCGTTGTATACCCGCTTCCGGTTTTTACGGAATGATGCCCTGAGTTTTTCAGATCACCTGTATATACGGTTGATGATTTTTCGGACATTTTTCTGGGAAAGCTTAAGGGTTCCTCGTCATTTCACCAAAAAGAACTACCGAAAAGATTACCTGACCTATCTGGGTCGTCTGAAGAATTATATCGGAGAAGGAAAAAAAGTTTATGCGCACCGTGCTAATGTATCTCTTGATGAGGGCAGAAGGAACTAAGTATGCGCGTTCTTCATATATGTCAAAGGGATGATCCTGATATTGGCGGTTCGTTGCGTGTGGTCGAGGCATTGGTTCGTGAACAACGCAAAGCGGGTGTGGATGTTTGGCTGCTGTTTCTGTATGGGGAGGCCGCAGGTATCGCTGAAGAATTCATGCCCCGGGTAAAATGCCTGGAGCTGAGCTGTTCGAGGCAGGCGGTTTCTGGTTTGCGTCAGTTGGCTCATGAACTTAAGCAGTTGAAGCCGGATATCATACATTCCCATGATGGAATTTTGTGGCCCCGTCTGGTTTATTTTTCAAGTGGCATACCCGTGGTTACCCATGGCCATCTTCCTCCAACGAAATCCGGCGGATTTAAAAAACGATTGGGCTGGCCGGTAACCAAAAATACCTCAGATGCTGTGATAGGGATATCGCAATACACCATGGATGCATGGGTTGCTGCCGGATATCCTGAACGTAAAATTCATTTAGTCCCTAATGGGGTCGACTTTGCGCGTTTCCCGAATTCGTTCGATGAAAGAAAGGCCGCGTTGCGTAGCAAGTTGGGTTTGCCGGTCGATAAACAAATTATTCTATGGGTAGGCAGGTTGCATCAGGCAATGAAGGGCACTGACCGTGTTGAAAATATAGCCCATAACCTGCCGGATGGAGTGATGTTGGTCATCGTTGGAAATGGTCCTGAACATGAGGGCATGGAACAGCGGTTGAATAAACCGGTTCGTGAGAAGCGGGTGGTTTTAGCGGGCTCTATCCCCGAGCCGGAAGCCTATTATCAAGCGGCTGACGCCTATCTATTTACTTCCTATTTCGAGCCCTTTGGTCTGGTGATTCTTGAAGCGGTTGCCAGTGCTCTGCCCATTCTGGCATTTCCTGTCCTTCGGGGTGGTGGAGCGATCGAATTATTGCAGGAGTTTAACGCAGAAGAAGTGAAAGACGATTCCTCTCCGGAAGAGATTTGCAAGGCGATCGAACGGACACTGAAGAAAGAGAATGCCCTGCAGTTGAGAGAGGTTGCGATGGAGCAATATTCGTGGGAAACGGCATCACGTAAGATGGTGGAAATTTATGAACAAATGCTTGGCATAAAGACGGTTGCTGTACACGGAGAGGACCATGTTTAAAATCTGTATTTGGATGGATGTGCCGTCGCACTACCAGAGTGCTTTTTTCAAAGCGGTAAACGAAAGAGAAGATGTTGATCTTCAGGTCTGCTATACCAAAGGGGTATCCGAGCGGCGGGCGGCTCAGGGATGGCGCAACGACCATGTGTATCAGGCATACGAGCAATGTGCAAAGGGATTGATCACACCCGTTGAGCGTTTGTCGATCGTTCCCGAATGGGAACAGCGCATCCATATTATCAGCAGCTATATCTGCAGGGATTTAATTGCCTACTTTTGCGAAAATAATGTGCCGTGGTGTCATTGGTCGGAAGCCCCGGGAGTCCGTCTGGCGGAAACCGTCGGCTACAATATGGATCTGTTCCGTCTGCTGAACCCTCTGATGTTAAAATTGAAGCGTAAAGATGGGCTGAGTATGCGCAAGCATGCATTGGCTGTTTTGGGGCAGGGGGATATGGCCGGCCGCGCTTTTCAGACGATGGGCGTTTCCAAAGAAAGGATCTTCAATCTGTTTTATGTTCCCGAAGCCCTGCCGGAAATGGAACCTAGCGAAGCTGTTCGGGAATTTGCAAAAGGCCGGCGTGTCTTTGTTGCGGTAGGTGCACTGTGCAAGCGCAAGGGCGTTGATTTGCTGCTGAAGGCATTCTCGAAGTTGAATACGGATGAGTGGTGCGTGGTATTTTGCGGTATGGATCAATCCAATAAGAAATACCAGAGTCTCGCGCGCTCACTGAAGATTGAGAAAAGCGTGCTCTTTCTGGGAGCTTATCCCATTGATCGGATTTCCGAGGTCTATGGTGCTTCCGATGTCTTCGTGCTTGCATCCCGGTTTGATGGTTGGGGGGCGGTTTTTAACGAAGCCGCTTCGTTGGGGATGCCGATTGTCGGAACAGATCTGTGTGGCGGTTCCTGGCATGTTATCGAAGACGGTGTTAATGGGTATCGGATCCGGTCCGGCTCGGTCAGGGCCCTCTCTCGGGCATTAAAAAATTGTGTGGAGCACGTTGATCGGCTCCCTGCATTTGGGCAAAAATCCAAGGAAATATTTTTGAAGGATTTAACTCCGGCGGCTAACGCTGCACGGCTGGTTGACGCGTTAAAGAAGATCGACGGGATCCGCGCATGAGAAAAGCAACGTTCCTGGCGAAACAGTGGATATCGTCGCCTCGGTCGATGGCCAGATATCGCGAACTGCTCCGGAATGAGGAGTTGTCTGGAATTGAGCTGGAGGAGCTGAACTGGCGAAAAAGGAAGCTCATTGTAAAGCATGCCTTTGAAAACAGTGCTTTCTACCGTGCAAAATACACGGCAAGCGGATTCGAACCGGGCGATTTGAAAACCCCATCCGATTTCGACCAACTGCCCATTCTTGAAAAAAAGGAAATACGGGAGCATGCAGCTGACCTGCTCTGCAGCGGTTATGATGCGACGTCGTTGAATACGGCCACAACCGGTGGATCAACCGGACCGCCGCTGACCATTCCTATCGATCCTGCTGCGCCTATGGCCGAGATTTCCTGGCGGATGTTGCGTTGGTGGGGAACACATATTTCGGAAAGCAGTGCCTATTTATATAGAGCCGTACCCGAACGCTCGCGGCAGGTATTACAGAAAATGCTGCTTTGGCCAACGCGTCGGAATTGGATCAAGGCCCTCGAAATGGATGAGGGTCAAATGGAACGATTCTATCGCCAACTGTGTGTTGACCGCCCGGCATACCTGATCGGATATGTTGGGGCTGTTGATGTATTTGCGGGTTTTCTGGAGCGAAAGGGCCTTCAATTGGAAGGGTTGCAGGCCATCTGGACCACGGCCGCGCCACTCGCTGAAGGGAAACGCCAATATTTGCAGAAGGTATATAATGCCCCGGTCTACACCCAATATGGCTCATGCGAGTTTTATTGGATTGCTGCAGAATGCCGGAAGCAAGAGGGTATGCATATCGCAAATGATATCCGGCACGTTGATGTTGTCGATAATGCCAGACCTGTGCCCGAGGGGGATTTCGGGGATCTGGTTGTGACCGACCTCTGCAATCGGGCATTCCCGTTGATTCGCTACCGCTTAGGGGATCGAGGCCGGGTGCTGGAAAAACCGTGTGACTGTGGATTGCCTTTTCCGATGATGGACTACGTGGACGGTCGGATTACAGATAAAGTTTATTTGCCTGATGGTACAGCTGTTGCCGGCGAAACGTTGGCGGGAATTTTTCGCGGATTTCCGGACTCAATAAAGTCATACCAAATTCGGCAACGGAGCGATTATTCGATTTTAATTCGGTACGAAGCGCTTGAAGGCGGCAATTGTGATGAAGCCATTGCGGCGGTTGAGCAACGCCTGGAAAAACTCCTGCATGGCCTTGTTGAAGTTCGGTTTGAGGCGGGGCCGGTAGAAGTAAATGACAATGGGAAAACCCGATTCCTGATTAGTGATTTGGAAAAATGAAAATTACCGTTCTATCTACAAGTTCGAGGAAGGCAGGTGGACTGTTCTATTCAGTACGCTGGCTGTCGAAAGCCTTGGCATCCCCGCAGTGCAGTTTAAAACTGCTCAGTCCTGAAGATGAACATTCGCAGGAGGATCTTGGTGTTTGGGATCCTATACCAGTTGAGCTCTACAATCCGGTCGGGCCTTTGCAGACCTCGCTCCGCTTACGGCGAATGCTTGCGTCGTCCGGTTCGGATTTGATTCATCTGCATGGTATCTGGCTGGATAACCAGTGGGCGGCAATGCAGCACCAGAAAAGGAGCGGTGTTCCGGTTGTGGTTTCACCGCGGGGCATGCTGGATCCCTGGGCTGTAAATAATGCGGCGTGGAAAAAGCGGGTGGTCGAATCGCTTTTTGCCAAAAAAGCATTGAAGACTGCAACGTGTATTCATGCCTTGTGCCGTTCCGAGGTCGAATCCATTCGGGCCTACGGATTGACCAATCCGATCGCCCAGATTCCCAATGGTGTTGAAGTTCCGGATATAGGAAATTTAATTCGGGAGGATCGTCCGCGGAAGGAACTGCTGTTCCTGGGTCGGATACATCCGAAGAAAGGTTTAAAGGAACTGGTGCAAGCCTGGGGACGGATTTCCGGAAATTGGAAACTCCTGATTGCCGGTTGGGATGACGGGGGCCATGAAGAGGGATTGAGGTCCTTGGTGCAGGAGTTGGGTATTGCAGACTCTGTTGAGTTTATCGGGCCGCAGTTTGGAGACGCGAAAGATCAACTGCTGCGGCGTGTTGATGCGTTTATTCTGCCTTCTTTTTCAGAAGGGTTGCCGATGTCCGTGCTGGAGGCATGGTCCTATGGACTTCCGGTGGTCATGACTGAATTTTGCAATATTCCAGAAGGATTTGATGCGGAGGCGGCTCTGCGTGTTGAGCCGAATGCTGAATCGATTGCCAAAGGATTGGAGCAGTTTACGGCTCTGTCGCACGAGAATCTGATTGAGATGGGAGGCCGAGGGCGAAAATTGGTTGAGCAAAAATTTACATGGACTAAAATAGCCGAAGAAATGGCAAAGGTTTATGCGTGGTGTCTGAATGGAGGAACGCCTCCGGATTGCATGGAGCTATGAGCAAAAAATGGCTGAACTCGATATAAAAGAAAATCGCGCTGCGCAGAAGTATCCGTTGCGGATACAGATCATGCGCGTGATGTGGGCTGTAGGAAAAGTGGTATTCCGAATAATACCCCGTCCATTCTATGCTCCGCGCCGGTTCATCTTACGGATGTTTGGTGCGCGGATAGGAAAACGGGTCAATATTGCTAATACGGCTGTAATTTATTTTCCGTGGAATCTGGAGGTCGGGGATTGGTCGGCAATTGGCGAAAAGGCCACGGTTTATAATTTGGGGAAAATTACCCTTTCTGAAAAGGTTACCCTTTCGCAAGGGGCGCATCTTTGTGCCGGTACACACGACTTTTCTGATCCGGCAACACCTTTGCTGACACCGTTGATCTCGGTCGGGAGCCAGGCATGGATTTGTGCCGATGCCTTTGTCGGGCCCGGCGTTGTTGTTGGTGAAGGTGCCGTGGTTGGCGCACGTGCGGTGGCTGTAAACGATGTTGAGCCCTGGGCCGTGGTGGCTGGAAATCCGGCGCGCTTCATTAAGCAGCGGGAAATGAAGGAGAGTAAATAGGATGGCGGGGATGTCTGTACTCATTCTCACGAAGAATGAAGAGATTAATATTGAGCGTTGTATTGAATCGGTTTCGTGGTCGGACGATATTGTTGTGTTTGATTCTTTCAGCGATGACCGGACTGTAGAGATTGCGGAGCGTTTAGGTGCGCGTGTGATTCAGCGTAAATTTGACAATTGGTCGGCACACCAAAACTGGGGCGTTGAAAATATTAAATTCAAGAACCCCTGGGTCTATTATACCGATGCGGATGAAACCTGTGACGATGAGTTGCGTGAGGAATTGTTAAAGCTGACTGAAACGGGGGATGAGTATGCAGCCTTCCAGGTGCGCCGGAAGGATTATTTTATGGGGCGGTGGTTAAAACGTTCGCAGCTTTATCCGACCTGGATTACCCGGGTGTTCCGTCCGGAAACGATTCGTTACGAAAGGCTGGTTAATCCTGTTGCGGTGGTGGATGGAAAAACAGGAAACCTGGATGGACATATTATTCATTATCCCTTTTCGCATGGAGTAGGGCATTGGTTTGCGCGCCATAACAACTATTCTGATATGGAGGCCGCAGACCTGATCCATGAAGTGAAGGGCACGATACGCCCTTCTGATTTCTTTTCGCGCGATGCAGCTGTTCGGCGCAGGGCATGCAAGACGTTGGCGTACCGTATGCCGGGTCGGCCTTTTTTAATGTTTGGTTATCTCTATTTTTTAAGGCTGGGTTTGCTGGATGGATTGCCTGGTTTGCGCTATTCGATAATGCGTTCCATGTATGAATATATGATCGATCTCAAGGTGATTGAGTTCCGCTATAAAGAGCGACAGTCTGAAGGAGATACAATTTGAAAATTTTAGTAACCGGAGCCGCTGGCTTTATTGGATCATCGGTTGCCCATGCCTTGTTGGATGAAGGGCATGAAGTGGTCGGCCTGGATAATTTTAACGACTATTATCCCGTTAAATTAAAAGATGCCCGCCATGCACTGCTGGAGGAACGCGGGGGGTATGCTGGACATCGATTGGATTTATCCGATTCCGATGCGATGGCAGGTTTGTTCAGGACGCAGAAAATTGATCGGGTCTGCCATTTGGCTGCCCAGGCGGGCGTGCGCTACTCACTGCAGAATCCATTTGCATATGAGCAGTCCAATTTGGCAGGGCACCTGAATGTGCTGGAATGCTGCCGCAATAACGGAATTGAACGTTTGGTATATGCATCGAGTTCGAGTGTGTATGGCGGTAATAAAAAAGTTCCGTTCAGTGAGGCGGATCCGGTGGATAATCCCGTCAGCCTTTATGCTGCCACCAAGAAGGCCAATGAGTTGATGTCGCATTCCTATTCGCACCTTTATGGTTTTCAATCAATTGGGCTGAGATTCTTTACGGTCTACGGTCCCTGGGGTCGGCCGGATATGGCCTATTGGCTTTTTACTGACGCGATGCTGAAAGGCCGGCCAATCAAGGTATTTAATCACGGCGATATGAAGCGTGATTTTACCTATATTGATGACATCGTGAAGGGGGTCAAGGGAGCTTTGTTTGCTGAAGGACTGGCTCCATATGAAATATTTAATCTTGGAAATAATCAGCCCGAACTGCTGATGGATATGATTGGCTTTCTGGGAGAGGCTCTTGGAATTGAACCGCAAATGGAAATGCTTCCCATGCAGCCTGGCGATGTTCCGATTACCTATGCTGATATCGAAAAGGCTAAAACCAAGTTAAACTATCAGCCAACAACCGGTCTGAAAGAGGGGCTCGGAAAATTTATTGATTGGTTTAAGGATTGGACTGCATAGCACATGAAGATTTCTATTATCACCGCAACCTATAACTCTGAGGCGAGCATTGTTGATACCCTGAAGTCGCTCCAGATGCAGGATTTCCCCCGGGACGATATTGAATGGATTCTGGTGGATGGAGCTTCTACAGATAAGACGCTCGAATTGATACAGGCAGAAGACTTTCATCCGGATTTATGGGTGTCTGAACCGGATAAGGGAATCTACGACGCTTTGAATAAAGGGGTCAAAATGGCGACCGGCGATATTGTCGGGTTTTTGCACGCGGATGATATTCTGGCATCGAGGAGTGTGCTTTATCAGATTGGTTGTGCGCTCAAGAACTCAGGTGCTGATGCCGTCTATGGTGATTTGCAGTATGTCAGGCCTTCGGGCGATGGTGAGCTCAGTGTTGTTCGCCATTGGGTGAGCGGTATTTATTATCGGTGGAAATTAAAATGGGGCTGGATGCCTCCTCACCCTACACTTTATTTAAAGCGGGAAATCTACGAACAAACCAAACTCGATAATGGCGAGTATTTTGACACCTCTTTCAGCTGCGCTGCAGATTATGACTTCATGATGAGAATCTTTTCAAAGTATGAAGTCGAACCCGCTTATTTACGAATGGTGCTGGTTAAAATGCGTCTTGGCGGAGTCAGTAACCGCAGCCTGAAACATGTCGTTACTAAATCAAAAGAAGACTGGCGGGCGATTCGTACGAATCGGATTGGTCATCTTCACACCTTGGTCTGGAAAAACTGCAGCAAGCTAACTCAGTTCCTGAAACGTGGCTAAAGCATGCGAAAAGTGCATAAATACTGGTTTGGTGCACTCATATGGACACTCTTTATTTTATTGGTGCTGCTGTTGCCTTCTCCCCGGGAGTGGGGCTGGTTGGGCGATTGGTTAAGTCCTCGATATGACGGGGTGGTGCACATTATACAGCCTATGGCACATGTGGTGTTTATGGGGATCCTTGCTTTTCTGCTGATGAAAGCTTTGGCTGGGAAGCCGATTATTAACCGACTCGCAACCGCGGTGATGGCAACTGTTGTTGTTGCGATTTTCTTTGAAGCTGCACAGGCTTTTCTTCCTGAAAATTTTGGGCGTTCCAGCGATCCTGATGATTTGGTGTATGCCTTGATTGGCATTGGGTTGGGATGTTTATTGGGAGTTCTGATCAGGGAAGTTCCTGAAGACAGGAATTAATTTAAACAACGGAATTTTGTCCGGGGACTTTGAATGCGGCTCTGAGATATACTGCGGAGACTGCGTAAAGACTTTGTACTTCCTGGTTAAGAGGTTAAATTTAAGGCTCTTTAAAGTGCGCCTTTGTTGGGAAATTAAAGGTAAAATAGAATAGTAACCAACTCGGCCTTTTTGTACATTGGGCAACGATATCGATACGTAAATGTGTCAAATAGGTAAATACTATGAAAAAGAATGCTCAATTTTTATTAATTCTAGCCGGTACGCTCATTGTTTCGGGCGTGCATGCTGATGTTTTCGGAACCGGGCCAAATCAGTTTACAATGGATTTCCAAAATATTAATTATGCGGGGAACTCGGCGGATAACACGGGGTATGGAGCTGTTGCATACAACTACCGGGTTGGTAAATTTGAAGTAACCATTGACCAATTTGCCAAGGCATATGCTTCGGATAGCTCCATCAGTAATGGTGATGAAGGCTCGTGGTTAGGAGGAGTAGGTGTTAATGCTCCTGCATCAAAAGTTACTTTTTATGAAGCAGCCAAATTTGCTAACTGGCTGACCAGTGGTAGCGCAAATTCTGGTGCCTATATGATCAATGGGTCAGGTCAGGTTACTGGTGTTGACCGAGCTGGAGCTGTATCAACCTATGGAATGGTTTATGTGGTTCCTACCGAAGATGAATGGTACAAGGCGGCCCATTTTAAACCTGATGCAACGTACGGTGATTATCGTACGTATTCATGGCCCGCGCCTAACTCCCTTGGTGCTCCGGGTGTTCGTGCCATGTATGACTCCAATACAGTTTGGGCGGTGGGTTCTGGGGTCGTGGAGCAAAACGGAACGTACGATATGTTGGGAAATATCCGCGAATGGACTGAAAGTTCGTTTGCAGGAAGTACAAACTTTGCTGATGATCGCGTGGCCAGAGGAGGGTACTATACTTATGGTGAGTACGATTTGAGAGCTGATAATTCGCGTGAGTCGCTGGCACCAGGGGTGAACCATACCTTTGCGACAACAGGGTTCCGCGTTGTCGCTATTCCTGAGCCGGGAACCATGAGCCTCATGGGAATCAGCACGTGCGGTTTATTTATTACCCGCCGTGTTCGTCGTAGAAAATTGGCCGGTTCCTCGCTGATGCCGATTCGCCGTCGTCCAAATGCCTGCGATGTATTTGAGCATGAAGACAAAGCCCATGAATACGTATTAGTTGATGAGATCGCTGAAAATAACTATCTATCGATTATGATGGATCAAGTCATTGAGTGGTCTTCTGCTGCATGGTCATGGACCTACAGGCACTACAAATCAGTTGATGTACTGTTCTGGAATAAGATGGTCGTTTCTCATGAGAAGCGAGTGATTCGGTCTAAAGCCCGCAGAGCTAATTTCAAAAAGAAAGTTCTAGCTGGTTTTGATGCCTTCCTGGCACTGATCATGAAATAAATCCTTATAAGGGAAGAAACTGCGGTTTCTTCCCTTTTTTCTTACTTGGTAACTAGGCTTGGGCTTGGTTTTTAACGACCTGTGCCCGCTAAAACCCTCTCTCTGCTAGCGTACAACCTGCTGTAGTGGTTCAGCTTTGCTGGTAAATGGGTTCGTTTTTATCGCTACTGAAGCTCATAATTAACAATAATCTCTCATAAGCGGTATAAGTGGGTAAATGGAAGTAAACGATTCGTCAGATTGGTGTCCGGACTTATTAGGTAAGAGAATCTTTATTACCGGAGGTACAGGGCTGTTTGGAAAATGGATGTTGGAGTATTTGCTGGCAAGCGGTGCCGACCTTGTATTATTGACGAGAAATGAGAACCGTTTCCGTAGAGCATTTCCATCTTTTGCATCGCATCCGGGGCTCTCATTTATTTCGGGTGATGTCAGGGATTTTGCATTTCCGGCAAAGGGATTTGATTATGTGATTCATGCGGCGACACCGGTCTGTTCAGATGATTTGGGTGATGAGCCGGATCAGCTGTATTCAATTATCACGGAGGGCACTCAGCGCGTTCTCGAATTTTCCGCTAAAGCCGGAATCGAACGCTTTCTTTATGTGAGCTCCGGTGCAGTATATGGACCTCAATCTTCGGAAATAACGCATGTTTCCGAAACCTGCCTATGCAAGCCCGCCAATGCATATGGCCAGGGAAAATTGCAAGCTGAACAGCTTTGCCTTGAAAGCAATGTAGATTCTGTGATCGCTCGATGCTTTGCGTTTGTTGGCCCCTATTTTCCGCTTGAAAGCCATTTGGCCATAGGAAATTTTATCAGGAGCTGTTTGAAGAACGAGACGATAGAAATTCAAGGTGATGGAACTCCCATGCGTTCGTACATGTATGGAATGGATCTCGCTCTCTGGTTTTCCCGGATGCTCCTGCATGGCAGTAGTGGTGGTGTTTATAATGTGGGATCTGATCAAGGGATCAGCATTGGCGATCTTGCACACCTGGTCCGCGACATTGCAGGCACCAGGAACGAGGTCGTCATTCGTCAGGAAGCAGACGAAGGGAACCCGCCCAGCTGGTATGTGCCTTCTATTGAAAAAGCATCCACTGACCTGAAGCTAAAGCTGAAAACAGGCATGGAGGATGCCATTGAGCAAACCATTGAGTGGTTTCGCCAAAGGTGACCGGGAATTAGGGTGAGCAGTATTAGGAAGACGCTAGCGTGTTGTATTTGAGTTATAAAAGAGAACCCCAAAGGCAGGAAGTATGAAGCTGAGTAAATATATAACAGATTTTATGGAGAACGTAACCGATACTGCATTTCTGGTATCAGGTGGTGGTATAATGCATGTGGTTGATAGCCTGGGTAGATCCAAAATCGAATGCATATGTTGTCATCATGAGCAGGGCGCGGCAAAAGCTGCGGAGGGCTATGCGCGCATGAAGAATGAAATCGGGTTCTGCGTGGTAACGACAGGCCCTGGGGCAACCAATACTTTCACGGGTGTTGCGGCATCCTGGCTCGATAAAGTCCCCGTTCTTTTTATCTCCGGGCAGGTGAGAACCGAGGTAATGGTGCCGGAAGAGAAGCGTTCTATTTTGCGGCAGGTCGGACCGCAGGAACTGAATGTGGTCGACTGCGTTAAACCCATTACAAAATATGCGGAAACGATCATGGATCCGAAGAAGATCCGTTACCATCTTGAAAAAGCAATTTACACGGCCCAAAGCGGAGCACCGGGTCCTGTATGGCTTGATATTCCGCTGGATATCCAGCGTGCTGAAATCGATGAAACCGAGCTGGAAGGATTTGTCCCGCCAGAGGAAGAGCCTGTCGTAATGCCTATTGTTGAAATCACAGATGCATTGAACAATGCGGAACGTCCGTTATTGCTGGTGGGCAACGGCATCTGGTGTGCGCATGCGGTGGATGAGCTTTACGAATTTATTGAGAAAACCAAGATTAATGTGGTTGGAGCAATGAGTGGTCGGGATTTGGTTACCCGGGACTATCCTTATTTCCTTGGCGAACAGGGCATGACTGGAAATGCGTCTGCAAACTTCGCCGTTGATAACTGTGATCTCCTGCTGATTGTGGGAACGCGGATGCAGATCCGGCAGACCTCATTCGATTTCGATAAATTTGCAAAAGATGCCAAAACCGTTTTCGTGGAAATTGATCCGGCCGAATTCGATAAAGTTAATTTTAAGGCGGATATCCCCGTCTGTGCTGATGCAAAAGAATTCCTGGTCGCGATGAACCAACAGGATTTGTCGGTCACCCGCTGGAATGTTCCGGTGGAGCCTATCGCTTATACTGAAAGCGAAAAGTATATCGATATCTATCAGTTTTTTGAGGAGTTCAGTCATGTGAATGAATTTGATGTTATGACCACGAATGGTATGGCTGCAGAGGCGCCGCATCAGGCGTGCTATAACCGGAAGGGAAAACGCATTATCACAAATACGGCTTGCGGTGAAATGGGACACGGCCTTCCAATGGCGCTGGGCGCCTGCATGGCGAATGGGAAACAGCCAACGGTCTGCTTCGAAGGGGATGGGTCCATAATGATGAATATGCAGGAGATTCAGACCATTCTCTACAACAAGCTGCCGGTAAAGATCTTCCTGATTAACAATGGCGGATATTTTTCCATTAGAAACACACATGAAAAGTTTTTTGGTAAGAACTTTGCTTCAGATGAAACATGCGGACTTTCATTGCCGAACTGGCGGGAACTGGCACCTGCATGGGGGCTGGCTTATGAGAGAATCGAAACTAAGGATGATCTGGGAACTATTCAGAAAGTGTTGGAATCCGACGGCCCAGCCATTTGCGAGCTCATGGTGAATCCTCGGCAGCCTATGTTGACTAAATGGGCACCATAATTTGTGTTTTGAAGAACGATCAGGAAATAACTTTAAACGAGCAATGTGCTGAAAGCTTATGTGGACGGCTGTCTACATGGTAAAGGATGGTAACGGTGAAGCATGGAATTATTGAGGGTTTCGAAATGCATCGCACCAGGGAGGGTTTTGGTATCCCGTCTAATGGCGACCGGGCCGCATTTATCGAGCAGGCCGGGGAGTTGGGCTTTCATGGTGTTGAGTTCGGAATAGGCCATGATTATGCGGAGGATGGATTCTGGACAGGAGAGGGGGATGTTCGTTCCGCAATGCGAGAAGCATCCGAGGCCAGTGGTGTAGAGATGGCCTCCATCTGCCTGCACATGCTCAACGATATAAAAAACAGTCCTGCCAGTTGCGATGCTCAAGAGAGAAGTACAGCTCATTCGATTATTCGGAAAACGATTGAGGCGTGCGGTGAGGTCGGGATCCCACTTATTCTTATTCCTTTTTTCGGTTCGGCGGCATTAAAGGAGGAGGCGAAAATTGCACACCTGATTGAGGGGATGAAGAAGCTGGCGCCCATCGCCAGGGAGCATGGAGTCAGTTTTGGGCTTGAAACTTCTTTAGGGGCGCCCGATATGGTTCGGATCATAGATTCCATCGGAGCGGATAATGTGAAGGTATACTTTGATACCGGCAATGCAGATATCATTGGTTACGATATACTCGATGAAATAAAAGAATTGGGGAAACGAATTGTCCAGGTTCATATGAAGGATAATCCAAGTGGTATTCTGGGACAGGGGAGTATTGATTTTCCGGCGGTCTATGAGGCTCTTGCCGAGCAGGAATTTGATGGGTATTTGGTGTTGGAAACTCCGGCTCTGGATAATGCGATATCCAGTGCTTCCAGAAACCTGGGTTTCATGGAAGGAATGGGTCGTGTATTAACAGGATAGACTGTGCGGCATAGGTAATCATTATGGGTGGACCGGTTCGTGTGGGCATGCTTCCTGCTTTGAGTAGGCGTGTTAAGTAAAGACGGGGCAGGTATCGTTTATTTTTTAATAAAAGTAAGTGTTTAGGCTTCGGTTAATACACTATAAGGAAATCGGCAGTTTAATTAAGAAAAGTGAGAGAGACTATGGCAGAACAGAATATGTTTAATAAATTGTTTATATTCGAGATGGCGAATAACCACTCGGGGGATGTTGAGCATGGTATCCGCATCATTAAGGAAGTGGCCGCCGCCGCAAAAAAATATGATTTTAATTATGCGTTTAAATTCCAGTACAGAAACCTGGAAACATTCATCCACCCGGATTATCAGGGGCGGGATGATATCAAGTATGTAAAACGCTTTTCCGAAACCAAGATTCCCGAAGCTGATTTTCTGGCGATGAAGAAGGAGGTGGAAAATCAAGGCATGTTGACCATCTGCACACCTTTCGATGAGCCCTCGGTAGATAAAATTATCGAACACGATTATGATGTGATCAAAATCGGAAGTTGCTCATTCACCGATTGGCCGTTACTGGAAAAAATTGCGGCTACGGATAAGCCTGTAATTGCCTCCACCGCAAGCGCAAGTTTTGAACAGATCGATCAGGTTGTTTCGTTCTTCCAGCACCGGGACAAAGAGCTCTGCATTATGCATTGTGTCGGAGCCTACCCCACACAGCGGGAAAACCTGCAAATGAACCAGTTGAAACTGCTGCAGGAACGTTATCCTGAATTGGCGATCGGCTTCTCCACGCATGAAGAACCCGGTAACATCGATTCGGTAAAAGTGGCCGTTGGTATGGGCGTCAAAGTATTTGAACGTCACGTGGCGGTGGATACGGAAAAATATGGAATCAATGCCTATTCCTCAACACCGGAGCAGGTCGGTAATTGGCTGGCTTCGGCTGAAGATGCTTTCATCATGAGCGGCACGGAAGGCGAGCGATATGCCATTACAGAAAAAGAAATCACCGATTTGCGCGGTTTGAAGCGCGGTGTTTTCGCGAAGAGCGATCTTAAAAAAGGTGACAAGCTGACTGCTGAAAACGTCTTCTATGCCATTCCTTGCGATCCGGCTCAAATCGTTGCGAACGACATGTCAAAGTATGCTGAATATATATTGAATGTGGATGTGCCGGCGAATGGAGCGATCAACTTTGCAGACACGACGCACAAGGATCTGCGGGAAAATGTTCTCAAGATCATCAGTCAGGTGAGAGATATCATTGTAAAGAGCCACATTGCACTGCCTAACAAGATTGATCTTGAACTCTCGCATCACTATGGAATCGAAAGATACGAAGAGTATGGCGCTGCCATCCTGAACTGCATCAACCGCGAATACTGCAAGAAGCTGATCATTATTCTTCCAGGGCAGGATCATCCATTCCACAAACATGTGAAGAAGGAAGAAACCTTCCAGGTATTGTACGGCGATATGGATGTAAACCTGGATGGCCAGGACTCCACACTCAAGGCCGGCGACATGCTGACGGTGGAGCGCGAGGTGAATCATAAGTTTTCATCAAAAACCGGCTGTATTTTCGAAGAGGTTTCTACCACACATTATAAAAATGACTCCTACTACGAAGATGAAGCCGTGATGAATAATCCAAACCGTAAAACGCAGCTGACTTTCCGTTCAGACTGGCTCTACAAAGACCTCAAGTAGGCAGTGCGCATGTTGACAATCGCCTGGGACGTAGACGACATCCTGAATGATTTAATGGGGTGCTGGCTGGAGCAAAAGTGGAAGCGCGAGCATCCGCAATGCAACTTAACCTACAGCGATATCAAACGCAATGGTCCGCAGGATCTGCTGGGGGTTACCCTGCAGGACTACCTGAGCTCACTCGATGAGTTCAGGCAGTCTCCGGCATTTGGGAGCATGGAACCAAATCCGCTTGTGATGGACTGGTTCAGGCAGTATGGCAGTCAGGCAAGGCATATTGTTCTGACTGCCGTTCCTTTATCATGTGCCCATATCTCCGCTGAGTGGGTTGTTCGACACTTTGGGAAATGGATTCGAACATTCCATTTCGTACCTTCATTCCGCGAAGGTGTGGACCTTCCTGACTATGATGTGCGAAAGGCGGAGTTTCTGCAATGGATCAACAAGGTTGATATACTTGTGGAGGACAATGAGAAAAATGCATCGGAAGCCTCTGAAGCAGGGGTGCGGGGACTGCTGGTGGATCGACCGTGGAACAGCAGTGAGCGGTCTATGGAGAATGTGCTTGCCGAGCTCGCCGCTCTCGTTTCCTGAAGAGCATCCCCGGCTATCGAAACGCTATTCATTCGGATGCCGACCGTTTTCGAACAACAGGACTCTATAGTATGAAAAATATGAAATGCAGAGTATGTGGAACAGGTTTTTTCCCGGAGCCGCTGTTAGCCTATAAAAATATGCCGAAAGCCGCGCAAAACATGCCGGCGGCTGATGAGTTGGAGCAGGATAAAGGCGTTGACCTGGAAGTCTACCAGTGTGCCGGCTGCGGATTGGTTCAGCTTAGCAATGAGCCGGTCGATTATTATAAGGACGTCATTCGCGCCTCGGCATTTTCAGCCGAGATGGAGCAGTTCCGCAAAGACCAGTTCAGAGATTTTGTTGCTCAATATAAGCTTAAAGGGAAGAAGGTGCTGGAAGCGGGCTGCGGTCGCGGCGAATACCTGACCCTGATGGCTGAACAGGGAATGGATGCTTACGGTATTGAAAACCTGAAAAGCTCGGTCGACTTCTGCACTGAAAACGGGATGAAAGTTGCGCAGGGATATGTGGACCGGGAAGACTATGAAATTGAAAACGGTCCATTCGATGCATTTTTCATTGGTAACTTTTTTGAGCATCTACCGGATCCCTGTACCGCATTACGCGGTATTTGCAATAATCTTACGGATGACGCTATCGGGCTTATCGAAGTTCCAAACTTTGATATGATTATCCGTGAAAATCTGTTCTCGGAATTTATCAGCGACCACCTGTTTTATTTTACACAGGACACCCTGAAGACGACGTTGGAAGCAAACGGATTTGAAATTATCGAATGCGAAGAAATCTGGCATAAATATATAATCTCGGCGGTCATCCGAAAAAGAAGGCCGACGGACCTTTCTGTATTTTATACGTACCAGGAAAAAATAAAAAATGAGCTGGATGGCTTTATCAATCAGTTCACTTTCAAAGAGGTCGCCGTGTGGGGTGCTGGCCACCAGGCACTCGCCGTGGTCGCCCTGGCGGAGGTTGGCGATAAAATTAAGTATGTCCTGGATTCCGCTCCCTTCAAACAAGGCAAGTATACTCCGGCCACGCACATTCCGATCGTTGCGCCGGAAATGCTGAATACGGATCCGGTGGAAGCGGTCATTGTAATGGCAGCAGCTTACTCGGATGAAGTGGCGAAAATTATTCAGAACGAGTATTCAGCAGACATCAAGTTGGCTGTATTACGCGACTATGGTTTGGAAATTATGGGATAAACGGTTTCCACAATTCCAAACCATGGATATGCGAAAGACGAGGTTTTCACCTCGTCTTTTTTTGTCTACGGCTGGCGGCTGCCTTCAATCAGGAGGCGATGCGATAAAACGGCCAGGCTCGACGCCAGTTCCTCGCGTTGCAGAATTACATGATCCGGCACATCAATGGTGGTCGGTGTAAAATTCCAGATCGCACGAATGCCGCCTTCAATCATGGCATTCGCCACACTCTGGGCTACGGACGCGGTAACCGTCAGAATACCAATGCGCACATGCATTCGCTTCGCCAGCTCGGGCATCTGAGAAACATCGAGAACAGTTTTTCCGTGAACCGTTTTTCCAATCACTTCGGGATTGCTGTCAAAAGCGGCAGAGATGCGCAACCCATGCTGTTCAAAGCCCTGATAGCCCAGCAGGGCATGACCCAGACTTCCCACGCCAACAAGAAATGCATCAGACGTATTTGTCCAGCCGAGAAATTCTTCAATGGCCTCGATAATCTCATCCATCGGAAACCCGAGGCGTGGGCGGCCGACAGCCCCGGTAATGGCTAAATCTTTACGAACAACGATTGGGTCCAATCCCAGTTCTTTCGCAACGACTGTTCCGGAGGCATACTCTTCTCCGTTTTCTTTCATCTTGCGCAACAGCCGTAAATAAAGGGGAAGACGCTTAAGCGTCGGTACTCCAGCCGTTTTGCGTTCTAATTGACTCATAAAATTCTCCTATATAACGCGGGAAATAGTACCAGCTTAGGTCGATATACGTCAATCGATACAACTTGATCTTTATTTTGGTGGGTTAACGCAGGGCAGGAGGTACTTAATCGTGCGCAATGCATTCCCGTGTGGCTTGCATAATTTTACGAGGGCTGGCCTTGGGGATCAGATGCCCGTCCACATTCGCGCAGGGAGCCTGTGTTGAACCGATACTTTTGCAATAACCCGGGCAGTCTGTTCCCGCGAGAACCGTTTTAGATTTCAGGGTTGCGCACATGAGGGTATCGAGTTGTTTAAAGAGGGTTGTGCCTTTGATGTAGCAATCCCGGTTCGTGCATATTGCAATATTAATTTTCTTCACGCCTTGCTCCTTTGTTTGGCTTTGAAACTAAAAAGATATAAAGGTATCGATATAAGTCAATCGAAATAGTTCGGGTATATGGCGCACGGATTCAATGGTTGATTGGGACAGGCATATAAATAAGAATACGCCGCTTATGGAAATTGTAAGCGAAATTAGCCAAATCCCAGACCTTGACGAAGGTACCATCCACATCTGGGGTATTCATGTCCCGGATATGCTGGATAGGTTGGATGCATTGTGCGCTGTTCTTTCCGGGAATGAGCGGGAAAAGGCAGAGCGGTTCCGCGGACTGACGGATCGTCAGTCATCGATTGCCGCACGGGGTGCACTCCGGATCCTGTTATCCAGGTACAGCGGCATTCCGGCAAAAAATATTAAATTTGAATATACGGAAAATGGGAAACCGCACTTAGTGGATTCAGACATCGATTTTAATGTCTCGCATTCCGGTGAATGGGTCGTTCTCGCCATTGGCTGCAACCGTAATATTGGCGTTGATGTGGAGCAGATCAAAACAGGGTTGGATGTGGTTGCAATCGGTTCACGATATTTCACGCCAGAAGAAAATAAGCTGGTTCAGAAAGCTGAAAATCAGCACACCACGTTTTTTAATTTATGGGCGCGCAAAGAAGCCTATGTAAAAGCCTGCGGCTCCACGCTCTTTCGGGAGCTTTCCACCTTTGCTGTTCCTGTAGAGGATGAAGAAAAAAACGGCTGGCATTTCCGTCGTCTTGAGGCAGGCTCCAAATATGCAGCTGCAATCGTGACGGATAAAGAGCCGGTTAACGTGCCGTGCTATGATTTTGGAGGATTGAAATGGGACAGTTAAAAAATACGTTTTCGTGGTCGTTCAGCGCATCGGAGGATTTTGAGCAGTGCAGGCGCCGTCGTTATTGGAGCAAATACGGCATGTGGGGCGGCTGGGCACGTAATGCTTCCGAAGAACAGAAAACGGCGTATCGGCTCAATAAAATGGACAACCGTTGGGGTCTGATGGGGCAGGCGGCCGAAAACGCGATCATGTGGGTGCTTAAACAACATCAACAGGGAAATCCGGTTGATGCAGAAGCGGCGTGGAAAACCATTGCCCGTCCGTTCATGACCAAAAAATGGAACGAGTCAAATGAGGGTAACTGGCGCAGTGCACCGAAACAATTTTGCTGTCTGCGCGGGCATTACTATAAATCGTTGGGTGGCGAAGAAGAAAAAGAAGCTAAGCGAAAATTGGCAGCCCAGATCCAAAACTGTATCACTAACTTTATCGATAAAGTGCTGCCAAGGGTAGGGACCATAAAGCCCAATCAGGAATTCCAGATTGCCACCCCGGAAACCGGCGGCGATGTTGAGCATTTTATTTATGAAGGCGTGAAGATCTATTCCATTCCGGACTATGCCTACAAGATCGGCGACGAGGTACATATTCACGACTGGAAGGCCGGAAAGATCAAGGCCGACCAGCATAAGCTGCAGCTTTCGCTCTATGCTCTGTGGGCTATCGTAAAACATGGAGCCACGCTCGATAAAATATTCCTCTACGTCGAATACCTGAACGAAGGCCAGGTGCTGCCGTTCCAGATTACCGAGGAGCAGCTGGAAGAAACCAGGGCTCTCATGAGTGATTCCGTGGGTGAAATGACCGAATATCTGGTCGATCACGACCGCGATAAAAACGAACCGATTCCTAAGGAAGAGTGGGAATTAGCGGTTGATCCAGCCAGCTGTGGACAGTGTAATTTCTATGAGCTTTGCAAGCCTGAGTTCGATGCTCAGGAATAGGGCGAATTTTTTATATTTTTGCCGTTGACCGAGACAGGGCTTATCTATACATTCCGTCCCTCTTAAGCGCCTTAGGCACTTAGAAAAAGCGCACCCGTAGCTCAATTGGATAGAGCACCTGACTACGAATCAGGAGGTTTCAGGTTCGACTCCTGACGGGTGCGCCATTTTTTTGCCCTGACTCTTTTTCCTATCTATCTCTGGTATCGTTTGACGGTTGTCCAGGTTCTCCCTAGAGTGTTCAACATGAAAACACTTTTGCTGATGATGGTTCTTTTAGGGGTGGCTACTACGATGGCAAATACGGAAATTGCATTATGGAACGGGGACATGCCGGGTATTGGGGCGAAAGAATCCGAAGGTCTGAAGCCGGACAAGGGGGACAATGTCCAGCGGTTGACCAATGTCAGCAAGCCAACGCTTCAGCTTTTTCCTCTGAAAGATGCGGTCAAGCCGGCTCCATTTGTGATCGTCTGCCCGGGCGGGGGATACAATATTCTCAGCATGGATAAAGAAGGTACGGAGATTGCCGAGTGGCTTAATTCGATTGGCATCAGCGCTGCTGTTCTGAAATACCGTTGTCCGAAAAACCGCGAAGGGGCATTGCAGGATGCGCAGCGTGCCGTCCGGATGGTGCGCGAACATGCCGAGGACTGGAATATTGATCCAACACGCGTCGGTATGCTCGGCTTTTCGGCCGGTGGACATCTGACTGCTGCGTGCAGTAATGCGGAAGACCGCCCTGACTTTTCTATTTTGGTTTATCCTGCCTATCTGTTTAAAAAAGGTGGCATTGAACTGGTTGATGAAATCCAGGTTAGTAAAAAAACACCGCCGGCATTTGTGGTGCAAACCAGGGACGACAAAAAATATTACCGCAGCACCTTGGCGTATGGGGCCGCATTGGATGCGGTTGGAGTTCCCGTAGAGGTTCATCTGTTTGCAAAGGGCGGGCATGGTTATGGAATGCGCCCCTCAGATCATCCCGTTTCTAACTGGCCGGAGCTATGTGAGGCCTGGATGCGGGACTCGGGTTTCTTGGAGTAAGAGGGATCATACCTCCGCACTTCGTTCTAGAAGTGTCGGCGGGCGAATTCCCGACCAGAGCCAGATTTTAGATAGGACTCAAATGCAATAGCTTTTGATTTGTCGCTGAAGGCAAAAGCAGTCTCAATTTTCCAAGGGCGGTATTTCGATGTATGCGGGCATCCGCCTTCGTTATGATTTTTGAGGCGGGCGTGAAGATCGGATGTGCAGCCCACATAGTGTCGAAGAGGAACTTCTTCGGAGACCAGGATATAAACATAATGGAAGTTATTCAGTGGCATGCCAAGCCGTAGTCTTGCAGCGAACTCAACATTACCGGTCCGCCTTCGCGATCACGCTGTGATCGTCTACGGCGTGACCGCCTTCGCTTTTCGCTGCGCTGCAAGCGAAGGCTGGCGGCGGAGGAGGGATTGACGTTCCCTTTGGTCACTGCTTTCGCAAGCTCAAGCCTCGCTTCGCAATGCTCGCGTCAAACCCAGGGTTTTCACCCCAGCATAATTTATTGGAAAATAAGAGTCCGTGTAATCTGCGAAATCTGTGGATGAAATAAAATGGCGGAGGAGGAGGGATTCGAACCCTCGAGACATTGCTGCCCACACGATTTCGAATCGCGCGCCTTAAGCCACTCAGCCACCCCTCCGAATTTCACCGAAAACTGTGAAAGGGCAAGAAAGTAGTGGCTTCAGGTGCGGCGCGCAAGCTCTTTTGCTTTTCAAAGGTGTTCGTCTGTAATTTCGACTCGAACTAATACGAAATCGGTTCTATACTTCGTTTGTTCACTGAAAGGAGCCATACCATGAATACGACGCTTCTGATTGTTTTGAAGGCGGTGGTCTCGCTGGCCTTTATTATTGCGGGCAGTGCAAAGTTGATGAAGTCAAAGGCGCTCGTTTCGCAGTTTCATGATTTTCACCTGCCCTTGGAGATTATGTATTTAATTGGTGTGGTTGAAATCCTGGCGGCCCTTGCGCTTTGGCTTGATGTGCTCACCGTGTGGGCGTTTTCCGGGTTGGCTTTTCTGATGGTTGGCGCCATGAGCCGGCACATTCAGGCGAAGCATCCGGTCTCCAGCCTGATCCCGTCAGCCGTTTTATTTATGATATGCCTCGGGGGTATCCTGTTCGTTCAATGGCTGGGTTAACCGTAGGTTGGGTACTTTGCAGGATCATCGCCAGGGGCAACACGCCGCCAGTGTTTATATGACCAGAGCCATGCTTCCGGGTACGCCCGGATTTCTTCGCTTACGACATCGACAATCTGTTGGGTCAACGCTTTTACAATGGCATCCTGATCCTGCTGTTTGTCGAAGGGACGAGGCTGAATGCATTTTCCGGTACAGGCTTTGTAGTGCCCCTTGCCGGTAGGGTGACTGAAGGCAAAAACGATTTCGGTGCCGGTGCGGTAGGCCAGATGGGCCGGTGCTGAAGAAACGGGCGTGGGCATGCCGAGGAAGTCGACCCAGATACCGCCTTCCTCTTCGGTGGTGTTTTGGTCGAGTACAAAAGCGGCCTTCCCGTTTTTTCTAAACCGGGCAATCAGGGTGCGCATGGCACCCTCCCGTGCAATGATGGTTTGGCCGGTGCGCTGCCGCAACGCGTTAAGGTGTTTGTCGACGGCTTTATTCTTGGTAACAGCGGCCACACTGCCGACATCAATACCCATCAAACCGGTTTCGAGGCCGATCAGTTCCCAGTTTCCCATATGGGCAGTAATAATAATCTGGGCACGGGATTCAAAGTAGGGGCCTGCATCGGGCGTGAACCGCTGATATTTCCTGGCACGCTTTTCAGTGTTTATTGAAAACCAGAAGATATCGGTCATGGTGCGGGCAAAGCTGGCCAGCGACTGGATCAGAATCTTTTTTTTCTCTGCCTGGGTTTTGGTGTCGCCGAAAACAACATCCAGGTTTGCGAGGCCTACCGTGCGTTCCCGTTGTCCAAAATAATACGTCAGGGTTCCGGCAAGGTTGGAAAAGCCGACAATAGCGGCACGGGGCAATAGGGGGATGCATACGGCTCCAAGCCGGAAGAAAAAGGTTTCTATCGGCCGCCGTAGTGCTCTTCGTTTGTCTTTGAGCCGACTCATAAAATTCTCGATACGTTGAAAAAAAAGAATACGCAACACGGATGGGCTTGACGAATTTTTTCTGCAGGTTGCGCTTTATTACGATTGTCGTCGTAATTCCCGTACAATGAAGTCATATTGCCGCTCATATGAAAATTTCACCACCCAAAATTATTCAAGGCGGCATGGGGGCCGGCGTATCCAGCTGGCGTCTGGCCCAGGCAGTTTCTAAATTAGGGCAGCTCGGTGTGGTTTCCGGCACCGCCCTGGATGGCATTATTGCCCGTCGGCTGCAGGATGGCGATGAGGGTGGGCATATTCGCCGGGCTTTGGAGCACTTTCCCTTTCCCCGGATGGCAAAGCGGGTACTCGATACGTTTTTTATTCCCGGCGGAAAATCCAAGGATGCCCGCTATTGTAATTATCCCATGCATGATTTCGAGGGGAAGCGCGAGCCGCTGGAGCTTTGTATTGTTGGAAATTTTGTTGAGGTTTTTCTCGCACGGGAAGGACACGAAAACCCGGTTGGTATCAACTATCTTGAAAAACTGCAGCTGCCGCATCTGGCATCGATCTACGGCGCCTTACTAGCCGGAGTGGCCGTGGTGGTAATGGGCGCAGGGATTCCATTGGCCATTCCCGGTGTGCTGTCGGCGCTTTCGAATCACGATGAGGCGGAATATCCGATATATGTTGCCGGTGCCGATGGAAAGAGCGAAACGGTATATATGAAGTTTGACCCGGTCGGATTTGTTGGGGATGAAGACTTGCCTCCAGCGATGGTTCGTCCGGATTTTATACCTATTACCTCGGTTGATGCGCTTGCTTCCATTCTTTTGCGGAAAAGCTCGGGAGACATCGATGGGTTTATCATCGAAGGTAATCTGGCAGGCGGACACAATGCTCCGCCGCGCGGGAAGACCAGTTATTCCGACGCGGGTGAGCCGGTTTATGGCCAGCGGGATGTAGCAAAACTCTCCGCCATCCGGAATCTGGGTTATCCCTTCTGGCTGGCAGGATCGGCCGGATCTCCCGAGGGGTTAAAAAATGCCCTGGCGGAAGGCGCGTCGGGAGTTCAGGTTGGAACGGCCTTTGCCTTGTGCGAAGAGTCGGGCCTTTTACCGGACGTCCGGCATGAGCTGATAAGGGAGGCATTGGCAGGAGAGGCCCGGGTTTTTACTGATCCGCTTGCATCACCAACGGGATTTCCGTTTAAGGTGGCAAGCCTGGCAGGCAGCCTGTCCGATGCTGAGGTCTATGAAAAGCGCCGCCGGATTTGTGATTTAGGTTCGTTGCGCCAACCCTATCGCCGTGCTGATGGGGAGATCGGATTCCGGTGCCCGGCCGAGCCCGTTGCGGCTTATGTGGCCAAAGGCGGGAAGGAAGAGGACGCCGCGGGGCGGAAGTGCCTTTGCAATGCGCTCATTGCCAATGTCGGCATGCCCCAGCGCCTGGCCGATGGAGCTGATGAAAAGTGTTTAATAACGATGGGCGATGATCTTGCCAACATCCATCTCTTCAGTTCGCCGGACAAGATTGATTTTTCTGCGGAAGATGTGGTGAATACGATTCTGGGTTAGTTTTCTCCCTCTTCCTTGCAGAGAAATGACGGGGTGGAAAGTTTGTGGGCCAGGCATCTCACATGATGCTGATGCAGTTCGATAATTTCCTCGTCTGTTTTGGCATCCATCCAGGCGATACGTTCTTCAAGGGGCATTTTTCGTACGTCTTTAAGCGGGCAATCATCGGGATTATCCTCTACCGGACAACGTAGAATTCGACCGTACATTGCCATGCGGGCTTCTTCAGCGAATGAAGGTTTCTGTTTCATAACTCTTCCTTGCTAACAAGTATTCTAGCCTCATTGTGCGCTCTGTCAAATCTACAAGAGTAGATATGCGTACGACTAATCGGTGTATTAAGCCGCTCAATGGGGCGTATCGGCAATCAGTACCAAAAAGAGACTATTTTTGATGGCGTTCCGGTCGAAGCGGATTATGCTGTCGGGCAACCTTGGAGAAAATCATGAAAGCAATAGCATTAGGTTTGGTTTTTATACTGCTTGGAACTTCTCAGGCCGGAGAAGTCGTGGCCTATGAATTGGAAGGACAATCCTTTGAAGGTTATGTGGAAAAGGGTGGAAATGATGCGCCCATGGTACTGCTGATACATGATTGGGATGGGCTGACGGATTATGAGGTAAAACGGGCTTCCATGTTAGCGGAACTCGGCTATTCGGTTTTCTGTGCCGATCTTTTCGGCGCCGGGGTACGCCCGACAACGATTGCGGATAAAAGAAAGTGCACCAGCATGCTGAGTGAGGATCGTCCGAAAATGCGGGAACTCATGCTCGGTGCGAGGGCGGCGGCGAGGGCGCAGGGGCTGAATACGGATAACTGCGTGGCCATGGGCTATTGCTTCGGCGGAACTGCAGTCCTGGAACTGGCCCGTGCCGGTACTGACTTTAAAGGATTTGCTACGTTCCATGGCGGGCTGGGTCTGCCGGAGGGTCAGGACTATTCCAGCGCGAAGGGCGAATATCTGATCATGCATTCGATAACCGATGGAATGCCTCCGTTTTCCGCATTGGCAGAAGACTTGGAGAAACAGAAGCTTCCGGCCCAATTGATTTCCTATACGGGAGCACCTCATGGCTGGACGGTATTCGGCAGTCCGCGTTACCGTGAAAAGCCTGACCATGATTCCTGGAATCATTTTCTCCAGTTTCTGGAAGACGTACTTTAACTAACCTGGAGGGACATCGTCCCCGATGTCCAGCGGACGCTGGGGACAGCACCCCTCCATAATAAAATGGAATGGATATATGAAAGCACACACAGCAAGTTTGATAAATGCATTGATTTTGATCGGGTTTGGCTTATGGGCCTATTCAGGCTCAGAGACGCCCTCAAAAACGGCATTAATTCCGGTCGTTTTCGGGGTGGTGATTCTTTCCCTATATAAGGGGGTCAAAAAAGAGGACAAAATCGTGGCCCATATTGCGGTGCTTTTGACCCTCCTGATTCTGGGCGGATTGGTAAAGCCGCTGACGGCGGCACTCGGTCGTGAGGATGGGCTGGCGATTGCGCGCGTTTCCGTAATGATACTCTCTACCATCGTGGCTCTCGTCTTCTTTATAAAGAGTTTCGTCGACGTCCGCCGCGCCCGCGCCGCCGCAGCACAACAGGAAAATTAAACGCAAGGATGCGAAGAAACAAAGGTGTTCACTGATGCCTCATGCCTTGTGCCTTTTGCCTGTGACGAACTGTAAGTGAGGAACTGCCATGGCCTATGATGAAGGATTGCTGGAGCGGTTGCGCGATGTACTTGCAGAAGTGCCGGGTGTAACTGAAAAGAAAATGTTCGGTGGCCTCTGCATTTTAGTGAGCGGTAATATGTGCTGCGGGAGATTGTCGGTGAAACGCTGATGGCTCGCGTCGGTCCGGATCAGTATAGCGCATGTCTTCAGCTCCCGCATGCTCACGAGATGGACTTCACCGGAAGGCCGCTCAAGGGCTTGATCTATGTAGATTCGGAGGGTATTGCCGAAGATGAAGATCTGAAGGCCTGGGTGGATCGGTGCATGAGTTTTATGAATAGCCTGCCGCCGAAATAGGTTCCCAACGTTTCCCGCTACGCGGGTAAACGTTCTCTACACTGGGATGGAATGAAGCGTGGTGTAGTTTCGCTTACCCGAAGGGAAGCGAAGGATTCCTGATTCAGGAATCATTTCCAGTTCCCTGACTAAATGTTACAACATGCCTCGTCCCTTTTTGAAATAGTGGGTGAATTGCGTGTTTGAGAGTTTAAAAGAGATCATCTTAACGCTGGTGGCACCATTGCTGGCTGCGCAGATTTTTCTGACCGTCTTGGTGTATTTTACAGTGGTTCGAAAAAGGATCTCTGCTTTCTATAAAGGGTATGTGCTGTTTCTGGCCAGTTTTATCCTTTTTCTGGTCGGGCGTCCCTTTCAGCAAGGGGGGAATGCGATCTATATCCTGTATGCCCGTGTCTTTCTTTTGTATGCAGTGGCCATTCCTTCTTTGCTCATTGCGGCTGCAGCCCAGTCCGGAATTTCAAAAAAGCGCGGACTTACCTTGGGTGCTTATGGAACGGGGCTTCTGTTCACCTTTCTCTACATCATGTTCCGCGATGCACTGGGCCGTCAGTTTGTATTTAACAGGGAAATGTTTCCATGGCTCTCGCGTGCCTGCGAGATCCCTGTTCCACATCAGGTTCAGATTGTCGGGGTGGGTGTCATGCTTGTACTTCCGTGCCTGTATTTGATGGTGAGGGAGCTTCGGGGCAATCGCAACGTGAAGCAGTTGGCCTTTCTGTTTGGTGCGTTTCTGTTTGGCACCATTATGTTTTTCGCATCGATGAGCCTGGAGTATATGGGTTTATTCTATGTGGGGTCTGTGTTAAGCGCTCTTTGCTGGAGCTGGGCGGTTTTCCAGGATGTCCGCGATATGAAGGGTCGTGTTTCGCTCCTGAAGGATGAGCTTCAAATGCGGGTTCAATCCGGTGAGAGGGCGGCGGGGCAGGAGGTTGATGTTCTGCTTGATGATCTTGAGCAGCTGTCGCATGGGAATCTGGATGTGTATAAGCTTCGGCTTCGGGAAATCTTGAATCGGCTGACCGATGTGACGATTGAGGCGGGCGGTGATACCCAGGCATTGATTCAGCGAAACTCCGAGCGTGGTAGTGATATTGAAGCGGGTTCTGATGTGACCGTCCTGCGTGAAATTATGAAAACCGAGGCTGCGGAGCTCTCGGAGATGATTGCCGAAATGCCGGCGCAGCGAAAAAATGAGTACGTCGGTGGCGCAAAGGATTTCATGCACGAGCATTTTGAGCGGGATTTTGCGGTGGATGAAATCGCTGAATCGTTGGGTATCAGTAAGGCCTACCTAATGCGGGAGTTCAAGAGGGAGACCGGAAAAACGGTGAATCAGTTTCTTACGGCGTTACGGATTGATAAGGCAAAAGAACTGCTGGCCGATAACAATGTCACGGATACGGCTTTCGGTGTGGGCTATAATGATTCCGGATATTTTGGAACCGTGTTTAAGAAACATACGGGTTTAACCCCTCTCCAGTATAAAAATAGTCTGGAAAATTCGGCGACAAACTCGTGAAAACCTAGAGTTTTCGCCCATGTCATTATTTTCAATGACTCCATATCACTATTTTTAACGCGCGTTTTTCATTTCCCGGTATTTTTCGTGTAATCAATGATGAGAAGGATGGGTGTAATGATGAATAAACATAAATGGGCTGCTTTCATTCTAGGTTTCTTTCTGGCGGGAACGCTCTCGGCCGAAGAGGCTGATTGGAAAGTATCCGGGGAATTAGACGAGGGGACGCTGTTCCTGTATGCGGATGGAAATGAACTGCTGGGATATCGATACCAACCCTTGGAAAATCCGGCAGGCGGAGAGAAGTTTAAAGGCTCCAACTTTATCCATCCGCTGAAAACGCCATCCGGATTCTGTGTAACGGATTTTCAACCGGATGATCACCTACACCACTTTGGCCTCTGGTGGCCGTGGAAAAAGATCAAGGTGGATGGCCGCGAAATCATTACCTGGGAACTGCAGAAGGGCGAAGGATTGATACGGGCTGGAAGCGCAACGGTGACCGAAACCGGATTCATTGCCGAAAGTGACTATGTTGACCGAACAGCTCCCGATGGACCTTTGGTGGTATTGAAAGAAACGGCGAAGCTTGATGTGGCGGGTTTCAATGCCGGTTCAGCCAACGGGTATTCCCTGGATATAGAAATCAGTCACTGTTGTGCAACGGAGCATCCTGTTGAGGTGGTTAAATACCGATATAGCGGATTTTCCATCCGTGCCTCCAGTCAGTGGAATAAGGATAACAGCACTATTTTGACTAGCGAGGGTAAGGGACGCTCTGAGGCAAATTTTACGCGGTCGGCTTGGTTAAAGACTGAAGGGGTGACCAGGGAAGAAAGATCGGCGGGCGTGCTGCTGATGGGGCATCCACTGAATCATGCTCATCCTGAACTGCTGCGCACATGGGATAAACAGCACAATGGCGCCGTATTCGCCAACTTTAATCCGGTGCAGGAGGCCTCCTGGAAATTTGAGCCGGGCAATGACTATGTCCGGCGGTATCGCGTGTTTGTATATGATGGTGAACTGAGCAAAAAGCAGGCGGACCGCCTGTGGGAGAAATATAATGATGAAAAATAGTACTTCGATTTCGCGCAAACACTTTTTGGCCGCTTCGGCGGGCATAGCCACCGCACCGCTGATTCTTCCGTCAGGTGTTTATGGGGCAGAACAGGCGCTCAGGATTGGCCTGATCGGTTCCGGCCGCATGGGGCGATCCAATATCATGAGTGTCTTCGGGCGGGGCGATCAGGAAAACGTGCTGATCACCGCCTTGTGCGATGTGGATATTAAGCGCGCCAACAAACTGAAAAAGGAGCTGGAGCAAAAATATGCTAAGCAGGGTAAAAAGGTGGAAATTCAGGTGTATCAGGATTTCCGGGATCTGCTGGCCAAATCCGGTATCGACGGAGTCGTTGTTGCCACGCCCGATCATCAGCATGCAGTCAATGCCATTGCGGCGGCGGAGGCGGGGAAGGATATCTATCTTCAGAAGCCGTTGACCTATTCCGTGGTGGAAGGTCAAAAACTGGTTGAAGCGGTTCGCCGGAAGAACGTGGTGTTGCAGGTTGGTGCGCAGCAGCGTTCGAGTGTCTATTTCCGTAAGAGCTGCGAACTGGTACGCAATGGTGCCATCGGAAAAATCCATACCGTGGATGTTCAGGTTCCAACCGATAAAGGCTCCGGCGATCCCGTGCAGTCTCCTGTTCCTGAAAACCTCGATTATGATATGTGGCTTGGTCCAGCGCCTGTGCAGCCCTATGCGGAACGGCGCGTTCATCCGCAAAATGATCTGAGCCGGCCGGGGTGGCTGCAGATCGAGGCGTATTGTCGAGGCATGATCACCGGCTGGGGGGCGCACATGTATGATGTTGCCCAGTGGGGACTCGGCATGGATGAGAGCGGTCCGGTTGCAATCAGTGCCACCGGGGAGTTTCCAAAGCGCGGTTTATTCGATGTGCATGTGGGTTATTCCGGCGAGGCGACCTATGCCAGCGGCGCGAAGGTGATTTCCAAAAACGGTAAAGCCGGCGTGAAGTTTATCGGCGAGGACGGGTGGATCAGGTGCTGGCGCGGTGGCTTCGAGGCGCATGACCGCGAGATTTTCCGGCAGCAGGTTCCCGAAGGCGGGGTGAAGCTGTATGAAAGCAAGCACCACGAAGCGGATTGGCTGCAGGCGATGCGCTCGCGCAAGGATCCAATCAGCACGGTCGAAATTGGGCATCGATCCAACACGGTTTGCGTGCTGCATCATATTTCCATGAAACTGAACGGCCGCAAACTGAGATGGGATCCAGTGAAAGAGCAGGTTATTGGCGATCCTGAAGCGAATGCCTTGCTGGATTTTGAGCATCGTAAGCCCTGGACGGTTTAGTGAACAGTACACGTAGACAGATGATGGGGGCGACGGCGGTGACTGCCGCGTCGCTTGCTGTTGCTAAGGAGAAGGGTTCAATGGTGAAGATTGAACGGATCGAGTTGTTTCCGATGCGCTATCCTATGAAGGGATATTTTAAGTTTTTTACCGGGCCGCATGGTGGCGAGGGGCGCGCAGCGGTGATCATTAAGATGACGGCCAGCGATGGAACGGTGGGCTGGGGGCAGAGCGTGCCGATTGCCAAGTGGAGTTATGAAACGCTGGAAACGGCGACAATTGCGCTGCGCGATTACTATGCGCCGGCGCTTATCGGTCATGATCCTGAGGATATGGCCGGAGCGCACACCCTTATGGATAATGCGATTGCTCCGGGATTTTCGACGGGTATGCCGATCACACGCGCGGGTATCGATATCGCCCTGCATGATTTGGTTGGAAAGTTAAAGGGTCAATCGCTCGCACAGATGTGGGGTAAAGCGTCCAGTGATCGCATAAAGCTCAGTTGGACGGTCAATGTAAAGTCGCTCGATGATGTTGAAAAGGTGATGGGTGATGGGAGCCGGCTGGGTTACCGCAACTTTAATATAAAGGTGGGACCGGATCCAAAATTCGATGTGGAGCTGGCAAGGCGGGTGCGGAAAAATGCGCCGGACTGTTTTCTCTGGGCGGATGCCAATGGCGGCTACTCACCGGATAACGCGCTGGTGGCTGCGCCAATGCTGGCGGATGTCGGTGTCGACATTCTCGAGGCGCCATTGCATCCGAATCAAATCAGCGGTTATCAGGCGCTCAAAAAGCAGGGAGCGTTGCCGATCCTTATGGATGAGGGCGTTGTCAGCCCGACGGACCTCGAAGAGTTTATTAAGCTAGGCATGCTGGATGGTATTGCATCCAAGCCCTCGCGGTGCGGCGGATTGACCTCGAATAGGAGGCAGATCGAGCTTTGCCTGGAAAACGGTCTGATGTGGGTGGGCAGCGGCCTGACCGATCCGGATATTTCGTTGGCGGCTACGTTGGGCCTGTATGGCGCATTTGCGCTTGAGAAGCCGGCGGCGTTGAATGGCGATCAGTTCCTGAGCGCCGATGTGCTGAAACAGCGCATTAAAATTAAAGATGGTTTTGCTTATGTTCCATCCGGTCCGGGCCTCGGAGTTGACGTGGATGAAGCTAAGGTTGTTGAGTTGATGAAACAAAGTGGTGGTGACCGCCTATTAAAAGGAATGAAATGAAAACTTTGATTTCAGCTTTGGTACTGAGTTTGGTAGTGAGTGGTATGGCAAATGAATACATAAGGGCTCCCGAAGCCGGGACTATCCAGCCGCCGACGGAGGAGTGGATCTCAAAAATTGAATCGCTTGCGCCCGCAAGTGCGACCATGGTGCCGTCCAGGCCTCGAAAGATTCTGGTCTTTTCGCTGGCGACCGGATTTAAGCATACCGTGAAGCCGCACGTTCAAGAGGTGTTTAAGGTGCTCGGGCAGAAGGCCGGTGCATTTGAGGTGGTTCTTAATGACGATATTTCAGCCTTCGAATCGGAATATCTCGCGCAGTTTGATGCGGTGGTGCTGAACAACGTTTGCCCCGACCGCGAAAAGCGCGATGTTTTCTGGGATGTACTAAAGGATGAAGGCAAGGCTGCGGAGCTGGAGGGCAACCTGATTGATTATGTTGCCGGGGGCAGGGGGCTTGTGGTCATTCATGGTGCCATTGCTTTCCAGAACAATTCCATGGCCGTAAGCAAAATGATCGGTGGCAGCTTCGATTGGCATCCTGAGTTTCAGGTGGTGACGCTGGATCTTGTGGATCCAGCGCATCCGTTGGTTGCGGCATTCGAGGGGAAAGGCTATCTGCATTATGACGAGCCCTACCTCTTTAAGAATGCTTATAAGGAGAGGGATTTCCGGCCGCTGTTGGAAATGGATGTTTCCAGGCTCAATGAGGACACGCTGAAAAAGAGGGCTGTGGCTGAGGGGGTAAAGTATGTGGCCTGGATTAAATCGCACGGCGAAGGCCGCGTCTTTTATTGCAGTCCTTCGCATAATCCGGCCAGCTATGAAACGGAGGCTATGCTGCGCTTCCTGCTCGATGGAACGCAATACGCCCTTGGAGATTTGGAGTGTGATGATACGCCTGTTGAGAAATAAAGTGGGTAGTTAGGTATGAATACCAATCCCAGTAAACAATGTTTCCCTAGGTTTGGCAGTCCGGTCACCTGCTTTTTTGCTAATATCCTCCTTTCACAAAACACGCTTTATTAGCGCTTTGTGATAGGGGCGAAAATTAAAGTGAAAAAACGGTTGCGGGAAATCCGATTCTGACTACTATCCGTCACCTCTTCACAGCAAATGAGTCGCTTTTGACTCAGTCGTTTGAAGGGGGAGTTGCTGCCGAGGCGGCACTCAAATTGTTCTTTTTCAGTCAGGTGAATAAACAGTACTGCGGGATTAATTCCTGCTCTTACACTGAAGGCAAAACGCGCTGATAGCCGTTCATGCGAATACGTGAAAGAGTCTTTTAATCTGATCGCAGATAACGCTGAAATTGACCGCTGAAAATAATTTGATTTTCGGGTTGATCGATTTGATTCGATCGCTACTATAGCCCGCCTTGTTCAAAACAAACCGGTCGTTGAAACACACGATGCAGGTCGAATAAGTGAGAGTTGGAAACGACTCAAATAAATGATCTTTGATAGTATTAAAAAAAGTTGAACTTTCGGGTTGCGGGATTAATTTAAATCCCTACTATCACCCGCTCGCTCAAACAACGCAGCTCGCCTCAGTGCAGCGGCCAAGTTTAAGTGAATGTTCTTTTAAAACTTTTTTACAGAAAGCGGTTGACTCACTCAACGAGTTTGATAAGTTGTCCGCCGCTTCAACGGAAAAGCCGCTGAAACAACCGGCCGAAAGTTGAAGCATTTTTGTTCTTTGAAATCAGAATAACTCATAAGTAAATATGACAGATATTTAAGAAGCATCGCTTCGAATCAGAAGTGGTGCGGTTTGTTATAGCCAATGCTTTGAAACTATGTCGATCTATCCTTTTAAGGATAAGATTGAGTTTTAAAACGCGAACAAATTTCAGGATTATAACCGAATCAATTTTTATAAATTTGATGGAGAGTTTGATCCTGGCTCAGAACGAACGTTGGCGGCGTGGATTAGGCATG
>CAZAPF010000007.1:0-135775 GCA_964486885.1 uncultured Verrucomicrobiota bacterium
GCCCATGTTCTTTGCCTGTTTGATGACCTCGAAAAAGCCATGGATCTGGGCGACAGGGTTTATGCCGGTTTGCCGCCCGTACTCAATCAGCCCGAGCGTTTCGGGGATCAGCCGATTATTGATGAGTATGAGGAAATCCAGGGTTTTGCAGAAAAGTTTTTAATCAGTGCATCGTCATTTGATGTCAGCTCGCTGGTCGATGCTGTTCATTCGCTCGACGGTCTGATTATTCCGGCGCATATTGATCGGTCGATTTACGGAATGATTGCGCAGCTTGGTTTTCTGCCGGACGAACCGTTTGACGCTGTAGAGCTAACGGTCACAGGAGATCCAGAACTGGCAAGGGGTTATCCGATTGTCCGTCATTCTGATTCTCATGAACTCCATACCCTCGGTTCTGTTTTCACTGAGCTTGATCTGGAGTTGTTCAGCGTGAAAGAAATCCGAGGGGCCCTTCAGCGGTTAGCTGCATAGGGGGTGTTCTGGCGGGCGTTCTGGTGAGTCCAGCGTCTCATCAGTATTTGTGGATAGGCGGGGGTAAAATTATAGACCTGAGCCAATGCATGATATTCCGGCTTCATTTCGGGAAACCGGAATCCTAGTGTGGTGCAGAGCAATGCTTTGTCCGGTGCGGAAATCTGCAGTGCTTTAATTGCATCAGGATCCGGAGTCTGGCTGGATTCGAGCATCAGGCCCAGACGTTTAAGATGAATTGGTTTTTTGCCGATTTCTATAGCCGCCTTGCGGAGATGAACGTCTGCAATGTGTTCCTCGTTCATCGCCTTTGCTCCGCAGTAAAGTACGAGATGGTCGCTCCATAAATGGTTTTCATCCGCAGTTAATACGTGGTTGGCTTCCGAAATATTATTTTGATGCATCAGTTGCTGAAATGTCGCAGTCTGTTCCCCGGTTTCAACCAGGGCATGAACGTAATCTCTCATATTGCCCACAGCGTAGTAGCGGACGGCATCCAGTTCTGACAGACGTTGGGCAGATCCTTTTCCTGCGGCGGTTATCGCAGCCTCCGCTTCCTGGTGATAGCCGGCGCATGTGAGATATAGGATGTTTTTATCTTCAGAAAAGTTGCGCAGTTGGCTGTTTAGAGCCACCAACTCATCGTATTTTTTCAGGGCGAGTAGAATCTGCTCATGGAGTGTCTGGTTTTCGGTATGGGCAGTATTTTTTTCCTTCGATTTTTTCGAAAAAAACAGGGCCTCCTGAAATTCGCCCCGGTGAAAGAGGTCGCGTGCAATGGCATAATACCCGAGTCCATTCATGCCTTTATTGTGCTCTGAAAAGAGAAAAAATTTCTGGGCGGCTTCGGGATCGTTAATCACCCTTCCCAGCAGATAGCTGGCTTCGGGTTCTTCCGGATTGTTCTTAAGCCGGGTAGTGTATTCTTCTATGAGCGTGTGTTCCGGTTGCGTAGACTGGATATGATTCTGAAAATACAGGTGCCATGGCAATAAAGCAGGTGTGTCAGAAAGCTGTCTGCGTAGAAAAGCCTCTGTGGATGCGTTGTCCGAACCTTTCAGCGCAGCTTCCAGTAAGGACGAAGCTTCGTGTGTTTCAGGATTCATGACCAATGCCTTGCGGGCATAATCTTTTGCCGCCTCGGGAAGGCTCAGTTCATGAAACCGGTTTACCAATGCCATATGGGTTTCGGGCCGGTAAAAGCTCACACGGTTACCTACAGGAGATGCATCGCCCTGCTTACCTAATCCAAAGAGGGGGTAGCCCGCCCCGGACAGGGTGTGGATTTGACGTCCATGTGCGTGATAGGGATTGGACTTTTCATCTATGGTCAGAAGCGCCATGGCATCGGGATTAATAACGAGCAGCTCTTTACGAATGAGTTGCTTGAACTTTGAGGTGGTATAGGTGAAGTCCAGCGGTAAGTCCGGCTCCACTTGAAGTTGATGTTTCCCTGTGCGCATTTTTATTTTCTGCCGGTTTCCAGGAGGGAGGGTATACGCCACCTTATCCAGGGTGAAGGTGTATTGCTGCAGGGAGCCGTTCACCAGCCATGCCGTATGCGTACGTAAGGCGATAATTCCCTGAATCATCACAAAAAGGGTTAATGAGGCCGCAATGGAGGCCAGCGGTATATAGGCGGTTCGGGCGGATTCAGGCTGGATTCGCAGTGCGTCTAGATCGTTTAGGCCTTCTGTTGATTCCAGGAGTTTCTGACAGAAGGAAAGTAGCTTTTCCGCTGGTTTTCCCGCTCCCAGCACAATGGATTTTCGGCAATGTACGATAGCTTGGTCATATTCACCAAAGCGGCAGAGTCCCTGTGCAATAAGGTATTGAATTTGCGGGTGCGTATCGAATCGCAGCCCATATGATTTCTGAACATCAGTAAACCACGACGCTTCATCATAAATCATAAGCGTGTGGAGGGCATGGGAACACGTGCTGGGATTGTCTGCCTTTGCCGCAAAGCCATCCATCATCAATGCCAGATTGTGCTTTTTTTCCCGGGCGTATTTCCGGCCCGCTGTAACACCCCGTGATCCACATTTCGGGCACTCATCCAAAATGCGGCGCTTGGCTATGGGCAGGAGGGGAACTCCTAGTATTTTTGCAAAAGATGTAGTGGTGTAAGAACTCAATACCGTGAGCTGTCTACATTGCACACACACGTTGTAATGTGAACAAACGTCATACTTACCGATATAATCTGTTTCAAAAAATGTCCGCATGTATTCTGCGCCCTGCAAATCCATCTCATTAAGAGTTGAATTAGGTAAGCACATTCCATGCAAAACTTTTAAAACTTTGTAATTTGGACTGAGTCTCAATAGCGCAGGGCGTGATGCGATAGACGGGACATGAAGCATCATGGAAAATCCGCGTCAAAAATAGTATTCTTCAGACCATTTTCTAGCCATTATTTTTTCTTGTCTTTGACATAAACGCTTTGGCGGGAACCGTTTTTTCGTCGTTCTACTTCGAATAGTCCAACGGCCTCGAACAAAAGGGTAAAGGTCTTGAATCCATAGTTGCGCGGATCAAAATCAGGTTGTTGCCGTTTGATGAGGCTTCCGCAGGTTCCCACGGAGGCCCAGCCATCGTCATCGGCATAGGTTTCCACCGAATCGCGAAGAATATTCATCAGCTTGGTGTCCTGTCTCAGCTGTTGCTGTTGCGTCTTTTTGGTCGTGGGTTTTTTGGTGGCCGCCTTTTTGGCCGTTTTCTTCGGCCCCGGCTTATCTTCATCCGGTTGTTTGAGGACTTCGGTCAGGATAAAATCGTCGCAGGCATTGCGGAAGGCCACCGGGGTCTTTTTCTCTCCTACGCCGAAGACATAAATCTGCGATTCTTTGAGTCGGGAGGCCAGTTTGGTAAAGTCGCTGTCGGAGGTCACGAGGGCAAAAGCGTCGAACTGTTCGGTATAGAGCAAGTCCATAGCGTCGATAATCATGGCGGCGTCGGATGAATTTTTTCCCAGCGTATAGGAAAATTGCTGCACCGGGTTGATGGCCAACTCGTTCAGCGGCGTTTTCCAGTTAACCAGATGTTTGCTACTCCAGTCGCCATAGGCTTTTTTTACGATGATATGGCCATGCTTGGAGAGTTCGGTCAGTACAGCGCCGAGCATCTGGTGCGATGCATTTTCGGCATCGATTAAAACGGCAATCTTTTTAGCGGTATCAATATCTTTCATAATGCCCCTTTTGTTTGGAGATGCAGAATCCTACCGTCGTTCGTTTCATTCCGCAAGCGCGGCGGATTGCACATACGGGTGAAATATGAAAGAATCCAGACATTACTTTTATGAGGAATCATCATGGGAAAAGAACGATTCAGGAATTGGGATTTATCGGGTGAAGGTATTTACCTGTCGGCGGGACCGTGCAGTGCGGAGAGCGAGGAGCAGGTGTTGGAGACCGCCCGCGCACTGGCCGGAAAAGTGGATTTGCTGCGGGGAGGAATCTGGAAGCCGCGCACGCGGCCGGGCAGCTTTGAAGGGGTGGGCCTGAAGGGCCTGGGTTGGCTTGACCGCGCGCGCAGTGAAACAGGTTTAAAGATCGGCACCGAAGTGGCAGAGACTTCACATGTGGAGGCCTGCCTGGAATACGGCGTTGATGTGCTATGGATTGGCGCGCGCACTACAACCAATCCTTTTTCCGTGCAAGCCATTGCTGATGCATTGCGGGGAACCGATATCCCGGTACTTGTGAAAAACCCTATGAGTGCGGATATCGGATTGTGGATCGGGAGCATTGAACGGTTGGCTAATGCAGGACTGACGCGGCTGGGGGCCATTCACCGGGGAGTGAGTTCATCGTTGGAAATGCGCTACCGTAATGCGCCGGCCTGGAAGATGCCGATTGAGTTGATGCGACGTATGCCGGAGATTCCGGTAATCTGTGATCCGAGCCATATCTGTGGAAAATCTGATCTGATTCCAACGATTGCGCAGGAAGCGATGGATCTTCTTTTTGACGGTTTGATGGTTGAAGTACATCCCGATCCGCCCAATGCGCTATCCGATGCGGCGCAGCAACTGACGCCGGATACATTTCATAACATGATCAGCAAGCTTGAACTCCCGCATGAGCAGAGCGACAGCACCCTGTTTCTCAACCGGATGAGCGAACTCCGCGAGAGCGTGGATGATGTAGATAGCCAGTTGTTGGACCTGCTGGGAAAGCGGATGGAGATCGTCTGTGAAATGGGGCGGTTGAAGGCGAAGGAAAATGTTTCAACGCTCCAACCACACCGCTGGCAGGAAATTCTCGATGACCGGGTTAAAAAAGGAACGTCGCTGTCGTTATCGGAAGATTTTGTGCTGCAGCTGATGCAATCTATTCACGAGGAAGCGATCCGTCAGCAGGAAGCCGGTCGCGTCGAGGGAGCAGAGTAAGCCTACTGGGTTTCGCGGTAGAACATATATTCTTCTTCATCGATGGCACCATCTTCATTAGTGTCGATGAGTTTAAAGTTTGTGCTCAGCCCGCCGATCACTTCATCGTCGGTCAGTTTGCCGTTGCGATCCAGGTCATACCGGCGAAGCATCGCTTTGAAAGCACTGCTTCCTGCCGGGTTTACAGCGACAACCGGTTTTGTGCTGACGATATGCTGGCGTCCAAAGACTTTGCCCCCGAACGGGTCCGGCTGCAGATAGATCATATATTTCTGCGTAACTTCACTATTGCGCTTTGCGGCAATGGAGTGAACGGAATACGTAATCTGAAGTGCTATGGGTTTATTAATGTCCAGCTTGCGGGCGTTCAGCAGAAATTCCCGGGGTTCACTGTCGGTTGCCTCTGCGGAAACGCGGGGTGCTGAATTGATGGAGGGCGCCACAACGCCGGCAGGAACTTTAAGGGCATAGCGCAAGGGCTCGCCCAGGTTATTCCAGGATATGTTGTAGAGCGGGTCAATATGAAAGCCCAGATAGATCTTTCCATCGCCGGTTTCCCGCACCTCTTTATCACCCTCGATGCGCACTTTTACATAATGCGGGGCTTTCGAAGCAAGCGGGGTCAGTTGAAGCGGTTCAAAGCGCTCTTTTTTAGCGTCTACCGTAACCCGTTTCACAAACTTAACTTCAGGTGATGCCATGGGCTCAATTGTTGGTTCAGGCAGGGTGGAGGCGGGGGTCGGTATATCAACATTGCCGGCTTTTTCGGCTAATGCTTTTCGGAAATCTGTAGGTTTAGATATCGGTCCGGCATAGATTTCCTGGCCGGTTGCATCATAAATAAAGAGACCGTTATAGGCGTTGGGAGATAATGCTTTTGCAGTTTGATTATCCATCACATCACATAGCCATGGAATTTTAGTGGAGAGGAATTGGCTGGCCAGCTGTGACTGTCGCTTGCGTTCTTTTTCGTTGAGTGGCTGAACATAACCGTTGTTTTCCGGATGAAGAAGGTAGCGGTAGATGTAGTAAAAACTCACACTATTTGTGGCGTGGTCGACTGCTGCGGCTTCGATTTCACGGTAGGCTTTGATAAATTCCGGATCGGTCAGGTCTCCGAGAGCTAATACCGTATAGGCTTCATCTGCCACAATACTGCGGAGCTTAACTTTTGTATTCTGGGCATCGTAAACAAACTCATCGCCGATTTTCCGCGCAGGCTTGGGTTCCTCTTTGGGCTTTTCAACCGGTTTGGGCTTGGGGGCATGCTGGCGGAAACTTCGGCGGTTTTCCGGTAGCTTGGCCAGTTTTTCGATCTCTTCCTTTGAGTCGGCTACGATTGAGGTGAAGTCATTTCCAATATTTTTGCTGCCCTGGATTCCCCGGTTTTCGGTAAATGTGCTATCGATGATAACGGCCATGATCCCGTTGGCATTGGCGACGGCACCGGCTCCGGCTGATGAAAAGTTGCGCTCAAATTTGCATGCCATGATTTGAGGTTGAAAAGGACCGCTGAAGGATAGGGCCCCGCCGCTCGTGCGGGCCGAGTTTTCTGAAAAGGTGCAGTTGCTCATTTCGAGCGCAATGCCAGCTTTATCTTCTGTTGCAGCAACAACGGCACCACCCAGACCATCGGTTGAGTTATAAAGAAAAGAGGTTTCGTAAAATAGGGCCTCTGCTTCAGAATCAAGAGCAATTGCACCGCCCGATGCAGGGGCATAGTTGGAAGAAAATATCGAGTTTGTGACCTGAAGGCTGGATGCGCCTAGGGTGGCAATTGCACCGCCGGTTTCTGCAGAATTCGAGTAGAAGGTACAGTTTGAAATGCTGACTTCAGATTGTTCTAAAAGGATTGCTCCGCCGATTTCAGCATTATTTTTTTCAAAGGTACAGTTGGCAACGATGGCCTGTTTGGTATCGGGCGGAAAATAGATGCCACCTCCAAAGCGGTTCTCCGCAGCGGAGTTTGCATTGCCCCGGGAAATGATGAAGCCGTCGATTCGTGAACCGGACGCGCCCTTTAGAATGTGGTAGCAGTTATCCGATACAGAGCCCGATCGCCCAATGTCGCCGCTCAAAATTGTGCGGTTAGCTTTGAAAATGCGTTGATCCAGTGTTTTTTCCCCGCCGCGGAAGCCTCCGTAGATGGATACGTTGGGTTTCAGTTCAAAGCTGGCGTTCCGGCTTAAATCTCCGGGTTTATAAATGCCGGCTTTGACCCAAACCTGCCCTCCGCCGTTGGTGGCTGCAGTATTGATGGCATCCTGCAGGTTGGGGAACGCGGTTGACCAGGATTCTCCTGAGGGATTCTCAGTATCTGCATTATGGACAACATAGTACGTTTTGGCAGAGGACACCGTCGCTGACAGGAAGAGCAATGCACTCAACAAGAACGTACGAAGACAAAGATCGGTTTTAATTTTTAAAAACATAGCGCAAATACCTATCACGTTGTGAACGGCCCCCTCAAACCTAAAGCTCAGCTACTTAAATGACTATCAAAGTCAGGATATTTGGACAGAACGGAGGGAATAGGGGAAATAGCAGATTCCAATCAAAATGGACTTGCCTTGAATCCTCCCGAATCTATACATTCCGCGTTCTTCCACACGGAGAGATGTCTGGGTGGTCTGAGCTTCCGGTCTTCCTGAAAGTGTCTGAAAAGCAGAAAAAATCTGTTACGGGCCTTGGTAGGAAAGGGAGGAATGCTCAAAAACAAATTTAGGAGAGATGTCTGAGTGGTTTAAGGTACCGGTCTTGAAAACCGGAGAGGTGCAAGCCTCCGGGGGTTCGAATCCCTCTCTCTCCGCCACTTTAAAGGTCGTTGGTTAAGCCAACGGCCTTTTTCTATATAGGAGGGATGAGAATCCCCCGGAGGGGTTTGACGCGAAGCGAGGCTTGAGCCTGCGAAAGCAATGACCGCAGGGAATGGCAATCCCTCTCTCTCCGCCACTTTTAAACGATCAGCTCAGCTGGTCGCTTTTTTCATGCAAATAAGAGATGAGAACTGCAGTTCGACACAAGCGCAACGCAGTGAGGCTTGAGGAACGGAAGCAAGGGGTTCTCCCTTAAGGAAGGGGGCAAGAATGTTGTATTTACCTAAAACCCGTTCATTTAACTCATGGAATTAATGCAGATTGGCCATTGCACCCGTCCTGTTTGTTCAGTATATATTGAACATCATGAATGATGTATCCGACAAGACTCAGTCGCTCAGCGAAATAGAACGCGAAGTTATCGCTGTTTTTCTGCGTATGGCGGATATGCTGAATTTGCCGCGTTCCGTTGGCGAAATCTACGGCGTTCTCTTTATTTCCTCCAGTCCGCTTTGTCTTGATGATTGCCGGATCCGCTTAAATATCAGCAAGGGTTCAACCAGTCAGGGATTGAAGATCCTTCGTTCATTTGGCGCCATTCGAACGGTTTATATTCCGGGTGACCGCAAGGACTATTATGTTGCTGAAACGTCTTTGCGTAAGATTGCATCCGGTTTTGCCAGTGAGCAGATCCAGCCGCATGTGGCCAGCGGAGAAGACCGTGTGGCCCGTATTCGTGAATTGCTGGAAGCTTATGAGTCGGATGAGAAAGAAGAACTCGCTGATAAAATTGATATGTTGGAAAACTGGCAGCGCAGGGCGGGAAAAACCCTGCCTCTTATTCTTAAATTGATCGGCAACTGATACGCATGAATTTTACTCCACTATTTGAACCGGGTGTTCGCTGGTATTGCGTTCGTACCAAGCCTAAAAAAGAGCGCATGGCTTCGGCCAACATGGCTTCGTTGCATGGGCTGGATGTTTTTTGCCCGCAGATTCGTTTCCGGCGCAAGACCGCGCGTGGCCCGGTCTGGTTTCAGGAGGCGATGTTCCCCGGCTACATGTTTGCCCGTTTCGATATGGTTGAAATGAAGAGGGCGGTTGCATATTCGCCGGGCGTGCTGAATATTCCCATTTTCAATGATCGTATTGTTTCTATCCCTGATTCAGTTATCGAATCGATCCGGCAAGATCTGGATGAAGAAAGTGTAGTAGACGCGGGGATCCCTTTGGAAGTGGGCGAGGAAACAACCATTCTTGAAGGATCGATGCGCGGTATAAAGGTGAAGGTCATCAAAGTGATGCCTGCTGAAGGCCGCGTAGCTGTATTGCTGGAAATGTTGGGCACACTGGTTGAGGCTGAGTTTGCTTCTGAACAGTTGGAGCACCGAACAGAACACCGGGTGACTGCAGGCGATTAGTACTGTGGCACCGGATATCCAATGATTGGGTATTCAATAAATTTTAGAGGATGCATGGAAGGTTTCAGCCAAAGAGGCTGATCGACCGAGGGCGGCAGCGTAGTCACGAGAGGTAATTATGTGTGGTATTGTTGGATATTTTGGAAAACGGAATGCTTCGGAAATTTTGGTGGACGGCTTACGTCGCCTGGAATACCGGGGCTATGACTCGGCAGGCGTAGCCTGTTTGCATGACGGTGCGATCGGGGTGGTAAAAAATCCCGGTAAAATCAAAGGGTTGCGGGAAAAGGTTGATGGCTCTTCATTGGAAGCCATGCAGCATGCCGTAGTGGGGATTGGGCATACCCGTTGGGCTACGCATGGAGCGCCAAATGAAGTGAATGCGCACCCGCATTTGGATGCATCCGGTCACTTTGTGATGGTCCACAACGGCATTATTGAAAACTACAAAGAGATCAAGGCCGGGTTGGCTCAGCACGGAATTAAATGTGTATCTGATACCGATTCAGAGGTGCTCGTTCAGCTGATTGCTTATTGTTATCAGGATAATCTGGAAACCGCAGTGTCCGAGGCGCTGAAAAAAATCAAGGGTACCTACGGCATTGTGGTGATGACCGACAAGGAACCCGGTAAGCTGGTTACAGCGCGTTGCGGCAGTCCGATTGTGATTGGTCTGGGCAAAGAGGAAACCGTGATTGCAAGCGATGCTTCGGCCATTATCCCGCACACTCGCGACGCGATGTATCTGGAAGACTATGACATGGCGGTTATTACAGATGCCGGCGTGCAAATGTTCGATCTGCAGCACGCGCCGGTCAATCGCGAAGTGACTGAGATGGATTGGGATGCAGGGTCCGCCGAAAAAGGCGAGCATGCCCACTTTATGCTGAAGGAAATGTTCGAACAACCCGCCGCCATCCGCAATGCCGTGCGCGGTCGTCTGGATTTTGACATGGGCACGGCGATTCTTTCCGGGCTCGATTTTTCACCGCGGGATGCCGCGCAGATTGGGCGGGTGTTGGTGGTCGGTTGTGGAACATCGATGAATGCCGGTATGGTTGGGGAATATGCGATTGAGGAAATGGCGGGCATTCCGGCCGAGGTTGAACAGGCGGCAGAGTTTCGTTATCGCAACCCGATCGTTAATCCGCAGGATTTGGTCGTAGCCATCAGTCAATCCGGTGAAACTGCTGATACGTTGGCTGCGGTGCGCGAAGCCAAGCACAAGGGTGCTGTGGTTGCGGGACTGTGTAACGTGGTGGGCTCAACCATTGCGCGTGAAACCGGTCGTGGTGTTTATTTGCATGCCGGTCCGGAAATCGGGGTAGCTTCCACCAAGGCCTTTACCTGTCAGGTGGCGGTCATGCTGATGATGGCGCTTAAGCTCGGACGGGGTCGTCGCATGACCCGCTATGCCGGCGAGGAAATCAGCCGTTGGATCGAACGTCTTCCGGAGCTGGTTGAAAAGGTGTTGCAGCAAAATGATGCCATTAAAACGGTGGCTGAAAAATATGCCGACAAGGAGAATGCCTTCTTCATTGGTCGCGGCTATCTCTATCCGGTAGCACTTGAAGGGGCGCTTAAGTTAAAGGAAATCAGCTATATTCATGCAGAGGGCTATCACGCAGCAGAACTCAAGCATGGTCCGATTGCCTTGCTCGAAGAAAGTACGCCGATTGTTGCGCTGCTGAACAATATTCCGGGCAAGGAAAAAACCATTGGCAACGCAGAGGAGTGCAAAGCCCGTAAGGCACCGGTCATAGCTGTCGTGAGCGAGGGCGACGAAGACACCGCTGATGAATTTGATGACATGATTGTCGTGCCGGACTGTCCGCCTTGTATTGCTCCGGTTCCGACCGCGGTTGCGTTGCAGCTTCTGTCGTACCATATTGCTGCGGCACGCGGTTGTGAAATTGATCAGCCCAGAAATCTCGCTAAATCTGTAACGGTGGAATAAATGAATATGATTGAAACAGCAGTAAAGGCCGCGCTTGAAGCAGGCGATGCCATCCTGGAAATCTATGAGCAGGATTTTGAAGTGGAGTTTAAGGCGGATGAGTCGCCACTGACTTCTGCCGACAAGGCGTCCCACAATATTATTGTCCGGGCATTGGAAACCACACCGTATCCGGTGTTGTCGGAAGAGAGCGCGGAAATCGGCTATGAAGAGCGCAAAGCCTGGAGTACCTACTGGCTGGTGGATCCTATCGATGGAACGAAAGAATTTATCAAGAAAAACGGTGAGTTCACGGTCAACATTGCTTTGATCGAAAACGGTGTTCCTATACTGGGCGTGGTCTATGTCCCGGTGGCGGAAACGCTCTATCTGGGTGTTGCGCATGGGGCATGGGGCATGGAGCATGGAGCTTGGAAAGCATCCGGTTGTTCCGGAAAAGAAATATCCGAGATCTATGAATCTCTTTCACCCATTCAGGTATCAGGAACGCCGGATGGATCACTCAAGGTGGTAGCTTCCAAATCACACTGTAATGATGAAACCCGCACGTTTATTTCCGAGCTCGAAGAAAAATATGGTGAGGCTTCACTTGTTTCACGAGGGAGTTCATTGAAGCTGTGTATGGTGGCTGAGGGAAGTGCGGATATTTATCCGCGCATTGCTCCGACTATGGAATGGGATACAGGAGCGGCCGACGCTGTTGTGCGCGCAGCGGGAGGAAGAGTGTTTAAATTTGACGCGAAGGTTGGTGCTTCCTCCTATATCTGCAGCAATCAAAATGTGCATAATTTGCCCTATAATAAGGAAAATCTACTAAACCCTTATTTTGTGGTCAGTGGTTTGCATGAATAAAATGAGTAATTATTATAGACAATTAGCTGAAGAGGTTATAGGAATACTCACTTTTCAGGTAAACAGTAGGATTTGGAGATAAAAAATGAGCGGTTATAATCTATCGCATTTGAAACAGCTGGAGGCGGAAAGCATCCACATTATCCGGGAAGTTGCGGCGGAGTTCGACAACCCCGTAATGCTCTATTCGATCGGCAAGGACTCATCGGTCATGCTGCATCTGGCGCACAAGGCTTTTGCCCCGGGCAAGATTCCTTTCCCGCTGATGCACGTCGATACGCAATGGAAATTTCAGGAAATGTACAAGTTCAGGACCCTGATGGCCGAGAAGTACGACGTTGATGTCAAGGTCTGGATTAATCCGGATGGAAAAGACGAGGTCGGGCCTTTCACGCACGGTTCGGAAAAGCATACGCAGATCATGAAAACCGATGGTCTTAAACAGGCGTTGGATCACTACAAGTTTGATGCTGCATTCGGTGGTGCGCGACGCGACGAAGAAAAGAGCCGGGCCAAGGAACGGGTATACAGCTTCCGTAATGAATTCCATCAGTGGGATCCGAAAAACCAGCGTCCGGAACTGTGGAATCTATATAACGCGAAAATTAATAAAGGTGAATCCATTCGTGTATTCCCGCTGTCGAACTGGACGGAACTCGATATCTGGCTTTACCTGCTACGCGAAGACATTCCGATTGTTCCGCTGTATTACGCAGCCGAACGTCCGGTGGTTGAGCGTGACGGTGTCTTGATTATGATCGATGACGACCGGATGCCGCTGAAGGAAGGCGAAGTACCGATGCAGAAGAAAGTGCGCTTCCGTACATTAGGCTGTTATCCCCTTACCGGTGCAGTCGAATCCGAAGCCGAAACGGTTGAGGAAATCGTTCAGGAAATGCTTCTGACCACAACCTCAGAACGGCAGGGGCGCGTAATTGATGGCGACAATTCCTCCATGGAAGATAAGAAAAAAGACGGGTACTTCTAATCTTGCATTACAAGATTAGAAGGCGTGGAGCATGGCGCAGAGGGCATAGCGGATAATGGCAAAGTTTCGGTTTCAGGATTTGGAGATTTGGCAGAAGGCGATCGGTATCGGTGATCGTTTGCTTGATATCGCCGATCGACTGGAAAATGAAAAGAAGTTTCGTTTTGCCGAACAGATGCGGGGTGCGGCGCTCAGCATCTCAAACAATATTGCCGAAGGTTCAGGTTCCGACTCTGATAAGGAGTTTGCTCAGTTTCTGAACTATGCAAAACGCTCCTGTTTTGAAGATGCCAATATGCCGATTGTCTTTTCCCGAAGAAACCTGATCACAGAAACAGACCGGGATGAACTGTTTGAATTACTCGATGAAGTGAGCAGAAAAATCGAAAACTTTAACAAACGGCTTCGAGGGTAGAACGGCCATGCGCCATGCCCTCTGCGCTTTGCGGAGAACGAAAAATGAGTGAACCAACCTACAAAATTCAAGAAGAAAGTCTGATCCGGGATGATATTTCGGAATATCTTAATCGTCATGAAACCAAGGATCTGCTGCGGTTCCTGACCTGCGGGTCGGTAGATGACGGTAAATCCACCCTGATTGGCCGCCTGCTGTACGACAGCCATATGATCTATGAAGATCAGCTTGAAAAAGTGGCCAAGGATTCCAAGGTATACGGAACCACAGACGAAGATTTTGATCCTGCACTGCTAACTGACGGCCTCAAGGCTGAACGCGAGCAGGGGATTACGATTGATGTTGCCTACCGCTACTTTTCGACGGATAAGCGCAAGTTTATTATTGCCGATTGCCCCGGCCACGAACAGTACACCCGCAACATGGCCACGGGGGCATCAAACTGCAACCTGGCTGTAATTCTTATCGATGCCCGTTACGGGGTGATTACCCAGACCAAACGTCACAGTTTTATCTGTTCATTGCTGGGTATCAAGCACGTGATTGTTGCGGTGAATAAGATGGACCTGGTGGATTGGTCTGAAGAAAAATATGAAGAGATCCGCCACGACTATAATGCATTTGTTGCCCGTCTTAATTTTGCGGATATCCATTTTATTCCGATGTCTGCTCTTAAGGGCGATAATGTGGTGGAACACAGTAAAAACCTCGATTGGTATGATGGTCCAACCTTCCTGCACCACCTCGAAGGCGTAAATATTTCAACGGACCGTAACCTGATCGATATGCGTCTTCCGGTGCAGTACGTCTTGCGTCCGAATCTCGATTTCCGTGGCTTCAGCGGAACGATGGCATCCGGCATCATTCGGGTAGGCGACGAAGTGGCCAGTCTGCCATCCAGGCAGCAGTCAAAAATAAAAGCTATTTACGGACCTGATGGTCAAATCGAAGAAGCGGTTGCTTCGCAGGCCATCACCGTTACACTCGATGATGAAATTGATGTTTCACGTGGCAACATGCTTGTTCCGGTGAACAACGTTCCGCACATCGGTAACGAATTCGAAGCCATGGTGGTTTGGATGCACGAAAGTGGTGCCCAGCCGGGTAGAAGCTATCTGATCAAGCACACCTCGAGCATGATTCCTGGCGTGCTTTCAGATATCCGCTACAAGGTGGATGTCAACACCATGAAGCGCGATAAGAATGTGGATGAAGTAACGGAATCGGTCAGTTCGTTAGAGCTCAATGAAATCGGTCGTTGCCATATCACGTTGCACCGTCCTATTGCCTTCGACCCCTATGATCGCAACCGAACAACGGGTGCATTTATCGTAGTAGATCGTCTTACCAATATTACAATTGGTGCCGGCATGATTGTCGACCGTATTGTGTCTAAGCCGGGTCATAAGAAAGCACCCGTCAGCCAGAATATTGTTAAGAGCGACAGTCTGGTGAGTGCGGAAGACCGTCAGAAATTACTCGGCCAAAAAGGAGCAACCATCTGGTTGACCGGTCTGAGTGGTTCGGGGAAATCAACGGTTGCGCAGCAACTGGAAAAAGACCTCGTTGACCAGGGGCACCTTTGTTACATCCTCGACGGTGATAATGTTCGTCACGGCCTTAATCGCGACCTTGGATTCTCCATGGAAGACCGGAAGGAAAATATTCGCCGGATTGCTGAAGTCGCGGCATTGATGAACGATGCCGGTGTTATAGTAATCACGTCCTTTATCTCACCGTATATTTCTGACCGTGCCGCTGCACGAGAAGTAATCGGAGATAGTTCCTTTGTTGAAGTCTTCGTGGATACGCCGATCGAAATCTGTGAGCAACGAGATCCGAAAGGGCTCTACAAAAAAGCGCGTGCTGGAGAGATTCAGCAGTTTACCGGAATCAGCGATCCGTACGAAGCACCGCAGGATGCTGAGATTACCATCGCGACCGATGAGTTGGCTCCGGATGCGGCCTCCTCTATCATTATTGGTGACCTGCAGGAACGTGGAATTGTTGGTTCTTAGTGACTGGTGCTTAGTTCTGGGTGCTTAGTGCCTAATTCCTATTTCTGTGTGACTGAGATTTTCCAAGAAGATAGAACGGTTCGAGGATATTGAAGGCTGGAAGAAAGGCCGTGAACTGGTTCGAATTGTATATAGCTATACCCGACGGCCTGATTTTAAAAAGATTACGGATTAAAGGACCAGATTACTCGTGCTGCCGTCTCCATCATAAACAATGTTGCAGAAGGCTTTGATGGAGGGAGTGATGCGGAGTTTATTCGCTTTCTCGTTTATGCTCAACGATCATCCACTGAAGTTAAAAGCTGTCTTTATGTTGCACTGGACAATGGATATTTAACCGACTCGGAATTCAGTCATACTTATGACTTGGCGAGTGAAACCAACAGACTAATTGGTGGCTTCTTCAAATATCTCAAATCAAAGAGCAGCTAGCCTCTCAGCACCAGGCACTAATCACTAAGCACTACGCACTAAAAACAAACCACTAATTCACTTTTCGTGAAACGAATTCTTATAACTGGCTCAAAGGGGCAGCTCGGAACCGACTGCCTCGATATTTTCAAGGATGCTGCCGTTTTAAACGGGGTTGATCTGCCGGAGGTGGATCTGTCGGACCGCTCTCAGTGTTTTGATATCCTCAATGAATTAAAGCCTGACCTGATTGTTAACTGTGCTGCCTATACTGCGGTTGATGCGTGCGAAACCGATCCAACTTGCTGGAAAGCAAATGCGGAACTTCCCGGCCACTTAGCTGAGTGGTCCAATTCGAATAATGCGTTTCTTATCCATGTATCAACCGACTATGTTTTTTCAGGAGATAAGCCCTTATTCGAGTCTTCCGTGGAAACGGATCAACCGCATCCCATATCGGAATATGGAAAGTCGAAGCTGGCAGGTGAGTTGGCCATAGCGGAACGGACAAATCGTTTTTCGGTTTTACGGACCGCCTGGCTGTACGGAGCCCATGGGAATAACTTTCTGAAAACAATGCTTCGTTTGACGCTTCAGAATCCGGGTAAGCAATTCAAGGTGGTGGCTGATCAGTATGGATCGCCTACGTGGTCCTATACGCTTGCCCGGCAAATCAGGGCAATTGCCGAGCATGAGGAGGTAGGAATTTTCCATGCTTCATCCGAGAGCTATTGTTCGTGGTACGATCTCGCATGCGCGTTTCTGGATAAATTAAACGTTGAGCATAATTTTGTGCCTTGCACAACCGATGAATTTCCAACACCCACTAAGCGGCCAGCCAACTCTATATTGGAAAATGCGCATGCTAAAAAGCTGGGGATTAATTGTTTCAAGAACTGGGAAGACGAGCTTAATCAGTTTGTTGAACGGTCTGGTGAATCCATTTTAATGGAGATAAAAGCTCTATGAAAAAAATTATTGTGACAGGAGGGGCGGGCTTCATCGGATCTGCAGTCTGCCGATATCTGGTGAAGGATAAGGAGTGCGAAGTACTCAATCTTGATAAACTTACTTATGCAGGTGTGCCTGAATCACTGAAAGAAATTGAGGATAGCCCGCTGTACCGGTTTGAAAAGGTCGATGTCTGCGACAAAGAAGCGGTATCGGCATTATTTTCCGACTTTGAGCCGGATGCGGTGATGCATCTTGCTGCAGAGTCACATGTAGACCGATCAATCGACGGCCCTGCTGCCTTCATTGAAACCAATATTGTAGGCACATACACTATGCTGGAATGCGCCCGCGAATATTGGAACTCCCTGCCGAAAACAGTAGAGGAGAAAAATCTGTCATCTGATCTCCGTCCTCTGTCATCTGAATTTAGGTTCCACCATATCTCGACTGACGAAGTGTATGGCTCACTCGGTGCTGAAGGTTTGTTTGAAGAATCAACGGCCTATGATCCGCGTTCGCCGTATTCGGCAAGTAAAGCCTCAAGCGATCATCTCGTGATGGCCTGGTTTCATACCTATGATTTTCCGGTGGTCATCACGAATTGTTCCAACAACTATGGTCCGTACCATTTTCCGGAAAAACTGATTCCACTGGTCACGCTGAATGCGCTGGATGAACTCCCTCTGCCAATTTACGGAAAAGGTGATAACATTCGTGACTGGCTTTATGTGGAAGATCACGCGCGGGCACTGGTGACCGTGGTTGAAAAGGGTCGGCTGGGTGAAACCTATAATGTCGGCGGGCGCAATGAGCGCACGAACCTTGAGGTGGTGGAAACCATTTGCGAAATACTTGACGAGTTGAAACCTCGTCAAGTGCCTTGCGCAGAGCGCGAAGAGCATGGCGATCAAAGCTCCATGCCCCATGCTCCATGCCCCAAGCCTAGTTACAAGGATCTGATCACATTTGTTGCCGACCGTCCGGGGCATGATGCGCGCTATGCAATTGATGCAACCAAACTGGAAACCGAACTCGGGTGGAAAGCACAGGAGAATTTTGATACGGGAATTCGTCGGACGATACAGTGGTATCTTGATAACGACTGGTGGTGGGCCCCGCTCCGCGCTTCGCGCTACGCGGGGGAACGATTAGGCAAGGCCTAATCGGTTGATGGTTGATAAATGGTGGGTTGATGGGAGGTGTCAATGGGCGAGTTGAAGACATTTGAAACGTTGGAATGCTATCAATTATCCAGAAGATTGCGTAAGGCAGTTTCGGATTTCTGCAAAACACTCCCCAAAGAAGAAGTATATAGGATGAAAGATCAAATCATCCGCTCTTCCCGGTCTGTCACGGCCAATATTGCAGAGGGATATGGAAGACATCATCATCAGGAAAATCTACAGTTTTGCAGAATAGCGCGTGGTTCGTTAAGTGAAACGCTGGATCATCTTACTACAGCTTTGGACGAGGAATTTTTGTCGAATACACAGTATTCTGAATTTCGATCACAGCTGGAGGATACCTGGAGAGTTCTTAACGGATATATCGCTTACCTGAAGAAATGTGCGGATTCTGGTGTGCCCCAATCAGCTCAACAATGATCACTCATCAACTAAAACGGAGCATAGCGACGATATGAAAGGAATTATATTAGCAGGAGGTAGCGGAACTCGGCTGTATCCACTTACCCAGGTGGTCAGTAAGCAAATGCTGCCCGTTTATGATAAACCCATGATCTACTATCCGCTGTCGGTGCTGATGCTTGCCGGTATTCGGGATGTCCTTATTATAAGTACACCGCAGGATCTTCCAATGTTTGAAAAACTGCTGGGGGATGGCACTCAACTTGGAATGAAGTTTTCCTATAAAGTTCAGCCGAACCCCGAGGGCCTGGCTCAGGCTTTCATTATAGGCAAGGAATTTATCGGCGATGATTCCGTGGCTATGGTTTTGGGGGATAACATTTTTTACGGCCATGGATTCCAGGGAATGCTGGAAGCAGCGGTTGAGCAGAAGAAAGGGGCCACAATTTTCGCTTATCAGGTTATGGACCCGGAGCGTTATGGAATTGTTGAGTTCGATGGGAGCGGGAAGGCGTTGTCGCTCGAGGAAAAACCGGAAAATCCAAAATCAAATTATGCCATCCCTGGCCTATATTTTTATGACAACAGAGTCGTTGAAATAGCAGAAAATATGAAGCCTTCGGCTCGCGGTGAACTGGAAATCACGGATGTGAACAAACAATATCTGGAATGGGGCGAGCTGAATGTGCAAAATCTCGGGCGGGGCTTCGCCTGGTTGGACACCGGAACACATGATGCCATGCATGATGCATCCAGTTATGTTGAAACCATTGAAAAACGCCAGGGATTAAAAGTTTCCTGCATCGAGGAAATTGCATTTCGACTGGGTTACATTGATCAAGCACAACTGGTAGCGCTTGGCAAAGTAATGGAAAAGAATGCCTATGGGCAATACCTGCTTCGTCTTGCTGCTGGGGAGTTATAGATGGAAGTCATCGATTTAAAATTGGAGGGCTTAAAATTGATTAAGCCACGGCGTATTAACGATGAACGAGGTTTTTTTCAGGAAACCTATAATTTTAATACCTATGCTGAAGCGGGGATCGAAGCTCGTTTTGTTCAGGATAATTGGTCACGTTCCTCTAAGGGTGTCCTCCGGGGGTTGCATTACCAGTTTGAGCACCCTCAGGCAAAGCTGGTCAGCGTCCTTCAGGGTGAAGTATATGATGTGGCTGTTGATATGCGGCGCGGCTCTGAAACATTTGGGAACTGGGTAGGCACGGCATTGTCGTCAGATAATGGAAATCAACTTTATGTGCCAGAGGGCTTTGCTCATGGCTTTCTGGTTTTAAGCAACACGGTCGACTTTATGTATAAGTGCAGCGACTTTTACAGCCCCGGTGATGAATACGGCGTAATCTGGAATGATTCCAGTATTAGCATCGAATGGCCTGATGCAGGCGATAAAATAATTTCGGATAAAGATGTAATTTTACCGGCGTTTGAAGACGCCCGGTATTTTTAAAGACACAGAAAAAGGAGACGTAAATGAAGAAGGCATTAATTACGGGAATTACCGGCCAGGACGGGTCTTATTTGACCGAACTTCTGATTGAAAAGGGATATGAGGTCCACGGCACCATTCGCCGGGCCAGTTCCTTTAATACGCACCGCATTGACCATCTCTATGAGGATCAGCTAGAGGGGAATCCTCGCATGATTCTTCACTACGGGGATTTAACTGATTCGAGTAACCTGAACCGTATCATTGAAAAAGTTGAACCGACTGAGATTTATAATCTGGCGGCTCAATCACATGTGCAGGTTTCGTTCGAAGTTCCGGAATATACCGCCGAAGCAGATGCCATTGGAACATTGCGACTACTCGACGCCATTCGGGAAACAGGAGTCGATTGTCGATTCTATCAGGCGTCTACCTCTGAACTTTATGGAAAGGTGATGGAAGTTCCCCAAACGGAAACCACGCCATTTTACCCACGCTCTCCTTATGCTGTGGCGAAGCAATACGGTTTTTGGATCGTTAAAAACTATCGCGAGTCTTATGGCCTGCATGCCAGCAATGGTATCCTCTTTAATCATGAATCGCCCCGTCGTGGTGAAACCTTCGTTACTCGTAAAATTACGATGGCGGTTGCCCGTATATCACGTGGCCTGCAGAAATGTTTGTACATGGGCAACATTGATGCACTGCGCGATTGGGGCTACGCCCCTGATTATGTCGAAATGATGTGGATGATGCTCCAGCAGGACACTCCGGATGACTATGTGGTTGCAACCAATGAAATGCATACCGTTCGTGAATTCATCGAAAAATCATTCGGACATGTCGGAATTGAAATCGAATGGGAAGGCGAAGCCGTTGGGGAAGTTGGTAAAAACAAGGCAACCGGTGATGTCATCGTGCGCATGGATGAACGGTATTACCGTCCTTGCGAAGTGGAACAGCTGCTCGGAAATCCGGCCAAAGCGAAAAAACAACTCGGATGGGAGCCTAATGTTAAGTTTGAAGAACTCGTTCAGATTATGACGGATGGCGACCTCCGGTTGCTTGATAATCCGGCCTACGAAGTAGGCTTCTAAGCTCACAGCAATTAGCTGACAGCTTACAGCATAGACCATGAGAGACTTTCGGAAAATAAAAGCATGGCAGTTAGCCGATGAATTAACGGTTAAGCTCTATGTGGTGACAAGGAAGTTTCCGAAGGATGAATTGTTTGCGCTGACTTCGCAGTTAAGACGGGCCGCTTATTCTGTACCTGCTAATATTGCGGAGGGTGCTGGGCGTAGAACAGTTAAGGATTTTCTTCGCTTTCTGGATATTGCCAAAGGGTCGATTAATGAAGTTCAGTACTTTGTTCATTTGGCTTCGCGCTTACATTATTTTCCGGAAGAGGATACAGAGGCTCTAACGGTTGCTGCTGACGAGGTCGCTAAGTGTCTGTCAGGCTATATTAAAGCGCTTGAATCTGACCTGAAGTAATAGCTGTTGGCTGTATGCTAATAGCTGAATGCTAATTTTAAGGAATTACAATGAACTTAAATTCAAAAATATACGTTGCCGGCCACAAAGGCCTTGTCGGATCTGGGATCTGGCGTGCGCTTGAGCGGCACGGATATACCAATCTGATCGGAAAATCGATTGATGAAGTGGACCTGATCAATCAGCAGTCGGTGGAAGATTTTTTTGCTGCGGAAAAACCGGAATATGTCGTACTGGTTGCTGCAAAGGTCGGTGGTATTGTTGCGAACAATACCTACCGAGGCCAATTCATCTACGAAAATATGATGATCGAGATGAATGTGATTCATGCTGCAAAGGTTCACGGTGTGAAAAAGCTGCTGTTTCTTGGATCGAGTTGCATCTATCCGAAGATGGCTCCGCAGCCGATGAAGGAAGAGCACTTGCTCACCGGTCCGTTGGAGGCCACGAATGAACCGTACGCCATTGCTAAGATTGCCGGTATACGTTTGTGCGATGCTTACAACCGCCAATATGGAACCAACTTTATATCGGCAATGCCAACCAATATGTATGGCCCTGGTGACAACTATCATCCCGAAAACTCTCACGTGCTCCCTGCGTTTATCCGCCGCATGCATCTGGCGCACGCACTTGAACGCGGCGACTTCGATGAACTCGCTCGCGTTTACAAGCACGAACAGCAAGAAGCTGTCAGCTGTCAGCTGTCAGCTTCCGAGCTGACCGATTGGTTGGAAAAGAGCGGCATAAAGCTGTCAGCTGAAAGCTCCAAGCTGATAGCTTCGCAAGGCGTACGCCTTGCATGCTGGGGCAGTGGTTCACCATTCCGCGAGTTTCTTTACAGTGACGATCTTGCCGAAGCCTGTGTCTTCTTATTGGGAAACATTAATTATGCTGATGTAGCTTTTGAAGATGAATCAGGAACGGTGCAATCGCATGTGAATGTGGGATCGGGTAAAGAAGTTACCATCAAAGAATTGGCTGAAACGGTAAAAGATGTGATTGGCTATCAAGGTGAGATTGAATGGGACACCTCCAAGCCGGATGGGACGCCAAGAAAACTGATGGATTCTTCAAAGCTCAAAGCGCTGGGATGGGAGCCGAAGGTGGAACTCGCTGAAGGCATAGCAAGAGCCTATACAGATTTCCTGTCAAGATATGCCAGCTAGTATCATGCGTGCAATGTTTTACGTTGGATGTGCTTTGCGTGCGGGAAGCCAGCACGTAGTGCAGGCTTTACCGGTAGAGCCGCCACTATGTGGTGGCTTCCGAATGCAGAGGAAACACACAGGCTTAACCGCCTCGGTATGCGCGGCAGTTTGGGTTGATAGGGATTATTAAAACTTGATAAGGGAAAGTGTACTCGAACTAAATAGCAAAAATTACTAAAAATATATTAAGTATGTATTTTATCTCTTCTTTTGAAGTTGATTAAACTCCTCATCCAATAAGTGAGGCGTCAATCAAAAGGAGATGAGATGAAAAAAATCATAGCTTGCATGTTAATGATGTCGGTACCGTTTAGTGGAACTTTTGCCGCTATGGTTGCTGGTTGGGATGTTGATGGAGTTGATCTGGATGACGGTATCGGCATTGAAACAAACCTGAGCCCGTTTGTATTTCAGGCAACTACGAGTGAAACCGGATTCGTGCAATCTGAACTCAGTTTAGGAAATGGGGTTATTCCCAGTACCTCAAGTAGTCAATATGGATTCAAGATTCCATCAGCCAGTCAGACCAATTCTTTGTCAGGATCTATTTCATTAAATCAGTACATTGATATCACCCTGGTTATTGAGGAAGGAAAGGCGCTGAACCTAAGCTCCATTGAAATGAATGGAGGGGGAAGTGGAACCGCCTGCTCAAATGTGGTTTTCATGACGAGTATTGACGGTTTTTTTGCCGGACAGGAAATAGCAACGACTTCCGATGCAAACGAATCTGGAGGAATGGACACGGATGGCTCGGGCTTTGGAGCTCCGATTGATCTATCAGATGCCAAGTATCAAAACCTGACCGGCACTGTTTCTTTTCGACTGTATGGATGGAACAGTACCTCCGGTTCAGGAACGACCCGAATTCGAAATCTGACAGGAAACGATTTGGTACTTTTTGGTGAAGTTGTCGAATGGTACGGGAATAATGAGCTCGCACTTACTTTTAGCCTTTCTAATGACATGGCTTACATCGCCGCGGATTTTAATGCAGTTGCAACAACCAATTATGTTCTTCAGGGTACTGCAAACCTTGCTTCCAATGATTGGGAAACCGTATCAGCTCCATTTTCAACCAATTCAATATGGGAGATAGAAACAACGAATCAGTCTGCGTTTTATCGCGTCATTCCTAACTAATCCATCGCACGCCTTGGAGGTATGGAATGAAATCTCGATTTGTAAAATGCATTACTGTGCTCGTGCTCGGCTTAATCAGCCTGCCGGTACGAGCGGATATCCTGGCGGCCTGGGATGTAAATGGTGTCGATGTTGAGGCAGGTAGCGGAATAGATAACAGCACGTTTCCGTATACTATGAACGCCACAACTAAAGGGATTCATATTTCGGGCAGTGCGTTAAGCCTCGGTTTTGATGGGCCATCCAGTGCCGCAAATATGTATGGGTTTAAGTTCTCAGCAGGATCGCATCAGACATCATTGACCGATGCCATTTTAAACGACCACTACATCCAGTTTAACTTGATTGCAGAAGCTGGATATCAGTTTAATCTGAGTTCGATAGAAATGAAGGGGCAATCGGGAAGCAGTGGACCGGATGACATTGCTGTAATGTCCAGTGTGGATGGTTTTACGGTTGGAAATGAAATATCATCCCAGACCGGTCGACAAGGAATTACCGGCGGTTGGGACACGGATGCAAGCGGGTGGGGGGATGTAATAGATTTAAGCGATCTACGTTATAGAGGATTAACAACAGCCAGCTTTAGAATTTACGGATGGAACAGCACTGGAACAGCATCTGCAGGAATTCGAAACTTATCCGGTAATGATCTCGTCATTAGTGGAACGATGGAAGCCATCCCCGAACCCGCCGTGCTGGGCCTGATCAGTCTAACGGGATTGGGAAGTTTGGTAATCAGACGAATTTTATATTGAACGAAACAGATTGTATTTAAAAATCCGCTGTCCGCTGTCCGCTGTCCGCTGTCCGCTTAAATCATAACACTTAATTACTTAAAACTTGGGCGAAGCGCCCGCACCACTACGCACTAAGAACTAAGAACAACGCACTAAGCAATACGCACCCCGAACCATGCTATCCCCGGCATCTATCGCCCCATGCCACACCACATAAAAAATAAACGCGAATTAAAGACACGTAAACACCCTTGACGGCAGAGACAATAAATCGCAATTAAGTTATTTAATTCACCTAAATTAATATAATATAGAGAATATGATACCTCGTATAGCAGCTGAAGTCATAGAAAAGCACCTCTTTCAGGAGAAGGTCATTCTACTCTATGGTGCCCGTCAGACCGGTAAAACAACGCTGGTTAAAGAGGTTCTCAAAAAACACGGCGGGGTCTATTTTAATGGTGATGAACCCGACATACGCGCACGTTTTTCAAACCGGACCTCCAGCGAGTTGAAGGCACTTGTCGGAAAAAGCAGACTGGTTGTCATTGATGAAGCGCAAAGAATAGAAAACATCGGACTTGGCCTGAAGTTGATGGTCGACAACTTTCCGGAAGTGCAGGTGGTCGCAACCGGTTCTTCAAGCTTCGAGCTGGCGGATCGGCTCAAAGAACCGCTCACCGGTCGGAAGTATGAATACATGCTTCCGCCCTTGTCGCTACAGGAAATGGAAAATGCCAATGGACCGCTGGAGACCGACCGAATGCTTTCGAAAGCGATCATCTACGGACTGTATCCGGAACCGGCATTGACCGGGGAGGACGAAGCCCGGGAGCGCTTGCTTGAGCTGGGAGGAAGCTATCTTTACAAGGACATCCTTCTGTTGGGGAGCATCCGCCATCCCGACGCACTGGAAAAACTGCTGAGGGCACTGGCACTGCAGGTCGGCAACGAAGTTTCCTACACGGAGCTGGCCGGATTGACCGGAGTTGATAAAAACACCGTTGAAACGTATGTGCGCATACTCGAGCAGGCCTTTATCATCTTCCGGCTGCCTCCGTTTAGCCGGAATCTGCGTAATGAGCTCAAAAAAATGCGGAAGATCTATTTCTGGGATACAGGCATCCGCAATGCCGTCATAAATGGTTTTGCGCCCATGAATACCCGTCCCGATGCCGGGGCACTATGGGAAAACTTTCTGATCGCAGAGCGGATGAAATATCTAAAAAACAACGGTTCGCCAAACCATGGATGGTTCTGGCGAACCCACCAGCAGCAGGAAATAGACTATGTTGAAGAACGCAGTAACGGACTGTTTGCTGCCGAGATTAAAATGCAGGGCAATCGGGGTAAAATACCGTCAACCTTTCTGAAAGCTTACCCGGAAGCCGAAACAAAACTGGTGTCTTCTGACAACTGGCGGGAGCTCGTCTACGCCGATGTTTGAAGAACTTCCGACCGGCGGCTGCTTCATTCTCAACGAACCCAACCTTATGCACCCAGCACTACGAACGAAGAACTATTTCTTCATCCCTAAAACTTAACAACCTGCCGCTAGAGTGATATAAGCGAGGCCATGAAACCGATGTATTCCAGTGTTGAAGAAGTAGAGAGCGGCTTTATTTCGCTATATGAAGAGTGTTTCGATACTTGTCTTTGGTTTTGGCGGCGGGAAGCGCCCCCCGAGGCTGCTGCCGGCCGAATTGAGGCGCTTCGGCAAATTGAACAAAACGGAACATTGCAACAGTTTGCAAAAGCCCGGGAATTGAGAAAGTGGCTTTAACCGTATTCCAGGAAGAGGTCTGCCGGTTAATTGCCAGGAACCGGATTGCCAGTGGAGAGAGTTACATTGCGGGCGGAGTGGCCCTGAATGTGGCGCTGGATGCCCCGAGGTTGTCACGGGACATTGATATTTTTCACGACTCCTCCGAAGCGTTGCAGGTTTCCTGGGAACAAGACCGGATTCTGTTGGAAGAACAAGGGTTGCGGATTGAGGTCGTTCGCGATGCACCTGCTTATGTTGAGGCAATCGTTCGGTCAAAAGAAGATCAGGTATTGCTGCAATGGGTGCGGGATAGTGCCTATCGCTTTTTTCCGCTGCTTGAGGATGAGCGTCTGGGACTGACCCTGCACCCTTTCGATCTCGCCACGAACAAAGTTTTGGCATTGGTCGGACGATTGGAAATACGCGATTGGATTGATGTACAGGAAAGCGCGAAAAAAATCCAGCCACTGGGATTACTGGCCTGGGCGGCCTGTGGAAAAGATCCCGGTTTTAGCCCCTTGTCCATATTAAATGAAGCATCGCGCTCCTCGCATTATACCGCGGAAGAACTAGACCGACTTGATTTTGCAGGCAGCCCCCCCGATCTATCGGTACTGTCCCTCCAGTGGAAAGAAATGTTGAAAACCGCGCCTCAAATGATTGGCCTTCTACCCGCAGAACACGCCGGCCAATGTCTGTTGGATGACGCTGGAAAACTATTCTTCGGAGATTTGGAAGCATTGGAAAGAGCGATGGAGTTGGGATTATACCAATGGCATAATGGAACCATTGGTGGTGTTCTTCCTGAAATAGCAGGCTAAAAGGCTGTTAGCTAATGTACCTATTCCTTAATACCTACAAACCTAACACAGCGAACATTGTTCGTTTTCCATCAACTATCATTTATCAACCTATTATCTAAACTTGCCCAAAGCCTTGACGCTTATCCTAAAAACGCAACCCATCGCTTGCTATGCACGCTAAGAACTAAGCACCCCGCGAGCGCAGCGACCGATAATGCGCAAAGCGCATAGAGAACAAAGTGAACGGTTCACCACCAAGCACCCAGCACTACGCACCAAGCACTAGAAAACGATTTCCTAACTTTTAGAACCTAGATATCATCCCGCCGAAAAGGCTTCAGAATCAGGAAATGAAAGCGTATAAGGACAACGCATACCGAGGCAAAATCATGACAACTACCATCAATATGGAAATAGACGAAACGACTGCAAATATCTACACGGCAGCACCGGCAGAGGATCGCAACCGGCTATCCGTGCTCTGGGGCGTGCTTATTCGTGAATATCAGGCGGCTCCCACCTCACTTGGAAAACTGATGGACGAAATTGGAAATAAAGCAGAAGAACGCGGCCTGACTGCGGAAGAACTGGAGTCCATCCTCCATGCCGGATAAACCGGTTTGCGTCCTCGACGCCAACGTCATTGTAAGTGCCGTAATGCGCAAAGCGCAAAGAGAACAAAGTGAACGGTTCACCACCAAGCACTATTTCTTAATCCTTAAAACTTAATACCTAAAACTTAATACTTAAAACCGGCGCAAGGCGCCCTCCTCAAACCGTCCTTTGCTGTCCGCTTTATGCTGTCGGCTGTTTGCTCACTTAAAACTTAATTCTTCAAACGGCGCGTAGCGCCACCCTAAAACCATCAACTTAACAACGAATCAGAGCTCCGCCCGCCCCAACCATGTCACGCCGGTGGAAAAACAAAGACGGAAAGAACAAAGGCTGACATATGGAGCTGACTCTGCTACAAACAAATCGAGGTGAGAAATATGACTGTTTTAGCAGAAAAAATTTATGATGAAGTATTGGATCTCCCCACAGACCAAAGGCTTGGACTCATTGACAAGTTGCTGGAAAGTATTAATCCATCGATAAAATCCATTCAGGAAGCATGGGTCAAAGAAGCTGAGCAACGCCTGAAATTATACAAGGAAGGGAAGGTACAGTCGGTAGCTGGCGAAGACGTGTTCCGCAGATTGCAGGATCGATTAAGCGAATGAGCTACCGCTTTCTTCCTCAGGCTGAGAGGGATCTCGGCGATGCGGTCGATTATTATGAAATGTGCCAGCCAGGACTGGGCAGTGATTTTTTAATTGAGATTCGTAAAACCATTGCACGCATTCTTGAATATCCCGATGGATGGACACAGGTTTCTATGAATGCTCGCCGGTGCCTGACCAACCGGTTCCCCTATGAAATTATTTATGCCATCGAGGGCGATTCTGTACTTATTCTGGCAGTCGCGAACCAGCATCGACAACCTGATTATTGGAAAAACCGGAAATAGAGGCCGCTACTTCGCTTCTGTCCGCTGTATGCTAAGAGCTGCTCGCTAACGTACGAACCACTACGCACTAAGCACCCAGCACTAAGAACTAAGCACTAAGAACCCGCGAGCACAGCGACCGATAATGCGCGAAGCGCATAGTGAATAAAGTGAACGTTTCACCACGAAGCACTAAGAACTAAGCACTAAGAACTGATCGTATAAAACCTGCCCCTTAAAACTTAACACCCTCATCTTTAGGTGCTATAAGCACGGCATGGGAATATCTAGAAAATATTTAAATACACATAAAGGAAACATTGAATTCGATGTGCAACAGCTGTCGGATGCCATTAAAAGCCGCTATCCAGATGTGTTGTTTTGTTTGTTGATGGGCTCCGCAGCCGATGGTTTGGTGCGCGAAGGTTCTGATGTGGATCTGGCCTTTTATCTATCCGAACCGACGACCCTTGACTTCTATTCGACCATCGCTGAAACAGTTGATGAAGTGATTCCCGATGTACGTTGCGATATCGGTATCCTGAACCGGGCAGAACCGGTCTTCCGATTTGAGGCACTCAAGGGTAAGCTACTCTTTGCCCGCGATATGGAACAGTATGCATCCTTTTTCTCGCTAACATGCCGTGAATACGAGAGCCAGATGTTCGATTACGAACGCCAACGCAGATATCGGAAGGAGGCTGCCCGTGCGGTATAACGGCGTAGTGCAGAGAAAGCTGGCCCTTTTGGAGCAGCAAGTGCAACGGCTGGGGACAAGCATGGAGTCGGTACAGTTGGAAGACTTCAAGGCCAATTGGGAAAAGCGGTGTGTGGTTGAGCGTGCATTGCAGGTTTCGGTTGAAATCATGATCGATGTTGCCGAGCGCATCATTGCTTTGGAAGGTGCCGGCCCGGTTGCCACGGCGGTTGAGGCCATCGAGGCTTTGATACAGTTAAAAGTGCTGGAATCATCCGCGCCATACGTAGATATGGTCAGATTCCGGAATATGGTCGTTCATCAGTATGAGGAGATAGATTCTGCGGTTCTGTTTGATCTCGTTAATAACCGGCTGGGCGACTTTCGAAAATTCAGAGATGAAATAGACGCATTAGACTGAGTCGCAGGCATTCTCTTAAAGCCTGCGCCCACTATTCGCTGTTGGCTAAATGCTGTAAGCTTAAATCTTAACCCCCCGAAGCGCAGCGCAGATAATGGCCCCTTGGGACAATGGAGAGCGGATCTCTCCATCGAATAAAATGAGTGGTTCGACACCTAAAACTGAAACCCGTCGCTTACAACGCACGCTAAGCACTACGCACTAAGCACCCAGCACTAAGAACTAAGCACGAACCACTAAGAACTAAGCACCAGTCACTAGTCATTTACTCTTAAAACTTAACATTCAATGTGCGACCTGCTATGAACGGGACGAATGAATGGAGAACACCCATGAACTGGAATGAATATATAGTCTCCGATACCGCAGTTTGCCATGGCGCAGCCTGTATCAAGGGAACGCGTATCATGGTTTCCGTTGTATTGGATAACCTGGCAGCGGGACATTCGGTGGATGAACTGACTCAAAGCTATCCCTCGCTTTCTGAAGAAGCAATTCGTGCTGCAATTGCCTATGCTGCCGAGCTTTCACATGAACGCTTCATGGCAATTCCGGCATGAAGATCAAACTGGATGAAAATCTGCCGGTAGAGGCTGCGCTTCTCATGAACAAAGCAGGGCATGATGCCCATACCGTGCTGCAGGAAGAAATGGGAGGGCGGCCCGATTCCATGATTTCAGGGGTGTGCCGATCAGAGGAGCGCATCCTTATCACGCTCGACACCGACTTTTGCAACATCCTAAACTATCCACCACAGGATCATTTCGGAATAATTGTTATTCGCACACTGGATCAATCCAAATCTTCAGTTCTCGGATTTATTGAACGGATTATAACAGCCATCGAAAAAGAACAGGTCAACCAGAAGCTGTGGATCGTGCAGAAGGATGGCATCCGGATCCGATAATTTAACCGCTCTCAGGTCTTTGCGTTTAATGCGTTCTATGCTGGTCGTTGTAGGCTCTCAGCTACATGCTTCTTGAACCATAAATCCCCGAAGCGCAGCGCAGATAATGGCCCGTGGGACATAACGAATAAAATGAGTGGTTCAACACCTAAAACTTAACACCGTGCCTCCGGCATATTACTTAACACTACGCACTAAGAACTAAGTACCCATCACTAAAATCTAGTCTTAAAACCTAAAACTTAATACCTAAAACCGTGCCTCCGGCACTCCCTAAAACTTAACACCGCGTGTTTTGCACGCTATACACTTAATACCCCGAAGCGCAGCGCAGATAATGTCCTTTGGGACAATGGAGAGCGGATCTCTCCATCGAATATAATGAGTGGTTCAAAACCGTGCCTCCGGCACTCCCTAACACTTAAAACTTAATTCCGGTGCGCCGCACCTATGGAGAAACCCATGACAACCATCAACCATCAACCATCAATCTTAAATCTCAATTTGGACAACGCCAAAATTGCCATCATTGGTCTTGGTTATGTAGGGCTTCCGCTAGCCGTAGAGTTTGGAAAAAAATTTCCAACCATTGGATTCGACATTAATAATGAGCGTGTTGAAGAACTCAAAGGCGGATCTGATTTCACCCTCGAGTGCGCCCCGGAAGAGCTCGCAGAAGCCACGCAGCTTGAATACACAACCGACATCTCCAAACTTCAAACCGCAAACTGCTATATCGTCACCGTCCCCACTCCGGTCGATAGCTCAAACCGCCCTGATCTATCACCTCTAATCAAGGCCAGCGAAACCGTGGGCAAGGTGATTTCAAAAGGTGATATCGTGATCTATGAATCAACGGTTTATCCCGGAGCTACGGAAGAAGATTGCCTTCCTGTTGTTGAAAAAGTATCAGGCCTGAAATTTAATGAAGATTTTTATGCTGGCTACAGCCCAGAGCGGATCAACCCAGGTGATAAAGAACATCGGTTGCCTACCATCAAAAAAGTTACTTCGGGATCTAATCCTGAAATTGCCAACTTTGTGGATGACCTGTATTCAAGCATTATCTCTGCGGGAACGCATAAGGCTCCATCGATCAAGGCAGCCGAAGCGGCCAAGGTGATCGAAAATACACAACGTGATGTGAATATTGCCTTGGTCAATGAGCTGTCCCTTATTTTTAACCGAATGGGAATAGATACGCTAGATGTACTGGAAGCTGCCGGTAGTAAATGGAACTTCCTTCCGTTCCGTCCCGGACTGGTTGGGGGGCACTGCATTGGGGTTGATCCATATTATTTGACCCACAAAGCTCAGCAAACCGGTTACCACCCGGAAATGATCCTTGCTGGTCGAAGGCTGAACGACAATATGGGGAAATATGTAGTATCAGAGATCGTAAAGTTAATGTTGCACCGCAAACTTCATATTAGTGGATCCAAAGTGCTGGTAATGGGGCTGACCTTTAAGGAAAACTGCCCTGATATTCGAAATACCAAAGTGGTAGATCTTGTTGCTGAATTTCAGGAATATGGTTGCGATGTAGATGTTTATGATCCTTGGGCCGATCCGACAGAAGTTCAGCATGAATATGGTCTGTCCATCGTTCCTGATAACCAGAGCCTAACGCCCAACGCCTACTCAGCTATTGTGTTGGCTGTAGCCCACAATGAATTCAAGGCGCTGGGCGTTCAAAAAATCCGTGATTTGATGGCTGAGAATGGAGTGCTCTATGATATCAAGTATGTTTTGCCAAAAGACTCGGTGGATGGGCGTCTGTAGAACGAATCCCTTTGAGGAAAAATTATGGAAAGAGAAATAAGAGATTCAAGAGTATTGGTAACTGGTGGTGCCGGGTTTATCGGTTCCAACTTGGTTGATGACTTGCTAGATCAAGATAATGAAGTTGTTTGCCTGGATAACTTTTCTAACGGTAAACAAGAGAATATTGCCCATCATAGAGAAACATCAAATTTCACTTTAATTGAAGGCGATATCCGGAGTCTGGAAACGTGCCATAAAGCATGTGATGGAATTGATTATGTCTTGCATCAGGCGGCACTCGGATCGGTTCCGCGCTCGATCAAGGATCCAATTTTATCGACTGAAGTAAATATTATGGGCTTCCTGAATATGCTCGTGGCCTCCCGTGATGCAGAGGTGAAACGGTTTGTCTATGCCGCCAGCAGTTCGACCTATGGGGATAGCAAAACTTTGCCTAAGGTTGAAGATAAGATCGGAAATCCACTATCACCCTATGCCATTACCAAATATGTCAATGAACTGTATGCCAAGAACTTTTCAGATATCTATGGACTGGAAACAATAGGGTTACGCTATTTTAATGTATTTGGCCGCAAGCAGGATCCATTTGGTGCGTATGCTGCGGTTATTCCAAAGTTTGTTATGGCGCTGATGAAACACGAAAGCCCTGTGATCAATGGTGATGGATCTTATTCCCGCGATTTCACTTATGTGGACAATGTGATTCAAGCCAACCAGCTGGCGGCCTTGGCTGACATGCCGGATGCTGTCAACACGGTCTACAATGTGGCTTGCGGTGAACGTACTGATTTGAACGAGCTCTTTTCTGTGCTACGTGGAAATCTAGCAAAGTTTGAAGCATCAATTGCGGAGGTTGAGGCTCAGTATGGCCCGAATCGAGCCGGTGATGTTCCGCATTCCCTAGCCGACATAGGCAAAGCCCAGCGCCTGCTTGGGTATGAACCTGAATATAGCTTTTCTATGGGAATTCAATCTGCCACCGAATGGTACTTTAATAATCTCTAAGGTATTGTTCGCTGGTTATCCTGTAAGGATTACATCGGTTGTGTCAGTTCTCTTTGAAATTTATAGAAGCAGATTCCTGCCAGTGGAAAAAAGAACAGTATGGCAAAATTTATATTAATAGAACCTTGTGATTTTGTGAGTCGGCCGGCAGGTGGGCAGTTGAACTTTGCCCGATTGTTACTCAATGTATATAAAGGTGAAATAGCAACTATTGGTAATACATTTGATCCTTCCGAGCCCATTGGGAAGTGGTTCGATAAAGCGGAAAATGGTTATACCAGACAACACTTTAATCTCAGATGCATCAATGAGTCAGGAGTGAATTCAAGAATACCCGGGCGCTTGATCTCTAATTTTCTCGTTAAGAAACACAGAAAGGCGATCCTGAAGCATCCGTGCAGAAGGTTGTTTGTTCAAGAGCACGGAGTTTTAATGGCTCTCCGTAAATACGACTGGGAAAGCATCTGCTACCGTTTTCCCGGAGTAAGCAGCGCGCTAAAAATATCACGCTTCAAGTGGGCAAAGTGCTTAAGCGTTTTCTTTGACCAGTTGTTCTTTAGGGCAACCCGCAAGGCGAATGTGTTGCTGGCATCAGCTGATCAGGATGCGGTTGATGATTTAGTGCAGAGAAGCGGTAGATTTCTGAAGGACCGTGAAATCAATTTCTTTCCGACAAGAGTCGATATCTCTATCTTTTCCTTAAAACAAAACGGAGGGTCTCGGAACGGGCCGGGTCAGCTGGTATCGTCAGGCCGTTTGCATTGGGTCAAAGGGTGGGATTTGATTCTCCGATCGCTAGCGCTTCTAAAAGATCAACTGGATTTTCGATATACCTACGTAGGGGATGGGCCCGACCGGGATGCATTTTTTAACTTGGCGAAAGAACTGGGCTTAGAAGACCGAGTTTCGCTGACGGGTTTTTCCCCGCCGGCAGAAGTCGCCAACTATCTAAAAGAATCCGATCTCTATTTAATGGGGTCCGAAGTGGAAGGTTGGCCGACCACCTTGGTCGAGGCGTATGCGACTGGATTGCCAATGGTATGTACCAAGGTCAGCGGAGCCCAAACCATCATTTCCGAAGGCGTTAATGGATTCGTATGTGAAACCCGCGATCCGAAATCTTACTCGCAGTGCATATTGAAAGCCTTGTCCCTGGATTCTGAAACTGTCGTTGCTTTGGTGGATACAAGCAATTATGCACTTGATCGTCTAACGGTTGATTTGGATGCGCTCTGGAAGTAGATCTGATGGTATTCAGTCCTTCTTTTGTCAAATAGATGGTAAAAATATGAGTAATGAAAAAATGAAAGTCGTGTGGTTTTGCGGTCTCCCAGAAATGGTTCGGCAGGAAATTTTCAGCGACTTGCCTTTGCTTAGAGGGCGGGAGTGGTCTTGGATCGTTGGGCATTTACCACCACCTGATGATATTGAGTTGCATGTAATCTGTGGGGATCGGCGTTTGAGTGAAGATGTCACGCGTACGTGGCGGGGGACGCACTTTCATTTAGTCAAGGTCCCCCGTGGCGGCCCTTATTTGATGTATGAAGGATGGGCAAAACACCTGGCAAGAAAATCGAGGGAGTTGTCTCCCGATATTGTCCATGGGTGGGGGACTGAATGTGCTTTTAGTTTGGCTGCTATTCGTGCGGAACCGCAAAGGCATATCGTTGGTATACAAGGAATCCTTAGCGTTACATGGCCTGTAATGAAAAAGAATGTTCCGACCTATCTTTGTGTAATCAATGAAAGGCGGGTCTTGAGCAAAGCAAAGCAATGTGTCGCGGAAAGTCATTATTCAAAGGAGACGGTATCTCGGTTTACACGTGCCCAGGTTGATGTTGTTCCACAACCGCTTAGGGAAGATTTTCTGATTGCTGATTTGGGGCCAAGAAATGAAAAAATAATGATCTATCTAGGTGTGCTGGCCCACCGAAAAGGTATCTACGATGCAATTAGAGCATTTCTTAGGATTGAATCTGAGTGGAAGTTGGTTTGTATCGGTGAGCCGGGATCTATTGAGGATAAGGAAGAACTTGATGCATTGCTGAAGGAAAAAGATCCAGATAATCGCGTGTCACTTGTTGGGTCTCAAACCAGCGTTGAAATCATCAATTGGTTCAGGCGTAGCCCTGTGTTATTATTACCCACCTATACAGATACAGGGCCTACAGCATTGAAAGAAGCATTGGCAATGGGACTTTGGCCAATTTGCTATAAAAACACAGGGCCGAAGGAGTTGATTGGTCGTTATAGGGTCGGTTCGCTTGTCGAAACGGGGAATATTGACCAACTTTTCAGCATTGTTGAAATCGTTTTAATTGAAAAGCCGTGGCTAGATGCCGAAAAAATGAGTGCTATTTCGCAAAGGATTAGACGGGACCTAAGCCCAGAAGTTGTTTGGGATAGTTTGATGGGAAGTTATAAGTCGTTGTATCAGTGAGTATAGCATAGGTGTCGTTGTTGATTTGTGGCGAGCTGTACTCTGAACGAAAAAAATAAGTTTTCTGTATGAATGAGATGGAAAAATTAAACCGAATAATATTCGGCGGATATTGTATTGGTTGTGGGGCATGTGCTTCGATGGATCCTGATCACATTACCATGGCTTTTGATCAATACGGTATGTACCAACCGCAAGTTCAAGGGGAGATGGACTCTGCGAGGATAGAAGCCATTTTGAAGGTTTGTCCCTTTTCGGATAAAGGACCGAATGAAGATGAACTGGCTTTAACTCTATTTCCAGAAGCAACGCCGGATAAGCGGTTAGGGCGATATTCCGGACTGTATGCAGGTTACGTAGAGGAAGGTGAGTTTCGGGCACGTGGCTCTTCAGGCGGGATGGTATCGTGGATTCTTGCCGAATTACTGGCGACAAACAGGGTCGATGGCATCATACATATGCAACCTTCAAAAGGGAGATGCAGCGATGCGTTGTTTTCGTATGCCGTTTCAACAACGGAGGCAGAAGTTTTAAAGGGTGCGAAGTCAAAATATTATCCGATGGAAATGTCAGGTGTCTTGGATTTTATCAAAAAGTCGGATAAGCGATATGCATTGGTTGGTGTTCCCTGTTTTATAAAGGCAGCCCGTCGCCTGATGCTGGAAGATCCCGTCATTGCTGAACGGGTAAAGTTTTGTGTGGGCCTTGTCTGCGGCCATCTAAAAAGCAAGGCCTTTGCAGATTGTTTTGCATGGCAGGCGGGTATTGAGCCCGGACACCTCGAAAAGATAGACTTTCGCGTTAAGCTTCCGGATAGAAAATCATCCGACTACGGCGTTACCGTAGAAGGAAACGGTCAGCAAATCACTCGCCCTACTCGCGAGTATTTTGGATCAAATTGGGGCGTCGGTTTTTTTAAATACAGTGCCTGCGAGTATTGCGATGATGTTTTTGCCGAAACGGCCGATGTTGCTGTGGGTGATGCATGGTTGCCTGAATTCACCGCGGATAATGGAGGGAACAGTATCGTACTTGTCCGATCCGTGGAGTTGGGGAAGTTGATCCGAGATGGCGTGAATTCGGGGCGTTTGTGTTTGGAAAGCTGTTCGGCCGATGCAATGGCAGAGTCGCAGGCCGGCGGACTTCGGCACCGCCGCGATGGACTCTCGTACCGACTCTATCTTAAAGAAGAAGATGGGATATGGGTTCCGAAAAAAAGAGTGCCGGTTTCTGCTGCGGGGATCCGTTCAACACGGAAGAAGATCTATGGGTTTCGCGAAATACTACGCCAACGAAGTCATGAACTTTGGGTTGATGGCGTAGACGCAAATGACTTTTCTCTGTTTCAAAGCGGTATGAGGAAATTGATTCGTCAATATAACCGTGCATATGCTTCTTTCCCCGTACGGGTTGCCAAAAAACTAAAACGCCTTGTAGCAAATATCTGGGAATAGACTGCTTTTCCCTCCAGATCGAAGACATAAGTCGAGAACTTTATAAGAATCAGCACGACTTGATCGATATTCAATATGAAATTCCTAGATAAAATCCTGCATAAAGCAAATCTGTCATCAAACCGTCGAAAGGTTTTTGCTAATGTATATTGGGCAGTGCTAGGTAAAGTGGTTAATATTTCCAGCGGTTTATTAGTCGGCATCATGGTCGCCCGATATCTCGGCCCTGACCAGTTTGGGCTAATGAATTATGTGATCAGCTATGTCATGCTCTTTTCAGTGCTGGCCACGTTTGGACTGGACGGAATAGAAATCCGCGAGTTATCTAAGCATAACGCTGATAAGAAGAAGATCCTTGGCTCGGCTTTTTTGATTCGGCTTGTCTTTGCGCTGGCAACACTTTTGCTGATTTTGTTTACACTCTGGTGGTTCGAATCCGATAACTACACCTTTGCGATGGTGATGGTCTATTCACTATCGCTAGTCTTCAGTTCGCTGAACGTTATCCGCAACTATTTTACCTCGATTATACTCAATGAGTACGTGGTCAAGACGGAAATTGCACGGACGATCATCGGAGCTCTGATCAAGGTTGCGTTGTTAATCGCTCACTGTTCGCTGACTTGGTTCATCGTGGCAAGTGCCTTCGATTTTGCGTTGGTGGGCGGAGGCTATATTTATTCATATCGCAAAAAGGTGGGAGCGTTGCGACTCTGGAAGTTTGATCGCCTTGTTGCACAAATGTTGATCCGTGAGGCATTCCCGTTGCTTCTCTCGGGCGCGGCAGTGATCATCTATCAACGCATCAATGCGGTGATGATTCGAAATATGATGGACAATACGGCGACTGGACATTATTCCGTGGCAGCCCGGATCACCGAGTTGGCGGTTTTTGTGCCGATGGTTATTGCACAATCCATTACACCGTTACTTGTGAAGGCGCATCAGATGGAAGATGAGGCGCTTTATTTTGTAAAACGCCAGCAGTTTATGAATATCATGGTTTGGAGTTCGATTCTCATAGCTTTGACGATGACCTTGCTCGCGTCTCCGGCAATACGAGTGTTATTTGGCGCAGAATATATTGCAGCGATCCCTGTGTTGCAGATTCTTGCCTGGCGGGCGGTCTGTTCCGCTTTTTTTGGAGCATCGGGACAACTTATTGTTATTGAAGGTCGGCAGAAATATGTTGTGGTGCGTAACCTAGGCGGTTGTATCGTCAGTGTGGGGCTAAACCTATTATTGATTCCGGTTTGGGGTATTACTGGTTCAGCGGTTGCGATGGTGGCAGCCATGTTGTTTGCTGGTTATGTTTCGCATCTTTTTATTAAGTCCTACCGCTATCTGGTTCCCATACAAACCAAGGCACTTCTTTTTGGTTGGCGAGATCTATCCGAGGTGGCTCGGTTCGGGAAATAAGTTTTCTAAGCGCATAAATGCTCGTGAGTGGTGTATATTGGGCTTGTTTAATAGAATAACGGGTTAAACGAATGAATGTAGCAATAATCACTTACCACTATCCGGCGAACTATGGGGCTGTTCTACAGTGCCTTGCCTTACATCGCGCCTTGAATCAGCTGGGGCTTGACGCTGAAGTGCTGGACTATCGTCCGCCCAGCTCAATGCTGAATTCTTTCTGGCGGGGGTGGGGCATCCGCAAAGGGTTGTTGTTCAAGAATATTCCGAAGCGGTGGATTAAACTGCGTTATGGCCCTACCATGGAGAGGGCTTTCAATGAATTCCGATCTGAGTTTTTCACACTCTCCCCCCGTTGCGCTACGAATAATGAAGTTGCGGCTCTGGTGGACAACTATGATGCGGTTGTTGCGGGGAGCGATCAGATTTGGCACTTTGCGAAGGAATCGGTCTATTTTATGGAATGGGGGAAGCCCTATAAAGGTAGACGCATTAGCTACGCCCCCTGTTGCGGGCATGCAACTCAGTCGGCTGATAACGACGACAGGATCCGAAACTGGATCATGAATGTGGATCACCTTTCAGTACGTAACCGGTTTTCCTGCGAGCTCGTACATAACCTGACCGATAGATCTCCAGAGATTGTTGCCGATCCGACCCTGTTGGTCAATCTGGACGATGTCTCTCGTAAAATCGACCTGCCCTGTTCGGAATATATTTTGATGTACACCTTAGGAGGAGAAATTAACGGCGGCCATACCAAGGTCATTACGTCTATACGCAGAAAGGTCGGTAATTTGCCTGTCGTTGCGGTTGTTCCTAGTGCGCACAAGCCCAATAGAGCTCCATGGGCTGATCATGTTGTATATACGGCGGGGCCGCGGGAATGGCTATATTTGGTTGCAAATGCATCCTTTGTTTATACCGATTCATTTCACGGAATTTTATTTTCCATCAAGTATGATCGACCGTTCCTTTCCTATTATTCCGAAGAAGGTCGAGCTCCCCGGCTTATAGATCTAGCTGATCGCTACTGCATAAAAAAGTGTATCATTGATTGTGCAGATGAAGCATCAAACGAAGAATGGAACGATTGGGATGCTAAAATAACTAAAAAACTAATAGCTGAGCATATTGATTTTTCAATGAAGTTTCTTGAAGTATCATTTCAAGATTGAGTTAGTGAGGGTAGGTAGGATTTGGCGATGGCATGTTTACTTTAATTGGTAGGTGATTGTAGTGAGTAGTAAAAAGAATGTCGATTCGATAAAGATAGAACGTGCTGTTCTGATTGGTTTTTTGATTCTTATCTCTGTGTTACTTGGTCGTACTGCTATTGTGCAACAGAATGTCCTGATTGGACTAATTATTCCGATAGTGGCTATTTGTAGTTGGCTTTGGGGGCGGCCAATAATTTTGTTTTTGGTTTTATTATGGGTAGATGCTGCTGCTTTAGTTATTCCAGGTCTTCCTCATACTCTAGGCATTCCTCAGTTATTACAAGTGGTTTGGATTGCTTGGATAGTACTTGACTCTACAATTAAGAAGCAACCTTACCCCTATTCTGCAAACTCCACACAGGATGTATGGTTGATTGTATTTGGTTTAAACTTGCTCCTAATTATGAGTATCCGAGGGGCAGGATTTGCACTTCTTGGAAGCACCAATTATGGGGGAACCTCCTATCTCATGGTATTTGTACTAATTTTATTTTTCTTTTCAGCCATACGGATCCGAATTGATCAAAAGTATATTAAATATTTGATATGGGTGGTTGCTATTGGTGCAATAATTCCTGTAGTTGCCCAATTGCTTGTCTATTTCTACGAAATGAAGGTGTGGGTGCTTACGAAGTTCATTAATATCGGTGCCGTAAACCTTGTTGAAGCTAAGTATATGGACGACAAAATTGAACGGTTTAGTTCATTTCGCTGGCTAGCTGCATCGTTGATACCTTTGACATATGTAATTTATACCAAGAAGAATGTACGCTTACTTTTGATTACTGTAGCCTTTGCCTTAATAATAATGACAGGTTTTCGGAGCTTGCTTGTTCAGACGGGCATTATGGTACTTGCTTGCAGCATCTATTTTTCTAGACAACGAATGAAAACACTTTTGTTTTGGGGCTCTCTGGGTCTTTTTGGCTTTATTGTTTTACTATTTATTACACCAGATCTCTCTCCTTCCATGCAGCGAACTGTCAGCTTTATTCCCTTTCTGCAAGTGGATTCAGAAGTGGCGTTAAGGGCTCAGGGATCTACGGATTTTCGTGTTGATATGTGGAAAGATTATTGTATTCCTGCTATTTCTGATTATCTATGGATTGGAAGGGGAATGGCCAGTGAGATTATGGAATTTGCATGGCTTCAAGCATCTTGGTACGGATCAGCAGAATTCTTTTATCATATGCATCGTTATCATAGTGGACCGTTTAGCTTACTTCTTGACTTTGGATTAGTGGGAACGATCTCCTTTACCTTGTTCTTCCTCCTTGCAATTTTTGATGGGATAAGGACTTTGCGAGCCTATGCAATAGGCCGTACTGATTTGTTGTCTAAGTATTATGGTTACTTGGTTGTTTTAGCATCTTATCAGTTATTTCACTTCTTTTTTATTTTTGGAGATGTACAGGCGAAATTGTATCCAATGTTAATGGTTGTCATACAGCTGAGGGTGTTGAAGAAAAACTTCATTATGGATCGAATTGAATCTATTGATGCCGAGAGTCCGGAGTTAGAGGAAGATACTTTTCGCTCACCACGTGTCATCCGTTGACCTTGCCTGCTACCGTGATCATGCACTTTGAGAATTCTAATGCGTAAATTACTTAATTTCATTCGGAAATATAAGTTTCCTATTCACTTGATGGTGGGGCGGGTAATACTGGTGACTAAGTTTTCAACCCTCTTCTGGACGGCCCGTACCAAACTGCTTTTAAAGGCGATTGAGTGTGTTTACGGTTCGAACTTATCTGTTGATGGCAAGCTGTGGGTTTGGGTGCAGGATAAGGAGAGAATAAGCATAGGAAACAACCTTAAGATTAATTCGAGGTTTGGTTCTAACCTCGTGGGAATAACCAATTCCGCTGTTTTTCAATGTGTTGATAATGGAAAAATCACTATAGGTAATAATGTGGGGCTTTCCTCAGTCGTCTTGTCGGCCCGCTCTGAAATTGTGATTGGCGACAATGTTAAAATAGGCGGAAATGTCCGTGTATTCGATCATGACTACCACTCACTTGACTATGAAGCTAGGCGGGACTCCACTCGTGATGGAGTGGAAACCCGAACAAAACCGGTTCACATTGGCCGTGATGTTTTTATCGGAACCAATGCGTTGATACTCAAAGGAGTTAGTATTGGTGAACGCTGTGTCATTGGGGCGGGTTCGGTTGTGACGTGCAACATACCACCCGATGAAATCTGGGCAGGAAATCCATCGCAATGTGTTCGGGCTTCAGGAGCGAAAAATGTCTCGTAATTTACATGTTGTATGTGTGTGTTGCGGGTTTGGTTTTCCTGAAGGTATGGCTGTAACCTCCCGCATAAAGATGTTCGGAAAAGCTCTCATTGAAGAAGGGGTGAAGTTTTCCGTATTTCATGTAGGCGGTTCATATGTGAGCAATGACGTTCCCCGCGGTGTCTGGGAGAAGATTGAATTCGAGTATTTTCCGATGAGGGTTAGGAGTCCGGGGAATGCCTTGTTTAGAAAGTTTTGTAATCTAGCAGGGCTTGTGAAAGTTTTGGTTAGGCTCGTGCTCATGCGTCGAACAGAACGGATATGTATTCACACATGGGAATGGCCACTGGCGGATTTTTTGTTTGGTCTTTTTGGGTTCACGGTTGTTTTGCAGGTCAATGAATGGTGGCCGGGGCGCCAGCGACGAGCTACTTTTTGCCAAAATAAGTCTTCGGGAACCGTGGTAATCTCATCAGAGATAGAAAAGCGGTTGAGCCGGATGCTTGGCTCGGGGAAAGAACGACCCTTTCTAAGGGTCCCTATTCTTATTGATGCTTACGCGAAAGAGAAAATACGAGATGTAACGGAGGAAAAATTACCCTATTTCTTTTGGTGCGGAAGTCCGCAGGGTGATGGTTGGCGGGACATATGTTTTCTGATTGATGGTGTGCACCAATTGTATTCAAGGGGTGGAGTTGTCAAGATGGTTTTAGCGGGTCTTTTCACAGAAGCGGTAAATAGACAACTAGAAGAATACATGGAATTGAAAAAAATCCCCACGGAGCTGGTTGAAGTTATTGGATTTATTAGTGAAGATGAATTGCATAGCTACATGCACAATGCATCAGCATTGATGCTGCCTTTATGGGATGATGATGAACGCTCCATATGTAGGTTTCCAACGAAGCTGGGAGAATATTTAATGAGTGGCACGCCAGTTGTAACGGCTAGGGTTGGGGATGTTTCTCTGTATGTTCATGATAGAGAGGAATGCTTCTGTTATCGATGTGGCGACTTGCATGATTTCTCGGTTACAATCGAGTCCGTTTTGAATAATGTTTCCACCGCAAAATCGGTGGGGCAAAGGGGCATGCGAAGAGCTGCAGAAATGTTTGATTATAGAATGCACTCGTCCGCTCTGGCGGCTTTTTTTGATTCAATGACATAATTATAATTCGTGACAGCTAGTTTAATTGATCATAGATGTTCATAATTTTATTGGCGTGGTTTTTAATAAGTAGTGGTGCTGAAGAATGTATTTTGAAAAGCATAACGTATTGCCTGGTCAAAATCGGATAGTGCAATATCTGCGGGCGTTTTTGAATGCGCTGAGAACAGAGGCCTACTTTTGGTTGAAGGCCCCTTGGGTGCATCGGAAGGGATTTGTTCGCATCCCCTGGAGCGTGAGGTTTTGGTCGCCCCACCGTAAGATAACCTTGGGGCATCGGGTTCAGTTCGGCAAAGGTTGTCTTGTTAATTGCGATGCGGAATTTGGCGACAGTGTTTTGATCGCTAAAAATGTGACTTTTCTCAATCGTGATGACCATCGTTTTGATGTTGTTGGAAAAACCATATGGGATTCTCCCAGAGGCGATGCTGGAAAAGTGGTAGTGGAGGATGATGTCTGGATTGGACATGGAGTGATTGTTCTTTCTGGAGTTACTATTGGAACAGGAAGTGTGGTGGCGGCAGGCTCTGTTGTGAATAAGGATGTGCCCTCTTATTCAATTGTCGGTGGAGTTCCAGCGCGAGTTTTGAAAAAACGCTTTTCCGATGAAGAGATTATTGAGCATGAAAAGCTGCAGAGCCACTAATAATATTCAGGACTGTTTTAGGTATATTGGTGCAGAGATACGCATGCTACTCCCTTTCGGTTTTGCGGGGCTAAGTGTAATAAATAAATGTAACTGTGGAGTGTTCTATGCCTCGCCGAATTCCCTTTTCTAAAATCAGCTTTTCTGAAACGTCCAGAATCAATGCACTCGAGTGCATAAAGTCTTTTTTTGAGCAAGGCGGAAGGCCATCTTATATCGGTGTGCTGAATGTCCGCATGGCGATGCAGGCCAACGAGGAATTACCTGAGCTGATCTCATATTACAACAATTCCTTTCTAACGGTTCCCGATGGCATGCCGCTAGTCTGGTATGGCCGTTATCTTGGCTATGAAAAGGTGGCGCGTACCTGTGGCCCTGAGCTGCTTGTCGATTTGCTGGAAATTTCCGGTGAGAAAAACTATTCGCACTATTTTATCGGCAGCACTTCGGAAACCTTGAGTGTGATGAAGGAGGCCATAACCCGTCGTTTCCCGAATGCTAGCGTATTGGGTGTGGAGTCACCGCCGTTTCGGCCGTTAAGTGATGAGGAAGTGCAGACGATGGCGGATACGGTGAACCGGTTAAACCCATCGTTTGTATGGGTTGGCATGAGTGCCCCCAAGCAGGAACTGCTGATTGCTCGGCTTCTTCCTCTAGTGAGCACCAATACAATTTTTTCCGGGGTCGGATTGGCGTTCAGCTATCTTGCCGGAGAGGTGCAGCGTTCTCCTAAAACAATTCAAAAGCTGGGGCTTGAAGGTGCATGGCGGTGCATCCAACAGCCAGAGCGGCTGAAGCCGAAGGCGGTTTGGCGTCTATTTAGGTTTCTTCCAATCCTTTTCAAAGTAAAGTTTTTTAAACGACCGATGTGAGGTAGCCATGAACCGAATCCTTAAAAATGATGATGTTATAATTCATGAACGGCCAAGCGGAAAGGAATATGCTCTCGATATACTAAAGCATATGCTTTCTCTTACTTTTCTCAAAGAGCTGGTTAGTCTGACGGCTTATTATGTGGTTAACCATGTGCGGGGCATGCGCGTTGCGCATATAGCGTCTACAGCCCGAGTTCGGCCAACGGTTTTAATCCGGCATGCTGAACGCGTATACATAGGAGAAAAAAGCACGATCAATCACAACAATGTGATTTGGGGAGGGAAGGAAAAGGCGGTGATTCGAATTGGGAATTATGTGATGACCGGTCCCAACGTTCAGATGTTTGCTTTCAATCACGGAATATGGAACGACAAAGGCCCTATGGTCGAGCAACCCTATACCGAAGCGGATATAATTATCGAGGATGATGTCTGGGTTGGAGCCGGGACAACCATCGTTGCCGGAGTTTGCATCGGAAGCGGATCGGTTATAGCTGCAGGTTCGGTTGTTACTCGTGATATCCCTCCGAAATCAATAGCAGGCGGGAGTCCGGCAAAGGTTCTAAAGGCAAGGTAGGCATGCAGGAAATTACTCTTCCTTTTGGGGCTTGGACTGATGGTCCGGAGAACGCTTCATTTTCATTCCCAGACGAATGCGAATGTATTGTTTTTGAGCCTGAGATCTGCCCGGAAATTTTGGCTGACGAAATTTTAAAGGCATTGAATAGCCCCGTAGATACGCATTCTTTGCAGAGTCTTGCAGAAAATGCTAAGTCGGCATGTATTGTGGTAGAGGACATTACCCGCCCGGCCCCCGTATCGCGAATCCTCAATCCGGTTTTGGATATTCTCGAAAAACAAGGAGTTCTCGGACAGTCGATTACTGTTGTTATTGCATGCGGCGCCCATCGTCCGATGGATGATGTGGAACAAAAACTGAAGCTGGGGAAGCGGATACTTGAGTCGTGCAATATTATCAACCACAACTTTATGGGGGATGCGAATAGGGAGCTGCCAAACATTCAGGGTGGACCTGTTTGCATTAACCGGCACTATCTGGATGCTGATCTAAAAATCACGATTGGGTCGGTTCTGCCTCATAACGAGATGGGATTTGGAGGAGGTGCGAAGTTGATTGTTCCCGGGGTTTCAGGATGGCAGACCATTACTCATATGCATGGCGCATTGAAGCCTCGGCTTTCTGGTGACCTGGATGAAAAGGTAGGTGATCGGCGTTCTTGGGCTGAAGCGGTTACACAAGTGGTCGGACTCGATTTTTGCATTTGTGCGGTAGTCGATCATCATCGTAAATTAGTTGGGGTGAGGGCAGGAAACTTTGTGGCAGCCCATCGTGCAGCATGTTCTGTTGCTCGAGATGTCTTGAAAACGCGGGTGTCCCGAAGTGCAATGGCGGGTACCGATACTGCTGTTATCAATGCATATCCTTTGGATACTGATCCCGTTCAAATGGGTAAAGCTATCTTGGTGGGTAAAAAACTCGGTGTGGAGCGAATGGTTATTATTAATGCGGCGTCGGATGGGGTCCACTTTCACGGCATGGGGATGGGGTGCGGAGTCTCTGTTAAACGGTTGTTAGCCAATTGCCCTCGCTTGTTGCTATCGTTTAAAAATCTAATCCAGTTTATGCGTTCTGTGCTCTCGACAAGAGGTAACCCGAAGTTTCTTGCTCGGCTTATATATTTTTCTTTGAACAGGCTGAGTTTTGATGATTGGCGTGGAGCAACAGAAAAAAGCGGCGCAAAAGGTCGTCGCTCAAAAACGGTCATCTATTCGAAAAACCTAAAACATGATGACATAGCGAAAAAATATCCTGATGCAGTACTTTCCAAGGATTGGAATAAGATTTGGGAGTCGGTTCTTGAGGGGAAGGAACCAAAAAAAGTGGTTATTCTGCCATCGGCGCCGGTTCAACTGATAGAGTTTATTGATTAGGAGGCATTTAATGCCCACGTATAATATAGTATTGCTTGATGGCCATACGGTGCAGGTTTTGCCGATGGCACGGGCACTGAAAAAACACGGGCACACCGTTACAATATTTTGTGAGGAAAAGCTTTCGTTTGGGTGGGTTTCCCGTTTTCCTGATATCAAAATTTTGTGTCCGAGTGCTATCCAAGAGTCAGAAGCGTATTTGGATTTTCTGGAAAACTATCTGAAAGAGAATTCGCAAGATTTGATCATTCCGCTGTTTAATGATACCGCCGAATTGGTTAGCAAAAACAAACCTCGTCTGGAGCAATATACAAAGGTGCAGGTGCCTGACTACCCGGTGTTTATAAAGGGGTATGATAAGAACATCACCCTGAAGGTTGCTCGTGATCTTGCAATTCCTCATCCGCGCACTGCGGACTTAGGTGAGATGAGCTTGGAAGAAGCCGCTGAATATTGCGGTTTCCCGTCTTTGATCAAGCCGAATATTGCAGCAGGAGCTAGAGGCATTACCCAGGTTAATTCTTTAGATGATTTGAAACAGGCTTATCCGGAAATTCAAAAGGGTTTCGGCGGTTGTGCGTTGCAGGAGTTTATTCCCCAGACCGGGTACCAGCATAAGTGCCAGATGTTTCGAGACCGTGATGGGAAAATATGCGGCGCAACTGTTCAGCGAAAATACAGGTATTTCCCGGTTACAGGGGGGAGTACGACCTGCAATGAAATCGTAGACGTTCCCGAAATTGTGGAATCCAGTAGGAAGGTTCTTGATGAGCTGGAGTGGGAAGGATTTGCTGACTTTGACTATATCGAGGATGAGCGGGACGGCCTTTATAAAATCATGGAAATTAATCCGCGAGTCCCTGCCTGTGTGCGCTCATGTTTTGATGCCGGGGTGGATTATGCTGAAATGATGGTTTGCCATGGAATGGGTAACCCCATTCCGCACTATACGTGCTCGTATGGCTGGGTCATGCGCTACATGGCTCTTGAGGTTCTTTGGTTTTTGTTCAGCAAAGACCGGTTTCATGCGAAACCCAGCTGGTTCCGTTTCATCGGAAAGAAACTGTGTTATCAGGATGGGGCTTTTGATGATCCTGCCCCTATGTTGGTTGGCTTTATGCTGGGAATAAGAAAATATGCGAATCCACAGTTTCGGAAAGAGAAGTTGAGCTTTAAGAAAAAGGCTGTGGAATCCAATTAGAAGCGTTTAGTAATTTGCTCAAAACTTGAATCAGAGTTGGTAAATATGTCTCTTGAATACAAAGCTTTATCTCCATCAAAGCCTGGGAAAAATATTTTCACGGTGGATCTGGAGGATTGGTTCCATTTTGAATTCGGCGGTTTTAGTGTGCCCATGGATTCGTGGAACGAAATGGAGGGGCGGATTGTTTCAGTTACCGATCAGCTTCTTGAGGTTTTGAATACGCATGATGCTAATGCTACGTTTTATATTCTGGGGTGGGTAGCTGAGAAATATCCTCAGGTGATAAGAAAAATCGCAGATTTAGGCCATGAAATCGGCTGTCATACCTATTGCCATCATTTAGTGAATCAAGTTGCCCCAGAAGTTTTCAGAGCCGACCTAAGGAAAGCAAAAACAATTCTTGAAGATGCATCAGGCCAAAGCGTCCTGAATTTCAGGGCTCCTTACTTTTCGATTGATCATACCAGTGACTGGGCTTTCGAAGTTCTATGCGAAGAGGGTTTTCTATACGACTCCAGTATTTTTCCGGCAAAGCGAATGATCGGCGGAAGTCCTTCAGGATTGGTGTTTCCTCACAAGGTTCATACCCCGTCGGGTGAAATTTATGAGATGCCAATCTCTGTAATTGATGTTTTGGGAATGCGTTTCACCTTGTTTGGTGGCGGTTATTTCCGGTTGCTTCCTTTTTCGTTAGTGTCTAAGGCAATACACGTAGTCAATAAGACCGGTTACCCGGTTAATTTCTATATTCATCCGCACGATCTTGATGCAGGGCAACCACGCGCTGAGATGGGAGCGTTTTCAAAATTCAGACGGTATGTTGGTGTGGAAAAAACATGGGGGAAGCTTGATTGCTTGCTAAGCCAGTTCCATTTTTCTTCTATGAAGCAATACTTCGAGTCAGTTAATGCCGGTTAGCTTGCCTGGTTTTCTTGGCTTGAGTGGCGCTCATTATTGTTTTTGTGCGAGATTGATTAATGTAAATAGATAGTGGCCTAATGAAAAAATGTTGTTCAAAGCGGATATTAGTGACCGAAAGAGAGCACACTTTAATTTGCATAATGAATCAACTGACCGCTGTTCAGCGGACTTGCGTTGCGCTGAAACTTGGAACGTATGTTCGGCCTCATCGTCATCCTCAGGCAAATAAATGGGAATTGCTGGTGATTTTACAGGGTGCATTGGGTCTGCTTCTTTTTGAAGAAGATGGTTCTGTAAGAGAACGGCTGGAGCTAGCGCCGGGAATGGATATGAGTGCGGTAGAATTGGAGCCAAACACGTGGCACACGATTTTTCCTCTGGGAGGAGATGCCGTGATCCTTGATATCAAAGAAGGACCTTACGATCCTGCTGCTCCAATAAATTTTGTTTCATGGGCTCCGGAAGAGCGCGATGCAGGTGTGGTGCAGTATTTGAGATGGTTAGAAACAGCCAAATGTGGAGAGCGGCATGTCTAAGCGGGTTTTAGTGACGGGACCAGATGGCTTCGTTGGATATCGTTTGTGTGAACGATTGTTGAAGGATGGTTTTTCCGTTCGTGGCGCTCAGTTTGTCACGGCACCGTTGCCGGATGCTTGCGAGTCGATTGTGGTGGGCGATCTGGCGTCGGCAACCAACTGGGCAGAGGCGATGGTGGGGGTGGACCTGGTGGTTCATTTGGCAGCGCGCGTTCATATCATGAACGATGACGCAACGGATCCCTTGCATGAGTTTCGTCATGTGAATGTAGAAGGCACCCGGGCCGTGGCGGAAGCCGCTGCCAATGCCGGAGTCAAGCGGTTGGTCTTTGTTAGCTCGATCAAGGTTCTGGGCGAGGCGACTGATGAAACTCCTTTCGGTGCCGATGACGATCCCCAGCCGCTGGATCCATACGGTATTTCAAAGATGGAGGCAGAGTTGCTTCTATCCAGGCTTTCGGAAAAGAGCGGCATGCAGGTGACTTTCGTTCGCCCGCCTCTCGTGTATGGGCCGGGGGTCAGGGCCAATTTTGAAAAGCTGCTGGGCATTGTTTCTAGGGGTATACCGCTTCCGTTCGGGCTTGTTCAAAATCAGCGCAGTTTGGTGGCGGCGGATAATCTGGTCGATTTTCTGGTGTGCTGCCTGATCAATGAAAAAGCGGCAAACGAAGCTTTTCTTGTGAGTGATGGACAGGATCTTTCTACTGCAGGTCTGGTGCGGGCAATTGCTAAAGCCTTTGGCCGGTCGGCCCGCTTGCTCCCAGTCCCGCCGGCATGGATGAAGTGGGCAGGAAGCTGTCTCGGCAAACGCGATCAGGTAGACCGTCTGATCGGCTCGCTGGCTTTGGATATTTCTAAAGCACGGAACCTGCTGAACTGGACTCCGCCGGTGTCTGTTGAAGAAGGCATGAAGGAAACCGCGGAGTGGTTTCTTTCTGAGAACGGATGACCAAAGACAGGGGACTGAGGACGGAAGGCTGAGGGCGGAGAGCTGAAGACGGTTGACTGAGGACTGAAGACTGAGAGCGGAGAACTGAGTGTGGGACAGAAGATTGAGTCATTTGAGGATTTAGATGTTTATCAGCTCGCATTGGAGTTGCAACAGGAAATATTTGAACAGATCAAGGCCTTTCCCAAAGAAGAAACCTATTCTCTGACAGACCAAGTCAGGCGTTCCTCCCGTTCAATTGGAGCGAACATAACCGAGGCTTGGTCAAAAAGACGTTATCCCGCCCATTTCGTGAGTAAACTGAGCGATTCCGATGGCGAGCAAAATGAAACTCGACATTGGCTTAAGTCTGCGCAACTTTGTAAATATATCTCTGATGAGACGTGTGAAGTGTTAATGGACAAGTGCAAGATTGTCGGCAGGAAGCTCGGCCATATGATGCAGCATGCCGACCAAAGGAAGCCTAAGCTGTGATGACGAGGGTGAATGAAGTTTGTCGGTGTTCTGTATTCTGTCACCTGACGTCATTCCTAAAAGGAACTCAAAAGAAATGTCAAATCAGTCTTCCGTCATTCGTAAACCGTCTTCCGCTTATGCGATAGCAAAGCGTCTTTTTGATCTCTGTGCTTCGGTGGCGTTGCTGCTGGTGATATCGCCACTGTTTGTCGCGTTATGGATTGCCGTCAAGGTTACTTCCAAGGGCCCGGCGTTGTTTGTGTCGGATCGGGTGGGCCGGCATAACGAAATCTTCAAGATGTACAAGTTCCGCACCATGCGGACCGATACGCCGCAGCTCGCCACCCACCTGATGACTGATCCTTCAAAATTCTTAACTCCTATTGGCAGTTTTCTGAGAAAAACGAGTTTGGACGAGCTGCCGCAGCTGTTGAATGTGATTCGGGGCGATATGACGGTGGTTGGTCCGCGGCCTGCATTGTACAATCAGGACGATCTCATTGCATTGCGCACGGGCAAAGGCGTTCATGAACTGGTGCCTGGCATCACGGGCTGGGCGCAAACCAATGGGCGGGATGAAATCCCCATTCCGCTCAAGGTCGAGCTTGACGAATTTTATCTGAAGAACCAGTCTTTCAGGTTGGATATGAAAATTCTGTGGATGACGGTGCAACACGCGGTTTCAGGCAAGGATGTCTCGCACTAGGCGGCAACATTCGCGATCAAAAAGGGGCAATATCGAATGATTAATACGTTTGGACATAAGTTGGGCAAGACACTGAACGAGTTTACTTTGTTGCGACAGTTTCTAAAAATATCGTGGCATGTCATCGGTGTGGTCATCACGTATTGGTGCGCTTTCCTGCTGCGTTTTGACGGCAACGTCCCGCCGGAATACCAAATGGTCTTTTTTCAAACGTTGCCGATACTTGTCATCATCTGCGTGTTGGTATTTTTTGCATCCCGAAGTTTTTCAGGACTCTGGAGTTATTTCAGCATAGATGATTTAGTTAGGCTTGCTGTTGCCTTGGCCGGTGCAATCGTCCTTTTTTCGATTGTCGTATATTCATGGCAGGGAGGAGCCTTCGCCGGATTTCCTCGTTCGGTAATGGTGTTGGAATACATCCTTCTTGGGGTGTGGTTGGCTGGCGGGAGATTGGCGGCCCGCTACATGAAAAGGTACCGTGGGACTGGACCGGTTTTGGAGGAGTCTGAAGCCGACCGGATGCTGTTGGTTGGTCGCCTGGGCGAAGCCGATCTGGTGATCCGCGAGGCAAGACAAAAGGGATTGGGCCAGATAGTTGGTGTGGTGGGAGACGATGAAGGCAACCGCAACATGTACCTGCATGGCATCAAAGTATTTCATCGAGAACTCGGAAATGTTGGCGAGTTAGCCTCGAAGATTAATCCTGACAGCGTTTTAATCCTTCCGCCTTATAACCGTCCTGCGCAGATCAACGAGCTGATGCAGCACATTTCAGATGCAGGCGTGAGCTGCAAGTTCCGAACGATTCCCTCGCTTTCTGATTTGGCCTCGGGGCATTTGAGCGCCGACTCCATCCGCAATGTGGATATTGTGGATTTGTTGGGACGGGGCAAGGTTACCTTGGATCGCACGGACGTACGTACTTTTCTTAAAGGAAAGAGGGTTATGGTTACCGGGGCCGGCGGCAGCATCGGCTCGGAATTGTCGCGGCAGATTGCTGGATACGAGCCGGAAGTGCTTGTGCTGTTTGAACAATCTGAGTTTGGCTTGTATTCGATCGAGATGGAGTTGCAGCGTAAGTATCCAAACATGAACATTGTGGCGGTGGCCGGGGATGTCAGGCATCCCGAATGCGTGCAAAGAGCAATCGATCTGGCGGAAGGCGTGGATGTCATCTATCACGCCGCCGCGTACAAGCATGTTCCGTTGATGGAGAAAAACGTTCCGGCCTGTTTCCGCACCAATGTCTTGGGTACTGCACGGTTGGCCAAAGTGGCGGTTGAAAACGGGGTGGATCGGTTTGTGATGATTTCCTCTGATAAAGCGGTGCGCCCAAGCAGCATCATGGGGGCGACCAAACGGATGGCCGAACGGGTGCTTTGTGAAATGACTTCGGGCAAGACCACGTTTGTGGCGGTTCGGTTCGGCAATGTGCTGGGAAGCAGCGGAAGCGTTATTCCCTTGTTTAAAAAGCAGATTGAGACCGGCGGACCCGTTACGGTCACCAGTGCCGGTATGCGCCGCTTTTTTATGATGATTCCCGAGGCCGTTGATCTCGTACTTCAGGCCGGGACCGTCGGTCGGCACCGGGAAATCATGGTGCTTGAAATGGGCGAAGAGATTAAAATCGTCGATCTCGCTAAGAGACTAATCGAGCTTTCCGGGCTAGTCCCCGATCAAGACATCAAGATCGAGATGACTGGGCTTCGTCCTGGCGAAAAGGAATACGAGGAGGTCATTACGGAAGATGAAAATGTAGTAAAAACCGCCTATGAAAAAATCTGGGTGATGACCAAGAGCGATGAACTGGCGGTTTCTGAGCCCGTCAGCCTTGAAGAAATAGAAGATTTGGTCGTTGCATGTGATGTCAAAGAGTTGCGCAAGCTGGCCGCAAGGTGCGTGCCGGAAAACTGTTTCAGTTGGCTGACTGATTCTGTTTTTACCCCGTCAATATAGCAGGTTGTCAAGGCACTGTGAAAACGCAATGGGGTTTGTCTTAAAAAAAATCGTTTCGGGATTTCTTCAACCTTCCTCCCTCGTTTTGTACCTGCTCTTTCTGGGCATTATGATGTCCTTTTTTAGGCGACGGAGGCGGGCTTCCTTGGTGTTGCTTATCGCGTCCCTTTCTCTCGGTGTGCTCTCTGTGTTTAGCTGGATTCCCAATGCCGTGCTCGGGCGGCTTGAGCAAAAGTTTACGCCGTATGAGAGCACCAAACCTGATCCCCAATGGATACTTGTTTTGGGGCAGGGATTTAGCGCAGAAGCGGGTGTTCCTGATTCAAGCCGAGTGAATGCTACGATGCATGCCCGGTTGGCTGAAGCGCTGCGTATCATGCGAGGGTCCGAAAGCATGACGATGCTGGTGTCGATTGCCGGATTGGAGAGCATTGAAGAAAAAGAGGTTTGGTGGGCGTTTTGGTGCGAAAGTGTCAACCTGCCGCAAGAGCGCACTCTGATAATTGCTGACGCCAAGGATACATGGGACGAACTGAATGCCGCTCTGGAGCATATGGGTCAAGAGCCGTTTGTGCTTGTTTCATCTGCTTCCCACCTCCCGCGGGCGGTTCGCATGGCGGTACGTTTGGGAGCATGCCCAATTCCCGCTCCTTGCGACTACAAGGCGCTTCAGCCACAAAATCGATATGGCTTCTTCATTCCCTCATCGCGCAACACAGCCAGGTTGGAACAGGCTCTGCATGAATATGTTGGCATGGTGTGGGATAATCTTGTTAACTCGAACTAAGAAATGAGGTCTGACCGATTGGATGATGCATAGCAATGCCCATATGTACCATGGCCGAATGGCCGCGAATACCGCAGTCCTGTTATGGGTTGATTGCATGGTGTTGTTGGGGGGGCTTTTTCTCGGAGACCTTATTCTCTTCTGGTTTCATGGCTTTCCCGTTTCTCTCCAGTACTCCTTGGTGCTGCTTCCTGCGTGGTGCATTGGGGTTTTGATCACAGGACAGGCGCCGGGATGGGGCCTGGGCGCCATTGAGGAGTTCCGCCGCATCCAATTATTGCTATTGATTCTATTTGTGTCGGCTGGCTTTGGCGCTTTTTTGATGCGGGGCATGCCCAGCCGTATCGCGCTGTTTACGGCCTATGCATCCTGCGCCGCACTGCTGCCCATCGGGCGCATCCTGTGTCGGGGAATCTTAAGCCGGTTGAAGGTGTGGGGTTGCCCGGTCGTTATATATGGCGACCAATATACGCTTCAAAAAATATTGTCTGTTCTGCACAACGAGTCTTCGATTGGATATAATCCATGCGGTGTGTTTGCGGATGATATCGATGGGAGTATCAATGGCATTCCTGTACTGGGCCGGCTGGACGGCGCGACGCAAGATGCCGCGGTGGCGATGGCGTCAATCGCCCACTTGCGCAACCATGATCTGGTCAACTTCGTTGACCATACCTTGGCCAGCTATCATAAGGTGGTGCTGCTGCCGGATATCAATGAAGGCGTATTTTCCTGGGTAGTACCTCGCGACTTTAACGGTATGGTTGGTTTGGTGGTGTCGCGCAACTTGCTGGTTCCGTTTGCATCTCTTGTTAAGCGCACCTATGAGCTCCTGCTCGTGATATTTTTTCTGCCCCTGTGGCTCCCGCTGGTTCTGTTGCTGACCTTGCTGGTTTTTTGCGCAGACCGCATCAATCCATTCTATGCGCAGGCGCGCGTCGGCAGGAACGGGAAGCTCTTCAAGGCCATCAAGTTGCGAACCATGGTGCCCGATGCGGCCGACGTCTTGCAACGGGTTCTCGAACAGGATGAGGCCAAACGCCGCGAATGGGAAAGCTTCTACAAACTGAAAGAGGATCCCCGCGTAACCCCGGTTGGCCGTTTCCTTCGCCGATTTTCGCTCGATGAATTGCCCCAGTTTTTCAATGTCCTTGCGGGAGACATGGCCTTGGTTGGGCCGCGTCCGCTGCCGGTCTACCACCAAGAGGAGCTTCCTGAAAAATCCCGTCTTTTCCGAAACAAGGTGCGCCCGGGAATGACCGGCCAATGGCAGGTGTCGGGCCGCAGCAACTGCAACCTCGACGAGATGGAGCAGTGGGATAGTTTCTATGTGCGTAATTGGTCGGTGTGGATGGATATCTACATCATGGCCCGGACCCTTCGAGTCGTTCTCTTTTCCCATGGGGCGTATTAGGCAGCTGACGGAGATCGGATGACAGAGGTCAGAATGCCAAAGAGACAAACACACACCCTGATCTTTGAGCCGCTGTGCGGAGGGCATCGTGGTGAGTTTATCGACCATCTTCTTGACTATATACTCGCCGGAAGTTGCGACGACCGAAAATACACATTTGTGGTCGATTCAGCTCCCTTCGGATTCCATGGTATGCCTAATGTCTGCTTTGAGGAAATTTCCGAAAAGGACAAAGCAGCACTTGCGAAAGGAAATGCATGGCTGGGTAGTTTTGTCTTTTTCCGCGTTCTGAACCGTTATCTGAATGCTCATAAACCGGATTGCCTGGTTATTATGGACCTTACCGATATCGAGTTGGCCCTGTGCTTCAAACGGTTGCCCTGCAGGACTTCGGCTTTGTTGTTTGTTCAATATCCAGAGCTTCGATCGGTTGTTTCCATGAAGCTTAAGCACAGGTTGAAATTTAAGCTCAAAGAAGTTAAGACGGGCTTTTTGTTACGTCAGCCAAAGCTGGAAAAAGTATTCCTGCTTAACGGGCAGTCCTCCTGCAATTATCTGAACAGTCACTTTCATACCAATCTATTTCAACCGCTTCCGGATCCTGTTCCCTGCATTCATGCTGAGGCCGGTTTTTCCATCCGGCAGCAGTATGGGCTGGAGAAGGAACGGCGTATTTTTCTTTTTTTCGGAAGTATGTCTGTCCGAAAAGGCGTAGAGCAACTGGTTGATGCGCTAAAAGATCTATCACAGCATGCGGCACAGGAATCCGCTTTCCTGTTTTGCGGGCGACCTGAGGATGGCTATGAGAACCACTACCGGAAACTGATTGAAAATCTACAGAACCAACGTCCGGATATCTGTATTTGTGTAGAGCAGGAGTTTGTATCTGGCGAAAGAATGAGAGCTCTCTTCGAGCAGTCCGATTGGATACTTCTTCCGTATAACCGCCCGGAATACTCAAGTGGTATCCTGGGGCATGCCGCGGCGTCCAAAACTCCGATCATTGGCTCAAGCGACGGGTTGATCGGCCGCCAAATCCGAGAATACAAACTTGGGATTGATGCATCAAAAGAACCCAATGTATTGTGCACTGCAATTGAAGGTGCACTCGACTCCGGGTTTGTTTTTGACGAAACCAATCGTACTGCGTTTGTCGATGCCGGCTCCCCCCGGCAATTCGCTGCCCGTCTTTTGAAGGAATCTTTACATGCGTTGGGCGGGGAGGCGAAAGCATGAAGAAGAACGGACTGGTTTATCACGGTGCGTTGGCGCCGCTGGAAGATGCCTGTACGTTGGCTCATGATGACATTCTGTTTGTTTCGAACCTTCTTGAAGGCGGATTTTTTCGTAAAGCATCCATCCTTATCCGGCACCTTGGTTTTGCCCTTGCGATGAGCGGAAACCAGACGCGTAAAGTATTGGTTCGGGATTTTTCCAATGTTCCGCTCTGGATCGTATTTCCACTGTTTTACAGCTCGAGATGCAACATGCGTTTTCTCGTTAACCATAACCTGCAATGGACGTTGGCAAGTCGGGTGCAAAAGGCCGTATTCTGCAGTCTCGTACGAGGAGGCTGCCGGGTTCTTTTCTTCGAGCAGGTTCCAGATGAGTTTCTGCAGGAGCATGGAATTGCTTCTTCCACTAATCGGTTTATACCTCACCCGGTTCCCAAAACTGCATTCATACGGGAACGCACCGGGGAGGTTAAGGTCGTTGGTGTTATCGGCCAGTATCGACCGGAAAAGGGAATAGACCACCTGTTGGCGGAGTTAGAACCTTTGGCAAATGATTACCGCATAGTGCTTGCGCTTCCTAATCCCGCTGATTTCATGCAGCAGTCGGCGTTTGCCGGCAAGGATTGGTTGCAATGCGTGGATACCTCCGGTTTTGAGGTCTATCAAAAGACCATTGCTGATTGCGATGTAGTTGTTCTGAATCATCCTTCGAAAGGGTATGAATATCGTGCGTCAGGATTAATCGCCGATGCTGCCGCCGCTCATGTTCCTGTGATTGTTCGGGATCTTCCGGTTCTTAGATGTCAAATCAATGAACCGGTATGTATTGGAGAAACGTTTGATGAACTGTCTTTCCTTTCTGCCTGCATTGAGCGTGTTTCGAAAAAACTACAGGATGATGATTATGATTTTCAAGCCTATCAACGCGGCAGGTCAGCTGAAGTGTTGGCTGAATATTTAACGGAGATATTCGAGTAGGCATGCACTTGGAGCTACAGACCAAAAGGCTTTTGAATATCGATGTTTCCATCATCGACCAGCCGCAGTTGCTTGAAACTATCGATATATTGGTGCGCCAAAAGAAACCTGCTTTGGTTAACAATGTAAACATCCATGCCTGTAACCTGGCATATGAGCAACCTGATTTTCGTAATGTGCTGAATGCATCCGAGATAGTATTCTGTGATGGCTTTGGTGTGAAGCTTGCCGGTTTTTTGACGGGGAAGCGCTTGGGGCAGCGGATGACGCCGCCTGACTGGATTGACGATTTATTTTCTTTGTGTGTGCGGAACGGTTTCAGCGTCTATTTTCTTGGCGACACCGAAGAAGTGGTCGGTGGTTTCGCGCAGCAGGTTCAAGCCAACCATCCCGAATTGACTATCGCCGGATGGCATCATGGATTCTTCGATCCGGACAGTGTGGATGTGGTGGAAGCTGTTGCTACTGCAGGTGCGGACATCGTTATCACCGGCATGGGCATGCCGCGGCAGGAATTCTGGGCATTTAATGTGAAGGACAAGATTGGGAAGGGTGTTTTTATTGCGACGGGGGCATTATTCCGCTGGTACACAGGCATAGACCGTAGAGCCCCGAAATGGGTTACAGAATGCGGCCTGGAATGGCTGGCTCGGCTTGTAAAAAATCCAACAAGGCATTTTCGGCGATACGGTATTGGTATCCCGCGGTTCTATTGGCGTGTATTGTTCGGAGGAAGTAAATGATCCGACTTATAATGCTGGCTATCCTGATGTGGGCAGTATGTTCAAATGCCGACCGTCTTTATGGCATTGAACGAATGGAGCGTGTAGACCGGCTGCCGGAATTGCTGGAGGGTACCCGCGCATTTCAGATTTCATCGCGTGACCGCCGCGGGGGTAATGATGGAGATGGATATTTCGGGACACATCCTTTTCTATACGAGGATGATAATGGAGAGAAGGTTTTGTATGATGAGCGACAACCCGGGTGCCTCTATCGATTTTGGATGACATTCACTTCCCCTTCTGTTCTGACGAATCAGTTGAGGTTCTATTTTGATGGTGAAGACCTTCCCCGCGTCGAATTGAGTGTTGAGGAGTTTTTCTCTGGAACCAATGCCCCTTTCCTTTTTCCAATGGTTGGAAATGCTTCACAATCTTGCCGTGGATACTTTTCCTATTGCCCGTTCCCCTATGAACAAAGTCTTAAAGTTACAATCAGCTCAGTGCCCACCAATACCGGATACGGTTCAGCACCGTTCTACTATAACATAACCTCGCATCGGTTTGATTCCGCGGATAATGTAGTCTCGTGGAACGGAACCGAAAGCGTTTCGACTGCTGTAAATATGCTTTCCCGCCCGGGAGATGATCCAAAGTTTACAAATGACAACACGGTGGTATCCGGCACACTTACGGTTGCACCAGGGATGGAACAGGGTCTTTTTTTTAACTCTCCGGGGGGCGGTGTAATTCAGAGTATTCGCATTGATCCCTCGCCGAACGCATGGTCAAACCTGCACAACTGTTCTATTCGGATGAACTGGGACGACGGGGAGGTTGAGGTCGATGTTCCACTGGGCGCATTCTTCGGATCGGCGACCAATGAAATGGAGGTCGTATCGCTGCCGGTTGGCATGAGCTCAAGAGATGCGTGGTATTGCTATTTCCCTATGCCATTCTGGACGAATGCCGTCATTAGTATCCTGAATAATGGAATGGATTATATTTCAGTGCCTTTCGAAATACAGATAGCTTCCAATTCCTATTGCAAGGCCCGTTGCGGGTATTTTCATGCCGGGCATCGAAATCAATATATCCTGTCCGATGGAAGAGATGTTATGTTTGCTGATGAGACGGGACGGGGCCATTTTGTTGGGATATCGTTATTTATCAGAGGTGACGACCATGCGGGAAATAATCTCGATCACCTTGAGGGGGATGAGCGTATTCACATTGATGGAAGCCGCTCACCATCTCTCTATGGAACGGGTACGGAGGACTACTTCAACTGCGCCTGGTATTTTGATAATGCGCCTGCCTTGTTGCCTTATCACGGATGCGCCTTGCAGGAATTTCACTCGCAACCTCCGAATGCAACGCAGGCTTATCGTTTTCACTTAACTGATGTTATTCCATTTAACACTCAATTCGCATTCGGGATGGAGCATGGCCGGGCAAATGATACCCGTGGTTTATATGACAGCGTCGCCTATTTTTATAAACAATCATCGGTTGGTATGGAAGAAACAGCTGACTTTGAGGTTCAGACAGCAACGAACCATGCCTATGTGGCATGGGGTGACATCGTTAATGTCACCAATTCATGGCATTTTGAAGGCGACGACGATGATCAGCCTGTTGAGGCAATGGGCTATTCGATTACAGCTGGTTCGCGGTTCCGCATTCCTGCAGGACAAAACGCCGGTTTAATCCTGAGGAGATTAACGGATCGGGGTATCGGGAAGCAGGGGGCATCGGTGTTTGTTGATGGTGAGTTTGCGGGACATTGGTTTGATGCTGATTGCAACTTCACTACTGCGCGTGTGTATAATACGACGAGCTATCGAGATGTCTTGCAACGGTGGAATGAGTCGGAATTTATGCTTCCCCCTGCACTGACCGCTGGCAAGGAAAGTGTAGAGATTGAACTGCTCCGCGATGCTGATGCAGCGGACACCTGGAATGAATACCGTTATGAGGTTTACCGCATTCAGCCGCTCGACTCGCCAGGTGACGTGGATCGTGATGGACTTCCGGATGCATGGGAGACTTTGTTTTATGCCAATGTTGGGGAATCACAGCCGGAAATTGATTCTGACGGGGATGGCCTCAATACCCTGCAGGAATGGATCTCCATGACTGTGCCCACTAATCCTGTATCACTTTTCCAGATTGCCCGGGTATCGGATGACTTATACGGATTTTGGACTGCTTCCAATCGCCAATACAATATCTGGGCTTCGACGAATTTGGTTCAGGGAAACTGGTGGATATCAACAAATCTGACAGGAACGGGAGAGTGGATCGAGCTACAGCCCCCGGAATCAAATTCATTTTATCGTATTGAGGTGGCCTTGGATGATTCATAAAATCACACATCTGCACCTGTTGCTGTTATTCTGTGGAAGCTTATTTGTTTTCATGGGATCAATGCCTTCCGCTCAAAGCGAGGCGGAAGACACGTACTATTATGCCCGTATGGTCGAGCAGGGGGATTGGCCGGAAATGTTTCATGGACATCACCTCCTTTATCTTCCTGCCGCGCGGATGGCCAACCATCTTGTTACGGCATTGGGATATGAAGGAAGATCAGTTTCGGTTCTAATTGCGGTGAGTATGATATCAGCAGCTATTGCAATTTGTCTCATGTTTACATTACTGGGACGTACGAAATGGCCATTCGTTGCGGCGATGTTTTTTTCTTATGGATTCTTGCGCTACGGCATGGCTGCTGAAATCTATGCCCCAGCCATTGCTCTCTCATTGGCTGCCTTGTTATCAGCTCAACGTGGGCGCTTATGTTGGTCGGCACTTTTATCCGCGATGGCCCTGTTATTACATCTTGTGTGTTTGCCGGCAGCAATGGTTGCTATACCTCTCTTATACGTGCTGACTCAGCAGAGTCGAAAAGCGGTATTACATATCGTTGTAGTTGTTTTGGCCGTGGCGGCGGTATATGGCTTGGTCGCAATCGGGACTGGGTTTGTACTGTTCCCCGATGAGTTGGTGGTGCGTGGATCGCTGGTTCAGCCCAACACATGGCTAAAGGCAATGTTTGCATTCGGGCAAAACATCCTGTCGGGGAACTTTCTTTTTTCCATGCCATCGGTTGCTGGTCGGTTGGAAGGGCTGTTTCCATATCATATGCTGCAAGAGGAGCTGTTTATGGGATGCAATTCCCCGGCATGGATTTCTTGGTTTGCGCCGCTCTCTTTCGTGGTTGCCGGGGTGGTTTTGATATGGATGGTTGTGATTGCCGCACGTCGTTTTTCAGAGCTGCCGCCGCTGGGGTGGGCTGGAGTGGCCTGGTTTGTTGGCAGTTGCGCAATGGCCATGTGGTTCGAACCAGCAAATCCTGAGATGTGGATATTCGCCATTCCTTCCCTATGGCTTGTGCTGGGCCTGGCATGGAAGTTTGGTCAACTCAGATGGCTTCCGGTTGCGGCGGCAAGCCTGCTGGCAATCCATAACTTTGCGGGGGGAATGCTTTTGGTCCGCAATGCCGAAGGCGATTACTGTAGTCGGAAAGCGGCATGGATTGTTGAGCAAGCCACATCGGATGACTTGGTGCTGGTTGCAGATTCCCACAGCTTCAGTACCTATCTGCAATATTGGAGCTCAGCTCGCATAGAGGATATGAAGTTCCAGGGACTGGAAGATTGGAATTCCATGCAAAAAGATGTGCCGGGTAAAATATTTGTTTATAGCGACGTGGTTGATCTGTTGCCGGCTGTTGCGCGGCGCGATCCGCAGTCGGTGGATCAACTTCGGAAGGTCGGCGATACTCTTGGACCGGGGCTTGTGCGAGTTTACGAAGATGGCTTTGGAGTCATTTACGAATGGAGGGGTGATGAATAGCAAACCCCCTTCCCGCTTTTCGCTGGTGCTTGTGTTTGTCCTGTTCGCATTGATGACTTTCGCGACAGTACTATTCCAGCCATTGGAAAAAGCTGTGACTTTTGCCGCAACAGACGATGGCCTTTACTATCCGACCCTTGCACAAAATATTGTAGCAGGGGAAGGGTGCTCCTACGATGGGGTGAGTACAACAAACGGATTCCACCCCTTGTGGTTGCTCGTGATGTTGCCAATATATGCTTTGTTTTCAGATCCATGGATGGCGCTCAAGGCGGTCTACGTACTTGTGTTCGCTCTCCAGCTTGCTGCGATGGGGGTATTTGCTCTGATTGCCCGCAAAACGAAAATGAGTTCGGTAGGGTGGATCGCGGCAATGTGTATAATGACGCTCAATATCCGGTCTTTTACGATCTACTTCAGTTTGCTTGAAAGCCCGTTAGTGCTGTTGGGCTATTTGCTTTATCTGTTCCATTGTCTTCGCGCTGGAACGAGCCGGTTTGACGGCATCGGTTCCGCCTTCGTCGCAGGGGCGCTGATTGGTATTTGCTTTCTTGCTCGACTCGATGCCTTTCTCTTGGCCTTCGCATATGGATTGGTTTGGTTGGTTCGCGCGGTTCGGAAACAAGCAGGGTGGCGCGCGCCTCTTTTTTCAGCTGTGGGATGTCTGATTTTTGTACTACCCTACCTGTTCTGGAACCAGTTGAGGTTTGGTCATCTCAAGACCGTTTCATCGTGGCAGAAAACTACTGAGTTTTCGCCGGTTGGAAGTTGGAACATTATTTCTTCGTGGTGCCTTCACCAGTTTATCCCTCGAGTGCAATATGTGCTTGGTCTGGAGTCAATTCCCGCTCCTTGGTTGCTGGCCGCAATGCTGCTAGCCACCTTGGCCACCTTGGTCTTTGCTCTGACAGGGGAGCGCCGTCGGAGATTAGTCGATAAGCTTTCGTTTTGTCCCGAGTTCCTGCTGTTTGTTGTCATGCACGCCTTTTTTATTGCTTTGCTGGCTCCGCTGGACGCCGCCGCATCGGCCTGGTATTGGGTTCCTGAAATCCTTTTAGCTGCTCTGGTGGCAGGGGCATGCCTTCCGGATATTCGCCTTGGACGAGTACCGGTCATGCCGGTGTTGGTCATTGCGCTTATCGGGGTGCAACTCGTCCTTTATCCAAAGTTTCTTGCCCGAAAAACAATGACGTTTGCCAAACTGGAGGTTGCCGAATTTCTACGCAATAACACGGTCCCCGATATGCGTGGCATGATGTTTGATTCTGGGATCGTCTCCTATTTCAGCCAGCGGAATTTTGTTGGGTTGAATGGCTTGATTGGGGACTTTGAGCTGGCAAAAATGGTTCAAGAAAAACAGTATATTTCGATTGCAAAAAAATACGGGATTGATTTCTTGGTGTTGGATAGTCCCGAAGAATTATGCCGTGAATTCTCAGGTAACATTATTTATGCTAGCGCAATCAAAACCAAGTTTGAGAATTTCAATGAAGCTCCAAAGCCGTTTGTCGTATATAAAGGGGCTCCACAAGAGCTGGCGGCTATCTGGGATGTTCGTTATCAAGGTAGGCGATGAAAATGGATGAGATCAGTATTTCTAAAGAGATGCGGAGTAAGCCGGTTCGGGATGGGGAGACAGGAATCAAGGCTTCTTTATGGGCCTATGTATTAATGTTGATCCCGCTGGTTGCGACGTTCTTTTATGGTGTGGCGGGAGAAGACAAGTTCCTGTTGCTCTCGCCATTGGTGGTGCTGGGCTTTCTCTGTTTAGCGGTATCATTTCTGAGCGAAGCACGGTCTCGGCAGGTAAGGTTTTGTGCCCCCCCTGCGTTCATTCAATTCATGGTATTTATCGCCTGTGGTACGGTTTTCTGCACGATCTCCAACATTCCATACGAGGCGAAAATCAGGATGTTGTTCGTGGGGTTGGTTGTCGGCTCCTATTTTGTTTGGAGCAATTCGTTTGTCTTGTTTCGCAGCAGTCGCACCGTGTTGGGCATTGTGTTGGCTTTCGCTTTGCTGACCTCGTTTTATGGGCTGATTGTTCATTTTAAGGCTCCATCGCAAGTGCTATGGGGGACACGCTGGGTTGATAGAGAGTATGTCCGCCTCGCCTCGACGTATATATGTGCGAACCATTTTGCCCACCTATTGCAGATGCTGTTGCCGTTTTGCTTGGTGCTGCTGTTCATTCCAAAGGCGGGAATCTTCCTGCGCATTCTGGCCGGCTACTGCATTGCTGTCTTTTTGCCGACCATGTATTTCACTCAGTCGCGGGCAGGCATGCTCGGATCAATCGTTGCTGTTGGCGTGACCGTTCTTTTGCTGGCATTGCGCAAGAGCAAGAAACTTTTTTTCATGTTGCTGGTCGTGGTGCCGTTGGTTTCAACGGTGCTTCTGGTCGGCATGTGGAACTATTCTGAGATGTTTAAGCGCCGCATGACGCCGGTCGTCGAATTTGTATCCGACTTGCATACCGAAGGCTTTGCGAATACCACAACCAAAGATTTTAGGCCTCTCACCTGGCTGGATACGATCGAAATGATCAAGGAAAATCCTGCAACGGGTTTTGGGCCCGGGAGCTATCGCTATGCGTTTCCGGAATACCGAAAACGAGTCAAGGCCGTTCGGATTGTGACTGGGCATCCTCACAATGAATATTTGGAAGTTGCTTCTGAATATGGGCTCATTGGTTTCGGGTTGTTTGCGCTGGCGTGGTGCTATGGACTCGTTCGCTTGCTCGTGTTTTCGCTTAAGACGTCCCAGCAGCATCATGCTTTCGTTGCGATGGCCTTTCTGGGAACAGCGGCAGGAACCATGTTGCACTCCTTTTTTGATTTTCAGATGCATGTATTCCAGAATGCCATGGTATTTAGCCTGCTTGGCGGAATAGCGGCGGGGCCGATATGCGGAAGGAGACAAGAGGCTACGTCCGGAAAACTATCCGTGATGCATCGTATGTGGACTATTGTACTAGCGCTCGCTGTGGTGTGTGGATTAGTGATAGCGCTTATTGCCTTTTCTTCAGCATTTTTCCGAGCACAGGCTGATCGGTTGGTGGAATCAGGCCGTGCAGAAGTTGCTAAAGCCCGTTATGAACGTGCGATAAGAATTGATCCTTCAAATTGGCGTGCCTACAAAGGGCTTGGACTGCTGTATGGAAAGGAACGGTATTATTCGCTAGATATGGAAGAAAAGCAGGCGTTCGGTGTGAAGGAACAGGCCGTTCTACGTGATGGGTACAGTCACAATCCCAAGGATGCCGGGCTTACTGTTGCATTGGGTGAAGTGACATGTTTTCTTGGCGATGTGGATCGTGGCCTCGAGTTGCTTCATGAAGCAACGCGATTGCGTCCCTTTAACGATAACTATTGGTGGTCGCTTGGTGTTGAGGAGCGTAAAGCGGGACGCTATGACGATGCATTGGAAACATTCCATTCGGCTGCAAAGATTAAGAATTCTGCATCTATTAGGAAAAATATCCAATGGTTGGAAAAACAGCTGAAAGGTAATTCGATTTCCGATGGAGCTGAAGCTCCGGCCTATCATCATGGAACGCTGAAGAAGTCCGATAATGCGGTATCCCTTGATGAGTTGCACAATTTAATGAATTCACACTAAAGGAATGCCTGCCGGGAAAGTGGTTCCAACTCAGGAGTTTTGATAATCAATAACAGTCTGTCGATAATCTTCAGGGTGGCCAATGTCGAAACGGCGGCCTTGGATTTTGAGTCCGACAAAGCCTTCTTCCTGACGAAGTCGGTCGAGGCAGGAGGTTAATTGAAACTGTCCACCTTCCCGCATGTTTCGAGTGATGTTTTCTTCCAGAAGTTGGAAGATTTGGGGGGTTAGGATGTATTGTCCGAATATGGTCAGGAAGTGCCCGTCTTTTATGTTCTGTGTTTCAAGGTGCTCCCGTGCGTAGTCCTTAGAGGGCTTTTCACAGAATTCGGTGATGGATAGAAGGTTTCCTCCTCCTTCCCAGATGCCTGTGGCACAGCCGAAATTCTTTACCTTGTCTTTCGGCGTTTCCTGCAGGCCCACCACACTGCGACCGGTCCGTTCGTAGGTTTCTATCAATTGTTTAATGCAGGGGGTATCGGTATCCGATGCAAACAGATGGTCGCCCAACATCAGGATGAACGGTTCGTTCCCCACCCAGTCTTTTGCACAATAGACAGCGTGGCCAAAACCTTCCTGTGACTCCTGTGTCAAAAGGGTAACCCGGTTTCCGATTTCCATAATGTGCTGCATATAGCGCTGGTCTTCTTTGGAAAGTTTGTTGGCATGTTCAACAGGAAGCCGTTTGTGGAAAAAATCTTCAAACAGCTGACGGTCGGCTTCCTGGATAATTATACCGACCTCATCAATGCCTGCATTCAGAACCTGTTCGACAATTACCATAATCACCGGCTTGGCCCGTCCATCACGATCCACAATCGGGAACATTTCCTTTTTTAGCGTCTTGGTGGAAGGAAAGAGTTGGTTGCCAAAGCCTGCGGCCGGGATGACGGCCTTACGAAGTCGGTTAACTGATTCAATATCCAGCTTCATACACGGCATTTTCAGATCCCGCTCAATGATTTCGATGACTTTGTTCTGTGCTTCTTCATCTTTAACAAGGAACTGAGCGGTACCGTCTCCCTGTGAGCCAACCCCTTTTCCGCCGAGGATGTAGGTTTGAATCGGTTCGTAGGCCAGCAGTTTATGCAATACGGGGGAGGTTAGCTGGGAAGGGCATGCGGGCTGCAAATGCTCGTCAAACTTTGCCTGTGCCTCATTCATTAACTTTCCGATAGCGGCGACATCACCTGCACGGATGGCTTCCGATGCTTTTATGTTGATATCAGCATTGATGCGGCCCAGATAGTCCTGAACCTGTTGCTGTGTCTCATTTTCCGCAAATGGATAGCACTGATTCAGCTTCGAAAGGATTTCCTTGGTATCCTTAAAGGCTTTCAGGTCGACGATCACATAGTGCAGTGCTTCTGGAACATTCAGCTCTTCCACATCAAGTCGATCGCCGTCGAAAGTCATTTTAACCGGGCGGTTGCCGTAGGCACATCCCTGATCCAGGCGTCCGCAGCGGGAAGGGGTCGTGATTTCGCCTAGATAGGCATATTCCATTTCACCTCTGACCGTCATCTTTAAATCATAAATACGGTTAAAGGCGCGGGCGACCATTACGCATATGGCTGCAGATGAGGATAGTCCTTTCTGCACAGGGAGGTCCGTGTGGTAGTTGTCAATTTCAAGACCCCGCACGCGATAATGTGTGAGGATCTGGTAGGCAACGCCGGCCGCATAGCTGGCAAAACCACCTTTCATGGCTTCATCAAGAAGGGCTTCGCGTTCCATCGGAATTTCAAACGGCCCCTTTCTCTGGCCATCTTCGAACGACGCTTTGAGAATCAGTTTGTCCGGATGAGGTTTTACTTCAGCGTACAATCCCTGGTTCGTACCAACGATTAAAGCAGCACCTTTTTCAATGTCGGCATTGATTCGGCGATAACCGCCGGCCCAGTCTGAATGTTCTCCAAACAGGCAGATTCTTCCCGGTACAAAAATCTTCATGAGTGACCTCTACGTATTTTGATTTATTAAAGACACGGATCAGTACGTCATTAAAGTTAAATCGCCCGGTTATGCCGGGCTTTGAGCTTGTTGATAAAGTTCGCTTGTGCCACGGAGCTGTCTCATCCACATAAAAAGGTGGGCAAAAATATTTTACGACAGAAAAATTTAATCCATTTAATGACAATAGCTAATCCCGATTTTTCTGCCGTTTATCTTTCTGCCCCTTGAGCCCTTAAATTCAGTAGGGTTCGCATGACAGGTTACAGGATTTAGTTTATCAACAGTCTGAAACGCCCGGTTATGCCGGGCTTTTTTTGTGACTTTATTATTCTATATGGGTAGTGTTTTTAAATTCGGAGAACGGCTATGGATTTATTGATTCGCAACGTGCAGCTCGAGGACAAGGTAACGGATGTCCTCATTGAAGGGAATCGGTTTAAGCAGATCGGGAATGATCTCGATCTTGCTGACGCCCAGGTGATGGAAGGGAAGGGCATGGCCATCCTTCCGACGTTTGTGAATGCTCATACGCACGCCTCGATGACCTTAATGCGCAGCTATGCAGACGACCTAGAATTGCATGACTGGCTGACCAATTATATCTGGCCGCTTGAAGCAAAAATGTCCGAAGAAGATATTTACCATGGGGCACGTCTGGCCTGTCTGGAAATGATAAAGTCCGGAACAACCTGCTTTAATGACATGTATTGGCATTATCATGGTGTGGCCCGCGCGGTTGAAGAAATGGGTATTCGTGCAGTACTTTCTTCCGTTTTTATTGATTTCAGCGATGAGGATAAAGCGACAGAGCAACGGGATCTGACGCGTAAGCTGTTCCGGGAATCGGAACAATACTCGAACCGAATAGGATTTGCGCTTGGACCGCATGCCATCTACACCGTCTCAAAGTCATCGTTGAAGTGGATTAAGGATTTTGCCGATGAGCATAACCTGTTAGTCCATATACATATTTCCGAAACAGAAAAAGAGGTTCAGGACTGTTTATCTCTGCGCGGTCTGCGACCGGTCCAATGGCTGGATAAAATCGGATTTCTCGGTTCTAATGTAATAGCCGCGCATGTGTTGCATGTGACTTCCGATGAGATTGATATCCTGGCGCGGAATCAGGTTCAGGTTGTACATAACCCGGTATCGAACATGAAACTGGCTTCAGGCAGTTTCCCTTATGCTCGGTTGAAGGAGGCGGGTGTTCAAATTTCCCTGGGTACGGATGGGTGTTCTTCGAATAATAACCTCTGCATGCTTGAAGAGATAAAATTTGCAGCGTTGCATGCAAAAATGGTTCATCAGGATCCGACTGTACTCCCTGCCGGCGATGTATTTGAAATGGCGACTGTCAATGGCGCAGAGGCGCTGGGGCTTGATTGTGGCCGGATTGCAGAGGGGATGCTGGCGGATTGTATGTTGGTGGATTTGTCAAACCACCGGCTGGCTCCCGGTTATCAGTTAATTGATGATCTGGTTTACAGCGCGGATTCTTCCTGTATTGATACGGTTATTTGCGATGGTGAAATCCTTATGCAAAACGGAACAGTGGAAGGTGAAGAGGAAATTATTGCTGAGGCCCGTACGTATAAAAAAAGGTTCCAATGATTGGAAGACCGGGAGGAGGATTTCTTCCAACCATTGGAACCGGGGAGATAAGACGTTTAAGTAAAGGCGACGATGGCCATCAGGCAAATCATGGCAATACCGGTTACGACCATCGAAACTTCTACTGCTACTATTGACCAGGCTTTCATTCGGATTCCTTGCTTAGTTGCACTCATATATAGCAAATGCCACACCAACTTTTCTTATTTTCTGGATTTCCTAAGAAAAAGCTCTGTTTTTCAATGATTTTCGGTCTGGAAGCATTTTAAGGATTTCCGCGAATGAGAAAAAAGATGCTTCCAGTCATCATTTTCGTACAAATGATAGTGGCCGAAATGAATTGAAACGTTTCAAATGCCTTTTAGACTTCGAACAACTTCGGAGGACATGCATATGTGCGCGAAATCGTTCAGCAGGGATCAACGGGCTTATTCACGGAAAATCGTCGATGGTGCCGAAAGAGCACCGAGCCGGGCCATGCTTCGGGCTGTGGGTTTTAAAGATGCCGATTTCAGAAAACCTCAAGTGGGAATAGCTTCCACATGGAGCATGGTTACTCCCTGTAATATGCATATCAATAAACTGGCGGATGAATCCGTAAAGGGGGCTGACGTAGCTGGCGGAAAAGGCGTTCTTTTTAATACCATTACGATATCTGATGGAATTTCCATGGGAACGGAAGGCATGAAATATTCGTTGGTTTCCCGCGAGGTCATTGCGGACTCGATTGAAACGGTTGCGGGCTGTGAAGGATTTGACGGTCTGGTAGCCATAGGTGGGTGCGATAAAAATATGCCGGGATGCCTAATGGCATTGGCTCGACTGGACCGGCCATCGGTATTTGTTTATGGCGGCACCATTCTTCCGGGGAATTGCGGTGGAAATAAATTGGATATTGTTTCCATTTTTGAAGCAGTCGGACAATTCGCAAAAGGTGAGATCAGTGCAAAGCAGTTGAAGGAAATCGAGTGCGCATGCATCCCTTGTGAAGGATCCTGTGGGGGGATGTATACGGCCAACACCATGGCCTCCGCGATTGAGGCGATGGGCATGAGCCTGCCCAACAGCTCATCCCGGGTTGCCTGTTCGAAAGATAAGCGGGAAGAGTGCCATGCTGCAGGCCGGGCGGTTGTACAACTTATTGAAAAAGGTGTAAAACCTACTGATATTATGACCCGGGCGGCTTTTCTTAATGCGATTACCGTCGTAATGGCTCTTGGTGGTTCCACTAATGCCGTACTGCATCTGCTGGCTATGGCACGCGAAGCGAAGGTGCGGCTTTCATTGAAAGATTTTACAGCCGTTGGAAAAAAAGTGCCCGTGCTTGCCGATCTCAAACCCAGCGGGAAATATTCAATGGCCGAGTTGTCTGAAATAGGGGGGGTGGCTCCTCTCATGGCCCGCTTACTCAAAGAGGGATTGCTCAACGGCGACTGCATGACCGTAACCGGGCAAACACTAAAACAGAATCTGGCGAGTGTTAAACCCTACCCGAAAAAACAGGATATCATTCGGTCGTTCAGTCGACCCATCAAGAAGGATGGACATTTGGTGATTCTGAACGGCAACCTTGCTCCGGAAGGAGCTGTGGCTAAGATATCCGGGAAGGAGGGGTTGCAGTTCAGCGGAAAAGCGATCGTCTACAATTCGGAAGAGCAGGCCATGAAGCAAATACTAAGCGGTTCCGTGAAAGCGGGTCACGTTGTTGTCATCCGCTATGAGGGTCCGAAGGGTGGTCCCGGTATGCGGGAAATGCTCGGGCCGACGTCGGCGATTATGGGAAAGGGGTTGGGGCAGGAGGTTGCACTCATTACCGATGGTCGCTTTTCCGGCGGAAGTCATGGTTTTGTAATCGGTCATATTACGCCCGAAGCCTATGTGGGCGGGCCACTTGCCATTGTGAAGAACGGCGACATCATTACCATCGATGCAAAAAAGCGGGACATCACGCTCAAGATTTCCAAGGCTGAGATGAAGCGCCGGTTTGATCAATGGAAACAACCCCGGCCGAAATATAAAACGGGCGCACTGGCCAAGTTTTCCAAACTCGTCAGTTCTGCCTCGGAAGGCGCCGTGACCCTATAAGCTTTATTTGCTTAAATTCTTTTTTGAAGATGCTGTATAGCCTACCGTCAGTGGTTGGAGGCATTATGAAAATTGAAGTTTTTGCACTTTGCGATGCGGCTACGGATAATCACGGCAAGCTGAATATTTTAGGGACATTTGATCAGATTTATGCGGCTAAGATGCCGGTGGTTCATCCGGCGTGTGCGATCGCGATGCGGTTGCGTTTCGATAAGATCGAGGAGGGTTCGCATAAGGTAAACCTGCAGTTGGTCAATCCGGATGGTAAGCCTGTCTTCCAGAATATGGAAGGGGAGGTCAATGCCCGGATGGGAGATGATATCGGATCGGTGGCGGTGAACCTGATCCTTAATTTCCAACACGTGAAGTTTGAGGAATTTGCGGACTATCAGATCAACCTGGCAATCGATGATGTTTCTATGGCGACGCTGCCGTTACGTGTGCGGGAAATGCCGAGGCCTCAAACGGTATAGAAATAACGTTCAGATTAAGGGAGTGGCGTGCATCTTTTAGGTGCACGCCTTTTATTATTTGTGCCTCTGCACAATAAATTCTGATGCCGTCCGTTTAACAACCATCACTAACAATATATTCAACCTCAGGAGGTTTATCATGAACACGAATACATGGAAAATAGCAGGGCTGATAATGGCGGTAATGGGTTCATTGACGCTTGTGCAGGCTGAGCCGGGCGAGGGTGCTGGAGACGGTGATGGACCGCGTAAAGGTAAAGGCGGCAAGCCGGGGCAACGCCCCAGTCGCGAGCAAATGCTTGAAAAGTTTGATGCGGATGGTGATGGCCAGCTAAGTGAAGAAGAACGCGCCACTATGCGTGAAGCCATGGAAAAGAAGCACGGTGAGCATCAGGGCGAGCGACCTTCCCGTGAAGAATTCATTAAAAAGTTCGATACCGATGGCGATGGTGAACTTAGCGAAGAAGAACGCGCTGCTGCCCGCGAAGCCATGGGAGGCAAGGGTGGTGGTCGCCGTGGTCCGGGTAACCGCAAGGCGATGATGGAAAAATTTGATGCCGATGGCGATGGTGAGCTTAGCGAAGATGAACGGGCCGCCATGCGGGAAGAGTTTGAAAAGCGCAAGAAACAGCACGGCGAACAAGAATAAATTTACGAGACATCTCGGGATGTCCGGGAAACGATGCATGGGAATCTTCCCCTTCCATGCATCGTTTCTTTTTTAGTTCCTTACATTCTAACTTCTATCTATTTTGCGTTCCTTAACGAGCCGTCCTCAATCGCTTCGATAACGCATTTCTGATTGCCGGTTTTTGATGAACCGCTCCTTCGTCGCTATTTCCCTGCGGGAAATTATCTGCGTTTCACTTCGGGCTGATTGGTGGAGCTCAGTCGGCGTTGACCTCTTCTAATTTAAAGGCGTCGCAGACCCGAAAATCGGCAATTGGCAATTATCAATCAAAAATCTGCTGCGAAGCCGCGTTAGTATTTCCGGTTCATAAGAAACTCGGCAATAGAAGACAGTGCAGTTGTGTCGCGGTCGATTAACTTTAGTGCGCCAATGGCTTCGGAGGTGAGTTGCTTAACTTCAGAACGTGCGGCTTCCATTCCATGAACGGCAGGGTAGGTCATTTTATGATGTTCGATATCAGAGCCGGCTGGTTTACCCAATTCCTCATCCGTTGACGTTTCATCGAGAATGTCATCTTCGATCTGGAAGGCGAGTCCAATTTTTTCGCCAAATACACTTAGACTCTTCAGCTCTTCTTCACTTGCACCTCCGGCGATGGCTCCCATGCGGATGGCCGCCCGAATCAGAATGGCCGTCTTGTTCATATGAATGAATTCGATCAGGTCGGCATTTGGCTTTTTATTTTCAGCAGCTAAATCTTCAATCTGTCCAGCAATCACCCCGCAGGATCCCGCTGCCTTAGCCAGCTCCAATGCAAGATTGGCATTAGCTTGTTCGGCCAGTATCTGGAAGGCATGAATCATGAGGGCGTCACCCGTGAGAACCGCGTTGGCTATGCCGTATTTGATATGACAGGTGGGCATACCCCGACGGAGATCATCATCATCCATACAGGGTAAGTCATCGTGAATAAGCGTTGAGCAGTGATATAACTCCACCGCAATGGCCGAAGCTATAACCTCTTTATCAGAAGGTCCGAAAGGCTCGGCCGCAGCAAGGCATAGGATTGGTCTGATTCGCTTTCCGCCATTCAGAACGCAGTAGCGCATAGCTTCATGCAATATAGAAGGACGGGTTTTTTCGGATGGAAGGCATTGGTCCAAAGCTACATCGACCAGCCCCTGCTTTTCTTTAAGATAGGTAGTTATTTTCATAGAAATTCCCAATAGAGTTCGGCGTGTATAAGGGAATTTCTGTTGGTTGGAAACCGAAAAGGAACTCGAAGCGCTCAGCGGAGATTATCAATAGCTGAGGAAAGCGGTAACAGTTCTTCAAAGAAACCTGGCTTATCCATCTGAATATTCCTGCCCCTGAGTGAAAAACCCTCCGGTATAGCCGTCCAGTGTTGCAGTCAATTCGAGCAGTCGGAGTTCTTTGAGAGCTGAATCTTCGGCGCGTGGATCAGCTGCTGCGATTTCCCGCTTAAGGCGGAGGCGTTCAAAATACAGTCGGTTAATCTCGTCGAGAATGTCCATGCGAAGCTGGGTGGTGAGTTTATTCCGGTTGTCGATATCATCTTCGTAGCTGTTCCAGATAAGATTGCCCATATCCCATGAAAGCGACACCCCCCATTCATAGGGGCCCTCGGAAAAGTAATATCTTCCGTCTTTTGTGGCTCCGCGTATGTTGTTGTCGTAATCCAGACTGAGCTTAGGGAACAGGGCTCTGTATTTTAACCTCCTGCGCCATTGTTCAACCTTTTCGGGGTGTACCGAATTATAATGCAGGGCTGCTTCCTGGAGCTGGTGGATTGACGGTTCGCCTTCCATCATCTTATCCAGGCTGATTTTTGGGGGAGGGGTGCTGTCAGTCTGTTTTATTTTGAATAACCCATTGTCTGTGGCCAGATAGATTTCATCAGACGCACTGAAATCCATCCATTGGATTCTGGATGTAGGAAGTCCTTCGAATATTGCCTGGGACTCTCCATTGGCGATGTTTATGCTGAAGAACCCTGCATCACTGCATAAGTAAATACGATTGCTTTTCGAGAGTGACTGGGCAAGGCATGTTACCGAGACGTTACCTGTTCCGCTGGTATAGAACTTCTGCCATGTCTCTCCTAGGTCCATGGAACGATACACCCCTTTGTCGGAACTGAGCCAGAGATGACCGGGTGAGAATAGGTCGGTTCTAATCAGATTGAGTTTAAGGTTGCCGCCATCCCCGGTGCCTCTGGTCACAAATAAACGCTGCAAGCTTCCATTGGGGTACAGAAGATAGAGACCGCTATCGCAGGTCAGATAAATTCTGTCGCCAAAAGCTTCGGCTGAATAGACTTCTCTATTTATAAGCCCGGGTAACGATTTCCAGCTATGAAGGGATTCTGTTGCAGAATATAGACCCTTGCTGGTCGCTATATAGATAGAATCTTTATGCTTAATGATGAAGTTGATTGTTTCGCTATCGCGAGCAGAAAAGATCCGTTCAAGTTCGTTGCCAACCTTGTAGCAATGCCGGGTTCCAGAAAGATAAATTGTGGAGGAAGAATCCTGATCTATATAAAGGTGGCTGACCTGCTCACCCTTAAGTACAGCGGCCTTACGAAAGCCTGCGTTGTCATCTTCACGTATGTACAACGTATTATCCGAAGCAACTGCCATAAACGATGGATTGTTTTTAGAAAAAGCCACACGCCTGATTCTTGCACTGTCGATACCTTCAATTTTAACAAATGAAGCGTGGATGCTATGTATCGTTAATAATAGGAATATGTATGGAAGGATATGTTTTGTTTTCATAATAAGAGATATTTAACAAAAACATTTAAAGTGCGATAGAAAAAAGACTAAAACTATGATGTATGACTTAAGTTAAGTAGCATTTACCTATGCTCGAGAGTGGGTTGTGTGCGTTGTAAGGAAGGGGATAACTCTCAGAAATTGAATTTTCCGGGAGGTATAAATCGCATGGCTTCAGTGATTTATTGCGCTGGTTTGAAAGCGTCCAAGGTTTTTCCCCACGATGTTCCCCCAGCAGCGTTTTCCAAGGTATCACTCGAGCCATAGAAAACAGCAGCGGCCTGCTGGGTGATAGGATCCCGCCAGATATATACAACTGCCTTTTGTGTGCTTCTCACTTCGATGTCAGAAATGATGCCGTCAGAGTCGATGTCCGTTCCGTTCTGAGCGGCCAGCAGAATGGTGAATAAGGTGTCGCGTGGATTAAACAGTTCATAGCTGTTCCGGAAAAAACCTTCCTGTTCCCAGGTATTCAGATCTTCAATGACAGTTGTATAAATATTAGTTCCATAATTCGCGGCATTGTTCGGCCAGTCACTTTCGGCATAGTAGTTCATGAAATGTTCAGCTGACCGGAGTGCTTGTGCTTTGGTCAGTCGCTTGCCGGGATTCAGATCATATTCATCGAGTGGCAAGTTTAAAAATGCCGATGCAATCACACTTTCATGGGGTGAATACGGATTAATTCGCCCGTGCGTTGGTGGAGTCTCAGGGTATGGCGATAAATTTTGAAGTATACGGCGTGTGTCGTCATCATCATGAACCTCCATCATCTGGAAGGTTTTCCATGGTTTGTTGGTGCTGTACAGAAAATAGGTAAATTCCCATGGGCTATCAATCTGATCCGTGTTCCGCACAAAGATTTTGTCTGTGTCATCCGGGGTATCCGTATTATCGCTGATAACGGCTAAATTTTCTTCACCCATTGTAGCGATGGTGACTGTATCGTTAACTTCGATTTCTTCTTTCCATTGATCCTCGGATTCCCCGTTCCAATTCAATCTTGGATCCACACAAGCCATGCCGACCACAAACTGATTTGAAACCACGGGTTCCGTTATTCCGGCAAATAGATCTTCTGCCAGTGCCTCGATGTCAGGCATCAGGTCATTGGAAACGGCATTTTCCATGGGTAACTCAAGTCCCCAGACCCGATCCACCAAGGTATCCTGTGTTACGTTTGTGCAGAAAATAGTGTCGAACGTGATGTCGTGATGCAAATTTGCGAATAAAGATACAAATTCTTTGGTATCACCCACAATGGAGACATCTTCAGAAGAAAAGATCAAAATATCATGGGGAGTGGCTCCGGGTTGTATTGCTTCATTTGGAATGACGAAGGCGCCTGTCCAGTTTGTGATTCCGCTTAGCATGTTATTATCAGAAACCGTTCCGCTAATGCTGGGAACGTCGTCAATATGAACGGAAAAGGTATCAAGGGGTTCATAACCCACAAAAGGATACCACACTTCGACTTCCAGCGAATACCGATTCGAGACGGTAACGCTGTTTACTTCTATTTCCGGTTCGCCATCATCGCCCTCAGTTTCAATAAATTCAGGGATGAAGGTTAAGTCAAAGGATAAAATCAGTTCGTTAATAAGGGGAGCGGGTTCAACGGAAAGGTCAGTATATTCACCGTTTTCATCTTCGGGAAATGAATCCGTGTCCAGATAATCTCGTAGCTGGTTCATCACAAAGGCGGTATTGCTTATAGCGCTGATTTTCCCCAATTCGGTTTTTATGAAATCTTCATCAAGCGTAGCGGAATTTGTACCCATGAATGTGCGTTTGTCATCACCGGGTGGGGAAAAGGAAAATGTGGAAAAGTTTTCGATTGGAGCGGTAATGATATTCGGTTTGCTGATCTGGTTTAATGAGTAGACGTCCCGCAGTGTTTCAAATCGGCGCCACGCTTTATTACGGTTATGCACGAAGGCCAGCCCGGGAGATAATTCTGCATTAGACGCAGCGCGGAGAATGCCCTGGGGATTGGCGGAATCAATATGAGGGTATGCGGAAGCCGATGCCGAGCTGTTGAGTTCAGTGAGAAGCGAGTTCGCTATCTGTATTTCAGCTGGAGAAGTGCCGGCTCTTCTTTCCAGATAGTCTCCGGATGTTGAGACACCACCGATGCTGTTTGCATCAAGCAATCCTGATGAGTTGATGACCATATACCCCACGCGTCCGATCGCTGTACCCTGAGCGGTGACGGTCTGCCATGCGGCACTATCGCGTTCGGCCGTATATTCGGATGCAATGAGTGTATTGTTCCGTGTAAAGTAATCTTCTTCTAAATCAAAATTGATACTGTTGGCCAATAATGAACCGGCATCGCCCCGGGAGCCAAAAGCAAAGAAATCCGGATAATTGGAAGGGGAGGTGCGATCGAGATCTTCCATGGCCCGGGTGAGTGCGGTACTGAGTAATTGTCGGGCTTGTGATGAGGAGGTGTAGGCGCGTCCTGCGAGTCGTTCCGATCGGGTCTGCGTTGTAAATGCAATGATCGTAATGGTCAGGATTGCCAGAAATCCCAGTACAATAACCAATGCCGCACCGTTTTTATGGTTTCGTGAAGAATTCATTTCAGTATGCCAGATTTCCGGTTCCCTGATTTTGCATGTATATCCGCCGGGTATAAATTCGTTCGTTATTTTCGATGTGTCGTTCAGAATTTCGTTGTATGGCTCTATTCATTTCTTTGGCGGAAATGAGCCCGATCGAAACATCGACAAACCGAGGCAGGTCTGCCAACTCCGGCAGTCCCGCAGGATTGTTGTTATTCCAGTTTGGGTTGCCGTTTACGGTCACGTCTATAAAGGTAAGAACGCTATGATCCTGTAATTGTTGATTGATTGCCTGGGTATACTTCACAGGAAATGTTGCACCCGCAGCCAGCCCAAAATCAGAAACGGATTCTGTACGGTTTGAAATGTAATAGTCTGAATGGTGGATCAGGTTTCCAATAGATGATGCTGTACTGTCCGAGGCATCGCTTACGGTTTCAACTTCAAGATACCGGTTCCACACTGAGTTGGTCCCGGAGGTAAGCGAAGAAATCCGCATCGGAGCCATATCGCGAGGAATATCGTTGTGCTGTTTTCGTGCCGCGGTGGAGATAAAATACAATGTGCCATCTCTTGTATCAGGATAAATCCTGAAGGCCACATTCGTTCGGATCAATGCCTGGCTGATATCCTGTTCGAATGCACTTAGCAATAATCGAGCGGTTCCATCGAGTGCAACGTCATCACTTCCCCGATCAACCGCTTTGGCACTTTCATTAAAAACACGTGAAATCATCAAAGCAATCAGCGCAAGCAGCGTGATGGATACAATGATTTCGAGCAGCGTGAATCCGGCTGTTTTATTTTTATTCGGGCCAGGCATTAGTTTTTCACCCAATTATATATTTCTGTGTAAAAAATGCGTTCAGTTCCATTCGTAGATAAACCGGGCCATATGCGCAGCGAGAGCTCTTTAGAATTTCCGAATACTTCAATATCCAGTATGTAGGAAACGGTATAGGTACTCCGTAAATTATCGGCAACATTAGGGACCTGACATTCGAATTGAGCCAATTGGCCGATGTGAATCGGCGTTTTCACAGCATCGTAATCAGGTACCGTAATACTGCCGTGTGTTGATATTTCATTCCAGTTGGTAACCGAGTGGCAATAATTAAAAACCATGTCGGCAAAGCTTACTATGTTTAGGTCGTCGTGTGCTTTTGCTGAGCTGTCGAGTGAACTGCCCAGTAATCCGATCATCGCAACGATACCGATGGATACGACCAGCAAAGCCAGCATGATTTCTATCAACGAAAATCCGCATTTCGCTTTTCGCCATCTGCTGCGCCGGTTAAAAATCATGGTTCATCTCCCGGGGATGTCCGCCTTCATCATAGACCAGGTCCGTGATTTTCCCGCTTCCGTATACATCCAGCTGAATTTCTTTGCCTTGCCGTCCACCCGCTGGGTTGTAAAATTCCTCAGCAATCAGCAGTCGTCTGTTCCATGTACGCGTTATGCTGGTTGCTCCTTTTGGAGAGAAGCCGGCCACAACATAGTCGGCACCATCGATTCGTAATTCGTTTTGTTCGCTAAGCGCTCCGTTCCATTCAGCGGAATAGTCTACGTTAAAAAGGTTGTTAAGGGAGTCGCTTTGGTCATCAAAGACAATGCCCGCCGGCAACAGTTCCCATTCTTTCAGAAAGGATCCCGCCTCCCGGGGGACTGATGCTGAACCGGTAGGTCTGGAGTGGATGTTGATGGTGAAAATGGAATATGCGCGATAGGCAAGGTTTGAACCGGTTTGGCCTTCATTGAAAACCAGATAGGTGGGCTGGTTATGGGTGACCGCAAATTGGCGTGCCAGCTTGGCTGCGGAGTGTACGGCATTTGCAGCGCTGTCAAGTTTGGACTGGCCGGTCAGTGAGGTTAGCGAGGGCAGGGCGATGGCGAACATGATTCCAATGATGACGATTGCCATTAGCAGCTCGGCGAGGGTGAAGCCGCTTTGCTTGTTCGGATGTAAATGATCCTGCATGAACACAACATATCCAAAGCCTTTGAGCACGGGTATATTATTTTCCTTTTATTTGGAATGCAGCCCGATTTTTAAAATAAGGAATGTCTGCTGAATTAATAAGTATGCGGTGGCCTTGACTCTATTTCACGCTCTGCTAAATATAGACCGTTTTTTGCTCAATTTCGTCTATTTTGAAAACTAAGGAGAAATAAGAATGGCTCAGAAAAAATATGTCTACTTCTATGGAGTTTCCAAGGAACTTACAGAAGGTGACCAAAGTATGAAGGCTGTACTCGGTGGCAAAGGCGCCAACTTGGCCGAGATGGCAAACGCGAATCTTCCGGTACCCCCCGGACTGACAATTACGACCGAAGCTTGTGCTTACTATTCCAAAACCGGCGGTAAATATGCTCCCGAAATGGAAAAGCAGCTGAAGACTCAGCTGAAGAAGCTTGAAAAGGAAATGGGTAAGAAGCTGGGTGATGCCAAGGATCCGCTGCTCGTATCCGTACGTTCCGGTGCTGCGGTTTCGATGCCGGGCATGATGGACACCGTCCTCAACCTCGGCCTCAACGATAAAGCTGTACTCGGATTCATCGAACAGTGCGGCAATGAGCGTACCGGCTGGGATTGCTACCGTCGTTTTATCGACATGTTCGGTGATGTTGTAATGGGCCCGTACACCGGCCTGACACACCACGATTTTGAAGTAGAGCTCGAAAGCCTCAAGAAAAAGTACAAAGCTAAAGAAGACACCGACCTGACAGCAGAACAGCTCAAGGAGCTGACCGAGATCTACAAGAAGGTGTATCAGAGCAAGGTTAAAAAACCGTTCCCGCAGGATCCATGGGAACAGCTCGACCTCTCCATCCGTGCCGTATTCGGTTCCTGGGGTTCTGAGCGTGCTGAAAAATATCGCCAGATCAATAAGATCTCCGGTCTGATGGGTACCGCCGTGAACGTTCAGGTGATGGTATTCGGTAACATGGGGCCGAAATCCGGTACCGGTGTTGCATTTACCCGTGACGGCGGAACCGGTCACAGCAAACCGATGGGTGAATACCTGGTCGACGCACAGGGTGAAGATGTGGTGGCGGGTATCCGTACGCCGAACGATCTCGACGATATGCCCGGTGAAGAGTCTCCTATCTGGGAAAAAGCGTACGCTGACCTGCAGAAGATCATGACCCGTCTGGAAAAGCATTATAAATATCCGCAGGACGTGGAATTCACCGTACAGGAAGGCAAGCTCTTCATGCTGCAGACCCGTAATGCGAAACGTACCGGCTTGGCCGGCGTGCGCTGGGCGGTTGAAATGGCCTCGGGTGTTGACTTTTACACCGGTGAAAAGCAGCCGAAGATTCTGAACCAGAAGGAAGCCCTGATGACGGTTTCCGGTGAAGACCTCGAACAGCTCCTGTTCCCGATCTTCGATATCGCGGCTGAGAAAAAATCTAAAGTAATTACCTCTGCTCTTCCGGCCGGTCCGGGTGCTGCGGTGGGTAAAATTATGTTCGAAGCAGCTGACGCTGAAGCGGCCATTGAAAAGAATGCAGATGAAAAGATTATCCTCGTCCGTCATGAAACCAGCCCGGAAGACGTTGGCGGTATGTGGGCGGCTCAGGGTGTTCTGACTTCTACCGGCGGTATGACTTCCCATGCGGCGGTTGTTGCCCGTGGTTGGGGTAAATGCTGCATCTGCGGTGCCGGCGATCTGAAGATCGACTACAAAAAGAAAACCGTTATGATCGGAAAGAAAGTCTACAAGCAGGGCGATTGGCTCTCCTTGAATGGTTCCACCGGTGCGGTTTATGAAGGTCAGATTCCGACACAGGTCAGTCCGGTTGTGGCTGCGGTTGTTGAAGGCAAAGCTGCTGCGAAGAAAGATCCGATCTATAAAATGTACCAGCAGATCTCCAAATGGTCTGACACCAACCGTAAGATGAATGTGCGTACCAACGCGGATTCGCCTGCGGACTCCAAAGCTGCCCGTGCATTCGGTGCCGAAGGTATTGGTCTCTGCCGCACCGAGCACATGTTCTTTGAAGGCGATCGCATCTGGGCGATCCGCGAGTTTATTCTGGCGGACGACGAAAAAGCCCGTAAGGGTGCGCTGGCAAAACTGCTGAAGCACCAGCAGAAAGACTTCGAAGGCATCTTCAAAGCCATGGACGGTCTGCCGGTAACGGTTCGTCTGCTCGATCCGCCGCTGCACGAGTTTGTGCCGCATACCAAAAAGGATCAGGCTGAAATGGCAAAACGTCTCGGCGTTCCAGCTAAGCGCGTAACCGAACGAGTGCAGGAGTTGCATGAGTTTAACCCGATGCTTGGTCATCGCGGTTGCCGTCTGTCCATCACCTATCCGGAACTCTGCGTAATGCAGACCAAAGCGATCATCGCCGCGGCCTGTAAAGTGGCCAAGCTGAAGAAGCCGATTAAGGTGCTTCCGGAAATCATGATCCCGCTTATCGGTACCAAAGCCGAGCTGGACTTCCTCGAAAAGATCGTTCGCGAAAATGCCGAGGAAATCATTGCGAAGACCGGTGCCAAGGTGAAGTACATGGTTGGTACCATGATTGAAATCCCGCGTGCCGCCCTGACGGCTGATGAAGTGGCTGAAACAGCCGAGTTCTTCAGCTTTGGAACCAATGACCTGACCCAGATGACCTTCGGTTACAGCCGAGACGACATCGGAAGCTTCCTTCCCGATTACCTCGGAGAAAAGATCCTGCCGGCTGATCCGTTCCAGACGCTTGACCAGACCGGCGTCGGCCAGTTGGTTAAACTGGGGGTACAGCGTGGACGTGAAACCCGTCCGGATCTGAAATGTGGTATCTGTGGAGAGCACGGTGGTGATCCGGAAAGCGTGAAGTTCTGCGCGAAAGTCGGTTTGAACTACGTGAGCTGCTCGCCATACCGCGTGCCGATCGCCCGTTTGGCTGCTGCACAGGCCGCCATTAAAGGCTAATTTTTCCACATACTGGAAAAACAGAAAAGCCCGTCATTGCGACGGGCTTTTTTGGTTTAAGTGCCGAACTTTGCGTACGGAAAGCCAGCACGTAGTGCAGGCTCTACTGGTAAAGCCGCCACTATGTGGTGGATCCTGCAATAGGGAATTATGCCGCCATCCGGTTTGTTTTCCGGTCGGTGTGGCGGCCGATGGCCTGACGCAGTTTAAAATGTCCAGCGCCTTCGAGTTTTAAAAAAATACGGTGGCGGGAGCGCGTCTGCAATACGTATACAGGCCGAACAGACCGGCGGTGCGGCAGAAATTGCGGCCAGTTAAACAGGTAATACAGTGGTGTGACTTCTGAACGTGTAGCCAACCGAAGATAATGAACTGCCGCAACATGGATATTGGTGATCGGAAAAATACCAAATAGCCGGCCGATAACATGATCACCGCAAAGTTCGTAGGAGCAGGGGGAACCGAATGATAGGGGAGAAAGTTTGGTATTGCCGATCGCTTTACGCATCGTGCAGTCCACCTAGCGTGCTCTTCATCGCAATGTGTGATCCACGATCAAGACGCATGAAAATCCGTGGGGATTTTTCAGCAGCCTGCAAGGTGTAAACGGGGCAAAGCGTTCGGCGTGATTTCATGAAACTGAACCAGTTGAGGTGATTGAGTCGGGTAACGTCTTCCTCAACAGCCTCGCGTAAGTCCATCACCTTACGCAAAGGGATGGTCTTTAAGGTGAAAATTCGAAAGAGTTTGGTGGTAAGCGCTTCTGCCGTCAGCTCATAGCTGACGAATAGGCCGACATCCATATCCACGAGATTGAGTTTCTTCTTTAGAGTCATGCCCGGATATATAGCAATACATGTGCCACAAGGTGGGTGTTTTATGTAAGCGCAGGCGAATGGGTGAGTTTATTCGCGTTCAGGAAGTCGTGTCATAGGACACTGACTCTCATAGTTGAGAAATCAACGCGGTTTAAAGAGCAGGGAAATCAAATATGCAGTGCCCGAAAGCACAATAATGGTTGCGCCGGCCGGGAGATTCGGGGAATAGCTGATGGCTAGCCCGCCAAACGTCAGCATGGCACACAGCCCTGCTGCAAAAGCCATCATGGTTCCCATTCGTAGGCAGAATCGGCCTGCAATGGCGGCCGGCAGCGTCAGCATTACAATCACCATCACGATTCCGACAATCGATACCATCAGCACCACAGTCAGAGCTGTGAGCGCGAGCATCAGGAAATAGAAAAACTGTGTGTTGATGCCTCGCAGCCGGGCAAACTCTTCATCGAAACAGACGGCAACAAACTGTTTATGAAACAGCAGGGCCGTGGCCGCAATGAACAGGTCCAGAAGGATGATGGCCAGGAGATCGCCCTGGGTAACGAGCAGAATGTTGCCAAACAGATAGGCCATGAGATCTTCACCATAGCCCGGAGTTTTGGCAATGAACAGAATGCCGATCGCCATACCCAGTCCCCAGAATGCGCTGATTACCGTATCGATCCGTTCTTTGGCCTTGATATTGACCCAGCCGATAATAAATGCGGCCAGCAAGGCTGCAAACATGGCTCCGAGCATTGGGGTGAACCAGTTCCATTCGTGGACCACCTGCATATATCGAGCGAAGCCCATTCCACCCAGTACGCAGTGTGCAATTCCTCCGGCAAGATAAGTTATTCGCCGGGTTACAACGTAGGTCCCCACTATGCCGCAGGAAATACTGACCAGCAGGCCTGCCAGTAGAGCATGCTGCAAAAAGCTGTGCTGCAAGAGCGCCTGAATAAACTCACCCATGGCCGTGCTCCTGATCATGCCGTACAGCATGCACATGCTCGCCATACATTTCGTGAATAATATTCTCGTCGATTTCAGCAACCGGATGGGTATGAACGGCGCGGTTTACGCAGACCACTTTTTCCACGTAGCGGGACACGTAAGCGACGTCATGGGATACCACGACTATCGTCAAGTCCCGGTTGAGCTCCTGCAATAGATCAAAGAGTTCCTGTTCAACGTAATCATCGAGACTGGAACTCGGTTCGTCCAGTAGGAGCAGTTTGGGATCAGAGACCAGAGCCCTGGCGATCAGAACGCGCTGCTTTTGTCCTCCTGACAAAGCTGAAAGAGGGCGATTGTGCAGATTGTCCAACCCAACCCGTGCGAGCATGTTGTGCGCGGCTTCCCGGTCAGATTTGGTATAGAAGCCCAGCATTCTCGTTTTTCCGAGCAGGCCCATTAGAACGACGTCGAGTGCTGTGACAGGAAACTTGGCATCCAGGTTGGCGTACTGCGGCAGATAACCGATCCACTTCCTGCCGATCACCGGGGCTTCGCCAAAAACGGAAACGGAACCTGATTGAGCCTCCAGCAGGCCCAGCAGAATTTTCAGCAACGTGGTCTTGCCGCCACCGTTTGGTCCGACTACGGATATAAATTCGCGGTCGCCGATCGACAGGTTAGCATTTTCGAGCACGGTTACTGAACCATAGGAAAAGTTCAGGTCTTTTATTTGGATGGGATCGGTATCGCTCATGTTTCCAAAGCCAGCGCAATACTGTCTGCGATTTGCTTAAGATTGGCAACAACATCTTCAGCGAGCGGATCAAGCTGTACAACCGTTCCGCCAATCTCTTCAGCCACCGCATTGGCACTGTTGATCGGGAATTGTTTTTGAACAAAGATGACCTTAACACCATCGACTTGCGCCTGTTCAATCAGGTCGGCAAGCTGTCGGGGCGAGGGGGCTTTCCCATCAAGCTCGATTGGAATCTGGTGCAGGCCAAACTGCTCAGCAAAATAGCCGAAGGATGGGTGGAAAACATAGAACCGGCTACCTTTGAAAGGAGCCAGTTGATCGCGGGTTTCATAAAACAAGGCATCGAGTGTATTCAGAAGCTGCTCGTAGTTATTCCAGTAAAAGGGGGCATTATCCGGATCATGATCAGCCAGTGCTTTCACCATATTTGCGGCAACAGCCGAGGCATGTTTCGGGCTGAGCCAGACATGCGGATCCTTTGCTCCATGATCATGGTCACAATGTTCGCCATGATGGGCATGAGGCATAGAAAGCAGAATGATCTGCTCCCGGGTATCAACCGTAGCTAGATCCGGATAGAGTCGGGTAATTTTATCCATCAGCGTGTTTTCAAATGGAACGCCGATAGTGAAAAATAGGTCGGCTTCTCCTAGGTTGGCCAGTTGTCGGGCGGTGGGTTCATACGAGTGCGGCGACTGTCCTTCGCCCACTAGGGTATGCACCTCTAGGCGGTCTCCTGCAATGGCTTTGAGCAACCCGGCCTGTGGCGGAATGCTCACAAATGCGGACCGCTTACCGGAGTCGGATGAGTGCTGGTTATCGCTGCACCCAAATAGAAAAAGTGCCGCTAAAATGGAAATAGTACCTTTCATGGCCGAAATTGATGTCTTATCCATGCTTGAAAGACAATAACTCTTTGCGCAATTCGACCGTGGGCGATGAAATCAGCAGTCGTTTATTGCGGCCGGTTTCGCCAGAGAGGATTTGAATGTTTGCTCTCGGGATTTTCCATTGTTTGGAAAGAAATTTAATGAGATAGGCGTTCGCTTTCCCTTCGACCGGCGGAGCCTGAATGCGGACTTTCAACGCATCTCCATGCAATCCCTGAATAGAATCGACGGCAGAACGGGGAATGGCCCTAATATTCAGTATGATCGATTCGCCTTTATCTTCAAACCAGCCCATCAGGCTACCTCCGAACTTGAGTAGGCTGGAGATTAGCATTAGATTCTCAGCTTTCGAGGATTATGGAGCATAGATGGATAGGAAATATCAAAAAGTTGCCGTTTTAAAAGGTGGAATTTCGTCCGAACGGGAAGTCTCGTTGCGCTCAGGGGCGGCGATTGCCCAGGGTTTGCGTGACGGTGGATATGATGTTCTTGAAATCGATATTGAATCACGGGATTTCAGGATCCCGGATGGTATCGATGCCGTATTTGTGGCATTGCACGGTCAGTTTGGTGAAGATGGCGAAATTCAGCAGGCACTGATTGAAAAGGGAGTTCCCTTTACCGGATCCGGAGCCGAATCCAGTCGGGTGTCATTTGATAAAATACTTACCCGTGGTTGTTTGGATCGCAGTGGGGTACCTGTTCCGAAAGGCGAGGTGCTGAAAGCTTCGAAGGATCGGACAATTCCGGTTCCGCTGGTGGTCAAACCGCCGCGTGAAGGTTCGAGCGTTGGCTGTCATCTGGTTTTCGAGGAGTCCGAATGGGAGTCGGCATTTAATGATGCTGTGCAGTATTCTTCTGATGTTCTTGTAGAAGAATACATACCCGGCCGCGAACTGACGGTGGGTGTGGTGGATGGGCAGGTGCTGCCCGTTGTAGAAATTAAAACCGCCGGTCAATGGTACGACTACGAAGCCAAATATATTACGGGCGATACGATGTATCGGGTTCCTGCCGAACTCGATGAATCAACTACAAATGAACTGCAGGCTATCGCTCTGAAAACGTTCTTGGCTCTGGACGCAGCAGGTTTTGGGAGGGTTGATTTCAGGCTGTCACCGGAAGGTCGGCCCTATGTGCTGGAATTGAATGCTATTCCTGGATTTACAGAAACCAGCCTTCTGCCGAAGGCCGCAGAGGCTGCTGGAATCGGTTTTTCCGAGCTCTGCGGCCGCATAATGGAACTGGCAACTAGTCGCCAGCCTGTTAGCTGATTCGGGGTGCGCCGGTTAAATGCCACGTTTTAAAGCGTTCTTCGCCTAAAACTGAAGTCGTATGCCGCCCATGAATTGGCTGCTGTCGATATCCATTTTTATGTCGCTTTCTTTCGGTTCTTCAGTCTGGAAATATTTATATTTCAGATCCAGGATGATGTTTTCGCTAAGGGAAATGCCGAGTCCTACGCCGAATTGATAAGCAAAAACATTATCTTCAAGAATCTCTGCATCCACCTTGGCTGTGCCGAGTCCGGCTAATAAATATGGTGAAAAAATACTATCAGTATAAAAGTCAAAATACCCATTTATCATCAATGCGGAAATGTTAACTTCACCATCTGCGGAATAAGTCATCCCGGGAGGTCCGACTGCACCGATATCATCCTTATATTCATCGAGATCATTTTCCTGATATGAGAATGCCAGCTCCGCTCGAAGATTAGCCGAATCAGGATATTGGCTGTACACGATACCGATAGCACCTTCAATGTTATAGCCGTCATCAAACTTGAGATGTCCTGCATCTATACCGAGCACATTGACATCGGTATCCTCAAGGAGGGTATAGCCTCCGCTTAAGCTGAGGTAAGGTGAGATCTTGGACTCATCTGCCTGGGCGACAGAACCCAGTAGTAAAATCATTAATGCTTTTGCAAATACGCTGTGTAGACGATTCATTATATTCCCCCTGTTGCTAGTTTAAGCATATATTAATTAGTCACGTAGTATAGGCAAGGGTTAATTTTAGGTTCGTTTACATATCAGATCCTGACTATGGGCTGTTCTTTATAAAAATCTACATGTTCTAACAGTTATGGGGATATCGCAAAAGTGGGATGCATGGAATGCAGTAAAAAATTATGTCTGGGTGTGCTAACTAAGGTTTATCTTAATAGCATATGTGAGGCCCTCCGCCTTCAGGCGTGAGTATACCTGGCACAGGCTGGGGGCGTTTGCCTCAATCTGGAGCACCGATCGCCAGGATCAGGTGCGTTCGAAACGGGCTACACTTTCGACGTGGTTGGTTTGCGGGAACATGTCGATAGGCTGGCAGCTGACTAGTTTATAGTGCCCTTCTTCGCAGAGCATTTGTCCATCGCGGGCGAGTGAGGCAGGGTTGCAGCTGACATAGACAATGACAGGCGGAGCAATTTCGAGCAGCGCTTTAACGGCCTTGGGATTCATGCCGGCGCGCGGGGGATCGGTGATGACTACATCGGGTGCGCCGAAGTCGGCCATATCCTGCCGGATATGTTTAATGTCCTTAAGATCCAGCTTAATGAATTCGCAGTTGTCGATGCCGTGACGTTCGGCATTTGCACGCGCGTCGAGCACAGAACTTTCGACGAGTTCAACACCGAGTACTTTTTTGCAGTGGCTGGAAGCGAACAGGGTGATAGAGCCGGTGCCGCAAAACAGGTCGTAAACAATGTCGGTCGGCTTCAGTTGGGCAGATTCAAGGATTTGGAAGTAGAGTTTTTCGGCCTGTACGGAGTTGGTCTGAAAAAAGGAGTTGGCTGAAATGCGGTAGGTATAGTCTCCCAGTCGGTCGGTAATATAACCCGGCCCATGCAGTACAACTTCCTTTTCGCCGAAAGCCACGGTGTTTTTGGCGGAAGTGGTGTTGTTGACAAAGGTGGTCAGTTTATCGCCCAGTGCGGCCTGCAGGTTGGAGCTGAGCTCAGCCATGAGCTCGGCGTTGTGGGTGCTGGTTACCAGATTGACCATAAATTCGCCGGTATTACCGCCATGACGGACGACTAGGTTGCGCAGTTCTCCGGTGTGGGAACGGGTGGAGTAAATCGGCAGTTCGTCTTTGTGTTCCAGGCAGAAGGCCCGGACGGTGTTGAGCGTAATGTTCATTTCCTCGGTGGAGAGGTCACAGTGATCGAGATCGATGGCTTTGGAGTAGCAGCCGGGCGCGTGGAAACCGAGTGCAAAATCGAGGGGCTTTTCATGGTCGCCGGGCTCAATGTCCATTTCATCGGGTGTCAGATAGCGCAGGTCGGTGAAGGAAAAATCCATCTTGTTGCGGTAGCCGAAAAGCTCGGGCGCCGGAATACAGGCATCGCATTCTGTTTCCTTAAAACCGCCGAGGTGTTCCAGGGCATCCTGCACCTGCTTTCGTTTCAACCGCAGCTGCTCGGAATAATCCATGTGCTGCCATTTGCAGCCGCCGCACAAGCCGAAGTATTTACAGATGGGATCGATACGGTGGGGCGAGGCTTTGACCAGTCCTTTGTAACGTGCAACGAGGTATTTCTTTTTGATCTTGAAGATTTCGGCCTGCACAACATCGCCCACGGCAGCCGGGCCCTGAACGAAAATAGAAATGCCGTCTTCCAGCCGTCCGAAGCTTTGGTTTTTGTCTCCAAGATCGATGATCTCGACTTCCACAATCTGTTTTTTCTTATACATAGGCGCGAAACATAGTGAAGCCGTGCGGGTGTTGCAAAATGATTTAAAGCAAAAGAACGCCGTGTCATGATGGATCACTGACGAAATACCCTTTTTGCAATGCAGGGGTTTTAGTAATCTGTCGCTTTTCAACCAAAGGATTCGGTAATGGAAACAATCAAATCAATTATGACGCGGCGCAGCATTCGAACCTGGACGGGTGAGCCGGTGGCAGAGTCGGAGCGTAAAATTATTCTGGAAGCGGCCATGAATGCGCCCTCGGCGGCGGATGCACGTCCCTGGCACTTTGTAACGATGGATGACCGGGAAGTCATTAAGCAGTTTACAGAGCTAGGGGGCACCGAGATGCTGGCTGAATCGACTTTCATGGTGATGGTGTGCGGAGATCAATCGAAGGAGATATATCCCGGTTTCTGGCCGCAGGATTGTTCGTGCGCTGCCCAGAATATGCAGTTGGCCGCCCACGATATTGGAATCGGCTGTGTCTGGATTGCGATCTATCCGCTGGAGGAGCGAGTGGAAACCTGCCGTAAGATTCTGGATATTCCTGAAGCCATTACTCCCTTTGCTCTGTTGGCGATGGGGGTGCCGAACGAGGTGCTGGGGCCGGAATGCCGTTATGATGTTGAGCGTCTTCACCACAATAAATGGTGAAGCCGGTTAGTAGAAATACCTTCATTAGCTTGGCCTCGGCATGTGAAGGGGACTGGCTGGAGGGCCGGGCTCCGTTCCGGCCTATCCCGGTGCGGCCATTCCTCCGTAAGGACGACACGGAGGCCATCCCTCCAATATAACTAATAAACTAATATCGATTAACGGAGTTGGAGAAGCCGAAGCATTTAAGTTTGATTTTTGAACGTAACATGGAATTATCAGTCTGATTTCAAAACATAACAGGAGCAGATAATGGCAGAAGGCGTAATTGAACTGGATAGCACGGGCTATGATGACGCGACTAAAAGCGGCGTAGTCTTGGTTGATTTTTGGGCACCTTGGTGCGGGCCCTGCAAAATGCAGACCCCGATTCTGGAAAAAGTTGCAACGGAAGTTGGCGACAAGGCTGTGATTGCCAAAGTCAACGTTGATGAAAGCCCTGAACTGGCGGCCAAGTATGGCATCCGTTCTATTCCGACCCTGATCCTGCTTAAGGATGGCGAAAACAAACAGCAGTTTGTCGGCCTTCAGCAGCAGGCGGCGTTGGTTTCCGCGATCGACGCGGAACAGTAAGGCCGGGATAACATCCCGCTCTGAAAAAAGGTGCCCTTTTTAGAGGCACCTTTTTTCTTACCTGCGAGTTCGGTATGTTGGGGATGCAATCCCGCTCCCACCGTGAATCTAGTGCATATTAAGAAAAGGTGTAGCCGTGATCCGTGATCGCGGACCGAGGTCTTGGAGCCCGGGCTGCAAGCTGGACAGCCACATTATTTCTTAAACCGCTTTAAATCAGTTTTTGGTCCAGGAACGTTTCGTAGATCATGCGGCCAAGCCAGGCATCGGTAGCGGCATAGGTCTGCTGGGATTGAGTCAGTTCTGCCCGCGCCCAGTTGGAAACCTGTTCCTTTTTGGAGATACGGAAATCATAGAGGATGGCGGTCATGCCCCGTAGTCCAAGGTTTTTAATTCCGGCTTCTCTTGCAGGATCGGCCAGTTCAACAAATCCGCCTTCAACAAAACTGACCATGGCCTGGAGCTCGCTGATATCCCGGTCGATGGCAACACCCGCTTTCACAATATTTGAAGAGGAGAGAATTTTCACCAGATCGGGTGTGAGTCCACACTGCTGGATCTGAAACAGGTAAACCGTGTTTTCCGTGGCCAGTTGCAACAGGGAGGGGTCGTAGCTCTCCCCTTTACGGAAGGCCGGGCGGGTTTCGGTATCGAAACCGAGAAGCGTTTCTTTAAGTAAGAGTCCTGTAGCAGCATCAGCCTGCTCTTCCGTTTTGCAGAGAACGATTTCTCCGTCGTACTGCTTCATCGGAAGCTCGTTGATTTCTGCTTTGGATATATGTGTTCTGGGAGGGAATTCAGTCATTGGTATCTTTCATGTTTTTCTGCCACTGGTCCGAAACCCAGATGGATTGTTTAGCGAGGCCCATTAAAATCTTTACGTCGGGGACCGTCAGTTTGCCGCGCGAGAAAATACGTCGCAGGCCCATCATCATATGTTCGAGCTTTTGCTCGTGAGTAAACTCGGTCTTAATCATCATTTCGCGCCACAGACCAAACATGCGTTCGCGAAATTCGGAGTCGGCCTCTTCTGCTTTTTCTTCAGCAGGCTGGAAGGTTTCCGAAGCACAGAACAGTTCATAGCAGCAGACCATTACCGCGTGTGACAGATTGAGCGAAGTATAGAGCTCGCTGGACGGAATCTGAATGATATGAGTGCAGAGTGCCAGCTCTTCGTTGGTCAGGCCCTTGTCCTCGCGGCCGAAAACGAGTGCAATCTTATGGTCTTTGGCGCTTTCGAGTCCAATTTGTCCGAACTCCCGAGGCGAGTAAGCGGTATCGCGGTAAAATCCGGTTCGCGCGGAAGTGCCTGCAACCACGGTGCAATCCGCGATGGCCTCTTCCAGTGTTTGAAATTCTTTTCGCGCTTCAAGCTGTTCTTTTGCGTTGCAGGCCAGTTTACGGGCATCTTCCCAGTCGGTGGTGGGGCGGGGGCTGACGATGGCGAGGTCAGTAATGTCGTTGTTATTCATGGCTCGGCAGACCGAGCCAATGTTTCCGCCGAAGATCGGCTCAACCAGTACAATCTTTACGTTGCTCAAGATATTGTTGTTTGTTTTTAAATTCATAGTGAGTGGGAGAGTGGAGGAAAGGGGGAGGGGGTGTCTACTTAATAAGCCAATCGTCCGCTCCCTCGATCATTCGCACATGTTGGCCCAATATTCGGTTATAGTCTTCGTCCAATCGGTTAAAGGTAGATTCATCTAAGTATCCGCACAAAAGAGCAAATTCCAGCCAGACCTGTGTTTCGCAGGCTTCGGTTTCAGCATCTGATAATTTAGCGATAAAGGCCGCCTTGTATCGCCTTTTTCTCCACGCTTCGGAAAGGTTGGCACAAACCGACCGGGAAGAGCGTCTGATCTGATCGGTCAGCGAATATTTTTCTTCCGAAGGAAACGATTTCGTAAGTTCATATATCTTCATCGCTGCCGTGCGGGCATTCTGATAGACGTGCAATTCTCGATGGCTATGGATTCTGTCACTCACAGTTTTCTCCCCATCTCCCATTCACCCGCTCGTCCCATCAACGATATAGCTGCGCAGCAGCTTTATCTCATCCGCCCAAATCGTATCGTCAATGGTTTCAAGTATCATCGGGATATCATCGAAGCGGTCATCGTTCATGATAAACTTAAAAACCTCTACGCCGAGGACGCCATGGCCCAGGCTGTGATGACGGTCAACCCGGCTGCCGAGTCCTTTTTTGGAATCGTTGAGGTGCATGCCGCGAAGATAGTTGAAGCCGACCACCTTTTCAAATTCGTCAAAAACAGCAGCAGAGCTTTCCTGGCTAAGGAGATCGTAGCCTGCTGCAAAACTATGGCAGGTATCAATGCAGACGCCGACACGCTCTTTGTCTTCAACCTGATCAATGATCTCGGCCAGATGCTCGAAACGGAAACCAAGGTTGGATCCCTGACCGGCTGTATTTTCAATCACAGCCGTCACGTCTTTGGTTTTATCCAGGGTTATATTGATTGATTCGGCAATGGTGGAGAGGCACACGGAGTCTGATACTTGCTTGAGGTGGCTTCCGGGATGAAAATTAAGCAGTTTCAGCCCCAGTTGCTCGCAGCGCTGCATTTCATCGAGAAAGGCATCGCGCGATTTTTCCAGCTTTTCGGCTTCCGGATGCCCTAGGTTAATCAGATAGCTGTCATGGGGCAGGATATAGTCGGATTCAAGGTTATGTGTTGCGCAATTGGCCTTAAAAGCGTCGATGCTTTCGTTGGATAAAGGCTTTGCAACCCATTGGCGCTGGTTTTTGGTAAACAGCGCAAAGGCATTTGCTCCAATATCGGCGGCATTGAGTGGTGCATTTTCCACACCGCCACTGGCGCTAACATGGGCTCCGATTCGTTTCATTCAGTCCTGCTCCGGTTAAAAAGAACGAAGATAAAACCATATTAAAGATGCTGAGAAAAGCCCGCAGACCCATGATGATTTAAATTGTCGTAATTTTGGGATTATATCAAAAGTTGCATATTTGAAGGTTCGGAAGGTGGCATATTTTACGGAAATTTGACATAAACTACCCTTGCTGGTGTGTTTGTAGGAGGCTGTTAATACGAATAATTGAGCTAAATGAATAAAAGGTGATGATAGTAGGCATGTTTTTTGCGGTTTTTTTATTGTGTACAGGATCGGTCATATTTACTGTCCCCATTCTTTAAGCCAAGGAAATGAAAAATTATGGATACTTCGAATACTGAAAATGTGGATTATGACAAGCAGGACTGGCTCGATGCATTGGAAGAAATGCTCGAAAAAGAAGGTCCGGACCGGGTTAAGGATATTCTGCACGACCTGCAGGTAAGCGCCCACCGTCAGGGAGTCCGCCTGCCGTTCTCCGCCAACACCCCTTATATTAATACGATCCCGCTTGAAGATCAGGTGACTTATCCGGGCGACCGCGAAATGGAGCGCCGCATCAAGAGTCTGATCCGCTGGAACGCCATGGCTATGGTGGTGCGCGCCAACCGTAACGAAGATGGTATCGGCGGCCACATTTCCAGTTACCAGTCGATCGCTACCCTTTATGAAGTAGGTTTCAACCATTTCTTCCGCGGTAGAACCGAAGACTTTCCCGGCGACTGCGTCTATTTTCAGGGGCACTCATCGCCGGGGGTCTACGCGCGTGCTTACCTTGAAGGCCGCCTGACCGACGATCACCTTACCAACTTCCGTCATGAGCTGCACGACACGCCCGGCTTGTCTTCTTACCCGCATCCGTGGTTAATGCCCGACTTCTGGCAGTTCCCGACCGTATCTATGGGGCTGGGTCCGATTACCGCCATTTATCACGCACGCTTTATCAAATATCTCGAAGACCGCGGTCTACGCGAGCCGACCGATCAGCAAGTCTGGGCATTCCTGGGTGATGGTGAAACCGACGAACCCGAATCGCTCGGTGCCATTAAACTGGCTGCCCGTGAAAAGCTCGACAACCTGACCTTTGTGGTTAACTGCAACCTGCAGCGTCTCGATGGCCCGGTCAGCGGCAACGGCAAGATTATCCAGGAACTTGAGGCCGCCTTCCGCGGTGCGGGCTGGAACGTCATTAAAGTGGTATGGGGCGACAGCTGGGATCCGCTGCTCGAAAAGGACCATGACGGTTTGCTGGCTAAACGTATGGGCGAAGTCGTCGACGGTCAGTACCAGAAATATACGGTAGAAGATGCGCAGTATGTGCGCGACCACTTCTTCGGCACTGATCCGAGGCTGCTCAAACTGGCTGAACATCTTTCCGATACGGAACTCAAACGCATGCGCCGTGGCGGTCACGACCCGGCCAAGGTATACGCCGCCTATAAGCAGGCGATGGAAACCAAGGACCGTCCGACTGTGATTCTCGCCAAGACCGTTAAAGGCTACGGCCTCGGTGCCGCAGGCGAAGGGCAGAACATTACCCACTCGCAGAAAAAGATGGGTGAAGAGTCCCTGCGCGAATTCCGCACCCGTTTCGGCCTGCCGATTTCCGACGAAGATATCGACAGCGTACCGTTCTATCGTCCTGCCGAAGACAGTCCGGAAATGCAATACCTGAAAGCCCGACGTGCGGAGCTGGGCAGCCACGTACCGTCCCGTATTACGGACTATACGCCGGTTGGCGCTCCGGCCGACAAGATCTTCGAGGAATTCAATAATGGTTCCGATCGCGAAGTGTCCACCACGATGGTCTTCGTCCGTGTGCTCAGTAAATTGTTGGCCGATAAGGAAATCGGAAAACTGATTGTTCCGATCATTCCGGACGAAGCCCGTACCTTCGGTATGGATGCGCTCTTCCGTCAGGTCGGTATTTATGCCCACTCCGGTCAGCTCTACGAACCGGTAGATGCCGACAACCTGCTTTTCTATAAGGAAGCAAAGGATGGTCAGATTCTTGAAGAGGGTATCACCGAAGCCGGTGCGTTCTCCTCGTTTGTTGCCGCCGGTACCGCTTATGCAAACCACGGCATCAACATGATTCCGTTCTACACCTACTATTCCATGTTCGGTTTCCAGCGCATTGGTGATTCGGCCTGGCTTGCCGGCGACTCGCGCTGCAAAGGCTTCCTGATGGGCGCCACCGCAGGTCGTACAACACTCGCCGGTGAAGGACTCCAACATCAGGACGGACATGGGCTCGTGCTCGCACTGACCATCCCGAACCTGGTGGCCTACGATCCGGCCTATGCCTATGAGCTGGCCTTGATCATCAAGGACGGCATCCGCCGCATGTACATCGACAATGAGCAGATCTTCTACTACATCACGTTGATGAACGATAACTATGAGCAGCCCGCCATGCCGGAAGGATGCGAAGAGGGCATCCTCAAGGGGATGTATAAGTTCCAGTCGTCCGACAAGGCACAGGCCCAGATCCTCGGCAGCGGAGCCATTCTACCGCAGGCGGTCAAGGCGGCCGAACTGCTTAAGGACACGTATGGTGTTGAAACCAATGTCTGGTCGGTTACCAGCTACAAAAACCTCATCAACGATGCGCAGGACTGTGCCCGCGAAAATGTGCGCAACGGCAACGAAGTGAAGTCCTATGTAGCTGAATGCCTCGAAGGTGAAACCGGTCCGGTGATTGCCGCTTCCGATTACATGAAGCTGCTTCCGGATTCACTCGGACAGTATCTGCCGGACGGAATTGTTTCGCTGGGTACCGATGGCTTCGGTCGTTCCGATGGCCGCCGCGCATTGCGTAAGCATTTCGAGGTGGACTTTAATGCCATCACATGGACCGTACTGTCTTCGCTGGCGGCGAAGGGTGAATTTGATAAGAAGAAACTGGAAAAGGCCCGCAAGGAACTGGGTATCGATTCCGACAAACCGAATCCGGTAGGAGAATAAGATCATGGCACTTGAATTTAAACTTCCCGAGCTTGGAGAAAACATTGAAGGGGGCGACGTTGTAAATGTCCTCGTCGAAGTAGGTGCGACCGTAAGCAAAGGCGATTCGCTGGTTGAAATTGAAGCGGGAAAAGCCAGCATGGAAATTCCTGCTCCGGCAGACGGAACCATCTCAGCCGTCCATATTGCGGCCGGCGACACGGTTGAAGTTGGGCAGCTCGCCTTCACCATTGAAGACGGCGCAACGGCAACTCCTGCTCCCGCGGTAGATGAAGCTCCGGCAGCGGAAGCTGCTCCGGCCCCGGCTCCAGAGGCTGCGCCAGCTCCGGCAGCTGCACCGGCTGCTCCGACAGCGACAGGAGGAACCATAGAGTTTAAACTTCCGGATCTTGGAGAAAACATTGAAGGCGGCGACGTCGTAAACGTTTTGGTTGAAGTCGGTGCATCCGTTTTAGAGGGGGATTCCCTGATTGAACTCGAAGCCGGAAAAGCCAGCATGGAAATCCCTTCGCCGGCTACTGGAACCATCGCGGCCATCCACGTGGCCGCGGGCGATTCGGTTTCTGTTGGCCAGCTGGCCTTCACGATTGAAGCGAGTGGCGGGGCACCTGCTCCGGTTGCTGAAGCCGCTCCGGCACCTGCTCCAGCTGCTTCTGCGCCTGCACCAACTCCGGCCCCGGCTCCTGCTCCGGTAGCAGCGCCAGCTCCTGCTGCGGCTGCGGCTGCACCAACACCCGCTCCGGCCGTTTCTAAAAAAGCCGTGGCTGCTGCGCCGAACGTACGCCGCCTGGCCCGGGAACTGGGCGTAGATATTCACAGTGTGACTGCATCGGCCGAAGGTGGACGTATCACGCTGGAAGACGTTAAAAACTTCGCTAAAGCCGGTCTGGAAGGCGGTGGTGGCCAGAAGGCTGCTGTGCAGGGAGGAACCCGCGTGGAGAAAATGTCTGCCATCCGCAAGGCAACCATGAATCACATGACGCATTGCTGGACCACCATCCCGCACGTCACGCAGCACGATATGGCTGATATCACTAAGCTCGAAGAGCTGCGCAAGCGTTTTGCTCCGAAGGCGGAAGCGGAAGGCGCCAAGCTGACGGTTACGGCTATCCTGATGAAGGTGGTTGCATCTGCGCTGAAGGTGTTCCCGAACTTTAATTGCAGCATTGATCCCGAAAAGGCGGAAATCATCTATAAGGATTTCTACAACATCGGCATTGCCGTTGATACGGAGAAGGGCCTGATGGTTCCGGTTATCCCAGAGTGCGATCAGAAAAACATGGTCGATATTGCACAGGATCTCGGCACCATTGCCATGAAAGCGCGTGCCGGTGAAATTTCGTTGGCAGACATGCAGAATGGCACCTTCACGATCACCAACCTCGGTGGTATCGGCGGTTCCTTCTTCACGCCGATTGTTAACTCTCCGGAAGTGGCCATCCTGGGTGTTGGGCGCGCCATCATGGATCCGTGCATCGGGAAGAATGAACTGTGTGCTCCGCGCCTGCGTATGCCGCTTTCGCTTTCATACGATCATCGCATCATTGACGGCGCCGATGGGGCCCGTTTCCTGCGCTGGATTGTTGAAGCGATTGAAGAGCCGATGTTGATATCGCTCGAAGGTTAAAATTGCATCCGCATCGCTGATGTGGAAGATAATGGCCATGGAAAATTCCATGGCTATTTTTCGTGCTGAGATCACGGTGCTGGACTACGAAACGACGGGGTCGTTGCGGGGCTATGCCAATGAACCGTGGCAGATCGGTATGGTGTCGTTGAGAAACGGCAAGGTCGATACGTCTTCCATGTTTGAAAGTCTGCTGCGTGTGGATGCTTCCAGGCCGTTCAATCCGCATGCTCCCGGTCGCCATGCCGTACTGCGGGATAAAATTGCGGCTGCCCCGTCCCCGCAGGAGCTCTGGCCGGAAATCATGCCGCGTCTTACGGAATTTCCGCTATGTGCGCACAATGTGGCTACCGAGAAAAAGTTTACCCGGGTGATGGCTCCAATGCACCGGTTCGGGGTGTGGATTGATACCCTCCGTATTGCCCGTAAAGTATGGGTGGGATGTGCGTCTTATGCCCTGGAGGATCTGATTGTCCTGCTGGACCTTAAATCCCGTCTGGATCAGCTGTGCCCGGGCCGGGATGCCCATGATGCACTGTACGATGCCGTGGCGTCAGCCCTGCTGCTCGAACATCTGCTCGAGCAACCGGGGTGGGGGGATATGACCGTCGGCGAACTGGCGGGAATGTAGGTAGGGCGATTTCGCCGAAAGCGCCTCTCAGAGGACGAGCCATTCGTGTGTTCGGACGGCTCGGCGAGCCTTCCCTACCCAAGCAACATCTTTTCGGTCGTTTCCCAATCGATGCACTGGTCCGTGATGGAAAGACCATAGGTCATGTCGCTGGAAATCTTCTGGTTTCCTTCTTCAATGAAACTCTCAATCATCGTTCCGGTGATCGGGCTGTTTCCCTTTTTGCGCTGTTTAAGAATATCTTCCCAGACCTTGACCTGATTGCGTGCCACTTTGCTGGCATTGGCGTGAGAGCAGTCAACCATCAGGGACGGCTCAAGACCTTCCGCAGTCAGTTTGCATCCAGCATAGGTCACTTCCGGAATTTCAAAGTTGGGCTGTTTGTTTCCGCCGCGAAGCACCAGATGGGTATTCGGGTTGCCCGTGGTCTTTACAACCGCAGTATGTCCGTCCTGATCAATGCCGAGGAAGCTGTGTGGAATGCTGGCGGATTCAATGGCGTTGATGGCCACCATAATATTTCCGTCGGTGGCGTTCTTGAAGCCGACCGGCATGGAAAGGCCGCTGGCCATTTCGCGGTGCGTCTGCGACTCGGTGGTACGGGCACCGATCGCTGACCAGCTGACCAAATCAGCGGTGTATTGTGGTACGATCGGATCGAGAAATTCAGTGGCAATCGGCAAGCCTAGTTTTACAATGTCCAGCATTAGTTTCCGGGCGGAGTGTAGCCCTTTTTCCATATCACAGGAGTCGTCCAGGTCCGGATCGTTGATAAACCCCTTCCAGCCGATCGTTGTACGTGGTTTTTCAAAGTAGACCCGCATCACGATAAAATAGCGGTCTTGCACTTCTTCAGCGATTTTGGCTAGGCGTTTGGCATAGTCCAGTGCCGCCACGGGATCGTGGATAGAGCAGGGGCCAATAACCACCAGCAGGCGCTCGTCTTTCAGGTGGATGATTTCGCGTACGGTTTTGCGGTCTTTCAGCACCTTTTCCGTCAGTTCATCTCCCAGCGGGAGTTCGACTTTCAGATCGGCCGGGGTGACCAGCTTTTTAAGCTCGGTTACGCGCAGGTCTTCAGTTAAATGGGTTTCATTGGTCATAATGCGGGGGAATAAAGCACAGATATCCTCCCATTGGAAGTGTAGCGAGCAAAAAAGAAAGGTGCGGAAAACCGCACCTTTCAAATGTCCCTGGGGGAGACGGGACAGAATTAAACTAACATAGTGATTTAGAAGTAATAATGGGCTCCCAGGGATACATAGTCTCCCTTGTGGGTGGAATCGTAGGAGCTGCCACCAAAGTCTTCATCTTCAGTCACATAATTATACCCTACTTCAAAGTTAAATCCGAGTTCAGGAATTTCATTGAATCGCCATTCGACGCCGGCCAACGCACCGATGAGAAACGAATCTTCTTCGTTGTCGACGGAGCCGCCGGTCTCTTCCCACCAAACCCAACCGAGCGCTCCTCCAACATAGAAATCAGAGTTTTTGCGGTCAATGAGGGTATAGAGTCCTCTTGCCTGGAACAGCCATGCTTCTTCATCAAGGGCAGAGTCTTCGTTCCACCTCATGTGTCCAAATAATATTTGGCCACCAATGGGTTGCGGGGTCCAGCGCAGGCTGATCTGATCCATAACGTTGCCGTCATGGTAGGAGCCCTGATAACCGAGTCCCAGTAATCCAGGAGCATTATCGTTATCTTCTCCTTCAGCATAGGCCACTACCACGGTCATGAGCACTGACATTGCAATACATAGTACCTTTTTCATCTTACTCTCCTTCTCGTTGGGCTTATTCCCCCTGCTCTGGCCCCGGACCATCCGGGAACACTACAGATCGAAAGTACTTAAGTTACAAGAACCGGATATAGTGATTGGAAGGTAGTCTGCTGTATTTTCAACATGACCACAAAATGTACGATATGGGACGGTATGTGTATTCAACATAGGGTATACCCCGCTCGCGTTAGAACGGTATTTAACCCTTGTTAATTAATTTATCAAGAAGGAAATAATCTGTTTTTGGGGGAGAAAGGGATCTCTTTTTATAGGCCTTCAAGCTGTTTTGGAGGATTTTTGTTCCAGGATTCTTTCCTGTCGATTGCGAAGTATTTCTTTGTTCGTCCAGACTCCATAAGGGTCTCTGTAGGGCAGGCCCCGGGTGGTGTTCTGAATCATTCTTAATTCATGTTCGGGTAGGGGAATCTTAATATCTGTTTCCTGCATGGCGGCCATGGTTCCTCCGCGCTGGCGCCCGACCGGTTCCGTTTCGCCGACAAAAAAGCCGGCTTCCAGCATGGCCGCGCGCACGGGTATAGCCGCGCAATACGTCAGCAGCACTGCATCCGGTTTCATAACCGATTTAAGCTTACGGAAAAAGTCTAGCGTCCAGAGTTCGCTGTTCCGCTGGGTGGAAAAAGCGTCGAGAAAAACGAGGTCGAAGGAGGAGGGCTTTAGTTTGGTGATGGTATATCGTGCATCGCCCCAGTGGAGCAGGCACGAGGCATTAGGTACAAGGCATGAGTGGTTTGCATAGAGATCCGCTAAAGTTTTTCGCCAATTAAAGGGATCCGTTTCTTCTGTCAGAATGTTTTTAGACGCCTCGCCAACCACCCTTCGATCCATTTCCAGAGCAGTCACATGCAATTCACTCATGCCTTGTGCGGCGACATTCATAGCGACCAAACTGTTGTAGCCCAAACCAAAACAAACGTCCAAGAGAGAGAGGTCGCCTTGTTCAAGTCGCTCGCGCACTTTGCCGGGCATAAGATATTTTTCTTCGGCTTCAAGCCGTGCACCGGCGGGGGTGTGGTAATGCTCCTTATATTCCGGATTCCAGAAAGTGATTGAGGTATCTTTTGTTTCAACAACATCCAGTTTCAAGCTTCCAGTTTCAGGTTTCAGGTTTCCAAATAGATCCCCCTGTTGCCATTCGCGGCAGGTCATCTGCTGGATCACGTAGTCTTTAAACTGCCCTTTCGCCATATGCCATTTCGGGGCGATGAGTTCTTCCTCCAGCGTGTCGGTCGTGAGGCGCATGATCGGCATGCCGGCGGGTAGTCTCCGGATAAAGTCCATCAGGTGTTCGGCAAATTCATGCTCCATGAAAACGGGCAGGGGAGTAAGCGCATGCTCCAGCGCGAGTGTCGTTCCCTTTTCAATATGCAGGTTATGGATTTTAACGGCATCGATCGGCAGGGCCGCCAGGGTGTCGGCGGTCATTTGAAAATCTTTGGCCGTTTCACCGGGCAGTCCGAGAATGGCATGAACGGCAACTTTAATCCCAAGGTTGTGCAGTTTGTTGATGGCCTCTTCGCTGGAGGCCCAGTCGTGCCCTCGGTTAACGCGTTCGAGCGTGCGGTCGTGAATGGTCTGTACACCCAGTTCTACCCAGACCTCGATATGTTTATTCAACTCAACCAGAAAATCGTAAGCCTGCGGAGTAAGGCAGTCGGGGCGGGTGCCGATGCTGACGGCGGTAAAGTTGAATGAATCCAGCAACTCCAGATACATCGGTTGCTGGCTCTCTCCGAAGGTAGCGGAAAAGGCCTGGATATAGGCCATATATTTTTTAGCCCCATACCGATCCCGAGCAAAGCGGATCGCTTCTTTCATCTGCTCCTGAACGGAATCTTTTCCTATGGTCTGTACCGCGGCCGAACCACGCACATTACAGAATGTGCATCCGCCGGATCCGTCGCTTTCGCGGTTGGGGCAACCGAGGTTAAAGTCGATAGGAACGCGAAAGAGCGGTTCACCATACCGCTCTTTCATATAGCTTTTATATTGTCTATAGGGTTGATTCATTGCAACTGGGAGTAATGCGTAATTAGCAATTGTGGGTCAAGGCGCATCATATGGGAGAGGTGACTTTAGCGTAGAATGGGCATCTTGCCCATTTCGGTGGAGCAGTTACGTATGCTGAGTCGGTGCACAAGGACCATGGGCAAGGTTGCCCATGCTACGAATATGTTATCGGTCAAACAGCAGGCGTTGCCCTCGTACCGTGTCGTTTATCTTTCCATCGTCGAAAGCCAGTTGGCCATTCACCCATGTTTTAACGATGGAGGATTTAAAGGTTTCTCCTTCGAAGGGTGACCAACCGCATTTGTAGAGTATGTTTTCTTTGGAAACGGTGTGCGGTGTTTCGGTATCGATCAAGGTGAGGTCGGCCCAGTAGCCTTCGCGGATGAAGCCGCGTTCCTGTACCTGAAATATGCGCGCCGGATTGTGCGCGGTCTTTTCAGCGACCATTTCCAGCGGAAAGAATTCAACGGCAGTCGTCATGGCGCTTTGAATGAGCGGAAGGCCGGACGGGGCGGAACCATAGGGGTTGCGTTTTTCCTCTTCCAGATGAGGGGCATGGTCGGTGCCGATGGTGTCAATCAGCCCATCGATTACGGCCTGTCGGATTGCTGCGCGGTCGGCAGGGGTTTTGATGGAAGGGTTGCATTTGATGAATGCGCCTTTTTCATCGTAGTCGTCGGATGAAAACCAGAGCATATGCGGGCAGGCTTCGCCGGTAATCTTCTTGCCGGATACCGGACCTTTTTTGAATAACTCCAACTCTTTGGCTGTGGTCAGGTGAAGGATGTGAATCTGTGAATCAAATTTTGTAGCCAGCTCAACGGCCAGCTCGGTAGATTTGTAGCAGGCATCTTCGGAACGGATTTTCCAGTGTTCGGAAAAGGGGATATTTTCGCCATATTTTTCGCGGGCGGCCACTTCGTTTTCGCGGATGGTGTTGGTGTCTTCACAGTGCAGGGAAATCGGCACTTTGATCTGGCCGAAAATATTTTCCAGCTGTTGGAAACGGTCGACCAGCAGTCCTCCGGTAGATGCGCCCATGAAGAGCTTTACGCCACAGACGGTTTTCGGATCCATGGCGAGCAACTCATCCATATTGTTATTGGATGCGCCGAGGTGGAATGAATAGTTGGCAATACTCTTGGTTGCAGCCAGTGTAAACTTATCTTCAAGCACCTGATTGGAAATGGCGGCCGGTTTGGTGTTGGGCATTTCCATGTAGGAGGTGACTCCGCCGGCCACAGCTGCGCCGCTTTCGGAGTGCATATCGGCTTTACCTTCAAGGCCGGGTTCGCGGAAATGTACGTGGCAGTCGATCATGCCGGGAAGCAGCGCGCGGCCCTGGGCGTCGACGACCTGATCTGCCGGTTGATCGGTCAGGCTGGATGCAATTTTTTCAATGCGTCCATCTTTAATAAACACATCAGCAGGGCGACATTCGCCCTCGTTTACGAGATTGGCGTTGGTTATGAGAGTTGTTTGCATGCGGGGCACCCTAGGCAAACTGGTTGCCCGATGCAAGTATGAGGGACTATTTTAGTCATATTGGCTGTCAGGTCATGATCACGAGCGCGAGCCAAGGCACGAGATTAAAAACGATGAACAGCACCTTGTACGCTGCCACATAACTGTAAAGCGCGGCCCTGTTGAATTCGTCGCTGACCCCGAACATTTTGCCGACCACTTTATTCAGGAAATCTTTCATGAATATGCATGCAATCGCCGTCCAGCTATACATCAGTAGGTTTATCAGCGTCATCCAGCCGAAGAATTCCCTCATAATTTCAATGTTCATGGTGAGCCTCCTTAAGCGGTATTGACAGTACGTGTTTTGAAATGTTGACTCAAATCCCAAATAATGGATGATGCGCCCTTCCACCGAAGGTGGAGATATTTTGAAGTGGCCATTTTGGTAAATCTATACCAAATTAGTGCCAATTAACGAACAGGTAGGTTTTCTATGAGCGATTTCATCCAACCCCGCATCACCGATACTGAAGCACTGGACATGCTTCAGAACATGTCCACCCCCGAATTAATGGCCCGCGCCGACGCTATTCGCCGCGCCCGCCACGGCAATAAAACCTACTATGTGCACAGCCACAACCTGAACCCGACCAATCTTTGCGTAGTAAAATGTAATCTATGTTCGTTCTGGCGGCCGGAGGGGGCGGATGATGCGTACATTACTTCACTCGAAGATGCCCGTAAAAACCTGGAACGGGCCCAGAACTGGAACCTGACCGACCTGCATATCGTGGGCGGTATGATTCCTGAGCTGGATATTGAATATTACGAAAATCTGTTTTCCCTTTCCCGCGAAATGCTTCCGGGTGTTTTGCTGCAGGGAATGACTGCGGTTGAAATCCACTGGATTGCCGGCAATGCGGGCATCTCCATTAAGGAATGTCTACAGCGACTGCAGGCCTGTGGTTTTGGTTCGATCTCCGGTGGCGGGGCGGAAATTTTTCATGGCGATATTCGTAAGAAAATTGCCACGACCAAAATTCTTGCTGAGCATTGGCTGGATGTACACCGCGAGGCCCATAAGCTGGGCATTCCCTCTAATGCCACCATGCTTTTCGGCCACATTGAAGAAGACTGGCATTTGATCGACCATCTTTCACGGCTGCGCAATCTTCAGGATGAAACCGGTGGATTCCAGGCGGCGATCCCGCTTCCGTTTCAGACCAATGGAACGGCACTTGGGTTGAAGTACGGACCCGCGGGCGATCGCCAAATTCGTGTGGCCGCCATTACCCGGATCTATCTCGACAACTTCCCGCATGTCCGCATGCTGGTGAACTACATGGACCGCAAGCTGCTCGGCGTATTAACCCACAGCGGAGTCGACGATATCGGCGGTACCAGCCTTGAAGAACGTATTGCGAAAGAGGGCGGTGCTCCGCAGAGCCAGAAATTCTTTACAGCAGAGGAAATGGAAGACTTCCTTTCCAACCTGGGGCATACCCCGATTCTGACCAACAGCATTTACGAACAGGTCGAAGGTCAGCCTGATATTAATGCCATGCCGGAAGTGCCGGTAGTTTCCAGCCGCTGGAAAACTATCCTTGACCGCGTCGAGGCCGGCGAGCGCATCAATGCCGAAGATGCTGCGATTCTTTACGATGAAGCACCGTTTCAGGAACTGGGCCGCGTGGCCGATATCTGCCGCCGCAGAGCGGTGCCGGGTAATCTGGCGACCTATGTATTTGATAAAAACCTGAATACCACCAACGTGTGTGTCGTCGATTGCAAATTCTGTGCGTTCTATACCAAACCGGAAAGCGACAATGCCTACGTCAAGAGTCCGGAAGAAATCGTAAAGCAGGTGCAGGAGGCGGCGAATGCAGGCGCCACGCAGATTCTGATCCAGGGAGGATTACATCCTGAACTGAAATTGGAATACTACGAAGCCTGCCTTTCCGGTATTCGCGACAACGTCGATATCTGGATTCACTCCCTGTCGCCGACGGAAATCGAGTTCATGGCGGCAATGGAGCATATTACCATTAAGGAATGTCTCCAGCGTTTGAAAGATGCGGGACTGCAATCCCTGCCGGGCGGTGGTGCTGAGATTCTGAACGACGATGTCCGCAAACGCATCAGCCCGAAAAAGACGCGCTCCAAAGCATGGCTGGATCTGATGGAAGATGCGCACGATATTGGGCTGAAAACGACGGCCACCATGGTGTATGGGTTTGGAGAAACCACCGAACAGCGAATTGAGCATCTGATGAAGGTGCGGGATCTTCAGGATAAAACCGCTGGGTTTACGGCCTTTATTCCGTGGAGTTTTTCTCCGGATATGACCGATCTCGATTGCCCGCGTGTGCAGAATGGTGTGGATTATCTCCGTCTGATTGCGATGGCGCGTATCATCCTCGATAACGTACCGCACCTTCAGGCGGGCTGGGTTACCGAAGGACCTGACGTATCGCAGCTGGCGCTTCAGTATGGTGCCGATGATTATGGCGGCGTGCTGATGACCGAAGAAGTGGTCAGTGCAACCGGTGTCGATTATTCTGTGGATGAGGAGCTCGTGGTTAATCTCATCCGAGAAGCCGGATGGGTACCGTCCCAGCGGACCACGCAGTATGATACGATTAAAATCTACGACGAAGAACCTGCTGCGAAGGCATAAGCGAGAAGGTCTCCTTATGGCAAAGTACGTTTTAGGCGGCTCGCTCATAGCGTGCAGTGAAGATCCAATGACCGGTTTTTTCCGGAATGGGAAGTGCGATACCCGGGCTGATGATGAGGGTATGCACACGGTTTGCGTATTGATGACGGATGAGTTTCTTCAGTTTTCACGAGAGTGCGGAAACGACCTTTCAACGCCTATAGCGGAATATGGATTTCCAGGCCTCGCGGAAGGGGACTATTGGTGTCTCTGCCTGTCCCGTTGGATTCAGGCATACGATGCCGGAACGGCTCCTCAGATCAAACTCGAATCGACGCATGCTTCTGTGCTGGAGTTTATCGAGCTTTCCAAGCTGGAAGAGTATGCCGTTAATGGTTGATGCATTGGCCTAATATATGCGTGAACCCAGGCTATGTTTGAATTTTCCACAACTGCAATTCTAGATGGTCTGATCCACCTGGGTGCATTTCTACTCAAGAGTATTGGGCTCTATATGATGCTCAAGCTTATTGCCAGAGATAAGTTTGAAACCAATTTCTTTCGGACTGTTTTTCTCGTTGGATCGATCGTTATCGTTACCGCCTACCTTGAAAAATATGGCTGGGCATCAAATATTGTGGGTGTCATGGCCATCCTTTTTGTTCTCGCTTTCATACTTCATCCCCTGCTGTTGAAAACACAATTGCTGGTCAGTTGTATTTCTTCGTTAGTGCTCGTAGGCTTGTCACTGGGACTTGATCATGTTGCCATTGCATTTTCGGATAAGGTGGTTCCTGAAGGGCCGACCTTTGCGGAATATATGGGATTGGCGCAGGAGGCCATTGAAGAAAATAAGAGCAAGGAAGGGCTAAAGTCAACGGATGTGGGGTTGGTTGATATCATGCGGAAAGGGCTGGACTCCCTTGCAACCCTGACTGAAGAAGAGCAGATGGAAGCCATGAAGACGGACTTCAACCGGGGCATGGTGCTCTTTGCGGAGCGGAAGGCATGGATGGATAGTCTAACACCCGAAGAGAAGCGGATGTATAAGGAAGAAATGGCCGCGTTTCTGGCGGAGCAGGGTATTGCAACTCATCATTACTCTTTGGCTGCGATCAAAGAAGTCAATCCTACTAACCTGGTAGCGTTGGCTGGCCTCTTTTCTGAACTGCAGGATGATGATATTGAGGAAGAGGTTCGGATACGGTCTATTCCAGAATCGCTGACTATCTTGGCGGCAAATTTCAGTGGCACAGAACTGGGAGAGCAGGAGCTGGGTCTGCTTCAGCAGTTTGCGGAGCTTTTTGCCAGAGATGAAATTGAAGAAGCAATGGCGAAAGCCCAAATGGAACTTGAAGAGGCAGAGGGTAACAATAAACTTGCAGGTGCTGTATTGGCGGCTTTGGTTCAGGCGGAATCCGGTTTGCCCGCAGACCAGCTTTTTTCAGGAGAAGAAGGGGCGTCGCTATTGAATGCTGATGCACTGAAAAATTTAGCCGTCAAGCATTGGAAGAGCAAAGGGTTGGATCCAACCGTTCAGTGGAAGGATGGAAGTGGTGTCGATACGGGAAAGGCTGAGGTATGTGAGGTTCAGGTTCTGGAGATCGAACCCGAACCGGAAGCTGTTCCACAACCTGATCCCTTTATTCGTATAACAACGCCACTCGGCATTGCCATTGTGCCATCAGATCCTTTGTTGGTCAGTGAATGGATTGCCGCTGCTCACATGCTTCAGATGAAGGGTTTTGTTTCATTAGGCAACGAACTGGTGATTCTTCGTAATGATGGCGAAATGCTCAGAAATGGTGATCTCTGGAGTGTCGAGCATGTCGGACAGGCCTTTAGTTTCAGGATTGATACCATTGCAAAGGGTAAGGTCGTCCTGACGGGAGAATACCGAGAGTCGGTTGCCGCAGAATAGAGTACTGCTGCATTTCTGGCATCAGACGGCCGAATTATGTGGTAAATTTTCCGCTAACATTTGAGCAAATGGCTCGATAGTTGCTTAAAAGATTGGAGATGTCTGACTTTCCAATAACTGTGTTACAAGATGGCTTGATCCAGCTTGGGGCTTTTCTATTCATGAGTAGCGTCCTGTTTCTGCTGCTTAAGCACACGGCCCGCTATGACTTTGAGGGCAGCTTTTGTCGATCGATGATTATTGTCGGCTCATTGGTTGTGGTGCGCATCTGCATGTTTGATGCGGGATGGGCATCAACGTTTGTTACCGTATTGCTCTCGCTGTTTTCTTTGTCATTCCTGTTGATTATTGCGCTTATGGGAGCACCGGCAAGGCCTGCTGCTCTATGGGCACTTGTGCTCGCACCTTTAATTTTGTTCGTAGAGCAATCGACCCTCCGTATTTCAGCAGTTGTTGTGAATGAAGGTCCAACGCTGGCACAACATATAGGACTAAAATACGAGGTCATAAAATTCGAAAAATCCACTGAGACGATTAAGGATTACGCACGTATTGCGGAATCTGTCACAAATAATCAGGACACAGTGCATGATCAAACCGGTGAAGATCTCATCAATATGGATGAGTTTATGGGGCCGATATTGCCGGAGTATTTAAAAGGCAGCAGTCCAACCATATCCTCAGCATCTCCGAATCAAGGGCTGCCGCCGGCAGACGAATTCCAAGAGAATAAAAAACCACTCGTTGATAAACCTGAACGGGTTTCTGCACCCCAATCAAGCGGGATCTCTTTTGATGAAATAGATGATTTGCTCGCACAACTTAAAGCATTACCTGATGCAGGGGAGCATGTGCCGCACAAGGTAGATGAGAACCCGGTTGTCAGCGTGTCGGAAACCAATATCAGATCGGTTGTTGTTGAATGTGCATCGCCGACCCATACGAATGATGTAGTTGCGCTGGATACAAAATACATCGTCGAAACTGAGTTGGCGGAGATGGAAGCTATAAAATCAACCGCAGGTGATAATCTCCCGGTGGAACAAAAACTCATGGAGGCATCCGCTGGGCAATTGTCTCAAACCAGTACTAATCATTTAGAGATGTCGTATGAAGAGCGAATGGTTGAGGCTGAAGTTGCTGGAATAGGGGCCGCAAAGATCGCTGATGAAATTATTGATGCGGATGAGGGGAATCCATTGCCAACTATCGCGGAGCAACCGCCTACATCTAGTACGAATGATTTCGTGTTGCCAGTCGAACAGCTTGTTTTGGAGGTTGACCCGGTTGTGGCCGAGGTTGTTAACGTAAATAATGAACCTTCCTCCGTGGTTGAAGTGGGGCCATTATCTGCTGCCGTTACAAATGAATTGAAGTCATCGGAGGAACAGTTCGTGGTAGGTGCAGCTCCGGTTGATGCAGAGGCTTTAACGGTTGCTGAAGAAAATGAGGTTCCTGAAGAAATAAAACCACTGCAATCCCTGGCCGACGAAGCGATTCTCACCGGTTCGAATAAAGTTGATATGATTGGTGTTCAGGAACCCGCACTAGTGTCAGATAAAGAGAAAGTTCCTATGACAGAACCAGTTCCACTGGCAACCGCGGTGGTTGCTGGAACTGCGAATGAGGCAACCCCTTTGGACATAAACGCAGAATCCTTGAACGGATCTGAATCAGAAGGTGGGGATTTGTTGGTAAAACAAACTGACCCATTGTCTGAATCAGTCGCCACTGTACAGGAAGTGCCAAAGACTGCTGAGAAAGTAGTTGAGATAGGTGTAGATCCTGAGCCTGTTATTGCTGACCGTTCATTACTAAGCGGTACGAATGAAATGGCTCGGCAGGTTACACAACCAGTTCCGCCTCTCGAAGAAACGGCTGAGACTATGTCGGCGCCTGATGTGAAGGTGCCTGTCACGCCTCAGCCTAAGCAGAAGCCGGTGGTTGTTGTTGATGCGTTCACTCGAATTACGACTCCTTTGGGAGAAGTTTTGGTTCCAAATGAAAAGTCAGTTATGCACCAGTGGATCGCAGCATCCCACAACCTGCAAGTTAAGGGATATGTATCTTTTGGCGATGAAGTGGTGATTCTGTGTCCTGACGGAACAATGCTTCGAAAGGGCGAAGACTGGAACGTCACAAATGCAGGGTATCGGTATCGTTTCCGGATTGAAAAAATTCTGAAAGACCGGGTTTCCATCCGCGCTAATGGACGTGAATCTATCGAATCTTAAACCCGTACTTTAGCTTTCGTTCGGTTTAGCGGGTACGTTTATTTTTTATTGGAAACCAGCCATCCAAGTGATGTGAGGAAGGCATCCATTTCCGCAACGGTTTCATTATACTTGGCTTTGTTGAAGAAGCTGTGGGGTTGGCCTTCGTAAAGGTGTAGGTCGCATCGGTCGCCGTTTGCCTGCATGATCCGTTTATATTCCTCGGCCGTTGAAACGGGGATGAGATTGTCTTCGGTTCCAAGAAATACCGTCGTGGGTGGTGTTCCTTTTTTAAGGTTATGCATGGGCGAGAAGTCCTGCCAATAATCTTTTACCCGATCAAATCCGTAGCCATTTTCAGAATTATCGAAGACGGGGTTGAAGAGCACCAACGCCTGCGGAATGCAACTGACCGCAGTATCTTCATCGGGTTCATTGAATTCGGTTAACGTGGCAGTTGCTGCCGCAAGATGACCACCTGCCGATCCTCCGCCTGCTGCAATGCGATTGGGATCAATACCCAGTTCGTTTGCGTGAGCCCGCACCCAGCGCATAGCCGATTTGGCATCCATAACACATGCACGCGGATCGGTACTGTGGCTTTTTTTTGTCCGGTATTCCGGACAAATCGCCACCATACCGCGTTTGGTCAGATGTTTAGATTGAGGATAAAATTGTTTTGGAGAACCGGTGTTCCATCCTCCGCCAAAGAAAAAAACAATAGCGGGACTGCGGTCTTTAGCCTTATGCTTTGCCGGGTTGAAAATGTGTAGCCGCAACTCACCTTGGGGAGTTTCCTTATAGGGGACAATACGATCCGGTTTGATTGTGTTTTCTGCGAGACACACAGTTGCCGACAGTAAAAATAAAATAACTGTTCTTCTCATAAAATGTACTTTCGTTTTCAACTGTGGCTACCTTGCCCTAAATTCGACTAATGAAACAACGATATGCTGATGGAATTTAGGACATGAGTCTCTATAATGAACCTTTTTAATACAGGAAGATAATATGCTGAAAACATGGCTGGAAGAATTATTTATTTCGCTGGGGGCGGTGCAGGAGTCTGCCGATGAACTCGCTATAGTGGCTCTTATGGTTCTCATTGTGATCGGGGCCTATCTGGTTTACTGGATTCTCCGCAACTATCTGTTGAAGGCAATTCATCAGGTTACCCTGAAAACTTCCAATATCTGGGATGATGCCCTGATGGAAGGGCGGGTGTTTCATCGTTTTCTGCGGCTGATCCCGCTCACGTTTGTTTCGCTATGTATCGACCGTTCCATGCCGGAACATTTCACACTACTCAAACGTATTTTGTTTGCCCTGATTATTCTGGTTGGAGCGAGAGCGGTTGAGGCATTTCTCAATGCCGTCGCTGAAATCTATCACAAGGATCCCGGTTCCAGCCGCAAGCCCATTCGGCCACTGATCCAGTCGCTGGTAATTGTGCTCTATCTGTTTGCCGGCATCTTTATTATTTCGGTCCTGCTCAACAAATCGCCCTGGAACCTGTTTGGTCTGTTAGGTGGATTGACGGCTGTCACGATGCTCGTTTTCAAGGATACCATCCTTGGGTTTGTGGCAGGAATTCAGCTGGGTGCGTACGATATGGTACGCGAAGGCGACTGGATTGAAATGCCGAAATACGGGGCGGACGGCGACGTGATTGAAGTGACCGTCAATACAGTAAAAGTCCGGAACTGGGATAAAACTATCAGCACCATTCCAACCTATGCGCTGATATCCGATTCCTTCAAAAACTGGCGGGGCATGAGCGAGTCCGGTGGACGGCGGATCAAACGCTCCATCTGCATAGACATGAATACGGTCAACTTTGCGGATGAGGCTATGCTGGATAAATTCCGGAAAATGGAATTGCTGAAAGACTATGTCTCTAAAAAACAGGAGGAAATCAATGCGGCAAATGAGGAGCAGGAGATAGATCTATCCGGTACCGTGGTTAATGGGCGTCGGCAAACCAATCTGGGAATTTTCAGGGCCTATCTTGTTCATTATCTGCGCAACCATCCCAAGATCCACAAGGGCATGACCTTTCTCGTACGTCACCTGCAACCTACGCCGCAAGGCCTTCCCATCGAAATCTATGTATTCAGTTCAGATAAAAACTGGGTAACGTATGAAGGTATTCAGGCGGATATTTTTGATCATATTCTCGCATCTCTTCCGGAATTCGGTTTGCGGGTCTATCAGCAGCCATCCGGTATGGATGTGGCTGCGCTGGCAGGGAAATAGGTAGGCGACCCGCTCGTCGAGCGCGCCGCCCCGCGGGAATGTCCGTTCGTGTATGCGGACAGCTCAGCGGGCTATCCCGACTGCAGGGAAAAGTTGAATGTATGGGATTGTAGACGCGACGCCCTCGTCGCGTTCCCGCCGAGCAGCAGGCGCTGCGCGCGCAAAGCGCCGAGGGCGTCGCGTCCCCGTTACCCGGTCCCCGGGCGTAGGGCATGACCAAAAAAAGTCCCCCCGGTGAGCGGGACTTTTCTTTCTTTACGTTTTGCGCGGGAACTAGGATTCGTAGCCGTTGGGATGGGCCTGGTGCCAGTCCCAGGCGCTCTGCACAATTTCTGTCAGATCGGCATGCTGCGGATCCCAGCCGAGAACGGTTTTTGCTTTGGTGGCGTCAGCGACCAATGCGGTACAGTCGCCGGCGCGGCGAGGTTGCACTTCGGCCGGAATCGGGTGACCGGTCACTTCGCGGCAGACTTCGATGACTTCCTTTACGGTATAGCCATCGCCGTTACCCAGGTTGAACGGGCCGGAGGTGCCGGGCTTGAGCGCGAGAATGTGCGCCTGCGCCAGATCCTTGATATGGATATAGTCCCGAACACAGGTTCCGTCGCGGGTTTCGTAGTCTTCACCGAACATAAATATTTTTTCGCGTTTTCCCTGAGCCACCTGTAGCACGAGGGGGATCAGATGGCTTTCCGGCTGGTGGGCTTCGCCGTACTGCTCAGTGGCGCCGCAGGCGTTAAAGTAGCGCAGGAATACACATTCAATGCCGTGAATATCCTGGCCGGCCTGGAAGATGTGTTCGCAGAGCAGCTTGGAATCACCGTAGACCGATTCTGGTTTCTGGGGCAGGGTTTCGTCCATCGGAATGCGCTCGGGTGTTCCGTAGGTGGCGCAGGTGGAGGAGAAGATCAGCTTTTTACAACCGGACTCTACCATGGCATTCATCAGATTGATTGAGCCGCTGACATTGTTTTCGTAGAACGGCATCGGGGTTACCATGGATTCGCCGACTTCAATGTAGGCTGCAAAATGGATGACGGCTTCCGGTTTCTCCGCGAGCATGGCGCTCTTGATGTCTTCCTTATAGCGCAGATCGCCCTCGATCAGCTTTGCGCGGGGATCGACCGCCGGAGCATAGCCGCGTTCAAGATTGTCGAAAACTATCACTTCGTGTCCTTCGTCGCAGAGCATCTGCGTGGTCACGCTTCCAATATAACCGGCTCCGCCGGCAACAAGTACTTTCATTTAAATCTCCTGATAATCCAATTAGGTAATGTCATATAGGTATAGTAGCCAATGAGGCAAATCTGACAAAACTATTTAATGATCTGGGCACCCTGGGAAGGAACGATCTTCTCAATGGTCGGTTCGATGCCCTGGGCTTTGCAGGATTCGATGACCTGTTCGCTGATGGCATCGGCCTGGTTGGCTTTAACCAGCGCACAAACACTGCCGCCCCAGCCGCCACCGGATAGACGGGCACCGAGCGCACCGGCTTCTTTCGCTGCCGCAACGACCGTGTCGAGTTCCGGGATGGAGTTTTCGAATGCGGTGCGGGACGTTTCATGGGAGTCGAACAGATATTGACCAAACGCTTCGATATTTCCTTCGGCCAGCAGTTTAACGCCATCTTCAACGCGATGGATTTCCCAGACTACGTGGGTGGCGCGCTGCGCGGCTTCGGCATCGATCTTGCCTTTGTTGGCTTCGAAGTCTTCCAGGGTGACGTCGCGTAGGGCAGTAACTTCGTAGTTCACCAGCTCATTCAGTTCTGCGGCAGCTTTTTCGCAGCTTTCACGACGGGCGTTATATGGAGAGTCAGCCAGCTTATGTTTGATGTGCGGGTTGATCATCAGGAACATAACATCGGCCGGCAGTTGAACCGGATAGGTTTCCAGACTGCGGAAATCGGAATGAATCAGGCCGTGGTGTACGCCGAAAATACTGGAGAACTGGTCGAGCAGGCCGCAGTTGCAACCGGCAAAGACGTTTTCACATTTCTGTGCAAGCTGGCCGATCGCTTTTTTGCTGATGTCCTTATCGATCTCTTTCCCGGCATAGGCGACGGCAGCATAGGTGGTGGCTACTTCCAGTGCGGCGGAAGAGGAGAGGCCTGCACCCATCGGGATGGAGCCAAGGAACGTGCAGTCAATGCCATCCACCAGAATGCCGTGTTCAGTAGCAAGGTAGTAAAAGTTACCTTTGACGTAGTTTGCCCAGTAGCTGTCGATGCGGTCATCGCAGGTTGCGGTAAATTCGAACGTTTCCTTAACGTCACCGGCGGTTACTCGGATACCGGGCTTGTCGGATTTCGAAATACAGAAACAGTGGCCGAAGTTGATGGCGCACGAAAATGTGGTGCCGGCATTGTAATCCGTGTGGTTACCGAGCACTTCGATACGGCCGGGCGCATAGGAAACCGTGGTCGGTTCGGTGCCATAGGTTTCTTTATGTACCGCGACAGCCTGTTCAACTACTTTTTCGTCATACATGGGTGGTTCCTCCTTCAGTGGATTTATGAGCATTACAATCTATTAAAAAGGGAAAGCTTAATCCATGGGTTAAGCAGGCAAAGACATGGACAAAAAGGGCGGATCATGATTTATTATCCATATGTTAGAAGCATTACACCATACCATCAGCCAAAAGGTGGCCGAGATTTTCGACCTGTATACCGAACTGCACGACATCCGCATTACGCTGTTCGGACCGGAAGGAAGGCTCATTTATCCGGATAAGATCGGCCGACCCAACTGTCGTCATTGTACCATGTTGCGCGAAACGCTTGGGCTTGATTCCAAATGCCGCGAACTGGATCATAAGATGATGCGAGCCGCATTTGAGCGGCAGGATATGATTTCCTACACCTGTCACGCCGGCATGCGCGAGGCGACTACGCCTATTATTGTCGATGGAGAACTCGCCGGCTATGTCATGCTGGGTCAGTTCCGAAGTGAGGCAGCTCCGGTTGAGTCGCCCTATTCCCAGGTCTGGAAAAGTGCGCAGGGGACGGATGATTTACAGGAAGCCTATGAGCAGACGGCCATATTCCCGGAACATAAAATTGAAACCCTCCTTTCCATGTTCCGGCACTTACTGGAATTTATCATCGGCGGACAGCTGATTCACCATAAAGACTATGATCTGATTGAACCGGTGATCGACCGGATACAGGCTCACCCCGAACAGGAATTATCGCTGGAAGAGGCTGCGCAACTGGTAGGACGCAGCCCTTCAACGGTAACCCGGCTCTTTAAAAAAGTAACCGGCCGCAGTTTTAAGCAATACCAGGTCGGCCACCGTCTTGAGCTCGCGGCCACCCAGCTCAAGGCCAAGCCCAACTGTCCCGTGGCCGAAATTGCCCTGGCCGTCGGCTACGACGATGCACTCTATTTTTCCCGCGTTTTCCGCAAACAATACAACTGCTCTCCCTCCGAATATCGCTTTGAAGGGGGAGATTAACCACAGAGATCACAGAGGACTCAGAGATAAGGTCATAAAAACCGCATGCGCATTGCTCTGTGAACTCGGTGTCCTCAGTGGTAAAAACCCGGGTATGCAAGGGCTGTAAAATTTTGATGCAGGCCGGTTGACAGCACCCGTAGCCGTGCGTATATTCCGTGCTTCTTTTTGAGAGTGATTAGCTCAGTTGGTTAGAGCACTACCTTGACATGGTAGGGGTCGGAGGTTCGAATCCTCTATCACTCACCATCTTAAAAGGCGCTGATTCTTACGAGTCAGCGCCTTTTTGTTTGTCTATTGCTTTGAAGCTTTTACGAGGGCGAAGAAGCGGTCTTCGTTTTGCTCCCATAGTCCGTTTTGCTTGAGCATATCGGCGAGCGCATTGATTTTGGAGGAATCGCGGGATGCTTCAAGGAAAGCCTGGTCGATTGAGTTGACCAGACTCTGCTGGGCCGAAACAGCCTGTTGCTGGATATCCTGAATATTTCCCTGCGCGGATTGCTGGACGAGTTCAACCATCAACTTCATCAGGCAGACCTGCCAGGGATCGTCAACGCCTACGAGGATAGCGCTGAGTGGATCATCCAGCGCGGCGACGTCGGTTTTTACGCGTTCCAGCACATTGTCAATATGGTCGCTGACCGTATATTCCTTCAGCTCCTGTTTCTGGAGCGTAAAGCCATATTGCAGGATGCGCAGATCGTTGGCGTGTTTGGCCAGCCATTCGGCATATTGCTCTGCTTCCTCGCCCAGGTCGCCTGCATCCAGCTGACCGAGCGACTGTGGTGTAATGATGGCCGGCTTGAGTGCTTTCAGGTGGCCTTCCCTGACCACGACTTTATCGATGTTATCCATCTGTTGGCACACAAGGTAATAATTTACAACCGTATCGCCGAATGTTTCCAGACGGCTGGTTGGAGTGGTAATTAACTCGGTATTGTTTACCGCGTACCAGAAATCAAATTGTTTGTTATCGCTCATGGAATCGTGATGCGTAAATCGTAATGCGCAATTAGGCTTCTGTTACGAATTACCCGTTACGCATTAAGCTCTACTTCATAGTCTTTTCGTTTTTCTGATAGTCCGCAAATTTCATGGAGACTACCTTGGAGATGCCGCGGGTCTGCATGGTGACACCGTAGATTACGTCGGCCGCGGCAATGGTTTGGCGGCTGTGGGTGATGATCACAAACTGCGAAGAAGTCAGGAAGGTTTTCAGCGCGTCCACAAAGCGGTTAATGTTGGCGTCGTCCAGTGCCGCATCAAGTTCATCCAGTACACAAAACGGGCTGGGCTTAACTTTGAAGAGCGAGAAGAGCAGGGCTACGGCCGTCATGGTGCGTTCGCCACCCGACAGCAGGGAGATCGTCTGCAGTTTTTTGCCGGGCGGGCGGGCAATGATTTCAATACCCGCTTCAAGTACATCCTCGTCATCGGTCAGTACCAATTTGGCCGATCCGCCACCAAAGAGCTGTTTAAACATTTCCTGGAACTCGATATTCACCTTGTCGAAAGTGTCCTTGAACATTTCCGTAGTGGTCGTGTTGATCGTTTTGATCATTTCAAGCAGCTGATTCTTAGCGGATAACAGATCTTCCTGCTGTTTATTGAGGAAGGCAAAGCGTTCTTCATGCTCGGCATGTTCTTCAATCGCCACGAGATTGACCGGTCCCATGGAATCGAGCTTGGCCTGAAGTTCAGCCACGCGGGTTTCGATGACTTCACGTTCAGGGACTTCGTCATTTTCCCAGCGCGGAGCTTCGGCCTCGGCCAGCTCTTCCTTGGTAATATGATAGGCTCCGGTAACCCGTTCGAGCGCATTGTCGTGCCGCATGGTATATTCGGCTTTTTCGACGTCAAATTTTGATTTCCGGTTGAGTTCGGATTCCAGCGAATTCCGCAGGCCGCGCAAGCGGTTTTCCGCCGTGGTCAGAACCTGGATGGTTTCTTCGCGGCGGGCCCGTTCGTTTTCGAGGGTCTGCGTTGTTTCCTGCAGGCGGATTTCAAGCGGCTCTATTTTGGCATTTTCGTCTTCAATGGAAGTTTTCAGATCTTCGATGCGACGGTTATAGGAATCAATTCCTCCCGTCCGGTCATTGATGAGTTCTTCCAGTTCCTGAATACGCGCTTCCATCGGTTGCTTTCGATTATTCAGGTGTTCAACCGCCTGTGATTTCTGCGAATACGTGATCCGGTGCTCAGACGTAATAGATAGCGCATCCGAGCGTTTTTCTTCAATCTCGTTAAGCGCGGTGGTCTGCTCGCTTATCTGTGTTCGGATATTAGCCTGACGGTCGCGAGCTTCCTGTAGTTCGGTGGCCAGGCGGGTGCGCATTTCAACGCCTTCGCTTTCATTTTCTGTAAGGTTTTTGAGTTCGAATGCCACCGTTTCAACCCGCTCTTTTGCTCCAGCGGTTTCGCGGACAATGACCTGACGTTCTCCTTCCTGCAGGGCAAGTTCTCTGCGGTACTCCTCAAGCATCTGGCGTGCATTTTCGATGGTTGAAGCAATGCCGCTTTCTTCGCCCCGGAGTGTTTCCAGCGAATTTTCCAACGATTGGACATCGGCCTCGATCGTAAATATTTCTTCCTGCAATTGCTGGCGGAGCTGATGACGGGCGAGGGGGCTTTTGTCCTCGGTACCCGGCATCCAGATTTCGGACGAGCCATCCCCTGAAATAACCGTACCGTTCTGAGTAACCACGACGGTATCAGCGGAGAGCACGTGGGGCAGTTCCACTTCGGATCCGACCACCCGAACATTCCAGAACAGGCGGCGCACCAGCGGTGCGACCTCATCGCTGAATGTGATGCAGTCCAGCAGTCCCTTGCCAACGGCAGAGGAGGTGTCGAGCGATGCCTCTTCCTTGCTGGAAACCACGCTGAGCAACCGTGCGCTGCCGGCTTCCTGATCGCGGAGCCAGGCAAGGGCGTCTCGTGCATAGGCTTCGTCTTTAACGACGATGGCGTCGATGCAGGGGCGGAGGATGGCTTCGAGAGCGGTCTGGAATTCTTCCGAGGTTTTCATCTGTTCGGCCAACGGGCCGATTACGCCCGAGCGGTCCAGCGGGAAATCAGAAGGAGGATCCAGCAGGGCCTGGGCACCGGGCGGAAATCCTTCGCTGCGGGCTTCGCCGCCCGAAAGCATTTCGAGCTGTGCGCGTTTGGCGGCTACCATTTTCTGTGCCTCGTTGAGCTTTCGGTCGTTTTCAACAATCAGGTCTTTGCGGCCCGCACGGTCGGAGTTGAGCGAATTCATGGTTTCGGCCTGTTCGGCAACTTTACCTGAAAGCAACTCCACCTTGGTATCCATGGCTTCCTGATGCTCCATGAAGGAACCGAGCGAACGTTCCAGTTCGGCCTTTTCCGTTGCGAGACGTTCTTTCTGCAACATGGCTGATCGATCCCGTGCATCCAGGGCATTCAATTCATTTTGCATTTTGGAGGAACTGGAATCGAGAGCGACTGATTCGTTGCGCAGATTATTCAGCTGTGCACGGGTGTCGTTCATCTGGTCTTCGACATCTTTCTGGGCAAGTGTGGCCCGATCAAGACCTTCTTTTGCTTCATCCCGCTGTTCGGTTGAAACGGAGATGTCGGCGATAATTTTTTCGAGCTCTGCCCGGTGGGCTCCCAACCGGATTTTCGCTTCTTCGGTTTCCTGCGAATTACGCTGGGCGAGAGTCGTCAGCTCGGCAATGCGGTCTGTGTTCATGGTGATCAGGTTGCGCGTACGTTCGAGCTCGCCGCGCGCGGCTGATGCCTGCTCCATGGCCTGGGAAATCGTTTCTTCGAGCTGGGTCAGCGCATGACGCGAGGTTTCCGCTTCGCTTTCTGCAGATTCTACTTGTTCATGCAGTTCCTTGACCTTGTGCTCCAGTATCTGGAGCTCACCGGAAAGTTCGTTGATCTTTTGAGCATATTCCTGAAGTTTTTCACGGGTCACATAAATATCGAGACCGCGCATTTCTTCCGAGAGGTCTTTAAAACGCTTGGCCTTTCCGGCCTGACGCTGGAGGGAAATGATCTGACGTTTAACCTCGCGGATAACATCGTCAAGGCGGAGGAGGTTGGCCTCGGTATGTTCCAGCTTGCGTAAGGCTTCTTTCTTGTCGGCCTTGTATTTTGTAATTCCACTGGCTTCTTCAAAAACAGTACGGCGGTCTTCCGGACGGGCGGAAAGGATCTGGTCGATTTTTCCCTGTTCCAGAACGGAGTAGGAATCTGTGCCGACGCCGGTGTCCATAAAGAGACGGTGGATATCTTTCAGACGGCAGGCCTTGCGGTTGAGGAAATAGCCGCTTTCCCCGGAACGGAAAACCCGACGGGTAATGCAGACTTCGTCGTATTCAATTCCAAGCGCTTCAGTGCAATCGGCCAGGGTAATGCTGACTTCCGCCATGCCAAGCGGTTTGGATGAATCGGTTCCGTTAAAAATGACATCTTCCATTTTGGCGCCGCGCAGCGCCCGCGCCCGCTGCTCACCAAGCACCCAGCGCACCGCATCGGAAACATTACTTTTGCCGCAGCCATTCGGCCCGACAATCGCCGTCATGCCGGGTTCAAATTCGAGCTTGGTCTTATTTGCAAAGCTCTTGAAGCCCACAATTTCAAGGGTTTTTAGATACACGGGTTACTTCCTCCAAAAAAACAATCGCCGAAACTAGCATATTCCAAGTGGCGGATGAAAACCGAATTTTGGTGCAATTCGATCTGTTGCGAGGAAAGTTGTTATCCGGCATTTTAATGGCATTGAGTTCTGTTTTACGCCTCTTCCGGTGATTTGAAGGTGGACAACACCATAGACGTTTGCCAACGTTCTTTTATGCAAACGTACGAAGGAGAAATGAATGCCGGCTAAGAGAAAGTATAACATCAAAGGAACAAACGATTTTCTCGTACTTGCGGCCATTTTCTTTTTTCTCTGTTTATGGGCGATTAAAGATGCCTGGTTTCCTTCCGATAAGGTTTTAAAAAAGCATCCTTCCGAAATTACGGCCTCCTTTTCCGTAGCCGGTTCTGTTGAAAAGGTCCACGTACGCGTGGGGGACAGTGTTGGGGAAAAGCAACTGCTCGCAAAATTGCGCAGTGACCGGCTGAGCGTGGAATATGAAGCTGCGAAAGAAACCTATACGGCCAGCAAGAAAGCATATGCAAAAATGCAGCATGAATTGAAAAGTGGCGGAGCAGCCGATGCCACGGCACAGCTCGATGTTTCTAAAACAGCCATGGAAGAAGCGCTGGAGAAAGTAACGGCTTTGAGAATTTCCATCGATGCTTCCGAATTGCATGCTGAGAGTAAAGGGGTTGTTAAAGAGGTGAAAGTTGGTCCGCACTCAATGGTTGACGCCGGCGAGGTTGCTTTGGTGATTGATCCGAAAGACCATTTCTATCTTTTTAATAAAAGTCTGGCGATTTTCAGCTTTTTTGCCTTCTGGATTTTTCTGGCGATCCATATCCTGGCGCGCTAAGGGAAAATTCATCTAATCCACTAATTATGATCGGATTAGCTTGACCGATCATCCCCGCTGAATAATATCCGTGCTTCACTTTTTGAAAAACGGGTTCTCGTTTTATTGAAACGTCTAAAAATCAAGGAGATATGAAAATGACGAAAAGAGATTTAGTTATGCGCATTGCAGATGAAACCGGACTGATTCAGCAGGATGTCTATGCAGTGATCCAGAAGAGTCTGGATTACATTGTTGAAGCCCTTGAAAACGATGACACGGTCGAGTTTCGTAATTTCGGTGTTTTTGAAGTCCGTGAACGCAAGCAGCGCATCGGCCGCAATCCCAACAAGCCTGAAAATGTTGTAACGATTCCTGCCCGTAAGGTTGTGAAGTTCAAACCGGGCAAAATCATGCGCGAGCGTATTACCGGCGAATAATTTCATTGCCGATTGAAAAGCTCAGCTAAACATAGGCGTCGCAGACCCGAAAATCGGAAATCATCAATCGGAAATCATCAATGGCAAGTAACGAATTTCAGCCACTCCAAGGCATGTCCGATATCTATGCGCCTGATATTTATATCTGGCGCATGATTGAGGAAAAGGCGCGCTCTATTTTTAACTGTTACGGTTACGAAGAGCTGCGCACCCCTGTACTTGAGAAACTCTCCGTATTCCAGCGCTCTATCGGCGATGCGACCGATGTGGTGAAGAAGGAGATGTATTCCTTTAAACCGAGCAAGCATGAAATTGCCATGCGCCCGGAGGGAACGGCTGGAACGATTCGCCATCTGGCAGGGCGAGGCGAGGAAGGGCTGAGCGCTCGTGTGTTCTATATTGCCCCGATGTTTCGTTATGAACGGCCTCAGGCCGGGCGCAAGCGCCAGTTTCATCAAATCGGGGTTGAGGCAACGGGTGCACCCAATCCGCTGGCCGATGCGGAATGCATTGCGCTGCAAAAGCATCTGCTAGATGAGTGGGGATTGACCGGATCAAAAATTCAGATCAGCACGCGCGGGGAACCTTCCGACCGTAAGCCGGTTGCCGATGGATTGCGTGCGGCTCTTCAACCGCATCTCAATGATTTATGCGATGACTGTCAGCGCCGAATCGATGAAAACGTGTTGCGCGTGATCGACTGTAAGAACGAAAGCTGCGGTAAGATTGTTGATCAGATTCCTTCTGCCATTGAGTTTATGAGCGAAGATTCCCGTAAGTATCTCGATCAGGTTATTAAGACGCTGGAAGGTATGGGTATTGAGGTCGAGGTAGATCCCAAGCTTGTGCGCGGTCTTGATTACTATGTTCATACGGTCTGGGAAATAACGCATGGCGCTCTGGGGGCGCAGAATGCGATTGCCGGCGGCGGACGTTATGAAATTGCCCTCGGAAAAAAAGGCGTGCCCGGGGTTGGTTTTGCCATGGGTATGGAGCGGGTCATTACATCGCTCGAAGCCTGTGGGATTACGGCCGGCCAATTTGCGCCGAAAGGTGGGATCTGGCTGGTATCACTGGGCGCTGAAGCGCTGAGTGAAAATATGAAGTTCAGTCGCGAGCTGCGTGCTAAAGGCATTCGCTGCGGAATGGAGCTGGAAGCCAAGAGCATGAAAGCGCAGATGCGTAAAGCCAACCGGGTTGGCGCAGAAAAAGTCATTATTCGCGGCGAGGATGAACTCGCCAACGGAACCGTTGTTTTAAAGGATATGAATGAAGGCTCGCAGGAAACGGTGAGTCTTGAAGACGTAATTCGTGATGCGTAATTAATTTTACGCATTGCCGTTTACCCATTACGAATTAGGAGAAAATCATGCATCGTTACAGAACACATAATTGCGGCGAACTGAGAAAAGAAGACGTCCATCAAGTAGTCAAAATTTCGGGATGGATTCACAGTGTTCGTGACCATGGTGGAATTATTTTTATTGATCTGCGCGACCACTACGGCCTGACCCAGGTGGTTATTGATCCACTGCAATCCTTCTATAAAGGGGTGGAGCACTGGCGTGTTGAATCCACGATTTGCTTTACGGGTAAAGTCGTTGACCGCATTCCGGAAGCGATCAATCCCAAGCTGCCGACCGGTGATATTGAAGTGGTTGCTCACGAGATGGAAACCCTCGGCGAATCCAAAGTACTGCCGTTTCAGGTCTCTAAAGATGAGGAATGTAATGAAACGTTGCGCCTGGAGCATCGCTTCCTCGACCTGCGCCGCGAAAGCCTGCACAACAATATTATCCTGCGCTCTAAAGTGATTTCCCGTATGCGTGAACTGATGACCGGGGAAGGGTTTATGGAAATCCAGACGCCAATCCTGACCAGCAGTTCGCCGGAAGGTGCGCGCGATTATCTGGTTCCGAGCCGCGTTCATCCCGGTAAATTTTATGCGTTGCCACAGGCTCCTCAGCAGTTTAAGCAGTTGTTGATGACCTCCGGTTTTGATCGTTATTTCCAGATCGCACCGTGTTTCCGCGATGAAGATGCCCGTGCAGACCGTTCGCCCGGCGAGTTTTATCAGCTGGATATGGAAATGGCCTTCGCTACACAGGATGATGTTTTTGAGGTGAATGAAAAGGTTCTGCATAAAATCTTCAGCGAATTTTCTGATAAGACCATCGACGATATTCCTTTCAAGCGCCTTCCATATAAGGAAGCCATGGATAAATATGGTTCCGATAAGCCGGATCTGCGCAATCCGCTTATTCTGCAGGACGCCTCCGAGCTGTTCCGCGGCTGCGACTTCAAGGCATTTGCCGGAGTAGTAGCTTCCGGAGGTGTGGTTAAGACGATTGCTGCAAAAGGCTGTGCGGATAAATCGCGCAAGTTCTTCGACGATATGATCAAGTTTGCCCAGAGCGTTGGTTCAAAAGGATTGGGTTATCTGCGTTGGATCGATGGCGAAGTGCAGAGCCCGATTGCAAAATTCCTTTCCGAAGAAACCATTAGTCAGCTCAAGGAGTTGGGTGGTGTGGGCGACGGCGATGTCATGTTCTTCATCGCGGACCAGAAAAAGGAAGCAACGGAAATCGGCGCAGCGGTTCGTGACGAGCTGGGTCAGCGTCTTGAGCTGATCGATCCGAATGTATTCAAGTTCTGCTGGATCGTTGATTTCCCAATGTATGAGCTCGACGACGATGGAAAGGTTGAGTTTTCGCACAATCCATTCTCCATGCCGCAGGGCGGAATGGATGATCTGTTGAATAAAGATCCGCTGGAAATTCTTGCGTTCCAATATGATATTGTCTGCAACGGGACAGAGCTTTCTTCCGGTGCGGTTCGTAATCACAGCCCTGAGTTGATGGTTAAAGCTTTTGATATTGCCGGTTACGATCAGTCGGTGGTGGAGGCCAAATTCCCTGCACTGCATCGTGCCTTCCAGTTTGGTGCGCCCCCGCACGCGGGTATCGCACCGGGCGTGGACCGCATTATTATGCTATTGGCTGATGAGCCGAATATCCGCGAGGTTATTGCTTTCCCAATGAACCAGAAGGCGCAAGATCTACTAATGAATGCACCGGGTGACGTGGAATTCAACCAGGTCCGTGATCTGCATTTGAAGATTAAGTTGCCCAAGAAGGTGGAAAAGGAAGTGGAGGATGGGGCCGAGTAGTCCGGTCTGAATCAGGTGTCACCTGAAATTCATGCCCTTTTATAGTGATGCCACCCATTTCGATGGGTGGCTTTTTTGTGCAATAAGGAAGGGAAAGTGCTGTGTGTGGAGCTGGTTACGCAAAATTTTGCGAATGCAGTGTCCAATAACGCATATTTTCTCACTTAGAACTTTCTCACTTAACTTTTTTCTCATATATTTTCAGCTTAATTCTGGATTCTTGAATTCCGAGATCTGGATGAGGGGTATGACAGTTTAATAGTTTAGTTGCTGTTCTGCTTTGGGTTGAAACCATGTTGTTTTAATTGAAGCGGATGTTCAGCAGAGTACAGCTTGGGATTCGTTAATGATGTTAACAAAAAAAACCGGACGTTTATCTATTTTCCGCCGTTTCATACTGATTACAGGCTTGTGTGTAGGATCATCACTTTCTGGCTTTGCTCAGGATGCGCCTACAGCCGGCGAGCTGCTTCAGGAAGCCATGAAGGCGATGCAGGCCGAGCGTTTTGATGACGCGATTAACTCCATGTATATGTATCTGGGCGAAGTTGAGGAATCAAAAGCGCCCCGTGTGGTCGCGATTTCGCAGGACATCCGCTATAAACTGGGAACGTTGCTGATTACCCAGAACCGCCTGGATGAAGCCGCTTCAGTTTTGCAGGATTACATCGACCTTCCTTTGGCAAACCATCCCCGGCAGGCCATGAAAATGCTGGCGACCTGCTACTTTGACACGGAAGCCTATGAAGAATGCGTTTCGGCTGTAACCAACGCCCTCTATTATAATGAAAACCCGGTTTTAATGGCGCAGAAGTCGACGAAGAAAGACGACGACGATGAAGACGAAGACTACTCCAAGGAAAAAGTAGAACCCGAAGAGGAATATACTCAGGATGAGTTGACCACCCTGCACATGACGCTGGCGGAGTCTTACTATAATATTGAGAAATGGGCCGAATGTATCGATCCCTTTACCTATGTGTTCAACTGGACTCCGAATGAGCAGCGTAAGGGCTATGCCATTATGCAGATCATTAATGCGATGATCGAAATCCCTGATTTTTCGCGTATTATGGAGTGGATCCCCGAGCTTTTCAGAACAGATGCCCGTTATGATATTCGAGTAAACCTGGCGCTGATGAATGCCGCTGCCGCCTTGTATGAGGCCGAGGAATATGACAGCGCTCTGCCGCTGTATCGTATGATTCTTCCCCGCGATGAACTCGTGGAGTACCAGGAGCAGAAAATGCGCGATATGCGTGTTGCGATTGGGTTGCCACCGGAAATGGGTGCAGAGATTTCTGAGGACGACCTCCTGCTGTTTGGAGCGGATGAACCGGCAGAAGCCGCGGCAGGAGAGGCCGCTGTCGAAGAGGAAGAAGAGAGACCGAAGGAAATTGTTGAGCTTGAACTCTTGATTGCGGCGCTCAAGGACCTCCCTCCTTATGAACTCGATATTCAGTATCGCATGGCGGATCTCTATAAGACCGTTGAACGCTACTGGGAATCACTTAAGTTTTTTGACATTGTCTATTCAGTCGATCCGACCACGGAAGTGGGGGAGCGTTCCATCTATGAGATGATTGATATGCTGCTCGAAAACCTCGACGACTTGAAAGAAGCAGAAGTGCGTGGTTTTGAACATATGGGTAAATACACGGAAGGGATGACCCCGCGCCAGATTGCCTACATGCTGACGGGGCACTATCAGGGCAATCAGGCCATGGAATCCATCAAAACCCTGCGTCCGTATCTGGATGGATTTGCGCGTACGAATGATGAAACCATCGTGAAGTATGATACAGAGCTTTATTTCATGCAGGCCGTTGCGGACCTCGTCCTTCAGAAATACGAAGGATCTGAAAAGGGATTCAAATATGTGTTGGATGAGTTCCCCGAATCTCATCAGGAAGCAAATGCCACCTATTGGTACGGCATGTCTCAGCTGTTCCTGCAGAAATATGCAGAAGCTTTCCCGAACTTTGAGCGCTACATTAAAAAATTCCCACAGGAACAGTTTGTGGATGAATGCTATTTCCAGGGAGGCATTTGCCTCTTCGGTCAGGAAAAGTATAAAGAAGCCACGGAACGCTTCAGCTACGTGATTAATACCTATCCTGAATCATCCGTATTTCCGGAAGCCTGCAGCATGCGCGGTGATATCAATGGTTCAGAAGGATTGCTCGACGAAGCGATCGCGGACTATGAAATGGCCTATGCGGCTTCCAAGAAAGTGGTTCAGGCCACCTATGCCACATTCCAGGCTGCGGAAGTATACGAAGCGGAAGAAAAATACGACGATATTATCCGCGTGGTAGAACGCTACGAAGAACGGTGGGGCGATGAAGGCGGCGATATTGCTAAAGCCCTGTTCTGGATTGGTAAGACCAAGATTCAGCAGAAACTGTATGAAGAGGCTGTTACCACGTATGTGGACGCGATTGTGCAGTACGGTGGAGACCTTCGTCAGGATGGTGTCGACTTGATGATCGCTGAGCTGGTTAAAATTTCATCCATCTATCTCAGCACTGAACTACAGGACAAGCTGATTGCCGATCTCGAAGCGGCCAAAGCAGAGACCGACAGCACGACGCTTGAACTCCGGTTGCGCGTAACGCTGGCTCAGCTTACGGAAACAGAATTTGTATTGGGTCAGCAGCTGATTAAAGAGCTGGAGAATCTCGATAATGCATCGCCGCCGGTTCTGGCCACGATCTGCGATGCTTCGTTTGAGCTTAAAGACTATTCGCGTGCCGAAGAAATGCTGCGCATCTTCATTAATAAGTTTGAAGATTCCGAATATATGCGTGCGGCATATAAACTCCGTGGATTCGGACAATACGCAGAGAAGGATTATGAAGGAACGCTGGCAACCATCAACGATGCACAGGCGCTTTACGGTACGGAATACGATGTTGCCTGGGCACAGCTGCTGAAAGCTAAAGTATATCTGGATGATGGAAATATTGAAGAGGCCCGCAAGGAAAACATGAGCATTCTTACGGTTCCTTCCTGGCGCGGAGAACCGGTTGCGCAGGCGACGTTCCAATTGGGAGAAGTCGAAGAACAGGCCGGAAATCTGGCCAAGGCATTTGCATTCTATCAGCGCGCTTATTTCCAGTACAAAGGACATGCCGGAGGGCTATGGGCTGCTGAAGGTTATTTGGCCAGTGCACGCATCCTCGATAAAATGGAGCGCGAGAACGATAAACGGAATACGTATCGTGCCATGTTGTTTGATCCTTATGTAAATTCACTGCCGCAGGCTGAAAAAGCAAGGGAAGTGCTGGGCAATGCGGAAGTTGCTGAGATTCAGGCCCTGATCGATGCCGGCACGACAACCAATATTACCATTAATGTTGAAGCGGAAATGACGCTGGGTGCTAAACCTCAGGGTGACGACGCTGAAACGGAGAAGGATTCTACTGATAAATCTGCTGAAACTTCCGTTACGGAGGAAGGCGCATAATGAAACGTATATTTTTAAGTCTGTTCGTTTTTACATCCCTGACCGCATTTGCGCAGGACGCCGAGGTTCAATCGGGGACACCGTCGCTGATGGAGGTTATCAATGGCAAGAAGGCCAGTGTTTACCTTCAGAAATATGAAGGGGGGAACCTTACCTTTCAACCGCGTGGTTCCTCGAAGGGTATGACGGTTCCGGCGGACAAGATTAAAAGTCTCAGGTTTTCGATGAGCAAAGAAGAGTTCGATGCCTGTCGCGAAAACAATATTATTACGAGTGAGCAGATTGCGGTTATTTTCGAAAATACCGAGCTCGGTAAGGCTGAAAAACTCGAACAGATCTTCGTGAAGATACTTGAAAATATCGCTGAGTATTCCTATCAGGGGGACTATGCCGGTTTTGTGTCTGCCATTGAACCGTTCATGCTTGAACGGGGCGAATACATGGCAATCGATAATAATCTGGCTGATTTCTATGTCATGCTGATGGAGAGCTATCGTAAATTGGATAACCTTCCTCTGGCGAAAAAATGTATAGCGACCCTTCTGGAAAGCAGTAATGACGACCGGGTGGAAAAGGCTAAAGTATCCAAGGCGCTTGTTGCGATCGCTGAAAATGATATCGCTACTGCTGATACGATACGTGGTGAGCTCAGTTCCGAGGCGGCGGCACTTTTCCTTCAGGCATCCGTCGAACGGGCGAACAGTAATTATAAACAGGCTATGCAGATCGTTACCACGATCATTGCCGACCATGCGAATGACCGGGAATGGATGCCGCAAAGCGAACTGCTGGCTGCATATCTGTATCTGGATATGACCGGCACCAATTCTGTTATTTCAACGAATTCGGTCATTAATACATCCCGGCAGGTAAAGAATATTTACGCAGGAAGTGATGCGGGAGGCGATGCCCGGAAGCTTTGGGCCAGCCTTGGCGGAGAAGCCATTGAAGAGGCTGAAAATATTGCTAAGGCAGAACGGGCTGCAGCGGAGAAAAAGGCGAAGGAAGAGCGGGAAGCAGCACGGGAAGCGGCAAGGAAAGCCCGGAAGGCTGAGCAAGAGGCTGCCAAGGCTGCAAAAAAAGCCGCTGCCGCCGCAGCTTCAACAAATTTGACTACAACTACGGAAACAGAATCTGAATAAGATAACGGAGGTAATGAGCATGAAAAAAGGAATCTTAATGATGGCCCTGCTGACGGTGGCAGGTGCTGCATTTGCACAGGGCGACATTGAAGCTGCGGCGGCAGCTCAGAAAACGGATTTATGGACACTGCTGAAGCAGGGTGGATGGGCGATGTTCCCGCTGGGTGCATTCTCCTTCTTTATGGTCGCATTGATCATCCAGAATTTTATTTCATTGCGTCCAAAAACGCTTCTGCATACGGAACAAATGCCGGAACTGCTGGAAATGATGCTGGCAAAGAAGTGTAAAACGGCGCTGATTTATTGCCGTAACCACCCCTCCATGTTCGCAAACACTTTCGGTGCCGGACTTGAGCGTTGTCTTGACGGTGAAGAAAAAATCGACTTTGCCAAAGTAAAAGAATCGGTTGAGGAAGCATCCGTCGAACAGATGTCCAAGCTCATGAAACCGATCGACTATCTTTCTATTATCGGCGCCAGTTCCCCGATGTTGGGTCTGTTGGGTACGGTATCCGGTATGATCAAGGCCTTCCATACCATGGGTTCGCAGGGTATGGGTAAACCGGAACTTCTCGCTGCCAACATTGGTGAGGCCCTGATTACAACCGCGACCGGCCTGGTGATTGCCATTCCGTCGATGTTCTTCTTTTTCTTCTTTAAGAAAGGATTCCAGAAAACGCTGGCCACCCTCGGTCGTAACATTGGATTCCTCTTTGATGCATTGCAGACCGGAAAAGAGCCTGTCAGCTTCATGACCCTTGAAGATCTGGAGAAAATGGAAGGCGAATAACTTTTCGACTTTTTGATTTTCTGTTTTTCCAATCCTCAATAGGTAGGGAAGTGCTATGAAACTCGAACAAAAAGAAATCGGAGAAGATCTCGAGCTGGATATGTCGCCTATGATCGACATGGTCTTCCTGCTTTTGATTTTCTTCATCGTGGCATCGCAGGTCATTGACGATAAACCCGAAGTGAACATTCCGCCGGCAGCGTTTGCCAAGGTTCCGGATGATACGACCGGGCGTCTGATGATCTCGGTCACGAAAGAGGGGAAATATTTCATCGGTTCTGATCCGAAGGATAAGACCGTTGATGAACTCAAAGAAACAATTTCTCAATGGCTGGAAGCCGATCCGGAACTGCGTATTTTGATTCGTGCAGATGGCGAAACAAAATACAAGGACAACGAAAAGGTCACGATTGCCTGCGCCGAAGTCGGGGCCCAGGATCTGATCTATTCCGTATTTGAGGAGTAGGGGAAACCATGAATTTAAGTCAACATTACGAAGACGCTAAACTTGAATTGCAGATTGCGCCGTTGATCGACGTGGTATTCCTCCTGCTCATCTACTTCATGGTCACGGCCTCGCTGATTAAGAAGGAAGGGGATATTTCCTTTATGCTACCGGCCAACGTTGCCGTTGAAGACATGCAGGAAATTCCGGTTGAGGTGCTGATTGAGATTACGGCCGATGGAACCGTGCAGGTTGAGGGGATGCGTTTTTCATACGATGATAAAACGCTCGATGATCTGGTCATTCAGGTTGCAGGTTTGAAGGAAATTGCCGCATCACAGAATTCTCCGTTTTTTGTGAATGTGCTTCCGCATCAGGATTCCCTGCACCGCCGTATTATCGACGTCATGGACGCCTGTGCTGCTGCAGGGGTGAACAGTCTGACCTTCAGCAAATCCATGTAGCGTTTAAATAGATTATATCTTTGAAAGCCGCGCAGTTTTACAACGCGGCTTTTTTTATACTTTTTTCCAAAGGTTTAAAGCGCACACGACGTATCCCCTATGTCCTATATTGGCAAGGAGGGCGGTATGATCCTGGCGGGTGTTCGTGATGACGGGCTGAACTTTAACCAAAGTACATCATCGCTCATTGATGTGGTGTTTCTTTTGCTGATCTATTTCATGGTTACGGCTGCGTTGATTAAAAAAGAAGGCGACATTTCATTTATCCTCCCTGTTGATATCGAAAAAATCGAAATGCCGGAGATTCCGGTCGAGGTGCTGGTTGAAGTTTTGGCGGATGGAACGGTAGAGGTTGAAGGAATGCGATTTGCATATGATGACCGAATTCTTGACGGTTTGGTCGTTCAGATTGCTGGTTTGAAGGAAATAGCAGCGGCACAGAACTCACCTTTTTTTGTAAATATACTTCCGCATCAGGAATCCATACATAGACGTATTATCGATGTGATGGATGCTTGTGCTGCTGCAAAAGTAAAAACCCTGTCCTTCAGCAGGTCAATGTAATCAAATCATGCGGGGTAATCGCTGTGCGCTCCGCATGGCCTTTTTTGTTGTTGTGCTTCCAATGGTTGGATTTTTCCGTAAAATCCGTGCTTCAATTTTAATGTGGGAATGCCAATGAAAAAGACCAGACTGGACCGTAAATTTGCCGAACTGAAAAAACAGGGAAAGAAGGGGTTTGTTGCCTATTTGTCTGCCGGTGATCCCAACCTTGAGGATACGGTGGATATCGTCCTGCGGCTGGAAGAAGCCGGAGTTGATGTGGTTGAACTAGGCCTTCCGTTTTCGGACCCACTTGCCGATGGGCGTGTAAACCAGGAAGCGGCCACGCGGGCTTTGGAGGCTGGGTCGACATTTGAGGGAGTGATGGAATGTGTCGCCAAAATTCGGGAACACTCCGAAATCCCCCTGATTTTTTATGCCTATATGAACCCATTGCTCGCACGAGGATTTGGTCAGTCTATTGCGGCGGCAGCACAGGCCGGCATCGACGGATTCCTCCTGCTGGATTTGCCGTTGGAAGAAGCCAAGCCTTATCGCGCTTCGCTAAAGGAAAACGGCCTGAACGCCATTCAGCTGGTAACACCCACGACACCGGACGAACGCATTGATAAAATTACTAAACAGGCGAATGGCTTTATCTACTGCGTATCCCGCGAGGGAGTAACCGGTGTACAGGATGAGATTGCCGAAGGAGCCGGAGCTCTCGTCAAGCGAATCAACGACCGAAGCAAGCTCCCGGTTGCCCTTGGATTCGGAATCGGAACGCCCGAGCAGGCACGCGATGCCGCTAAGCTGTCCGATGCCGTCGTAGTCGGCAGCGCAATCGTAAACGCATTCCATAACAATCCACACACGCCTGAAGGAAGAGCCGATGCGGCTTCATTTGTTGGGGAGATGGTGAAGGCCGTCAAATCCGTTTAGTAGGCCTTTTGACTTAACACTTAATATCTTAATCACTTAAAACTTTACGAGGTTCAAATGTCTGGTCGTTACGCAGTAATCATGGCAGGTGGCAAAGGGGAACGCTTTTGGCCGCTAAGCACGTCGAAACACCCAAAGCAGTTGCTCGCCCTAGTCGGCGACAAACCGCTCATTGCGCAGGCCGTAGACCGTCTGGAAGGGCTGGTGCCGCCGGAAAACGTATTTGTAGTGACCAACGCGGATTTGGTTGAGGCCACTCAGCAGGCCGCGCCGCAGCTTCCTGCCGAAAATATTGTCGGAGAACCCATAGGCCGTGATACCGCAGCTGCCGTTGCCTGCGGTGGAGCATTGGTAAAAGCCAAAGATGAAAACGGTGTATTTGCCATTCTTACCGCAGATCAGGTGATGGGGGACCTCGATGTCTTTTCTGCCACACTTCGGGGTGGAATGGATCTGGCCGAAAAGAACGACATACTGGTTACGATCGGCATTGAGCCGACCTATCCGTCAACCGGATTCGGTTATATTGAATCAGGCGATGCTTTTGAAGATGCTGAAAATGTGGAATTCCGCAAAGCTGTGCGCTTTGTAGAAAAACCGGACGAAGCCACTGCAACGGAGTATCTGGAAACCGGCAAATTTTACTGGAATTCAGGGATGTTTATCTGGTCAGTCCAATCATTGGAAAAAGCCTTTGCTTCCCATTGCCCGGAAATGAAGGAGCTCATGGATACCCTGACGGAATATGCCAAACACGGAAAAATTATCGAAGGCATGGACGCCACCTATCCGGATCTTGGAAAAATATCCGTCGACTACGCCCTCATGGAAAAGGCCGATAACATCATCATGGCCTGCGGAACATTCTACTGGGACGACGTGGGCGCATGGCCGGCACTGGAAAGTCATTTTGACCAGGATGAGGGAGGAAATACCAACATCGGGCAGGTCCAAACCCTCGATGCTTCGAATAATATAATCCTGTCGAAGGATCACCTTACGGCGGTTATCGGAGTCGAGAATCTGATCGTCGTACAAGCGGAGGGCGTGACCTTGGTATGCCCCAAAGACCGCGCCCAGGACATCAAGAAAATGGTCGTCGCCCTCCGCGAAAACGGTTCCTACGATGAACTGCTCTAAAGCTTGATTGGCACCACGAAGACAGGAAGGGCACGAAGTTTTTCAATAAAATAGGAGCTAAGTATCTTCGTGTTCTTCGTATCTTCGTGGTGAACCACATTCCATTTGGAAAAGCTGTTGCCAAACCCCTTGGTTTTGGTATCTTCCTCGTCTTTCCCGCTCAAGCCGGAGTGGCGAAATTGGTAGACGCACAGGATTCAAAATCCTGCGACTTCGGTCATGTGGGTTCGAGTCCCACCTCCGGCACCAAACCTTCTTAATACAAACTTCCTGCCAATTCCCGTCGCAGGAAAAATACGCATTTTCCCCAGTAAAAGCGGTGTTTCAATTTTCTCCGCTCACAACTGGTTCCCGCTGCTTGGTGCTGGATACTGAATTTTGAGCAAATATTCTCCATTCGTTCTCCATTTCTCCGCCAGTACGTCGCAGGATTTTTCGTAAGGTAGCCATATCTGGGGGATGTTCGCTATCCCGGTCGTCCAACCCAGGCGCTTTATTTACGAAGCCCGGATCTCGTAAAGCACACCGGTATTTTCGCCACTACG
>CAZAPF010000008.1:0-132686 GCA_964486885.1 uncultured Verrucomicrobiota bacterium
TTGGGGGTTGTGGAAGGGGGTGTATTGCCTTCATATTTAAGCCATGCAATGTTGTTTTCCTCATCCACCTTTTTGATCGGCGAAATATTGAACGTCCATGGGACACCGCAGAAAAAAGCTTCCACATCCTCAATGTTGTCCCATGCCTTGATTTCGCCCTCAGGGAATTCCAACCGGCGCAGCAAAAGCCGGTCTTCCGGCAGCGCCGTATTGCGGGTCGCGAATTTTTTGAAGTTTTGCTGCGGACCCTGAAAGCCGCGGCTGCGCGCGCGCTCCAGCATACGGTTGCCATCGAACATCACCTTGAAATCATCGACGCCTTCCGGCATTTCAGCGACCCAGAGTTCTCCTGTTCCTTTCTGCCACCCCTCCACTGGAATCGCGGACGTGATAACCGGCCTTTCATCCTGATAGGCCGTATACGTCGTATTACCATCCTTCAAGCCGAACACCACGGGCTCGCTCAAAAAATAGCGACCGTCGCGCAGATAGATCCTCGACTGCTCTGTGTCGGCACGGGCCGCATCCCGCGCACGCACAATGGTTCTGAACGGCGCTTCCACCGTCCCTGCATTCGTATCGGCACCTTGCGGCGACACGTAAAACTCCGTGGCTCCAACCTGCAAGCCTCCTATGGCGGCAAGCAGCAAACCAGCAAACATCAACAACACCAAATTCCGTTTCATCATCCTTCTCCTAAAAATCCATATACAGTATAAGACGCTTTCACGTGCCTGATTTTTCCACAGCCTGGAACCTTCACCTCTTAAACACCATGAAACGACTAATCCTTAACGAAATAATCAAGGTTCATACCCTGAATACCAGAGGCTCTACTTCTTCGTTTTCTTCTTTGCCTTCTTTTTAGCCTTTTTCCTGTCGGGATCGGGTCCAGCCCAGAGCGTGTTTTTCATAGCCTTCCATTTTCCCGGTTGGTAACCGGAGTCTGCCGGGTAGTCCTCGCCGGCAAAGCTGCGCTCGCAAGACTCGATGAATCTTACCGCGGTTGCCCGCATCGCCGCGGCTTTTTCGGGCATTTGGTTGATCAGGTTTTCCTGTTCGCCGCGGTCGGCGACGAAGTTGTAGAGCAGGTCGCCTTCCGGCGCACCAAAATCAAAGTTGGTGTAATAGCGGAATTCGCCGTCGAGCAGGCCGAGGCCGGGCGCATTTTTGTCTGCAAAACGAAACGGGACCGGGCGGGGACGCTTGTCCGTTTTGCCAAAAATGATGTCGAGTACGTTGTCGCCGTCGACCGGCCGGTCGTCGGGCAGTTTCGCGCCCGCGGCTGCGAAAACCGTCGGCAGATAATCCATCGTCGACATCGGCGTCTTGATGGTGATACCCGCTTCGACCTTGCCCGGCCAGCAGACGAGCGCGGGCACGCAGGTGCCGCCGTTGAACAAATGGGCTTTTTTGCCGCGCATGCCGCCGGTTTTACCGTGGCCACCGTCGTCGACGTGGCTCGCGGGGCCATTGTCCGCGCAAAACCAGAACATCGTGTTTTCCCATTCGCCCAGTTCGCGCAGCTTGGCCTCCAGGCGGCCCACCTGTTCGTCAAGTGCGGTCAGCGCTCCGTAATATTCCACCACCTTGCCCGACAGCCCTTTTCCTTCGTACATTTTTTTATAGGCATCGCCCGCACGCAACGGTGAGTGCGGTGTGTGCGCCCAGATCACCGACAAGAACGGCTTGTCTTCCTTTGACGCATTTTCGACGAAGGGAATCACGCGATCCATGATGATTCGTGTGTCGTCACCCACCAAACGTTCAGTCACGCGCTCTCCATCCTCCCAATAAGGATTGTCGGTGGTTTCCGCGTTATCTCCGTTCGGGCCATACGGATCCCACGTCGCACAGGCGTGGTGGGTCAGGAAATATTTATCGTAGCCGAACCATTCCGGACGGGCCAGACGCTCGAGATGACCGCCTCCACCCTTGCCCATGTAGTCCGGATGCGGCGAGCCGACGTGCCACTTGCCGAAATGACCGGTCGCGTAACCCACGTCCTTCAGTCCCTGAGAAATCGTATATTCCTGCCGCGGCAACTGACCGTCGTTCGCGCCCCAGATCCCATAGCGATAATAGTGCCGCCCCGTCAGCACCGTTGCACGCGTCGGCGAACAGACCGGTGCTGCCGCAAAAAAGTGATGCAACCGCGCGCCCTGCCCGCACACGCGGTCGAGATTCGGCGTGATGATATCCGCGTTGCCGTTAAAGCCGACATCACCCCACCCATGGTCGTCCGTCATCATCAGGATAATATTGGGCTGTTCAGCCACCGCGGCCAAAGCAACGGCAAGTGATAATACAATGATACTTGTTTTCATTTTTTGACCTTCCAGGTTAATCGTTGCCCGTCAGCAACGAGCCGCGTCTTCAACGCGCCGTAGTCCACGTCCTGAACAGCAACTTCGGAGTCAATGGCCAGACAGGCGGCCGTAGCGGCGGACTGTCCGAGGATCATGAATACGGGTTCCATGCGGATGGAGCCAAACGCGATGTGCGAACTGGACGGGCACGTCGGGGTGAGCAGGTTTCGGCACTCGGTTTTTTTGGGAACAAGGGAACCATAGGCGATCGCATAGGGACCTTTGGTTCGAACGAACAGGTTGCCTTCGTTCTCAAGGAATCCGTCTTCATTTATATAGCGCTGGGTATTGTGCGAATCCATGGGGTACGCCCCCATACCGACGGACTTGGGCGTTTTGCGCGTCTTGAGCATATCGTGCTCCGTCATGACATACTCACCGACCATGCGCCGCGACTCGCGGATATAGAGTTGATGCGGCCAGTTCCCGTTGTCGGCAAATTCATCCTTCGCCAGTCCCCACCTGCCCATGCTGTTGCGAACTTCATCCGGCACGCGGGGATTGTTGGCCATGAAATAAAAGAGGCCCCTCTGGTAGGTCTCATGCTCTTTGAGGATTTCGCTGCGGCGCTCGTATGATGCCTCTGGATAATCATAGTTCATGCCGATGTTGTCGGTGCTGAACGAACCATAGTTGTTCTTGTCCGTCTTCCGGTTCGGGAGGGGATCAAACTTCTTAAAGGCCAATTTCGATTTCCACCCCGCCTCGAAGACGCGCGCCAGGATTTCGTATTGGGCGGGATCATATCCTTCCGGCTTCTCGAAGGGGACGCGGTTGTCGGAATGCGTGGTAAGACAAAGCCGGTAGCAATAGGCCTGGATCCGTTTATCGCCTTCGCCATTGATCCCCGGGGGTTCCGGCGAGACTCTCGCCACCAGCCCGCTGGCCGGATCGCCGGGAACAATGTAGGGCGAGACCTTCAGCCCCTCGAACTGATGCACGCGCTCGGTCGGCTCCGTCTGGATACCATTCCATTTTTCGCCATACACGCTGTTGGCCTCGCGCCCCACAAAGTACGAAACTCCCGCGGCAGCCATCAGGTCGCCTTCATAAGTCGCGTCGATAAAAATTTTCCCGCGGTAGGTTTTTCCCGACAGCGTCGTGATCGCCACGATCCGGCCATCCTTCATTTCCACGCCCGACTCGCGATCCAGCCATTCGTCGCGATCAACCAGGATTTTATATTCGGCAACAAAATCCTCGAACACCTGTTCCGCCACATGCGGTTCGAATGCCCAGGCGGTCTGATCCTTGTCGTTCAAGGCCTTGCTGCCCTGGCCACGGTTTCCGTAGGTCTCGCGCTTTTGCCACTTCCACGCCTCCGGCTTCTGGTAGTGCTGCCAAATCCGGTGGTAAAACTCGCGCGACAATCCGCCGATCGCCTCCGTCCGACCGGAGTCCGTCCACCCCAGCCCGCCCGACGACAGCCCGCCCAGATGCTTGTCCGGCGAAATCACCACCACCGACTTGCCCATCTTCTTTGCCTGCACCGCGGCCGTAACCGCAGCCGACGTCCCGCCATAGACCACCACATCGGCCTCTATCGCTTTTGCCGAAAACGTGGCCAGCACCACCGAGGCAATCATTCCATTTAACAGCTTCATCCGACTCATCGCTTCTCCTGTTCCGCAAACCATGTTTCCGCGGTCTGGTCACCTTCAAGATATCCGAGCGAAACAAGAAACTTGTCCGCCTCAATAATTGTTTTGAGAAAATATTCCTTACCACCTTTGCCGAGATTGAAGAAACCGTGTTTCTGGTCTTCATAGATAATGGTTTCGCAACGGTTGCCGTTGGCTTCCATTCGGCGGTCATATTCCATGGTGATATCGACCGGTGTATGCTTATCGCGACTGCCCATCAGCACCAGTGTCGGTGGCTGGGTTCCGTCCAGATTGTTCATCGGCGATATCTTTTCCCAGTATTCCGCCACGCGGTTGTCCTTGTCGTTGTTGCCGTAACCACCCGGATCGTTATTGTAAACCGGGTTGAACAGGAGCAATGCATCCGGCACCGCAGAGATGGAAAGATCGTCGTCCGGACAATCCCAATCCTTCACCGTCGCCGTGGCCGCTGCGAGATGACCGCCCGCCGATCCGCCGCCCGCCGCGATTTTCGCAGGATCCACGCCCAGCTCCGACGCATGCTTACGAACATAGCGAATAGCCGATTTTGCATCCTCCACGCAGTCGTAGGGCTTCGTCTTGTATTTGCTGTTCGACCGATAGGTCGCGCAGATCGCCACCATGCCGCGCGACGCCAGATATTCCGCCTGCGGGTAAAACTGCTTCGGATTGTTCCCCGACCAACCACCACCGAAAAAGAACACGACCGTCGGACGCTTATCGAACGTCTTGAACCCCGGCGGATGGAAAATGTGTAGTTGGAGCGGTTGCTTCGGATGATCCTTGTAGTCCACCACCACGTCCGCCTCGAATCCGCCGCCTTCCTGATAAATCAGGGGTTTATCGTTTTCAGCCGCCGAAGCGATTACCGCAAAGGCAAGAAAAACAGGTAGGGCGTGCTCGACGAGCGCGCCGCACGCACGCAAAGCAATCCTGTCCGACCGCCGAACCATTCCTCCGAACGGACGGTTCATAGAACCTTCCCTATTTTGATCTTTCGTCGTAGCCATCTTTTTCTCTATCCCTTCCCTTCAGAATTGCTGTTTTGTGTAGAGAACGTTTACCCGACCAGAGGGAGGGAAACGTTGCCCGGCACACGCGGCACCGCTTCCTTCGTTTCACTTCAGGTAAGCGGTCTCTACACTTAACCCCGAACCATTCCGCCGAACGGACGGTTCATCGAACCGTCCCTACCTTTCTCTTCAGCCATCCTAAAGTTCCTTTATCCAGTCCACCTGCTTCCATCCTTTTTTCGCGGGCGCGTTGACTTGAGGCGCGCCCGGCGTGCTTCGGCCGTCGTTAATAATTTTCGCGAGCGCGACCTTCATGGACTGGACGGTTTCGGGGTGGTCGGCTTGGACATTCGTGGTTTCGGTCGGATCGGCTTCCATATCGAATAACTGAATCTTCGCGGGATTTTTGACGGGCGGCATATCGCCGGTGTCCTTCGGCTTTTTCATGCCGTTTCCCGGATGAAGTATCAGTTTCCATTTTCCACGGCGGAACGCGAACCAGCCATCGGACGAGTGATGCACCACGCCCTCGCGCAGGGATGCGTCCAGCGTCTTGTCACGAAATGCAGGATAAAACGAAACACTGTCCTCGCCTTCGGTATCGGCTAATGTTTTTCCATGCATTTCCGCAACCGTTGCCAGTAGGTCGGTGGTACAGATCGTTTCATCACATACTAAACCGGGCTTTATTTTTGCCGGCCATTTCGCGAGATGCGCGACGCGGTGCCCGCCCTCATAAAGTGTGCCCTTGAGGCCGCGATAGATTCCGCCGGGGCGATGCCCCGCTTTCGCGAGCGTGTCGAATCCCGCGGTTTGCGAGCATCCGTTGTCGGCGGTGAAAATCACCAGCGTATCTTCCGCGATGCGCGCGTTTTCCAGCGCCGCGTAAATCTCGCCAACGCTCCAGTCGGTTTCCATCATGAAGTCGGCGTAGGGGCTGATGCCGCTTTTGCCCATCCATTCCGCACCGGGCGCGACAGGCGAGTGCGGTGAGTTGAGCGAGAAGTAGAGGAAGAAAGGCTCGTCGGTTTTCGCGGCCTCGCCGATGTAATCCACCGCGCGCTCGGTGATTTGGCGCAACACCTCGTGCACGCTGAATCCCTGAACGCTCTGGCCGGGGCGGCACTGGAATAAGGGGCTTTCCCGTTCCTTGCCTTTACCCTTCGCGAAAACGCCTAGTTTACCGGTCAGACGGCGATTTTCGATAAAGCCGTGCGGCGGCATACCGAGCGATCCCGCGAGTCCATACCAATAATCAAAGCCAACATCCAACGGCCCGCCCGTAATATCCGCGGTATAATCCACGTTCGGCCCCGTGGCGCGGCTTTTCACGGGCTTGCCGTCGGTCGTCGGCCAATCGACGCCCACATGCCATTTCCCGATGCAGGCGGTGGCGTAACCCTGATCTTTCAGAAAAGACGCGACGGTCGTGCGATCGGTGTCGATCATCAGCTCGCTATACCCGCTGAGTACGCCGCTCTTCAACGGCGTGCGCCACGCGTAGCGACCGGTCATGATGCCATAGCGCGTCGGCGTGCAGCAGGACGAACCCGTGTGCGCATCGGTAAAAATCATGCCCTCGCCCGCCATGCGGTCGAGGTGCGGCGTCGGAAACTTGCACTCCGGATTCAACGCGCCGACATCGCCATACCCCATATCATCCGCAAGGATGTAGATAATGTTTGGATGCGACGCCCCAACATTACACAGCACTGCAAAACAACCAACACACAGCAACAACTTTAAAAACATAGATTTCTCCAGACGAAATGAACTCGCAGACAGGACGAATGGCGCAACAACACATTCCCGCCAAACGCATGTTTATATGCCACGAAAAATCAAAAAACCGAAGGAAAACAGTCTTGATACCGCATTCAACCGGGTTCCCTGCAGAGGGCGGGACAAATCATTTTTCCTGCTTCGATACCTTTTTCTTTTTAGCACCGATCGGATTCCGGGCAACCTCACGGGAAATGCGCATGGCCTCTTCCTCGCCGCCGTTCCAATGCCTGGAAATAATTTCAGCAAAGCGCGGGTTATCCACGTCGGAATCCTTCACTTCACTCCGCAGGGATTTCAACTGCTCCTTGAGCTGCCCCGCGATTTCGCTGTATTCGGGATTAGCGTAGAGGTTGTTCATTTCGAGCGGATCGTTCTTCATGTTATACAGCTCCCATCCGGGGGGTGTATTATTATTTCCCTTGGCAGCCGCGCCATAGTAAAAGATCAGCTTCCATTCCTTGGTGCGGATTCCGAAATGCGCGGGATTGTAGTGGTGCTTCATGTGCATCCAATAGCGGTAATAGGTCGCCTGCCGCCAGTCCGCGGGCTCCTGCCCGCTTTCCATGATGAAGCGGAAGCTGCGCCCCTGCATGGCCTCAGGCGTCCGAACACCCGCGTAGTCCAGAATCATCGGCGCGAAATCGGTGTTGTTGATCAGCGCGTCCGAGCGCGTGCCCGCGGTGATCGACTTGGGATAGCGAACAATGAACGGCATGCGCAGCGACTCCTCATACATCCAACGCTTATCGATGTAATCGTGCTCGCCGAGCATCATGCCCTGGTCGGAGGTATAGATAATGATCGTATCGTCCAGCACGCCCTCACCCTTTAGATAGTCGACCAGCTTCTTGATGTTGTCGTCCACGCCGCGTACGCAACGGAGATAGTTTTTCAGATAGTGCTGATAGGACGCGCGCTTGATTTCATCGTCCGTCATATTTTGAAACTCGCTTTTCAACGCCTTATCGACGTCTTTGATATGCGAGCGGAAATGGTTGCGCCGACCGACCGAGGAACCGATATTGAACAGCAGCTCGTCGTCGTGCCCGCGGGTGGCGATCGATCCGTTGTTTTCATTGTTCCAAAGACTGGAAGGTTCGGGAATGTCGATATCCGCATACAGACTGTCGTAGCGCTCATGCGCGTCCCACGGCCCGTGCGGCGCCTTGAAGTGGGTCATCAGCATGAATGGTTTTGTTTTGTCGCGCCCCTTCAACCATTCGATGGAGGACGCCGCGATACGATCCGAGCTATGCCCCTCTTCCTTAAACTTCGTTTCATCGGCGGATGGGTTCACGCGTTCGAAGAACTCCGGGTTGTTGTATTTCCCCTGCCCGCCAAGCACCTTGTAGTAATCAAAAGCCAGCGGCTGAACGCCGAGGTGCCACTTGCCGATCACGGCGGTCTGATAGCCCGCCTTGCGCATTTCAAGAGGGAGCGTCTGCCTTTCCTCCACGACTTTCCCGTCCAGTTGCGTCACGCCGTTGATGTGGCTGTATTGTCCGGTAAGAATCGACGCCCGGCTCGGGCTGCAGACTGAGTTGTTGCAGAAGGTATTTTCCAGCACCACCCCCTCGGCCGCGAGTTTATCCAGCGTTGGCGTCGGATTGAGCGGCGCGAGCCGCCCGCCATACGCGCCAATGGCATGCGCCGCGTGGTCGTCCGACATAATATAGAGAATATTGGGCTGTTCGGTCGCCGCTGCAATTAGCGGCGCGCACAGCATAAGTAGTGCAATGGTTTGTTTCATATTCAGTTCAATTTTGTTTTATTCTAAGACTCCCTGCCCCCAGACTCAGATGCGCATTCGGCTCTGAATCAACTTCCGAAATCAGGAACCGGACTTTGGTTAAAATCTCTTCCGGCGTCCCGAATATCTGGTAGCCGAGCATCCGTTTGGTTTCATACACATCCCGGGCTTGGGTCTGCCCGGTGACATAACGCCGTCCCGGAGCAAGCAGGCCTTTTGACCGGCAGTTCACAGCCAATCGCATCCAGTTGTTCTTACGCCAATCGCAATTGAACGTAACCGCTTCCTTCCGATTTACCGTATGCAGCACCTCGTCCGTATGACGGTCGCGAATCACAATATCATTCAAGTTGATTACATGCCCCATGGGAACCCACCAGCCGATCCCCTGTCCCTCAGTCGGCGAGGATGAATTCGACATGATCATCAGATTGGAATCCACCGTGGGTCGGTCCGGCTCCTTTGCATCATAGACCTGCGCATTGTCGGACAGGTTGAAGGCCACAGGTTCATTCAGCACGTCAATTGCTTCCATAGCCCAGGCCCCATCGATCCGGTAATGGAGGTATTTAAAATCCATGTCTCGATTCAGACGACACCCTTGTTTAATTCGGAAGTAGCCCAGATCCCCATCAGAGGTAGTGAGCGTAGAATCCGAGTTCAGTGGCTCTTCAGGGTTCCGGTAACCGGCTGCCTCCCGGCGGTGTTGCTCCAGAATTTCGTCATGGTCCCCATAGTTGTTCATCTGGAGCAACGCGCAAGCCGGCCTAACAAACCGCCATTCCAAATAATGTTCCAGAGTTCCCTGCGGATCGTCTGCCAAGGTCTTGTCCGTCATCACAGCATGGAAATCTAGTTCGGACAGGATTTCGTCCTGCATGCTGATTTCGTATTCGGCAATATCGTCGTTATCGCCAACGGCCCCATCATTCCATTGTAAAGCGGCTCTCTCGGGATTCCGGACATTCAGTAGTTGTCCCTCGTTTTCCACCATATTCATCGAAGCATTCCCCTGTTCCTGATAGAGATATATGGAAAACGGTTTAATCTTGATTTGATCGATCGTGCCTTCCAGCTCCGCAACATGCCCATAGTGCGAGCCCGCTCCAGCCTGAACCGGATTATAGTGCAAGGCATGCAGACTGTCCCGCAGGGGTTTGTTGCCCCCCGAGCCAAACTTTGGCTTCGGATCAATGTTCATCGATTTATCGGTGATCGTATAGTCATAATAGGTTTCTCCGACCCACCCGCCGCCGAAACCGTTAAAACCAATCTTCTGAGTCGGATTGCCCACCGCCTCCCCCAGCACGAGATAATGTGTGGAAGCATCTTTCTCATCATCATACACCAGCGCGTTCTCAGGTGATTTACTGTGGATGAAAAAGTGGTCCAGTTCAATTTTCGTATTGGCCGACGAGTCGACAGATTTGCTGATCACCAGCCCAATCCTGGGCGATTCGGAGGATGCCTCGATCGCATCGAGACTACCTTGAATCTTCCCATTAATCAGCAAATCAATCTGTCCACTACGCAGTTTGACCGTGTAGTCCGCAAAACGCGAAAGCCCCGGATGAGCTGGATCTGACACGCGAACAATCAGCTGATCTTTGCCCGAAACATCACGAACATATATTCCGTCATCCGTCCAAAGTAGGCTGATGTGGTATGCCCCATTATACAGGCTGACGTTGAAATAGTCCTCACCGGATGATTCTGCGTATTCATCTACCTTCAACCGAAAATTCACGGTCAACGCCTCTGGATTCGGTTGAAAGAAACCATAGTCGTCATACGTAATGACGGTCCTGTTGTCTCCCGCCGTGGTCATACCAAGGACTGAGTTGCCGTCCGCTCCGATCTCAAAAACGGACACGCGCGCGGTATCGTCCAGCCCGTCCCCCCTCCACCCTAGCAAGCCAGCAACCGACCCTGGCTGCGCAAGATCCGTAGGCGCATTGTGCCCCGAACGAACAAAATCGAATCCATAATTAGGATACGTAGTCGCAAGCACGACATTCATCCCTGCCCCCGACAGCATGAGGGTGAAGAAAAGCAGAATGACGATTCCTAGGACGCACCCGATAGGGCGTAAACCTGACCTGTTCATTGCCTTTTCTTTATCTTGTAACCAATAAATCATTTTCTATTTACTGGCCTTCTGTTTCGACTTCTCCGAGCCGCGGGCTTTTGAAATGCAGGAGGCAGGTGGCTCCGTCGGCAGCGAGGCTTTCCATGCCCGCGCCTTTTTGGCGAGAGCTTCCGCGATCTCTGGATTTTTCTGAGCGACATTCGTGGACTCCGCCCAGTCGCTTTCGATATCGTAAAGCTCCAGTTTGCCGAACTTGTCATTCAGCAACAGCTTCCATTTTCCCTTGCGAACGCCTAGGTGGGGCCAACCCGCCCCGCCTTTTTTAAACTTTTTCCTTTCCCAACAGATCGGCTTGCTGCGCTCAAATGGTTTGCCTGCCAATGCGGGCATGATATCTTCTCCGTCCGGCTCATAGCCTTCGGGAAGCTCCGCGCCGGCCAACCCCATGAACGTGGGCAGCAGATCGACCGCAGTGAGCACCGACGCGCGATCCGTCTTCCCGGCGGGGACCACGTCGGGCCAGCGAGCAATGAAGGGCACGCGCACCCCACCGGCAAACAGCGAGCGCTTTCTGCCTTTGAGCCCGCCCGTTTCGCCGACGGAATAGTAGGTGCCCAGTCCCGGCCCCGTGGAAGCGTCGTCCTGCCGTTTCTTTTTGCCGGTGTTCTCCGGCCCGTTGTCGGAGGAGAAGATCACCAGTGTGCTCTCATCCAAGCCCAGTTCCTTGAGCGTATCGATCACCTGACCGACTTTCGCATCCGCTTCCGCAACGATCGCGGCATACACTTGTTGACGTTCGTCCAGATCCTTGAATTGAGCCAGGTATTGTTCCAGAGGATAGTGCGGCGTGTGCGTTTCGTGCAGCCACAGGTTGATAAAGAATGGGCGATCCTGATGTCGCCTGATGAAGTCGATCGCACGCGGTGCAGTCTCCGCGGGATCCATCTGCTCGGGTGCAGAGCCCGGGAGGTTGTGCGCGCCGAATTCGTCGTAACCGTATGCCAGCGGCATGGGCGCGTCGTCAATCGCCTCATTGCTCAAGTGCCACTTTCCAAAATGACCCGTGGCATAGCCCGCCTGCTTTAGCATGCGCGGCAACATCGGCGCCTCCGGGTCCAGCCAGTCCGGCATGCCGTATTTCTGATGATTGCTCAAAGAGGAAAAGGCCCCAAACACACAATGCCGCGGAGCAAATTGACCGGTTAACACACCCGTCCGGCTCGGCGAACAACTCGGGGCGGTCACGGTAAAATTCTGAAAATCAATCCCTTCCGCCGCCATTTGGTCGATGCGCGGGGTTTTGCAAAACGTGCTGCCGTGGATGCCCAGATCGCCGTAGCCCCAATCATCCGCGAAGATGAAAATAATGTTGGGTTTTATTTCCGCACCACGTGTCATGAGCGCGGAAATTATTAAACTAAGAAACAATATCGTTTTTTTCATACAAAGCCTCGATTGTCTTACGTTTGTTTCGGCATGGTCATCTTAGAGCCATCGACCGCGGGCTTGCTCTTGTCGAGCTCACCATCGACGGTGATCTTGAAAGCAAGCGCCCACTCGTTCGGCAGCTCTTTAGGCAGCTCGATGCTCAATGCATCCGCGGAACGCGTCCATTTGACCGGTCCATGGCCGAGCAACTCGACCGTTTTGATTTTATTGGACTCCGAAACTGAGGTCTGTCTGGAGAGCGTTTTGATGTTTACAACCCCCGATGGCGGCACACCCAGCACGCTCGCATACAAGTTTTCGCCGTTGCGAGTGAAACGGACGTCTTCCCAATTGAGCTTGGTCGTGTCCGGCTGAATGGCGCGGGTCTTTCCCGGGCCCGACTCACGAAATTCTAAAAGTCCGGTATGCCCTTCCGCGAATACTTTCCATGGCACGGTGGCGTAAATTGCCTCGCCGTTCACGTCCATCCAGGAGCCGATGCCTTCGAGCAGGTCAATCTGGCCCTGGTCAAGTGTGCCGTCCGGCCGCGGGTTCATGGAAAGCAGCAGGCCTCCGTTACGGGCCACGAGGTCGCAAAGGCGCACGACGATGTCGCGCGGTTTTTTGTATTCAATAGCCTTGAACCACGGCCAGTCACACCATCCTGTGGCGGACGGCGTGTCATCCTCCCACGGCCAATCGACATAGAGCGGACGCTTGTGGCCGTTTTCATAGGAGTAGACCCCGAATTGTTCAGGAAAATTACCCTTGTTATGAACAACGACTTCCTTCCCCGCCGCATCGCCCATATTGAAGAAATCCTGCAGGAGGAATTCCGTGCCGTGTTTTCCGCCACCTCCGTCGAACCAGATGCCGTCCGGCTTGTATTTATCAATCACTTCCTTGGTCAGCTTGTAGCGGGTTTCCGCGAAGTTTCCGGCCACATCGGTAAACCAGTAATAGTTGGTGAGGTTCGGATCCAGCAGATCCGCATTCGTATAGGCCGGGTCGGCCCTCAGCTGCTTGTTGATGGCTGCAAACTGTTTATAGGTGCGTGAATGGTGAAACGAGGTGAAGGTTTTGAGACCCCGTTTTTCAATCGCGGCGAGGGCTTCGCCGAGCAGGTCGCGCTTCGGACCGAATTTTCCGGCGCAGAAATCAGTCACATCGCTGTCCCACATCGCGTAGCCGTCGTGATGGATCGCGCAGATGCCGGCGTATCTGGCGCCCGAGCGGACAATCAGGTCGGCCCAGTAGTCGGGATCAAAATTCTCCGCCTTGAACTGCTTTGCCAGATCCTTGTAGCCATAGCCTTCTATGATCGGTCCGACGTTCTTCTCAAAATGCTGGCGCATATCATTCTTCGGTTTCGTGTCATAAAAACTCTGATAGCCGCAAATATAGCTGTTCCCCGAATTCGGTTTCGCATAATCCCATTCACCAGAAACCGAGTAAACACCCCAGTGCGCGTAGATTCCAAACTTCGCGTCCTTCGCCCACTGCGGCACGCCGCGCGCCATCATCGGCCCCCAGACTTCCTGGCTCACGGTTTTCTCCGCGAACCCCACCTGGGTGGTGGCCAATAAAAACAGGACGGTGAAAGTATGGATATGATGTATCGGAGTTGAATTCATGTGATGATTCCTTGGATTAAAACTGTGTTGACCCACGCAAATGGAAGTACGCCTATCATCCTCTTGACTTCTTCTTTTTCGCCAGTCTTTCCTGTCTGGAATCCACAGGATTGTCAGTCTGGTTGATTTTAATATCGTCCTGAACACGGTTCCACCAGCGGTCGTATTCCTTGAGGAGCTGCTGGGCGATTTCCGGTTTCCCGGCGAATAAATTGTTCTCTTCCCGTGGGTCGTTTGGAATGTTGAAGAGTTCCTTGCCGTCAACCAACTTCCAGTCGCCGATGCGAATCGAGCAACCGCCGAATTTGTCGGGCTTTCCGTTTGGCCAGCGTCCATCGTGCGTGTAGATCGTGCGTATCGGCCACTCGGCTTTTTCGCCCTGAAGCAGTGGCACAAGGCTGATTCCTTCAACCTGTGCTTCAGCGGGCATGGTTGCTCCGGCCAGTTCGGCGAACGTCGGCAGCATGTCGATATGCGCCGTCAGCTTGTCAACATCCGTGCCCGGTGCGAGACGCCCCGGCCAGCGAAAAAAGCAAGGCACACGGATGCCGCCCTGATAGGGCGTCGCTTTACAGCCACGCTGTCCCGCGTTGCAGTCCCACTGCCTCTTTTTAGAGTGACCGTTATCCGTCATAAAAATGACCAGTGTATTCTCATCGAATCCCTCCGATTCCAGCGCGGCCATCAACGAACCAATATTTTCATCTATATTGGCGATCATGCCGTAATATTTGGGTGCGGGAACTTTGCCTTGGTAGGGGTCGGAATATCGTGGATCGCAGATATCCGGGGAGTGCGGCGCGTTGGTCGCCAGATAGCAGAAAAAGGGTTTACCCGCCGCCTTTTGCCGCCGCATCCACGCCAACGCTTCATTAAAGAAAATGTCGGTGCAGTAGCCGGTTTTTTTCACGAATTCGCCATTGTGATAGAGGGTCGGATCGTTGTAGGGGTTCTTTCTGTTGTCGGGATGGTCACCGAACTTGGTTTGCCCGAGGCCTCCCGCGCCGTGGATTAAAGCTTCGTCGAAACCCCGGTTGTCCGGGCGGTATTCCGACGCGTCGCCCAGATGCCACTTGCCAAAAATGCCCGATCTGTAGCCCGCGCTTTTCAACACCTCGGCCACGGTGATGGAATCCAAAGACAAGCGCTCGCGTTGGTCGATCGTATGCGTGACGCCCGAGCGGAACGGATGCTTACCCGTCATCAGTGCCGCCCGCGTCGGAGCGCAGGTGGAGCTGACGTGGAACTGGGTAAAACGAAGACTCTCGGCGTAGAGCTTGTCGATGTTCGGCGTTTTTACGACGGGATTTCCGTGGCAGGCCAAATCGAAGTACCCCTGGTCATCCGTCATTATCAAAACAATGTTGGGTTGCTTCGGCGCGGGATCGGCGTTCACGCTCCAAGTCGCTATGAACGTAACCAGGAAGATCAACAACTTGTTCACTGTTTCGCTCCTTGTTTGTATTCGCCCTCGCTGATCCACGTCAGGGTTGGCCACCAGCCGGTATCATTTGGTTGCGGTACGCCGGGGCTTGTTCGGCCTTGGAGAACGAGTTCGGTAATCTTCTTCGTCAGTTCCTCTACCATCTCGGGGTGTTCATTCTCAACATTGCATTTTTCAGACGGATCCGAGGCGAGGTTATACAGCTCCGCCGCGCCGCCTTTCTTCTTAGGCAAAATCAGTTTCCAGTCGCCGTCGCGAATAGCAAACCGCCCTTCACCTCCGTGATTAATGAGCGGGCGGCGATTCAGTTTTGCGGCAGGATCGCTCAGGACGGAGTAGAAGCTTTGGCTGTCTTCGCCCGCATTGGCCGGAAGAGTGGAATTGAGCATTTCCGCGAACGTCGCGAGCAGGTCGGTTTGACCGATGGGCTCGCCCCAAGTCCGCCCCGGTTGCTTGATGCTCGCGGGCCAGCGCACGAAAAACGGCACCCGATGCCCACCCTCATAGATGTCGCGCTTGCCTCCGCGATAGATACCGGAGCTATAATGGCCATATTTCGTGATGCGCTCTTTCCAGGTTTTCTCCGCGCCGTTGTCACTGGAGAAGATGATCATGGTGTTTTCATCCAGCCCGGCTCTGTCCAAATAGTCCATGATTCGCCCGACATGATAATCGGTTTCGATCATGAAATCTCCATAGGCTCCCGCCTCACTACGACCCCGGAATTCCGGCAGTGGCACCACTGGTTTGTGCGGTGAAGTGTAGGGCAGATAGAGAAAGAACGGCTTTTCACTGCGGGCCAAGTGCGCTTTCATCCACTCAATCGACTGATCGGTGAAACGGGTCAGACACTGGCTGTCGATAAAGTCCGGAGCTATTTCAAACAGGCCATTTTTCTTCGCCTGCTGGTAAGGCGGCATGATCCGGTAGTCCTTAAACACACCCTCCAGGTTGTTCGGTTTCTTTTTGGTATATTGGGTCGGAGGCACTTTGGCATGGCGTCCCTCAAACCAGGCGAGGATTCCATAGTTCATGGATGCGGGGATACCGTAGAAATAGTTGAATCCCTTATCGAGTGGCATATCGGTTACCGGTTGCGACCAATCGCGACGTTCCGATTTACCGGGAAATTTCATGCCCAAATGCCACTTGCCGACCATCGCGGTTTCATAACCGTGATCACGCAACAGTGAAGCCAGCGTCATTCGCCCATCAGCAATCAAGCAGTCATTCTCCGCCCGGAACACTGACTTTTTCAGTCTTGTCCGCCATGAATAGCGACCCGTCAGCAAGCCGTAGCGTGACGGCGTGCAGACCGTATCGGAACAGTGCGCGTCGGAAAAACTGATGCCCTCCCGCGCCAGCCGGTCCAGATTCGGGGTTTGGAATTTTGATTCCGGATTCAGGCAACTGGCGTCGCCATAGCCCTGGTCGTCGGTATAGATCAGAATGATGTTCGGATGCTCGCCGCGCGCCATAATAGCAATCAGCAGGATCAGACCCGAAAGCCGCATCAATCTGTTATTCACGAACCAACTCCACCTTTTCAATATCGACCAGCATGCTCGCGTGGTGCGGTGCCAATTTTATGCCCGCGGCTTTGAAGGCGTCTAAATTCGTGGTCGCGACCAAACTCACGCGTTCAGCCGGTGCCAGTTCCACCTTGCCCAGCTCAACCACGGTGCCCACGCCGTCCATGGGCAGGTTGAAGCGGAACTGTTTTTTACCGACTGTGATGACGACGGGATAGTGATCTTTCTTCCACTCCTTGGGCCGCTTTTTGGTGACCATTTTTCCCGCAGTGAGTTTCACGCGATAGGTTCCCGCCTCCGCGACCGGGAAATCCCAGGTGGCGCGGACGTTGCGGATGCGACTGTGGTAGGCCATGCCGGAGTAGAACTCCTCCGTGCGCCGCACGCTCCGATCGAGCGTGATGTGCTTGGGGTTCTCCACGTTCGCGATCGGCACACGGGTCTTTACATCACCGTCGAGCTCCAGCGTGAGAATCGTCAGGTTTTTATCCATCGGTTCCGCGGGCAGGGAAATCTCTAGGCCCGTTTCCAAGGGTTGGGAAACCAGTTCTTTTCCAGGGTCTGGAAGCCAGTGCACGCGCTTCACGGGCGTGAGCAGATCGGCCACCACCAGCTTACCGCCTTTCGGCCAGCGGGAGACGTGCAGGTAAAGCTTGCCATCGCGGTGCGTGGCCTCGCCCCAGGGCATGACTTTGAACGGCGTGGGTTGCACGTCATAGATCGCTTCTTCATGCGTCTTGGCCCACTCGCCCATTTTCAGCAACGCCTCCTTGTGATACGGCAGGATCGTGCCGTCGGGCAGCGGGCCGATATTGAGCAGATAGTTTCCGCCGCGGGAAGCGACGCGGGAAAGCTGGCCGATCCGCTTTTTGACCTCCACGTCCATGGGAGGACGCTTTACCCACGATTTATAGCCCCAGGTATGCCCCGGCTTCGCGGTAAAGGTGCAGGGCACCTCCCATGGCGTCGCGATGGGCGTGGCCGGTTCGCCGTTGTCGGACATGGTGTAAAAGTCGCCCTGCCGATTCATGACGCGGCCGCTGACCAGGCAGTCGGGCTGGCAGTCGCGCACGGTCTTCACCCAATCCGCGCTCTGCTCGACGGTGGGTTTGCCCATGTCGAAAAAGATTTCCAGCATCGGGCCGTAGTTGGTCAGCAGCTCGGTGAGCTGGTTTTTCGAGAAGGTCATGTAGGCTTCGTCGAAGCGTTCGTTCACGGAAAACTCGGTGTCGTCCATGGTGTGGTTGTTGTGGTGCCAATCGGGGTTGGAATAGTAGACGCCGAATTTGATGCCTTCAGCCGCGCAGGCGTCGGCCAGCATCTTGATGATATCCTTTTTGTATGGGCTGGCGTCCATAATATCGAAATCAGTGTGCTCCGAATCCCACATCGCAAAGCCGTCGTGGTGCTTGGAGGTAATGATGATGTAGTTCATGCCGGCGGCCTTGGCGAGGCGGGCATATTCCCGCGCATCAAACTTTACGGGATTAAACTGTTGAGCAACCGGAACATATTCTCTGCCGGGAATTTTGGCGTGACGCTGGATCTGTTCACCGAGATCTGGAATCTGTTCGCCCTTCCACATCCCTTCCAGTACGGAATAGATGCCCCAGTGAATAAAGAGACCGTAGCGCTGAGCCCGCCATTCATCACGCGCGGCTTCCGATGCCAAATGCTGCGGCTCAGGCAGATCAAACTGATTGGCGGGATAATCCGGATGCGTATAGGCCCCGTTGTCTTCCTGCACCTTGACCGCTCCCGCTATCGATACGAGGGCGACGAGTGAAATTATAAGCGTATCGCGCATTTTAATTCCCCTCCCCTTTAATCAGCTTGACCGCCTGTTCGGCGTAGCGCTCTCCAAGCGTGTCGTAGCCTTCGGGTTTGATGTAGTGCAGCTCGTTTTTCTCGCCGTTGAGGTCGTCGGTGTCGATCCAGACGGCGTTATCATGCGATTCCGCGAAAGCCACTTGTGCCTTGCGCATCATGTCCCATTGAGGGTTTTCGATTGGGATTCCTCTACGTTTAAAGAATCCGCTGTCACTCAAACGACCGATCACAAAGTTGATGTCGGTTCGTTTTAAATCTTTCTCGAGCTGAGCTTTCAGTCCGTTCAGACTGGCTAGATAGACTTCCGCGTTTTGTGCCTTGGCGTCGGCTTCGCCCTGCATCCAAATGAAGGTGATGGTTTCGATTTTCTGATCCGCGATGGCGGGGTTGACCTTTTCCATGAGTCGGTCGTAAAGATCGCCGGTCGACTCCGGTGCTTCTCCCGCCGCGGATTTCCAATCCCGGTACCAGCGACTGATCGGCTGACCGCCCTGCGCGTCTTTGATCACGATCACGTTTTCTTTTCCGAATTCGGCCTCGACTGCGGGTTGGAAGGTGTTTTCCGGCTTGAATCGGGCCATGTTGGACTGGCCGGAGAGAATAAACAGATGCTTCGCGGACGCATCCGCCGCGAAAACTGATAGCGCCGCAAGCGCGACAACGCCCGGGTAGAGTGGTTTACGAATCTTCATTTTCTATTTCCTTTATCACGTTCGTTGGTTTTCCTTCGGCGTCCAGTATGCCGTCTAAAAGCAGGTTCGCGATGATCGGCCCATCGTCCGTCATCGTGACCCACATAAAATGATCGAATTGACCGTTTTTCGGGCCGCGCAAACCACTCTTTCCTCCCGTCGTGGCTAGGGTGATGTATTTATGGTCGTTGCGCACTTCGTAGTCGTAGCGATGCCGATGCCCCGCGAAGAGAGTGAATTTCCGATCCCCCATGGCGTTTTCAATCTCGAGCCACCGTTCGTAGGTCGGACGAAAACTGTCGGGTATTTCCGCCTGATTCTTATAGTTCCACAACGGATGATGAACGATCAGCACCGTCCACCGGGCGTCGGATTCCTCCACGAGCGTTTCCTTCAGGAAGGCCAACTGCTTTTCATGCTCCCCCGGCCATTGATTTTTATCGTTCAGGATGAACATCGAGTTGAGCACGATGAATTGGACCTGCTTGTAGGTGAACGAATAGTAACTCGGCCCCAGCCGCTCCGTCCATTTCTCGCTCATAAGCGGATTGTAGCAATCGTGGTTTCCCGAAGCATAGAAGAAAGGCATTTCCAATCGTTGGACCATCGCGTCGAACTCGTTCCACATGTGATCGATGTCTTCCGGCTCATCCGTTTTCTGGCCGTTGATCAGATCTCCGACGCTCACGACGAATTCGGGTTGCATCAGGTTGATCTGGTGCATCGCGTTGGAAAAAACACCGGGGCGGGGTCTGCCGGAACGATCACCCACGATAACGAACTGGAAGTTGTCGGGATCCGCGTTCGCCTCCAGATGGGTCCAAGGCGTCTTGCCCTCCGCGTATTGCTTTACTGAAAAGGACGGTCCGTGATCGTGCCCCCCATGGCCGAAGGCCCATTCTCCGCAGGATAAGCCAACGAGTAAAAATCCCGCGTATTTGTTTATAGCCATATTCCCTTAAATGGATTGATAACCGGTTTTCCGGTGCCCGCCGTTGCCTTGGCAAAGGTGCGTGGAAGTATACTAAAAAGACGTTTCCATGATTGCAAATTCCCGCAATAACGCAAGAAGCCGCCCGCTGCGGCGTTTTCATTAATCATAATCCACAACCGTTCAGATGACAAACCTGCGGCGGATAAACAGGATTCCCGAACCCATTGCTGCAACCAAACCCAGCGTGGCCGGCTCGGGAATCGTGTCAAAGACAAGCGAATTCGAAGACCAGGCCTTTCCGTCGGCCGCGCCGCTGGTTGTTTCGTAAGCGAGTCCGATCTTTGTGACCGTATCGGATGAATCCAGTGCGAAGACCGCCCCCTTGGCCGAAGCAAACCGGAAGTCGAGGTCGTAGTCCGTGGCGGCATCGTCAGTCAACGTGCCCGGTGCGTAGAGCTGCCAGGTTTCATTTTCAAGATCCAGCGCATAGGAGGCATAGGCCGCGCTCCGCTCCTGCGAGCTGGAGGTGACATAAAGCGTTCCGCCCACTTCAACAACGACGGAGACATTAAAATCATCCATGAAACCGGCGGTCATCTGATTGATGTTCCCGAGAGCGGTATCGACGCCATCGAGCATCATCAGTCCAGCCCGCTCAAGGGAGGCGGTTCCACCTTCGGAAAGGAGCTGGAAAACATCGGGATTCGCATTGCGGATCCTATAGCGGCTATCCCGGTTGTTCGCGACGGTGGTGAGGTCTCCATAGACCGAATCGCCGAAATAGAAGTCATAGTCTCCCTGAAAATTTCCGGTGTTTGCCGACGCAGCCAGACCGTATGCCCTGCCGTCCCAGGACAAAACGCCTGCCGTATTCTGCTTTTGACCTGAAAGGTCGCCCCCCCATGGTATGGAGCTGGACACCAAGTCGGCCCCGGTCGATCCAGTAATCCCGTCGTACCCTTCGTTGAACGATGCAACGACCGCTGCATGGGCAACTGCGCAGCCCAGAACTGACACAGCCAGTATAATCGCTTTTTTATTCATTTCTTAACCTTTTTCTATTACTTGGAAAAAATCAGCCCGTGAGTTTCCAACCATTGGAAACTCACGGACTTTTGAGATGCTAATTCTGTTCAATTCGCAGGCGGATGAATTCCTCCGAGCCGATATCGGTTCGGTTGGTGACGGTTTTGAAGCCACCGCTTTCACCGGTTTCGCCGACGAAGTCCACTCCATTGGTTGCCCAGGTTCCTGAGGTGAGGTTTGGGTTCGCCTGCACCGTGAAGGTAAGCGACGGGTCGTCGGTGCGCTCGTTGTGGATGTGATAGAACCAGTCGGTTCCAGCATCGTTCACTACTGCCGCAACAGGCACGATGGCGGCGGCATCTTTGGTGGTCGGATCGCCACCCAGACCGTATTCGGCCAGATTGTCCAGCCCGTCCAGATCGTAGTCATAGTCGGCATCTGCATCGGGACTTCCGCTCAGGCCATAGCCGGCGACCCAGCTCTCGAAGCCGCTGGAGGCGGGAATGATCACTTGAAACTGCGTGACATAGTAGGACGCCTTGTCACCATTCGCCGCGATCACATCCGCGGCCAGACCGATTCGGGTCAGCTCGCTCGAGGCCGGCAACATGGAATAGCCCCCTGAAATCGCGGTGGCGAACCGCATATCCATGTTCGACTGGGTATTGGTACCGCCGTCGGACAGATCGCCTGGTTCGTAAGCCGCCCACGTCAAGTTGGAGATCGAGGTCAGGTTGAATGTACCGACAGCGGTCCAACCCAGCGTTTCCGAGACCAGATTGGATCCGCCGGTCGTGATCAACAGCCGCGCTTCGCTGCCCGAAGCCCCCATGTTTTGGAACTTCGCGGTCAGGCCCGTCACGTCACCGAGCGTAACCGACTGTGTCGGTTCCCAAAGATAGGCCGATGCCACGGAGAACCCGCTGGTCGATTTATTCTGACGGAACCAGATCCCGTCATCCGGCTCCTGGTCAGCAACACGATAGCGGTCGAAGGCCGCGGCCACGCCCGCATTGGTGCTGTACGCCACGGCACCTCCCGTAAACGCCAGCTCCGGCTTCAACAGGCCATCAAACAGCGGATCGCCTGCGGAGTCGAACGCCCAGCCCGACCAGGAGTCGGAACCATCGGCTCCGGAAAATACGCCTGCCGCACGCGATGCATTAGTTTGACTTGTAACAATCTCCGTGCCCGACCAATTAACAACCATGGGCGGGTAATAGGTCGCAACGATCGGCAACTCCGTACTATTCGTTATCCCACTGCCGACCTCCGTCCAGGAAACCAGCATCGTGCCGCTGGCGGACTCGCCAATCGAACTTAGGTTTGAAATGCTGTTATCATACTGGATCGTCAATGTTTCGTTCGAAGGGGAAGGATCGGTCAGGTTGATCGGGAACGAATCCAGACTGGAGAATGAACCTGGATCGCTGAACGTAACGCCTGTGACATCAACGTTGTTCGATGATGCTGTTCCGTAAACAAACGAAGCATCCACGGTTCCTTCAGCCAGTGTCGCGGGGGCAAACAGCGATATATCCAGTTGATCGGATGGATCAAGCAGAAGCGCGGCCGGCGCATTGTCATACGTTGCGACAACCAATACTTCAGAGGTATTGGTTGTAGAGCCGCCCGCTTCATACCAGGCCACGACAACGGTTCCGGTCGCCGCTTCATTATGGGACAGCCCCGCGACTGTATTGTCGAACTGAACAGTCAGTGTTTCGTTTGACGGTGACGGGTCGGCCAAGCTCAGCGGGAAGGAACCCGAATCCAGATTGGTGAAGGAGCCGGATACGGTTTCGTTGGAAAATATGATCGATTCAATCACGACATTCGTTCCAGACGGTCCCGGAATATAGGAAACATCAAATGTGCCGGTTTCTGTTGTCGCGGGAGCCGTAAGTGCAATGTCGATCTGATCCGCCGGGTTCAGCACCAGCGTTGCCGAGCTGGAAACACTGGTTTCCGCTTTAATGTTGTCGATCCACCAGCCGGATGGCCGGAAATCACGGATAGACTTCATTCTCAATCTAATCCCGGCTACGTCTGTATAAACGCCCGGCACGCTGGCATAGGTGTTGGCGCCGGCGGACAGGGTAATCTCCGCGGCAGACAGGGTCAGGTTCATGGAGAGCGGATCCCAGTTGTTCGTGCTCAGAACCGAGTCGTAGGCCAGGAAGTTCCCTAAGCCCGTTTCCATCTCTACGTCATCCAACGTCAACTTGCCGTTGTTGTTTAATTTAACCGAAGCAATGACGTTGCTGGACGAGTCGAGGAGTTCAAACCAGATTTGACTGGTTTTACCGACACAAGTGTACATCCAGTCCCAATCGACGCTGAGTTCACCTCCGCTAAGACTCGCGACCGAGCTGAAATAGGCTTCCCCTGGTGTCATTTCGCTGTTGTGATGCGTAAACAACATCACCTTGTTGCCGGACTCGTCTTCGGCAATCTCGTAGGCTCCTACCGGAGTGGTGTTATTATCGTCCCACGATCCGGTCGCTGTGCCGTTGTTCAGGATTATTTCCCGGTTCGCTTCAGTTGCATTCAGCAAATTAGACGATCCCGAGGCGGAACCCTGGAAGTCCGCGTCAAAAACAGTCTCGGCGGATGCAATCCCGCATAGTGCCAATACCGCGATGAATAGGTTTTTCTTCATGAACATACTCCTCTCCTGTTGTCTTCCATGAACGGACAAATTAAACGGATGTCCGTCCCCGATGCATTTCACTCGCTCTTTCATTCTCCATCTCCCATTTATGGCCATTAACCTCTATAATCCATATACTATGCCCGAAACGGGGAATTCGGTTTTTTCTCGAAAAAAATGTCTTCGGCGGAATCCAATGCCGTGTAGGCTCCTGCCCCACACCGGGCTTTCTTATTCATCAAGTTCGACTTTGAGGCGGATGAATTCCTGGGAAAGGGCCGAGACCGAACCGGTTTGGGTTACCGTCTCGAATGATTCGTTCAGAATCTCGGTGGTACCGCTGAATTCGATGGTTTCCCAGACGTTGGAAACCAGATTGTCGGATCGTTCCAGCTGATAGGTCAGACCGCGTGAGCCGGCATCGCGCCGCCGATTGTAGGTATATGAATACGAATCCCCATTGAAATGGCAATCAGGGAGGTTGCCGGCACTGTATTCAAAGAGATTGTTCAAGCCGTTGCCGTCTGGATCGTCAGCATAACCCCACTCCAGCACGTTGGAAACGGTAGCGGAAACCCATTCGAGATAGGAATTGGTCTGAATGCCTTCCATTTCCAGGGAAATATACGCTGGCGTTCCATTTTCTTTACTCTTGAATTCGCGGCGCGAATCTTTGGGGCCGCGTACCAGTCCAAAAGAATAGGTGCCGCTGTTGGTGATGTGTTCCGAGAGATCGAAGCGCATCCAGTTTCCATCAGCTATTCCCGCAACCAACGCGCCCGACATGGACGGACGGTTGCTCCATGTGATGGCCGACTCATCCCAACTGTTGTCCGCTACCTCATACAGCGTTACTCCACCGCTCAAAACCTGGGTTTTGTATACGGAAAGTTCGGCGGACATCAGCGGGGCCGGAACCGCGACTTTAAACTTCAGGAAGCCATGCTGGGTGGATCCTGTACTGGAATCGTTCTGCGGTGTGCGCAACTTGATAAGCGTGTGGTCTCCGTAGTTATTGGTCGGCAAAGCATCATCCACAAAAGCGTCGGCAAGCACATCGAACGACAGACGCAGGCGCCGCTCAACGCTGATCGACAGGAAGCCTTCATCGGCTTCCCCTTCACCGTCGGACACCTGCACGGTCCAGGTGTTGCCCCCTGTATCAACTTCGAGCGGAGTACCTGAAAGGACGCCGTTGGTTTCAATATTCAGCCAATCGGGACCGGCCAGTTTGGTAAAGATGATTTCGTCTCCATCAGGATCGACCGCCTGCGCGGCAATGGTTCCGAAATACGGAACGTCGGCCACCGCAGCGGGAGCCCCGAAGGTGACCGAGGTAAAATAGGCCGGATGGTTGATTGTGACCGGATTATCCGGATCGGATACGGTAAAGCTCCACACCTCGCCGGTCACGGTTCCCGAAGCCTTCACGGTGTCGATACGCCAGTGGTAGGTCTGGTTGGTTTGGAGGCCGGACGGTGTGAAGATGTTATTCAACTGGTTGGTCTGAAAAACGAGGCTCTCCGGAGCGGATCCCAAATAAATATTGTGCGAAAGCGCATCCATACCCGGTTGCCAGATCAGGTCGGCATCGGAACGGGCGGTTAGCGTATCATCGAGCGGAATCGGTACGGAGGCCTGATGAAAGATGCGACCGGGAAGCCAATAGTTGGTGCAGCCCGATTCATAGGCACCGAGATCGGGCGCGGCACCGGCAAAGCCTTCCGTAAACCCGGTCACATTGGTTCCCATGTCTTCAAGATCCGAACCGGCCTTGGGGCGGAAGTCCCAGTTGAGCGGATCCCGCAGCTCTCCGAAAAGGGTTTTCCCAAGTATATTACCATGCCAAACGCCGACGGCGTCGGAGGGCTGGAGCGGCCAGTTATCGATCACGTCCCCGGCAATGTTGCGCACGGTGGAGTTTTCGTTGCCATGATACGGCATATCACCGCGCCGCCCCGGCGCGGTGGGCCAGCCCGCCACCGGATAGTTTGTGACATATTGCAGGTCAAGCGGATCATCGTTTTTGTGGTCGGGATGGACGTAGCCATAGAATTTTTCGCGCGCGAGGTTGATGTCACTCTTGGGGCCATTATCCAAGGCTGTGATATTGTAGACGCGGTGCTGGTCGCCCTTCATGCGGAAGCCACGGTTATTATTCATGGATACGGTATGATGGACGAGGCAGTTGGTGCCGGCCTGGTCTCCATCAAAGCGGATGCCGTTACGGCCCGCGCCGTTGAGCGCCCAGTTGTAGCGCACGGTAGTGGTCTTCTGGGCGCCGACCGGAATTTGGTAGACCGAAAAGTCGCCGTGGAACATAAAATTATAGGCGAGGTTGTATTCGATCAATCCATTCGGTCCGTTCTTCGTGGCGTTGGCAACGCCCAGCGTGTGGAAGGTGTTGCGGCGCAGCGTGGTTCCGGAGCCTTTTTTGTCGGATACGGCACCGAAGATGGTTTTGCCGAACTGGCTGTTGTGGAACCAGCAGTTTTCAACCAGCTGGTTTCCGCCGGTTCGAAGGTATAAGCTGATTCCCTCATTTCCGAAAAACTCGCAGTTTCGCCAGCTCAGGTTGGCGGGATTGCGGCCACCGCGGGTGTAGTTGAACGGCGCGGAATAGGAAGACTGCACGGCCCCTCCCTTGTAGACGCCCAGCATTTTCTTGAGATAGGAGCTGTAGAGAAACTTACAGTCCTTGAAACGGGTGTCATACGTGTCCTCCAACTTGAACGCCGCACCAAAAAGGGTGATTCCATTGAAATCCAGGAATTCGCAATTTTCCAGAGTCAGACCGTAAGTCTGATTCTTTCCTTCAATAAAACGTCCGGCAGGCATCCCGCTGTCATGGAACCAGACCAGCAGCTCGCCGGTATCTTTGTCGTAGAACCATTCGCCCGGCGCGTCCAGACAGTTGATGTGCCCCTCGATGTAGTAGCGCGCACCGCTCGCGGATTGTGTCTCCTGGGGCGATTCGCCGTAGGGATCTTTTGTGTGGTACAGATCGGCGGTGCCCGCCACATGGTTGGTGATCAGTGCATTGAAAATATCATTCCCGGTTGTCAGACAACGGAACCCGGTCAAAATCGCGCCTTCAAAACTTTTGTTCAGCGCACTGAGATTAAATTTCAGGTCGTCATTTTCGAGGTGTCCCCACGATGAACTGTCCGTAATTTTCGCCCACGTGGTTTGCTGGTCCCAAAAACTGAACGGGGTTGGATTGTGGCCATCGCCGTTATCCGGCTCCATCCAATCTTTCTGGACATTCGGCCAGCGCGCGCCGGTCATTGCCTTGTCATCCACGAACAGTTGCCAAACATCTTCGGAAACGGTTGTTTTCCAAACATTGGAATTCTGGCTCCACTGCGTCCAGCTGTTCGTGATCGAAATGGTTCCGGCAATGACAACCGCTTCGTCGTTGTAGTTCTGGAAAACGATGCGATTGGTTTCGCTGCCGAGAAGGCCGTCAATCGTGATGGCTTCGTGGTAGCGGCCGCCCCGGATATTTATCGTATCGCCGGCGGCGGCAGAATCGGCCGCTTTCTGGATAGTTGCGAAGGGCTGATTAAAGGTGCCCGAGTTGGTATCGATCCCGGTTTTCGAAACAAATAATTCCGCCGCACCTGCCTCAAAAAGGCAGGCGGTAAAGAAAAGAAAAACGCGTTGCTCCAGCTTTTTCACTCTTCATCTCCTACTTTATTTGGTCATTCACCTTCCATAATCCATATACTAAGCCCGTAACGTGGAATTCGGTTCTTTCTCGAAAAATATGGATATTCCGCAGAATCCGGAGGCGGATCAAGGACCCTGTAGGCTTAGGTCTCCCGCCGGGCTTTATTTATTCATCAAGTTCGATTTTGAGGCGGATGAATTCCTGGGAAAGGGAGGAGATTGAACCGGTTTGGGTTACAGCCTCAAATGATTCGTTAAGGATCTCGGTGGATCCGCTGAATTCGATGGTTTCCCAGACGTTGGAAACCAGATTGTCGGATCGTTCCAGCTGATAGGTCAGACCGCGTGAGCCGGCATCGCGCCGCCGATTGTAGGTATATGAATACGAATCCCCATTGAAATGGCAATCAGGGAGGTTGCCGGCACTGTATTCAAAGAGATTGTTCAAGCCGTTGCCGTCTGGATCGTCAGCATAACCCCACTCCAGCACGTTGGAAACGGTAGCGGAAACCCATTCGAGGTAGGAGCCGGGTGCGGGCGGTTCGAGCTCGAGCTGCAGGATGGCGGGGGTTCCGTATTCTTTGCTTTTTGCTTCCCGGCTGGAGTCTTTCTTGCCGCGAATGAGGGCAAAGGAATAGGTGCCGCTTTCGGTTAGATGATCGGAAAGGTCGAAGTGCGCCCAGTCGGTTGTGGAAGTGGCCTGAGCCAGTGCGTTGCTTTCGATGACGGGTTGGTTGTTCCAAGTGAGGTTGGTTTCGGCCCAGCTGTGGTCTTTGACTTCGTGGACCGCTACGCCGCCACTAAGAGTGTGGTTGCCTCTGTAGACCGAGAGGGTGGCGGAGATGAGCGGGCTGGGGATGGCGATATCGAATTTCAGGAATCCGATTTTCCTGACGAGATTGGTTTCGGCCGTCGGCGTTCTCAGCTCGATTTTAGTGCTGGTTCCGAAATTGCTATCTGGAGATCCTTCGGCGGAGTACGTGTCCTCGAGGGCTCCGAAGTCCAGAAGCAGTCGTTCGAAAACGGAGATGGAAAGTTCGGCTTCGTCAAACCCGCCGTAGCCGTCGGAGACCTGTACGGTCCAGCTGTTGGTGCCCGTGTCCGTATTTTCCGGTATGCCGGAAAGGACGCCGTTGGTTTCGATGTTGAGCCAGTCGGGGCCGGTAAGTTTGGTGTAGGTAAGCAGGTCAGGGTCGGGGCCGACGGCCCACCCGGCAATGGTTTCGGCGTATGGAGTGTCCACGATGGCCATCGGGCCGTCAAAGGCGGCGGAGGTGAAGTGGTTGATGATGGCCGGGTCGTCGTGGTCGGTGTTATTAATCAGATCAATCGCTTTTTCGGCGTAGCGTTCGCCGAGGATGTCGTAGCCCTCCGGTTTGATATAGTGAAGTTCATTGTTTTCACCGTTCAGGTCATCCGTGTCGATCCAGACGGCTTTCGCGGATGCATCCGCGAAAGCCATTTGTGCATTGCGCATCATCTCCCATTGAGGGTTTTCAACCGGATTACCGCGTTTGAAAAATCCATTATCACTCAATCGACCGATCACATAGTTGATATCGGACCGACCCAAATCGTTCTCCAATTGCGCTTTCAGCCCATGAAGACTGTCCAGATAGACCTCCGCATCACCCGCTTTGGCATCGGCCTCGCCCTGCATCCAGATAAAGGTGATGGTTGTGATTTCCTGGCCCGCGATGGCGAGGGTGACTTTTTCCATGAGCTGGTCGTAGAGCTCGCCGGTCGTCTCCGGTTTTTCGCCTTCGGGCGAAACCCATTCTTTGTACCAGCGACTGATCGGTTGGCCGCCCTGAGCCTCTTTGACCACGATGAAGTTTTCCGCACCGAATTCGGCTTCGATGGCCGGGGCAAACGTGGATTCAGGCTGGAACCGCGCCATATTGGACTGGCCGGACAGGAGGAATAGGTGCTTAGCCGACGTTTCGGGGACGAAAAATCCCAGCATGGCCACAGCGAAGAGACTTAGTTTGAGTTGTTTACGAGTTTTCATTTGTTTCAACTGACACTGCATATTGTTCGTTATCCTATTCCCCACCATGCCCTATGAGATTTTTAGCGGCTGATTGAGCGGCACATCGACCGCGTATTCAGCGACAAAAGCCTGGCGATCGTGGTCGCGGCGGTGCATCTGGATGGAGCGCGCGCCGTTCACAAGTTCAAGCACATAGGAACTGGACGACTCGGTTCCCTTGGCGTGACTCACCGATGCGATATTCGCAAACGTGGTTCCATTTTTTACCGCCACCAGATCCTTCGAATAAGGCGCATGGTGCTCATGCCCGTTCATCCACAGCGCAATTGGATACCGATTCAGCAGTCCCTGAATGTCCGCCTGCGGCGACAACTGCAGTTTTTTATCCGTCGAACGGCGCATGCCGGTGTCGGCCACCATCTGATGCGAACAGACGATCAAGATTTTATCCTTCTGCCGCTCCATATTTTCCTCAAGCCAGGCCAGGCTTTCCGGCAGGACTTTTCCGGTGCGAGAACGGTGCTCGTCGGAGATCATAAAGATCGCGACATTGCCCTCTTCGATGCAATACGGCTTGGTTGATTCCCGGATCATTGAAAAGGTGCCCGCGGTGTAGTTGTCATGATTTCCCGCCAGCGCGTGGAATGCCGGAATCCGGCTTTTGGCGGTGATGTCCAGATAGGCCTGCACCTGCTCCGGTTTGCCTTTATCCGTGAGATCGCCAAGAACCAGCGCATAGTTGATATGCGGAACATTCCGATCCAGGTCGTCGAGTGCAGCGATCAGCCATTCCGCCCCGTCGCGGCCGTCCCACTTCAGTCCGACATGAATATCGGACATCACGGAAACATACTTTGAGCCCCCGCCTTTACCCGCCCGCGCAGGCCACACAAGACTCCCTGCCGCCGCGGCACATACCTTGATATACGCCCGGCGTTTCATCCCGTTTCTATCTTCCGAATTCCTGTTCCTCATACCGATCCTCTCCTTGAAAAGGAACCGCTGGACCTACGCTGGAGGATTTCCATGTTCGCGTCCCGCGGTGGTTTATTATTAAAACCATATACAAGGCGCCTTCGGGAAAATTCGGTGGTTTTAAAGGTTTTTCGCTATTGATCGTTTCCGCCATGGTCAGGCGAACGGTAGATGAAGTTCACGCCCGGCGTCTGTTTCCGCAGATGACTATCGACCTCTTTCATCGAGTGATAGACCGTTTTCACCTTCAAACGCTTCAAGACATAGTTCTGATGAAGTTCGATATTCCGCAATCCGGTCAAGTCCAGCTCCTGGAGACGCATGCCCAACAACTGTTCCATGTCGTGGAAATCCGAACGGCGCAGATCCAGCGAAGTCAGCGCGAGTGGATTCAGCAGGTTACTACGAACCGACGGAACGGGAAGCGGCAGGTGCAAACGGGAATAGGGCCGTCCCGCCAGCGACAAACGCGGATTCGTCCCGTTCCCTTCCAGCTTCAGCGTCCGCTCCTTTAATTCCGCCCTTGGCCGATGATTCACCATATCCAGCAACACTTCCACCACCGGAAGCAGCTCCTCCGGAGTATGGTCCGTCCGCTGGTTGTAGCAGTAGTAATAGGCCATGAGATAGCCCACATTATTGAGCTTGCGCGGAATCTCACTCAACAGTCGGCTGAGTTCTTCTGGCGGAAGCTCATTGTCGTGCCGTTGTTTGATTTCGACATATTCGCGGCTCAGATCCAGACATTGCTCATAGCGCCCCTTCCCCTCCAACCGGGAAAAGCAGCCTTCGGCCCGTTTAAACTGCAACATCACGAAATGAAGCATCCCCTGGTATTCGAGCAGTTCCCGCCGACGATCCGGATCCTTTTCCCGTTCCAGATGGCTTTTAATCATCATTAGCTTCGTGGGCGCGCCCATGAAGTTTTCGATATCCAGCATTTTTATCGCGGACACGCGGATATCCTCGCTCAGCCGGAGCGATTCCTTCGTCTGCTCCTTATACAACCTGAAGTTTTCCTCCGCCTCGGTTCTGGCAAGCTCGGCAATGGTTTTCTGCTCAATCGCCCGCCCTTCACTACGGCGCAGCTCATGAATGAACAAACCCGTTCCAGCGACCATTACCGCTATCGCAGCACCGATACTCCAGCATAACGTGCGGTTGCGCATGTACAGCAGCTTCAGCAATCGGCCGGCGCCCGCGTTTTCCGCGCTGGTCGCGTAGCCCGCCAGATAACGCCGCACCTCGCCTTGAAGTTCCTCAACCGAGGAATAGCGGCCGGCGGGATACAACGCCATGGCCTTGACCACCACGGCGTTAAGGCTTTCCGGAACATGCTGACGGGGATAAGCCTGGGCTGGCGGCACGAGCCCCCCCTCCACCGTGTTCCGCATAATGTCGTCGGTTGTTCCAGCGAACGGGGCCTTGTAAGTCAAGATGGCATATAGGATTCCGCCGAGGGCATAGATATCCGTATGGAGGCTCTTGGTTCCGGCCTTCACCTGTTCCGGAGCCATATAGCCCGGCGTGCCTTTGACCAATCCATCGCCCGGCTCATCTTCCGCGGCCCCCAGAACGCGCGCCAATCCCCAGTCGCACAGCTGCACCCCGCCAAACTGCCCGATCTGGATGTTCGATGGTTTGAGGTCGAGATGCAGCACCTTTTCCGAATGGGCGTAGGCCACCGCGTCGCAAAGCCTGACAAACATGCCCAACAAGGTCTCACGATTGTACCGTAGGGAATAGTCCTCATCGCCTTCGGAAAGTTTATTCAGAATGGTCGAAAGCGAATCGCCCACCTTCAGCTCCATGGTAAAGAACGGGCGTTTTTCTTCGTCGAGGCCGAGGTCATGTACCGTAATAATATTCGGATGCTTCAACCGGGCGGTGAGCCGTGCCTCGCGCAGAAAGATTTCGTACACCTGTTCGCCGAGATCCTCGCGAGGGCGCGCCATGGCAACATCCGTATCCGTCCGGCGGTCAAGCACGCGGTCAATCCGCTTGGTTCCTCCGACGCCCACCGATTCGCGGAATTCGTACCGCTCCTCCAGCCGACCGACCTGCGAATAAACGGATGCTTCGGCATTGGAATCCTCGCTGGGCGGCAACGCATCGTAGAAACGGCTCAAGGTATAGTTGAGCGTTTCATCCCGCATAGGGTCCAGTTCTTCGCTATCCATGGCTAAAGCTCCAGCTCAGTCCGCAACCGGCGAACCTCCCGCACCAGTCGTTCCATCACCCGCCCCTTCATCGAGGAAACCGTGGATCTTTTGAGTCCCAGCCGCTGTGCGATTTCGGACGAGGGCACCTCTTTCATCACCAGCTCGAACACGTCCATCACGTTTTTCGAGCAGTGTTCGCGGATATTCTTGAGTGCGAGATTGGTGATGTAGGCCTCCCACTCGCGCTGAAACATGACATCGAACTCCGGTGTCGAGGGCAGGCCGGTCGGCGGCTCCACCGCGTTCTCGCCATATTTTTCCACGCGGTTCTTGCTGCGGCTCACCGAGTTCCAATGGTTGATCACCGTATTGCGGATCAGGGTCGAAAGCCAAGTGCGGAACTTCGCGCGCGCCGGATCGAACGTCGCCAGTTTTTTCCAAAGCTTGAGCAACACTGCCTGCGTCAGATCGTCGCAATCCTGATGCGGAATATTCATCTGGCGCAGCAAAATAAAGATGAATGTTTCGTAGTACGAAACAAACTCTTCCCACGCCTGCTCATCCTTCGGATTTTGCGCCCGCTGCAGCAGCGTGTTGCGTGTTAAAAATTCATCGCCCATAAACCATCACATCCTCGCACCTCAGCGTACAACTTTCACCCTTGTGGTTGAAGAGGTGACTTTTACTTATTTCTCCATCAGGCGGATAATGAATCCCCCGCTTGGAAGCATCTCCATATTTATAACATCATTCTTTGCCACTGCTGATGAGACGGTTTTGATCCGGTGGGTTTCCCCATCCATATCATCGCGACATATGAAGGCGTCATATTTGCCGTCGGCGAGAAAATTGAGTTGGAGCACGTAGGCTTGATTCTTATCGGCGAAGCCATTAATGCCCGCGACGTACCAGTCCGATCCCTTCCGCCGCGCGAAAACCGCGAGTTCATCGAGCTTCGATCCGGGCAGCACAATAGTTTCATCCCACACCGTTGGCAGGGTCTTGATGATCTCCAGCCCTTTGCTGGCGAGATATTGCTCCGGGTGATCCGCCCAGCAGAGCAGCGGCGAGGTAAACATCATGGCCGATGCCAGCTGCATGGCGTGGGTGAAACCTTCGCCCTGCGGGTGGGAAAAGATCGCGGGCGTGTAGTCGGCGTGCCCCGCGATCATCCGCGTGAACAACAGGTCGATGTATTGCGCGGTGGGCATTTTGGTCGCGCCGCCGCCCCCGCGTAGTTTTTCGCCGCCATAGATCGCCTCGCGCGTCACTTCGTTCGGATAGGTGCGCGCCTCGCCCGCCGGGGTCGGGCATCCGTGGAAGTCCACCATCAGCTTATGCTCGGCGCACACCTTCAGGAAATTTTCCATATAGGTTTTCCACTTGGAATTCTCGCTCTGGATATAATCGAGCTTGATGCCCTTTGCCCCGGCGTCGGCGATGCGCTTCACCTCCGCGCGCATTTCATCGACATCGAGGCTGACGTGTACTTCTTCCAACGGTCCGAATTTGTTTTTGGATGAGTTTTTAGACAGCTCCAGATTCAGGCTGACGTCGGACGTTTTCCATACCCAGATCCCCACGCCTTTCGCGGCGGCATAGTCGCAGAGTTCTTTCAACACATCGTAGGCGCTTTTTGTTTCCGTCTGCCATTTTTGATCCCAGCCGATATCGACCAGGTGATAGTCCGCGCCCATCTGTGCCGCGAGATCCACCAGTTCAATCTGTTGTTCATATTTGCACGAAAGCTTCGCCCACCAGTTCCAGATCGATTTACCGGGCCTGATATACGGCTCATTCATTCCCTTCGGAAACAGCGTGGGATCGGGCGGCGGACAGACGTTGGGCACAATGTCGGTATTGACCATGTCATCAAGCGAATCAAAGGCGGCGATGATTTTCCACGCGGTTTCCACACCGCCCTCAATCTCCCAGCCCTCCGGCTTTTCGGCATAATCCACCTTGAATGACGCATCCCTCTGCGCCAAAAGCGAATAGCCGTGAAAACCGAAGCCGCCGCCTTCAAACACCATGACATAATGCGACTGGTCATCGGGATACAGTAACAGTGGAGGCAGTGTGCGGTTAAACTTTTGCGCCGCGATTTCCGCCATGGGCAGCGTATAAACCCGGCTCTCTTCGCCCATGGAATGGCGCATGTATTTTGCGGTTAGCGAGGGTTCAAACTTCAGCACGGTCGATTCACCGCTGAACAGCAGTTTTTCCTTGTCGGTTGAAAAGCGAAACGCCACGCCATCGTCATAGGCGCGGACATCCAACAACCATTCAATGCCTTTGGTTTTGAGGCCTATTTTCATCCCGTTGCATCGGTTGACCGCAGTTGAATGGTTGCCGTTCCACGGGTAGGTTTCATCAACCGAATAATCGTTCGACGATATGACCTGCGCCTGTTCACCTAGATCAACCCCATCAAGAACAATACCGACGGGAGACGGAAGCAAAACTGTTTCGCCGTTTCGGGCAACCTTGATGGACATATGGCCAGCATCCTCAAATACATTGGCGACCACCTGGCCATTTGGACTTGCCAGTTGATAATTTGCGGATACACGTACTGACAAGAAGAGTAGCGCGGCAAAGAGAACAGGTAGAGTTGCTTTGCGTGTGTGCGGCGCGCTCGGCGAGCACGCCCTACCTTTAACAAACCTCATTTCTTCTTCCTCGCGGTATATTTCCCGCCTTCGATCTTCATACTGCCGTCGAGCTGGATTTCGTGTAACTGGCCGCCTTTGCTTTTGTTCACGCGCGCCGTCGTTGGCGACACCATCTCATACCTGGCCTCCCAACTGGAAGTTCCGTCGGCTTTACGCAGGATGCAGTATCCGTTGTCGATGAACTCACGGATATAGACGGAACCTTTGGCGGTATATTCCCAACCGCCGAGGATAACGGCGTTGGAATAGCTTTCTTTACCGCTAATGTCGCGTTTTCTCTCAGGCTTCTTTTCGGCGGGCTTGGTTTCCAATACCTTCACGCCGCGTTTAGGAATCAGCTCCTGCGTCTGGCGGCGGTATTCGTTAGCAATTGGGAACGGAATGGTCCCAACGTTCGTCAGCTCCGGTGCACTGACCTTGCGGTCGACCACCAACCACGCATCCATGGGCACCGTTCCGGACTTTGGAATCTTGGGATTCTTCGTTGCAACGAGACGTCCTTTGATTTCGACGGACCTGCCGCGGAATTCGCGCAGGTCGTAGGCCGAGAGCGACCACGCCTTACCAATCTGTCTACGGCTGGGTGTGACGGGGGCTCCATTGATTTCCACCTCGGCCACCGCCGTGCCCCACGGCTGAACGAGAATGTCGCAGCGCTGCATGTTTTCATTCGGAATTTCCAATTGGATAGAAAACGAGTCTCCTTTCACCTTTGCTTTGGCCAGAGGCAATGCACTTGGCCTGGTAATCGTTTCAACCGTTGGAGTTCCGGGATCGACTTCGTAGATGACGGTGGTGTCGCCAGGAATGCCTACCTCGAACGTTGTACCAGAAACAAGCTTCCACGGCATTTCCTCGGCGTGGGGATAGACTGCCCGCGCCTTGAAAGGCCGTCCGGACTCGCCGCGGAAATAGACCGACGCATCGAACGGGACGTTCAGGGTTTGGAACGCGCGGCTGGGATTGCGAACGGTGAGGATGGCGCGGCCGTCCACCCAGCTGACGTAGCCGTAGGTCTGCCCCTTTGAACAATCGCCACCGACCAAGACCGTATTGACCAGGCGATCCTGGTTTTTCTGCGCCCAGGCTGCGGCGCGGCCGAGGATTTTCCAGTGGTCGTCGTCGAGCAGCTCGTTGGTGATGTAGAGTTCCTTGAGCAATGTGCCGCGGGCAAAATACATGACACAATAATCCGACCAGTCGCGCAGTGTGTCGTTGCCGTCGGTATATTTCTTTTTGCTGGAGTAGAGGATGCCGTGGGTCATGAAGTTGGCGATCGGCAAGGCCGCCGGACGAACGCAGCGTTCAGGGTTGTTGAAGCTTTGGTAGAACCACGCATCGCGATAGGCGGTCGCGCCTTCACGCAGCGAAAGGCCTGGCCAGGCACCATTGCCGCCGGAGTCGCCGGACATCATCCAGAGCGTATCAACATGCTGCATCCAGAACGGACTGAACCAGGAACCGTTGGTAAAGTTCTGGTAGATCTTCGGGTTGAGCGAGCGCTCGTAGGCCAACAGGTCGAGTGTAATGTCAAGGCAGGCTTCGCGGGCGTGCCGCTCGGACAGGTGGTGCGTGGTGAAGTTATGGTTAAAGTCGTGCTTGATGTAGTCGACGCCGGCTTCCGCAATCAAATGGTGAAGCGACTTTTTCAGGTCGGCCAGATATTTGGGATGGGTAATGTCGAAGTAGGACTTACCCTGCATCCAGCGTTCGTCTCGTTCGCCGTTGGAATAGGCATCACGGTAGCCGATTTCCAAACCTTGTTGAATATCATTATTGGTACCGTCGAGCGCGATCCAGATGCCGAGCCTAGTCCCAATGGCCTCCAGCGCGGTGCTGACTTCGGGCAACGGATCATGCCTTGCATCCACGGCCGGTTGGTAGATATATTCAAAATCCTTTTTCCGCTGCCAACCATGGTCGGGTACCATGTTGTCGAGATGAGCGCCGTGTTCGGTGAGTTTGTCGACGATGGTGTTGCCGACATCGTTCACAAATGAATCAACCGTTATCGCCTTGGCTTCGTGGCTGTACCAGTTGTTGAAGTGCAGGCTGGAACGCGGCGGCTTGCGGGTTTCGGCGATGTAGTCCAACAAAGCCAGCTCGGCGCCCTCACCCGGCTTGCGGGCAAGGCCGATGACTGCAGGTTTGCTTATGATACCATATGAACTGTCGGCCTGCTTTTTTGCAAAACCGGGAAAATGGAAAAGGGTTACGAGCCCATCACGCGGCGCAGCGTCAATGTCACGGCCTTCCAGGTCAATGGTGTAGTGCCAGCGATAGTAGAAATCCGGTTCCTGGAATCCATCGCTGTGGCGGCTGTAAAAGAGCGGATAGTCCATACCAAGGAACCAGTTGCCTATATAGACGGGTTGCCCCTCCCCGCCCCGCTCTGCCTTCGTCGGTGTGGAAAAGCGAAGCACTTGCAGCCGGTCGACCTTTTCGCCTTCTTCCATTGCGACAACCACGGTTTTATGCAGCCAAGGATCTTCATCCAGAAAATGGGTGACAGTCACAGTTCCGAACGTTGCCGAAAGTGATCCGTCTTGCAGATCGACCGAGCCCAGCGAAAAATCCCTGGCGGTTTGGCGGGAGCCATCAAACCGAAGGATTTCAAACCCGTCGCTATCGATTTTGAGGGAGTCACCGCCATCAACGCGAGAAATGGAAGAAAGGAGGCCATCCGTAAATTCTGCCCGAATAAAATCATTTTCAAGCGTATGCTTCGCGCCCTCTCCAGTCGATGCAAGAAGGAAGGCGCACACAACTGCCTTAAAAATCCCCGTCTGTATGAATTCGACCATTCCCGCTGCATCCTGGTTATTCGTCAGTTTATTATGAGACGAATCCAGCGATGCAAATTGGCCGTTTTTCGAGAATTAATTCTCGTCGTAAAACTTGTAGTCCTTGTGATTAAAGAGGTGTTTTTCGACCGACTGGGGATTAGTGTAGGCCTTGTGAAACTTCTTACCGGATTTGGTCTCCCAAAAGGGGTCGGATTCGAGCACCGGGGGATATTGATCCAGAAACGCGAGAAATTTCTTTTTTGCATTGGCGTGCTCGGGATTCTTATCCGCGCGCTCGTAACCTTTCCAGAAACGGTTTTCGCCGGTGTAATAGAAGCGTCCCTCCGGCATTCCGAGCATGGGGTTGTAGACTTCAAGCAGGTGGTCTTTGGAGCGGACGATCTGCGAGGTGGAGATGTAGCCGAGAATCAGCGGTTTAGTGGAATCGGTCTTGCCCTCGAAGAACGGTTTAAGGCTGATGCCATCAAACGGGACGTCCTGCTGCGGATTGACGCCCGCATAATCAGCCAGCGTGGGCGCGATATCGGAAAAGTCCATCAGCTCGTCGGTCAGGCCTCGCTGCTTGATTCCGCCGCCCGCGGCCATGAAGACCACGTGGCACCCGCGTTCGACGCCGCGCGTCTTGGCGGTGACCGCCGTTCCGTTGTCGGAACAGAACATAATGACGGTTTCATCCTCAATACCCAGTTCCTTCACCTTGTCTATGATGCGGCCGATCGTGGTGTCGAGATGCTCGTTGAGCGACTTAAAACGCGGCTCGTTATCAGGATCGCCCTTGGTGCCGAGATCGCCGGGTTTGCCCCGGAGTGGATTGGTGGGTTGCCCGGTACGCGTGCCGTGCGGGGAAACCGTCGGCCAATAGGCCAGGAAGGGCTTGCCGGCCTTGGTCTGGCGCTCCATGAAGTCCAGGAGGAAATCGCAGCAGAGGTCGGGACCAAAGTCGTCGTCCTTTACTTTCAGCAGCTCGCCGTTCTGGACAAGGCAGGGTTTCCAATACCGGGATGGCGTGGTCGGATCTTCCCAAAAACAGTCTTCCTTTTTTAATTCCTGTCCCGTGGCGTGCAGCACTTCCTTGGCCCCCTCCCAGAGGCAGTATTCCTGGAAACCGACTTCCGGCTCATAAGGCATCTGCGATCCCGCGTGCCACTTACCGGCAATAGCGGTGGCGTAACCTGCATCGGACAACATTTTCCCGAAAGCGAGATGTTCTTTATAAACCGTATCACGGCAGTTATTGAGCCACATCGCATTCTGAAGCGCGCCCGTAGTGGCTCCATATTTACCGGTCATAATCAGCGCCCGGCTGGGCCCACACATGGCCGAGGCATAGGCGGTTTTAAAGGCCACACCGGTTTCAGCCAGCTTATCAATATTCGGCGTGGTAGCTGACAAATCCATTCCATGCGGAGTCAGCGCCGCATAGCACGAAAACAGGTCCGGACTGACATCGTCCGCCATCACCAGCACAATATTCTTTTTCGCCTGCGCGGAAACACACAACAACAGCCCTACAGCCACCGAGATAGATACCATTAAGTTCATTTTCATACTTCACCTTCAATCAACATTTTAAAGCTTCAAACAGAAGACCCCGCACGGTGTTTATAATTAAACGCGAATCTTCGCTTATATGACGGAATCCAGCGCCGACTTTCCCGATTAACAGGATTTCACGACGGATTCAGTATGTTGCTCTATTCCGTTTCTTCAATGCGCAGGCGGAGAAACTGCTGAACCATTTCCGTTGTGGAAACCCGGTTGGTCACGGCATCGAATTCAGCATCGACAGGCCCCGAATCCACTTCAACCACACCATTCGTACCCCACCCACCTGAAACCAGGTTGGTACCGGCCTCAACCGTATAGTCCAGACCTCGGGCGACATAATCGTTCCTGCGCCGATAAACATATTCCAGCCAGTTGGTTCCCAGGTCCGGAATGATTCCTGCCGTTGGAAGAATCGCAACGGCATCCGCGTTGGTCGGATTTCCACCCAGGGCATATTCCGTCAGGTTATCCATTCCGTCGGGTTCCAGATCCGTCGAGCGCAGGGCATTGGAACCGATTAGTCCGAAATCATAGGCCCATTTGCTATAGTCCAGCTGCGCTGCGGTACCCGACGTAACGATCAGCTCCGGTGCATAAGCGCCGGATTCACGCGAATTGATTTTCAATCCGGAGAGGGTTGTATCGGTCGTGATCGCAAAGGTGTAAATTCCGGCAGTTGTCACAAATGAGCTGACGTCAAAACTGTACGTCGTGCCGACAGTACAGTTGGTCTGCGTATCCAGCAGACTTCCCCAAACCAGGGTATCATTAGCCCCGGTCAACGTCATTTCTTCCCAACTGCCGCTTGCCGGATAAACATCAATATCAGGAATGGGCCCTTGGTCGACACGCAGCTTTAAGACCGCAGACTGGATGCCTGTAACTCCACTGACCTCAAACTTCGCATACATTCTATTCTGTTGCCCGTTCTGAATTCGCAGCGGATTGGCGGTGCCATAGTTGTTGGTGGATGTTCCAGTACAACGCGTATCGGCAATACAGATAAATGGGTCCTCCGATAAAGGCAGGCCGGTTGTAAACGACCAGACCTCACCGGTAACCACCGAGCTGCCGGCCATCACAGTATCAACGCGCCAGTAATAGGTTGCATTATCGGCGAGCTCCACTGCGTGATCGGCCAATACCACCACATTGGTCGGGTCAGCCTGGCTGGTCAGGAAGGATAATGAATTCGAGCTGACACCCAGGTAAATGTCGGCACTTACCCCTTCATAACCGATCAGGTACATCAGGTCGGCGTCTGTCGATGCAGCAGATGTTCCATCCGGCGGAATGGGTGTGGAAGCCTGCGCCGCCTGATAACCCGGAATCCAGTAATGCGGGTCACCATATTCATAAGCGCCGATATCAGGAGCCGCCCCCAGATATCCATCGGTAATGCCGGGAATCACTTTTCCGGCATCGATAATGCCTGAGCCTGCCTTCGGGCGGAAATCAAAATTTGGAGCATTGCGCAGTTGATCTGATGCACTGCCGGATTCCAGATATCCGTTCCAGTTGTTGGTATGGTCGCCGGGAATCGGCCAGATGGCAACATTTTCAGCCCGGTGTCCCGCTAGTTTATCCCCGAGATTATTCCAGGTCCGGCTGTTGATATTTTCATTATATCCCAGGCTATCGCTGTATTCGTCCAGGATGATGAAATCATTTTTTGCGAGGCCGCCGAGTCCCGTATTATTATGGGTATCATGATCATCGCCTTTAATCTGAAAGGCCCCGCGCAGGTTCACGCCCACGTTATGATGGTTGAGTCCGGTTAACCCGTCATGTCCATCCCACCGATAGCCATACTTATAGGCGTCATACACCCAGTTGTATGAGCGTTCGCACCCCGTGATATCCGAGCCCGCCACCTGGAAACCGGAACCGTCCTCCACCTGCAGGTAGCCCCAGTTGCGCAGAATATTGTATTGCTGCTTTCGCGTCGCCTGAGGGTCGGCATTGGTCTTGATCGCCCCGCGGTTGCTAGCTGTATGAAACGTATTCCGGGTAAAGCTGTTGACCTGCTGGATGGCCCCGTTTTTACCGATTCCAAGCATGGAGATGTGATGAAAGAGATTGTTGTGCAGTGACGAACCATACCGCGCCGGATTATCCACGAGCAAACCGAGCTCGGAATAACGGAAAACGCAGTTGGTCATGGCGAACGAGCCATCCGCAATATACGTGCCGTAGTCCAGCACGGCATCGTTACTCTCCGCCGGATACTCCCCGAGCAGACGGCGCGATGCATCGGGATAGGAAATGGAACAGTCTTCGATCACAAACCCATCGGCACCGGAGCGGAAGGTATTTGCAAAAAAATCCAGCCCCTGAATGGTGATGTAAGAGCAATTATTGTTAATCGTAAATGCCCGTTTAAGCGTGCGGCCTCGCACCTCTTTCCCGGCCGGATCGCCCCAGACATAGAGGGTGTTGTTCGACGGGGTATAATACCATTCCTCCGCCTGATCCAGTACATCAAGGTGTTCAAGGATGAAAAATTTTCCATTGTTGGCGAGACCTTTTTTGGTACCGGGTCCGGTGTAGGTATCGTACTGCAGAATATTGCTTCCTGCCACGTGGTTTGTAATAGAACGCTCCTGATTGCCGTCACCGCCCTGCGCAAGAAAAGAATAAATAATAGAGCCGCCGGTAAAGTCGATGCCCGTTCCGGCGAGGTCCTGATAGGCCGGATTATTTTCGGCCTGACTGTATGCCAGCGTGCCCGGCATATCGGCGTTGGCCCAGGTGGTTTCCCTGCTCCACCAGGTGCCATCCACCGCCTCGGAACTGCCCGGTTTTGTCTGCAGTGGATCGGTGGGATTCGTATCGGCATTCGGCCAACGGGCGATCACCTGCATACGACCGTCAACAAACAGCTGCCAGATATCTTTGTTCAATGTGGTTTTGTAGATATTCCCACTGTGGTTTGACCAGGCGCCTCCGATATCCGAAACCGACTCGGTGCCATCCAGTGTGACTTTTTCACCATTATAGTTTTTAAAAACCACCCGGTTACCGGCTGAGCCGTTGACATTATCAACCACTACCGATTCGTGATAGGTTCCTCCACGGATAAATACGGTGCCACCTGCCGAAACCATATCCGCCGCCTTCTGGATCGTGGCAAACGGCGTATTGGTCGAGGTGCCCGAAGCTGAATCATTTCCATTGGTCGCCACATAATAATCCACGGCCGATGCGTTAAGGGCCATTACGACCAAATACAAAAGAGCAGAACCTGTTGTTTTCATTGCATTTCCTCTTGCCTGCCTTCTTACCACTAAAAGTCCCACCCGGCAAAACCAGGCGGGACTTTTTTCTTTAAGCGGTTGCTTGAACCCTAGTTTTTCTCTACCTGCAGGCGGATGAACTCGGCAGATTCATCCGTATCCGTGCGGTTGGTGACGGACTTGTAGTCATCGACCGTTGCTGAGTCGCTCACAAAGTCGATATCTGCGGTGCTCCAGTTCGTGAACACTAGACTGGTTCCGGCCTCGACCGTATAGGTCAGCGGTGCATAGCACGAAAACAGGTCCGGACTGACATCGTCCGCCATCACCAGAATGATATTTTTCTGACGGGCAGTTGCGCAGAGACATATGGATAATGACAGGATGGATATACAGAGTTTGCTAATTTTCATTATGAATGGATCCTTTTGCTGAGTTTGATCGCATAACCATTAAACGCCACATCTGTAATACTCTTGACGATTGTTTTAACCCTAACGTCCAGCACGTATCCGAAAAAAACCCTGCAGTGATGGAAGCGCATTGGTTGCACTCCATGAATTCGTCACTACGGTCGGAGGAATGAAGGTATGAAACACCGTCCAATCATTCGACGCCAGGCTTGTGGCTCGCTCGAAATACTGCGTGGCATCCCTTCCACCACACCATTTGACCTGAAACGCTCCATTCGAGTGCGTCATATCGGAAATCAGCAGACTGGAGCTTGCGTTGGTTGGATTGGTATCGGCAAGGTATTCCTCCACGTTGCTGAGGCCATCGCCGTCTGCGTTGCCCGTTGCATCCAGCGGATCGTGGATGGAAAGACCATGACGTTGCTCCCAATAATTGGGCATACCGTCATCATCCGAATCGCCATCCGCCTCGTAGGCACCGATATCAATATTCAGATTTTGCTCGCGCTCCTCGCCCAACACGTCCTTCGCGGAGGTCACGCGTGAATAAGTGCCCGATCCATCGTGATTGAAGTAATCGGAACCATCCGTGTAGACGACCGCCCCGGCATCCGTTCCACTGTTCTCGGCCGATCCGTTAAACACCTCGGACGCATAGGCCGCGCCCGTCAAATTCCCCCCGCCATCGACCAGGCCGGAACCGAAAACCAAATCGTCCGAGACGAGGCAATGGTAAAGCGTCGCTGACCCGGTCAAATCCTGCGCATTAGCCGTACCGACACCGATCCGGTTTCCGGCAACCACCGAACTGATGAGGATTGCGGATGCCGATTCCGATAAAAACAGCCCCGGGGCATCCGACGCTTCGTAGGCTGAATTGCCGGTAATGCTGGAATTCAGCAGCATCAGGCTCGAACTGCCCTCAATCCACACCCCGGGTTTGTCGCTCCGGGTTCCGCCGATCGTATAGTTGTCGGCCACAACGGAATCGACAAGACGTACCATGCCCCCATCGCTGGCATAGATGCCTCCGCCGACCGAACGGTTGAAATCACCGAAGTTACCGATCACCCGGCTTCGCTCCAAGTGCAATGTCCCGCCCTCGTTGTTGATCCCCATTCCATACGCCCAGTTGCCGTTTCCTCCCGTGGTGGCATTGCCGCGCACCACGCATTCAACCAATGTCAGATGTTCCTTATTGTAGATCCCGGCGCCATCGACGCGCCCCGTAAACTTGTCGATGCGCCCGTTTTTCAAAACGAGGTTTTCGAGCACCACATTGAGATCTGCCCCCGCAGCCCCGCCATCGACTTCCAACACCCGGAAATTCTGAGCCCCGGCATCGAGTGACACCCCATTCCCGCCATCAATTTCCACGCTGGAGGAGATCAGCAACTGCGTGGAAAGCAGAATGGTATCGCTCTGCCAGGTGCTTGCCTGTTTATCGAAGCGGATATCATCCGGACCCTCCACGGCGTCAGCGACCCAAATGGCTTCGCGCAGCGAAAATCCGTCCGCATCGTGCAGCACCCCCAGAGCGCCCGGCATGCCGCCGGCGCCATCCAGTTCGGCCTGGGCGGCCACGGTATCATCATCGTCAAGATGGGTATCCACCATCAGCACACCGTCCAGAGCCACCGAAATGGTTACTGCCAGTACGTGCTGCACCGTCCCCCCCGAAGAGAGAAGAATATCGAAACGGTTACCGCCCACAGCATCTTCCGGCGGCGTACCGGAAATCAGGCCTGAAGTACCGACCGTCAGCCACGATAGCCCGCCAAGCAAGGCATAGTCGAACGCTCCGCCGGTATACGTTGAAAGATCATCGGAAAATGCTTCGCCTGCCGAGGCCGACAACTCAATCGGCTCGATGTAATGGGGCAGCACATCGATTTCCAACCGGGCCTCCACAAAAAGGCCTCCCGGATCTGTTGCGCAGATCGTAAATTCATTGGTACCGCCATCGGTGTATGCGGGAGTGCCGTGAACCAGACCGTTGGTCTCGACGACAAGCCAGGCGGGACCGCCGGTTTTTTCAAATATGAGCGGCTCGTCGTCCGGGTCGAACACATCGTTCGTAATAGAACTATTGAAGGGAGCCGTGGCATTGATGGGACCGCGCACGATCGGATCGGCTCCCACAAAAGGGATACCGGTATTTTCCTCCTCCCCCGAATGGATCAGGGCGATGTTTTGAATGGAGGCCACGCCGGGATCAACTCCGCCGTCCGACCCGGCCGAAGCGAAGGTGAGGACACATTGATTGGGCAGGATCCAATCGGGTGTGGAGAGCATCGGCGTGTGGACCACATCATTCGTCCCGTTCTTATGGTCGTCGGCGTTGAAGCGCAGGCGTATGGTGCGCTCATCGTCGAGCCGGTCCACATAGTCCAGATTGTTGTCGTTATCTAAAACCAGGTGTTTGCCGAAGACAAAATCAACCTGATCCAGCCAGGCGCTTATCCGAACATCGAGGCTGGCGGTATTGATCGATTCGTTGACCGAGCTGTTCCATCCGCCGCTGTCCCAGAGGGCGGACGCATCGGGCCAGTCCGTAAAACTGCCGGTGCAGACCGTGACGTCACGCATCGCCGGAACCGCATGCCTCGGCTGTAAAAAGCGGAGCCTGAAGGTTTCCGAGCTTCCCTCGTGGGAGAGCGTCAGAATCAGTCCGGCACGGTCGGTCGCGGAATAGTCCCCGGTCGGCAGTGCATCGGCTGGACTGAACGGCTTGCTCCAGAGACCAATATCCGTTTGCTGATTCAATACCCCGCTCGAATTCGTGATCGGTTTATACTCAAGGCGAATTTCCGCGCCGTAGGAATTATTCCAGTTGAAGGTGTTCGTGGTCTGGGACGCCGCTACCGCCGCTGCTGAAGGAGTGAGCGTTAATGTCTGGCCCGCTGGTATGGCCGTCGCCCCCGGCGCGCTCAGATCAGCCGTGGCAGCATCCAGTTCAATGCGCGGATGCTCAAGAAAATCGATGGCCGACTCATACCCCTCCGTGCTGCGGTTGCTTGAGTTATGACCGCCCTCTTCGCTGTAGAGCCGGTTGATGAACCCGTTTCGTTCAAGGCCGAAGTGATAGACATTCATGTTGTCGCCCTCGCGCCAATCGTTGTACCCTGTGTAGCAGAGATAACGCAGGCCGAGCTCCCGCGGATAGAAACGGAGTGCGGATGTATTCCAGTGGCCGATATAGGTGGTTTCGTAGTGGCTGTCGTTCGATTTCTTCTCGTAGCAGTTGGGCAAATATTCAGGGTAGCCCGATCCCACACTGCCGAAGATGCCGCGGAACAGTTCGGGATGGTAAAACGTCAAGGCATGCCCGGCACGAGACCCGCCGGAGTTGCCGGTGATGTAAATACGGTTGGTGTCGATATTGAACAGCTCCATCGCCCGCAGGAACCCCATCAGCCCCCGGCCGATGCGCGTGGATGTCGCGGTTCCGTTCCCGTTCCCGTTCGCGGAAATATGGATCAGCTTACGCTCGTCCAGCACCGGCACCAATTTTGATTCCGGACTCGCACCGCCATTGGACGAGTAGAAGAGCACGATACCGTAGGGTTCGCTGTGTTCGTACCCCGGCGGCACATAGATGGTGTAGGTCGTGGTATCGAGGTCAATCCCGTAACTGATGTTCCCCGACCATTTCTCCTGGAAAACAATCGGATCCCCGGCATTGTGTATCTGACTGGTTTTCGGATCGGTCACCGTGACGGGATAGGAGCCGAATGTGACCGCCTCTCCCGACAGCACATTCGTTCCTGTCCGGTTGCCCAGCGTGACCAGCTTGTACGTTCCCGGAACCGTATAGTTGAACAATCCACCGTTCTGCACGGCTCCAAAACCTTCCGAAAGCCCGAAACCTGCAAGAAGCATAACGGCCGAAAACTTCACTCCAAGATTAAACAAAATCTTTTTCCCTCATTTTCATATGAATAAGACGCAAGCAAGCCGGAACGATTCCCTCCTATAAACATACAGACCGCATTGAAATAAAATACAGAAAAACAAGTTCAGATGAACAAACGACGATTCCCGTTTCGTCCTGTACGATATAAGGAAATCACTAACACCTTAACCGGGGATGTAATGGAAAAACCGAGTTTAAAAATAATGGGGTTGGCTCTGCTGGCCACCACGGTTTGGGCTGCACCGCGTCCCAACGTGGTTTTGATTCTAACGGACGACCAGGGGTACGGCGAAATCGGCGCCCATGGCAACGATCTGATCCAAACACCTGAGCTGGATCGGCTGCACGACGAAGGCGTCCGGCTGGTGAATTTCCACGTCAACAATGTCTGCTCGCCGTCGCGCGCCGCTGTGATGACCGGTAAATACTCCACCCATGTGGGCGTTTGGCACACGCTGGGCGGACGCGACATGGTCTACCCGGATGAAACCATGATGCCGCAGGTTTTTGCCGATAACGGATATAAAACCCAGATGATCGGGAAATGGCACATTGGCGACTCGTTCCCCTACCGTCCCGAAGACCGCGGCTTCCACGAAGTCTACCGCATTGGTGGCGGCAGCCCCGGTCAGGTGGCGGACTACTGGGAAAACAGCCTGTTCGATATGCACTATTGGAACGGAAAAACATGGAATCAGTCCGAGGGTTTCTGCACCGATACCCAGTTCGATGCCGCGATCGACTTTATCGGCCGCAATAAGAATCAGCCGTTTTTCACCTATATCTCCTGCACCGCCGTGCATTCGCCCATCGGCGCGCCGGACGAATACCTCGCGATGTACGAGGGACAGTCTAAAGAAATCCAAACCTTCTACGGCATGGTCAGCAACCTCGACTGGAACGTCGGCCGACTCCGCGCCTTTCTCAAGGAAAACGGACTCGCCGAAAACACCATCCTCGTCTTCATGACCGACAACGGATCGGCGTGCGACAAGAAGAACGCCTACGATACCTTCAACGGCGGCATGCGCGGCAAGAAAGGTTCCGACTATGACGGAGGCCACCGCGTCCCCTGCTTCGTCTATTGGCCGGCCGGCGGCCTGCCGAAAGGCGCGGACATCGAGCCGGTGACGGCGCATATCGACCTGCTCCCCACGTTCGTGGAGGCCTGCGGCCTGAAATCGAACGTCGAGTCCGACGGAACCAGCCTCCTGCCATTGCTGAAGAACCCGAAGACCAAGCTCGATCGCGTTCTCGTGACGGAAGGCAAAGTGGGCAATCGGTCGGAGCTTTTTGCCTCCTCCTGCGTCATGCAGGGCGACTGGCGCCTGGTCAAAGGTTCCGAGCTTTTCAATATTGCCGATGATCCCGGACAGGAAAATAATGTTGCGAAAGGGAATCCGGAAATCGTGGAACGCCTGCGCGGCGGCTACGAAAACTGGCATGCAGAAATGAAGAAGGGATTCGAAAGGGAATCGCGCAGCGTGGTAGGCGATCCGAGGGCGAATCCGGCCAAGCTCTTCTGCATGGATCTGCACGCCTTTCCTAAGGTTGGGAAACAGAAGCAAAAGGGGAAAACCGTCTGGAACCAGAAAGCCGTCAAGAAGGGCGATGCCTACCACGGTCTATGGAAGCTGGAGGTGGCCCAGGCCGGAACCTACGAAATCTCCCTGCGCCGTTTTCCTGAGGAATCCGGCTTGAAATTCAGCGATACGCCTCCAAAAGGCGGCGCGGTTGAATATAAAAAAGCCGAGCTGAACATAGGAACAATCCGCGAGGAAAAACAGGTCGATATGGAATCCGGTAAAGTGACCTTTACCGTTGACCTCATCGCCGGCCCGGTCGAAATGGATGCAATTTTCATGGATAGCAAAGGCAAAAAGACCTCTGCCTATTATGTATCTGTATTTAAGAAATAACCGGAACCATTATGAATAGAAGAAGCTTACTTAGATCCACTGCCCTGCTGACGACCGCTGCCGCCCTGTCGGCTGCACGGGCAGCCAAGACCAATAAACCCAATATTGTATTGATCATGCTCGACGACGTCAGCCCCGAAATGTACGGGTGCTACGGCAACAAGGAGGCAAAAACCCCGAATATTGACCGCTGGGCAAAGGAGGGCGTTATGTTCCGCACGGCATGGGCGTCGTCGGTCTGCTGCCCGTCGCGCGCGCTGATCATGACCGGCCGCTACGCCTCGACGACCGGTTTCTGGTACAACGGGTTTGCCGTACCCCAGGAGGACGGCACCAACAACCTGTTTGAACACCACCACAGCTTCGGCAAGCTGATGCAGCACGAGGGCTACGCCACCGCCGTGGCCGGCAAGTGGCATATTGGATCCGCCGAGGCACCGCATCACCACGTGGTCGGTTTCGATGAATATTGCCTGTGGGAAGGTCAAAAGGAACTCGATCAACTGCCGGACAAGCCAAAACACACCGGTCTATGGGAGGACGAAAAAACGCCGTCGCGTTACTGGGATCCCTGCTTTGTCATCAATGACAAATACCGTCCCCCGAACAAGGGTGACTTTGGTCCAGACATCTCGGTGGAATTCCTGAACGACTTCATGGAGCGCAACGTGAAGGCCGGCAAGCCGTTCCTGGCCTATTGGCCATGCGTCGCGCCGCACGGAACGCGGCAGGGATCGCCCACCTGCCCGATCTACGGCGAACCGGGCAAGATGGAAAAAGACAAGAAGGACGACCGCAACCGCTTCCGTGCCCTTAACGACTACATCGACATCCTTGTCGGCAAACTGGAGAAAAAGGTCCGGCAGCTGGGCATTGCCGACAACACGATCTTTATCCTCTGTTCGGACAACGGCACAGCGAGCATTGCCAAGTCGCGCGGCGTTGAACGCGGGTGCCATGTGCTGTTTGTGGCTAAGGGCGCCGGCGTCAAGCGGCGCGGCACAACCGACGAGCTGACCGACCTTTCCGATATTCTCCCGACGCTGGTAGACTATGCCGGCGGCAAATTGCCGGAAGGGTACGAGGTGGATGGAAAGAGCCTGAAGCCTTTCCTGTCGGGCAAAGCCAACAAGCACCGCGACTATATCTTCGCCTGCACCGGGACGACCCAGCTGATGCGCACCAAGACGCATATGCTCGAGGTGGTCAACCCGATCCTCGATGTGCCGGACGGCCGGTTCTATTATTGCGGCGACCACCGCTTCGGCAAGGGCTACAAACGCGTCGACAAAGATCCGGAACATGCCAGGCAGCGGGCCTACTTTGAGAAGACATTGGCCAAGTATCCCATCCTCACCAACGAGCACCCCTATTTCCAGGACAGGAAGGCGGCCGACTGGCTGAAACGATGGAAGGATCCGCGTGCGGCCAACAAGCATTTGCATAATCACAAGGACTTCCAGTTCTACGACGAAGCGCTGGACAGGGATTAAGGAAATTATCATGAAACAATATTACTTTATTGCATGGGCTCTGATTGCATGCGTGGTTTGCAGCGGCACGCAGGCCAAACAACCCAACATTCTGTTCATCATGTCGGACGACCACGATGCCAATACCATCGGTTGCTACGACAGCTTCATTAAAGAATTCTGCCCCACCCCGCGCCTCGATCAGATGGCAAAGGACGGCGCACTGTTCAAGAACTGTTTCGCCATCAACTCACTCTGCGCACCGAGCCGCTCGACGATCATTACGGGACAGTACAGCCACGAACACGGAGTCTATACCCTGCGCGAACACCTGAACGTTGAAAATTTCCCTTCCCTGCCGAAGGTGCTGCAAAACGGCGGCTACCAAACCTGCGTCTACGGCAAATGGCACGTACACGGCAACAACCTGCTCGGCTTTGATGACTACGCGGTATCGCTCTCCCAAGGCTCCTACTTCAATCCGGGTTACGGGGCGCCGGAAGGCAAACGCAACTTCAAAGGATATGCCGTGGATGTTGCCGCGGACGAAACTATCAAGTTTATCGACAAGCGCGATCCGTCGCGGCCGTTCTTTGCCATGTGCCACTTCAAGGCGGCACACGGTCCCTGGCAATATGCCGAACGGCACAAAGATCTGTTCAGCGGCGTGACGCTCCCCGAGCCGCCGACGCTGCATGACGATTATAAAAACCGGTTCACCGACGGCGTGGCCAAAAACCGCGCAAAAATCCATAACCCTGACGACCTGAGCATGAGCATGTCGCTCTGGCAGCAAAAGGGTAAAAAAGGTAAAGGCGGAAATCCGAACGGCAATAAAGATTATACCCAACTGAATGATCCAAAGGAAATCCGTTCTGCGGCCTACCAGGATCTGGCCAAGGACTATCTGCGCTGCATCGCGGCCGTCGATGAAAACGTCGGCAAACTCATCGACCATCTCAAAAAGATTGGTGAGCTGGACAATACAGTGATCATCTACACCGGCGATCAGGGATTCTATATGGGCGAACACGGTTTCTTCGACAAACGCCTGGGCCTCGACGAAGCCATGCGCATGCCGTTGATTATCCGCTACCCGAAAGAGATCAAGCCCGGCACAATCGTGAATGAAGTGGTCAACAACGTCGATTTTGCGGAGAGTATGATCGATTACGCAGGTCTTCCGATCCCCACGGAAATGTCCGGCTACAGTTTCCGCAAACTGCTGCAGGGCGACAAAGCCTCGTGGAAGCGCGATGCGACGATTTATTATTTCTACAGTTCCTCCACCCCGAAGCACTACGGCGTTCGAACGAAGGACTACAAGCTGCTCCATTATGTTGGAAAGAAAGGATCGGACGTCATCGGCTCAGATCTGTTCGACCTGCGCAAGGATCCGCACGAAATGGTCAGCGTATTCGACGATCCGGAATATGCCGAGGTTCGGGAAATGATGGAGCAGAAACTGGTCGATGAAATGAAATCCATCAAACTTGCCTCAAACCAACTACCCGGCGGTTCCGGTGTGGTCTCCGGAGCACCGCCCCCCGCAGAGGGCGCAGAGGGTGGAAAGAAAAAATCGAAGAAAAAAGAAAAGAAACAAAAGAAAACACAGGCCTAAAACTATGAAGAAACCATTGTATATAATCATTACCCTGATCGGCATCACCAGTGTCGTATTTGCCGCTAAACCGAATATTGTCCTGATCCTGGCCGACGATGTGAGCGCCGATATGTTTTCGTGTTACGGCCAGTCCGGCACGGCCCAAACTCCGAACATCGACCGCATTGCCAAGGAGGGCGTGCAGTTCAACACCTGCTTTGCCCCGGCTATCTGCGGCCCGTCGCGTGCACTGTTGATGACGGGCGTCTACGCCAACCACTCAGGCGCTTACCGCAATAACATCTGGCTCGACGGATCCAAACGCAACCTGTTTGAAAAATTCCCGAGCTGGGCCAAGCTGATGCAGGAGGGTGGTTATAAAACCGCCGTGGCCGGCAAATGGCATGTCTCCAGCGAACCATGGGAGGAAATCGTCGGATTCGATGAATACTGCATGTATTACGGACCGTCCAAGATTAAGGATCATTTCGGCATTGATGTGATCGCCGACGGCCGACGCGAAAACATTAAGTTGGCTGACGAGCGCTATTGGTATTCTTCCATGATCCAGAACGGCGACTATGTGGATGTCACAAAAAACGACTTTGGCCCCGACCAGCGGTGCGATTTCCTGATGGATTTCATGGAGCGCAATGCGAAAGCCGGAAATCCGTTTGTCGCCTATTGGCCGACTGCGATCCCCCACGGCCCCTATTCCACCACGCCGGATGATGGCGCCCCGATGGATATCGAGCTGAAAAAGCCCGATGTCAAAGGAATGAGCCGGGAGGAAAAAGCCAAGGCGATTGCAACGTATGAAACAGCGCAGGCCGAGCGGTTTGCCAACCTGATCGAGTATATGGACAAGCTGATCGGTAAGCTGGTCGTAAAAACCAAGCAGCTTGGCATCTACGACAACACCTATTTTATTTTCTGCGCCGATAACGGCACCGCATCAACCGCCAAGGATCGCGGCGTCGAACGCGGCGTGCACGTACCCTATGTCGTCTGCGGTCCCGGCATTAAGAAAATCGGCCTCACCCCCGAACTGACCGACTTTTCCGACATCGCCCCGACCCTGCTTCAAATGGGTGGAATAAAAACGGATGTAAAATTTGACGGCAAAAGCCAGCTCCCCTTCCTGACCGGCAAGAGCAAAACACACCGCGACTGGATCTATGGTTATACCGGCCCCGTTCAGGTATTACGCACCAAGCACCACCTGCTCGAAGCACGGGCACCGTTTTATGACAAACCGAACGGTCGCTTCTACTATTGCGCCGACGGCCGCTTTCGCGAAAACTATGTTCGCGCCGACAAAGATCCTGAACACGCTGCCACGAAGAAGAAGCTATTCGATGTGATCGACAGCCTGCCGCCTCATCTCCCAAAAGAGCATCCGTTCTGGGCTTCAAAAGACGGTAAGAAGTGGATCGAGACAGAGGTCAGGAAATTCAACATCAAAGAAAAGCACCTCTATAACCACGCCGACTATAAGGTCTACGACGAGACGGATTAAGGTTTACGTTTGCCGAAATGTGGACGGCTCGGTGAACTAATGGCGCTGACTTAAGGTTTCCCCTTGAAATTACCAGTGCAACGGGGCAGGCGAGACGCCTGCGGTACGAGCTGTATCGCACAGCCTGCTCCGCGCAGAGCATACCGTGCTTAAGTCAGCATTAGTTCAGTGAACCGTTCTTACTTTTTAAAGCCGCTTTAAAATCTGCCCATCGTGGGTTTTAAGCGATCCAACGCCGAGGAGTTCGAAGCGTTTTCCGCCATCCTTTTCTACGTTGGCGGAGGTTGCCGAAACCATTGAATACGAAGCCGACCAGTTTTGCTGGCCTTTCCGGTTGCGCTGAATACAGGTGCCGTCGGCCGCAAACTCATACGAAATCTTCTTCTTTCCGTAGCCCCACTTACCCACGATTGCATCAGGGGCCATGTTTTCCGAGGCGGTGTTTTGCGCCGGGACAGGCGCGGGCTCGTCGGCAGGAGCTTCCGCGACCGCTTCAGGCGTATAGGATGCTTTGAACCGAATGGCGTCGAGCCCTTCAATACGCAGGTAGTCCCCATCCAAATCATCGGTCAGCGTCTTGAATTTTCCGATGGGTTCATTGTTGGCCTTGGTTGTGAAGTGGATGACGTTGAAGGAAAACTTGTCCTTTTTCTTAATTACCCCGCTACGGATTGCATGTCCTCCCTTCGTGGCGTGTGTTTGGCGAACCGCTTTCATTCCTTCTTCGATCTCGCCGGAGCCATAATGATGCCTCTTCTTATTACCAGGCGGGAACTTGGTTCCGGGCACATAGGTATTAACGATGGCACGCGTACTGCCCAGCACCTTGGGAGGCAGCCCTTTCTCGCGCCGCTGCTGATTTTCCTCCGCGAACATGCGCTTTGCTTTGGCAACGGCTTCGTTAAATTTCCGCCGTTTGTCCTCCGACCAGGTTTTACCTTCAAAAACCTCCTCCACATGATGCAATGCCCCCCAGCCTTCCGTAAGTACATAAACGGCATCGGCCTGTTGCTGCATTGCGATCAGGGCGGATCGGAGCCAGTAGCTGGCACTGCGCAGCGGCGGTTCGGTTACATCGGCCTTCGTGTTACTTCCTCCTCCGGGCCCGAGGGTTCCCGGCCCATATTCCCGGTTGCCCATTCCCGCCTTAAACTCGTTCAGGGGCGAAAGCCACCTTTCGGCCTTCGCCACATTGTCCGGAGTGGCCGAGATCATTTTCGGGGAAAGGACATAGGTGCTGCTTTTACTGTAGACGGAAATATTAAAGAGGGTCGTCGACGGCAGCTTGCCGACAATCGTAAGCAGTTCGTTTTTGATAATATTGAAGGCCGGTATACCCCCGCGCGCATCGGCCATCATGGTAGGGCCACAGTCGAGGATCAGAAAGACCTTTTCTCCGCGGCTCTTCAGACCGAAAATATTGATTTCCGGCATCGTGAAACCAAGGCTTCCGCCCCCGCCTATTCCATCGCCCGCCGATCCAACGCCGCCTTTAACCCCGGTGATTTCCGGCATCTTCATGTCCGGCATTGCCTGATTCAGTTTGGGCTGAACCACAATACGCTTGCGGAGCTTCGGTTTCTGCACCCGTTTTTTCTTAATATCAACGGGAACCTGAAGCTTCTTGAGCGGCACTTTTGGTCGCTTGACCTTTTTCGACTCGAAATGCTGGTCGTCCTTATTGATCACCGTAACGGCAACAAAGGAAACCGCGACCGCGATCAGAATCAAATGAACCACCACACTGACCAGCATAGCGCTCGACTTGGCATGTTTTGCAAAATATCGTTTTTTAGGTGTGCCGCTCATTTGATCCCCACAGAATGCACTCTTTTAAATAAATACCGCTACTGGCCAAAAAAATGACGGTTTTACCCCAAAAAGGTCAGGAAGCAGATTGTTTCTGCTTACGTTCCTTTTTCTGTGCTTTCTTATCGTTCTTAACTTTGCCGGCACCATTCCTTGCGGCTTCATCAATGGGACCCATACTATTCAGGAGATCTTTGCCGGCAGTTGACCAGTCAAAGTTCCGGTCGGCTAACTTGATGTATTTCCGGTATCCGTTGTTCGGAACTCCCTCCTTCTCCCAGACGCCCAGCCACGAATCGTATTGCTTACGCATGGCATCCAGCATTCGGCGCTGCTCAGGGTTGGAAGCGGCATTGTGGTTTTCGAGGCAGTCGTTCTTCATGGAGTAGAGTTCTTCGGTCGGAGTGTAACCATCTGCGCCGTAGAACCAGTTAATATATTTCCACTCCCGGGAAACCACCGCCAGTGAGTGCGCCGGTCGCGCCCCCCATACATTGATAAGCGGAAGAGTCTCGTGATTGACGTGCCGCGGGTTGCCAAGCATCGGCAGCACGCTCTTGCCCTGCATACCGGACGGCACCTTGACACCGGCAAGATCGAGAATCGTTGGTGCCATATCAATGTTTCCTGTCAGCTGATCGATCCGCAGCTTCTTTCCAGCGGTCGGATGACGGGGATCGAATATTACAAGCGGCGCACGCGACGCTTCTTCGTAGGCATAGATTTTCCCGGCGAAGCCTTTCGACCCGTTGAAGTATCCATTGTCCGAAGTAAAAATCACCACCGTATTATCGGCTACGCCCTGCTTTTCGAGTTCATCGAGCACCATGCCCACGGCCTGATCCATTCCATGGACCATCTGGTGGTATTGCCGAGACGTGCCATCAAAATCTTTTACCCATCCTTTGCCTTTAGTCGGGGGACGCCCCGCGAATGGCTGCTTCGGCAGGTGCTCCGCAGCAGACGGGCCAAAGTTTTCCGGTTTGGTGAAGGATGCACCCTCGTAGACGCTGTCATAACGCGGATCGGTGGCATAGGGCGTATGGGGCGCTTTGAAGCTGATCGAGAGGCAGAACGGCTTTCCGGACGAACTGGCCTCCTTGACAAAATCCTGACCGAGCATACCCAGTGCATAGGTGGTGTGCTCCTTTTCACCGGGATACTTTTCGTGCCAGGCGACCGCATCTTTATTTGCACTCACCTCATAGCTTCCCTGCCCCATCCAGCCGCCCCACCAGTCAAAACAGGGACGAACCACATTGGCCCCTTTCGCTTTACCCTGCGGTTCCACATCAAAACCAAACTTGCCGGCAAACCCTGTAAAGTAGCCGTTTTTGCGAAGGAGCACCGGATAGGATTTCCCCCAGATCGGATAACTCATGTGCCCATGCTCAAAATTGCAGCCTGTACTGAATTCCAGCATGCCCGTCATCAACTGTGCGCGGCTGGCCATACAGATGGCCGTCGTGTCGTAGGAACGATCAAAAACCACACCCCGTTCGGCTAGCCGATCAAGGTTGGGCGTCTTGACATCTTTGTTACCCATGAATCCTGCGGCATCGAACCGCATATCATCCGCCAGCAGAAAAACAATATTTGGCCGGTTTGCTGTTTTGGCATTAACCACACTGGCAGCAATGACTGCAGAACCCAGAAAATCACGTCTTTTCATCTATTCACTCAACTCAACATTTAAACGGATATACTGACTGGTTTTTCCAGCCGTCGGTATGGCATTGGTGACAACCTCAAAGTCGGAGTTGACCGGTTCTGTTGCAACGACGCTGTACCCGTTGGTGCTCCAGTTATTGGAGATCAAGTTGTCGCACAATTCCAGCTCATACGTGATGCCTCGCTCCGCGGCATCGGTTCGACTTCGGTAGGTGTAGAGATAGACTTCTCCCTGATACCGCTGGTCCGGCTCTTCACCTATGCTGTATTCCAGCAGATTGTTCAGGCCATTGCTGTTCGGATCGTCATACATGCCCCAGTCGAGGGCATTAGATACCGAGCCGGACACCCATTCGAGATAGGAGTTTTCCGGAACAGCCTCCATCTCCAGATAAAGATAGGCGGGCGTTTCGTTTTCCTTGCTTTTCACCTGGCGCTGGGAATCCTTGGGGCCGCGCACTAATCCAAACGAATAGGTTCCGCTATTGGTCACGTGGTGGCTGAGATCCAACCCCTTCCAACCACCGGCAACATATCCATTGGCCAGTTCGTTGGTGCCCATGGCGGGGCGGTTGCTCCAGGTAATGGTGCCCTCGCTCCACGAATGGTCTTCGACTTCATAGAGGTACAGTCCCCCGTTCAGCGTGCCGGGATTATACATCCAAAGCGTAGCGGAGACGAGCGGAGTCGGGACAGCAACTTCGAACTTCATGTAACCGATGCGGGTGGATACGTTGGAGGAACCGGGTTCGGGCGTGCGCAATTTGATATCGACACTATCCCCATAGTTGTTGGTTGGGTTGGAATCCTGCACAAACGCATCGTCGGTCACCTCGAAGACGAGGATCAGTCGCTTGATGACGGAGATGGAAAGGAAGCCCGTATCGGTTCCGCCGTTACCGTCGGAGACCTGCACCGTCCAGGTGTTTACTCCGGTATTAGTCGTACCCGGTGTACCGGAGAGCACGCCGTTGGTTTCAATATTCAACCAGTCAGGCCCCGCAATTTTCGTATAGGTTATGGGATCGCCATCGGGATCGGCGGCCTGCCCGGCGATGCTATCGGCATAGGGCACATCGACGATGCCCGCAGGGGTGCCGAAGGTGACCGATGTAAAATAGGGTGAATAGTTGATGTTGGTCGGATTCGATGGATCGGCAACCGTAAAGCTCCAAACTTCCCCGGTCACTGTGGCACCGCTTTTCACTGTATCAATACGCCAGTAATAGGTCTGATTGGTCTGAAGCGCCCCGGCGTCGAAGATGTTATTCATCTGGTTAATCCGGAATGTAAGGCTGTTGGAGGCGGTTCCGAGATAAACATTGTGCGAAAGCGCATCCATACCCCGTTGCCAGATCAGGTCGGCATCGGGGCGGGCATTGAGCGTACCGTCTAGCGGGATCGGCACGGAGGCCTGTTCGAAGATGCGACCGGGCAGCCAATAGTTGGTGCAGCCCGATTCGTAGGCGCCGAGGTCCGGTGCTGCTCCGGCATAGCCTTCGGTAAAGCCGGTTACGTTGGTTCCCGCATCTTCGAGATCCGAGCCGGCCTTCGGTCGGAAATCCCAGTTAGCGGGATCTCGCAGCTCGTCGAACAGGGTTTTACCCTGAACATTGCCATGCCAGATCCCAACGGCATCGCTCGGCTGCAGCGGCCAGTTGTCGATCACGTCGCCGGCAATGTTTCGGACAATGGAGTTTTCGTTGCCGTGATAAGGCAGATCGCCGCGCCGGCCTGGAGCCGCCGGCCATCCGGGCAGCGGGCTGTTGGTGACATATTGCAGGTCGAGCGGATCGTCGTCTTTATGGTCGGGGTGCACGTATCCGTAAAATTTTTCGAGGGCGAGGTTGATATCGCTTTTGGGGCCGTTGCCGAGTGCGGTAATGTTGTAGACACGGTGCTGGTCACCCTTAATGCGGAACCCGCGGTTGTTATTCATGGACACCGTGTGATGCACCATGCAGTTGGTATTGGCATAGTCGCCATCAAAACGGATGCCGTTGCGCCCGGCGCCATTGAGCGCCCAGTTGTAGCGCACGGTGGTGGTCGGCTGGGTGGGCATCGGGATTTGGTAGACGGAAAAGTCGCCGTGGAACATAAAGTTGTAGGCTAGGTTGTATTCCAGTAGTCCGTGCGGCCCGTTCTTGGTGGCGTTGGCCACGCCCAGCGTATGGAACGTATTGCGGCGCAAGGTGGTTCCCGATCCTTTTTTGTCGGACACCGCGCCGAAGAGCGAACGCCCGAACTGGGCGTTATGGAACCAGCAATTTTCCACCAAATGGCCGCCGGTAGTACGAATGTAGAGGCTGATGCCCTCGCTGCCGAAAAACTCGCAGTTGCGCCAGGTCAGGTTGGCGGGATCGCGCGATCCCACCGTGTGGTTGAACGGGGCGGAATAGCCGTCCTGCACACCGCCGCCCTTGTAGACGCCCAGCATTTTTTTGAGGTAGGAGCTGTAGAGAAAATTGCAGTCCTCGAATGACGTCTCGTAGGTCTCGTCCAACTTGAATGCAGCCCCAAGCAACGTGATGCCTTTGAAGTCGATGAATTCGCTGTTTTTGACCGTCAGCACAAAGTTCTGGTTTTTGGCTTCGATATAACGGCCTGCCGGAGACCCGCTGTCGCGGAACCACACATAAACTTCCCCCGTATCCTTGTCATAAAACCATTCGCCCGGTGCATCGAGACAGTTGATGTGGCCCTCGATAAAGTAGCGCGCTCCGCTCGCCGGCTGCGACTCGTTCGGGGATTCTCCGTACTGTTCTTTTGCATGATACAAATCCGCGGTGCCCGCTACGTGATTGGTGATGAGCGCGTTGAAAATGTCGTTGCCGGTCGCGAGGCAGCGGAAGCCCACAAAAATGCCGCCTTCATAACTTTTGTTCTGCCCACTGAGATCGAATTTCAGGTCATCGTTAACCATATGTCCCCACGATGAACTATCGGTGATCTTCGCCCAGGTGGTTTCCTGATCCCAATAGCTGAACGGGGTCGGATTGTGTCCGTCGCCGGTGTCCGGTTCCATCCAGTCCTTCTGCACATTCGGCCAGCGCGCACCGGTCATGGCCTTGCCATCCACAAACAGTTGCCACACATCCTCGGCCACGGTGGTTTTCCAGACATTCGAATTCTGGCTCCATTGTGACCAGCTGTTCGTGACCGGGATCGTTCCGGCAACAACGACTTCTTCATTACTGTAATTTTGGAAAGCAACACGGTTTGTTGCATTTCCAACCAGACCGTCGATCGTAATGGCCTCGTGATATTTTCCGCCGCGAATATAAACCGTATCCCCCGGATTCGCAGCATCGGCCGCATCCTGAATCGAACCCAATGGATCTCCGTATGATCCGGCGGCCCCGGGATTTCCATTTGTGGCCACATAGATATCCGCAGGAAAAGCCTGCGACAGGCATCCAAACAATAGGCATAAACTAAATAGGTATTTAATCATTAATGGTTCCTCTTCTACCCATAAGACGCAGACCGCAAGAACGGATTCCCATTTGCAGCAAAATCCCCACCACCGGAACCAACCGCTTCATAAGGCTGCGGACTTAATTAAAGTAGACGGAGCATCCTGCTCGTTTACCGCCGAACGTAAACCAGTCCTCTGCAACGGAGCAGTATGCTCCGTCTACATTATAGATCATCAATGTCGTTCTGAACATCTGCAGCCCATGCGGTCCAGTCGGCAATCATGGAATTGAACAACGCGGTATTCGTGGAAATATCGACCTCCTCGAATTCGTCGCTGATCATGTTGTACAGCTCCCAGACATCTTCTCCACCTGGAGTGTCCGCCCAGTCGGTGCGTACCAACTTGTGGGTATGGGTCATCCAGGCGTCGTCCTTGGAATCTTTGAAGCCCATTGGCTTGCGCTCATCGGCGGCGTTGACGAGTGAGCCGTCGGGATTCTCGGCAATTTCATTCCTGATGAGTTTCAGTAGTTTGGTGCCGTCGCCATCCATGGGCATTTCGGGAGCAATGCCGAGCAGCTCGAGGATAGCCGGAACAAAGTCGTAGGTAACCACGGGATATTTGGTGATGCGCGGTGTGGTGATGACCGATGGCCATTCGATGATGCCGGGCACGCGGATCCCGCCTTCATGTTCATCGCGCTTATAGCCGCGGTAGCCACCGGGAGATCCGACGCGGGTATAATAAAACCGGCCGCCCTGCTGCCCCGGAACAAACACCTTGGGCGCGCTTTTTTTGTTGGGTCCATTATCGCTGGAGAACACGACAATCGTGTTGTCGGCAATACCGAGCGCCCGCAATTCATCGCGGATGCGGCCGATCTGATCATCCATCGCGGTCATACTGGTAAAATATTTATGATACTCACTGTCGATACCGGAATACAAATCGACGTATTCCGGAATGGTCGATAGCGGTGTGTGGACACTGTGGAAACAACAGTAGATAAAGAACGGCTTGTCCTGCTGTTTGGCGGCGCGAATAAAGTCGATGGTTTTCTGGCCGGTGGTGGCTGCATCGTTTCCGCTGCGCAGCAACGTGTTGGTCCGGGCTTCCTCAAATGAAATATTGTAGGCACCGCCAATGGCTTCGCTCTCTTTTCCCGGGGGCGGCGGGTAGAGCCAGTACATATCGCTGCGCAAGGTGGCCTCGGCCTCGGCAATGGCATTCGTATCGTTCGCGGCGACAGCCGCGTCGTACTGCGAAAGCAGGTTGTTATAAGGATCGCCGGTGTTCACCACGTTATAGGTTGAATGGCAATGATCAAAACCGGCATCCCACGGCGGACGGTAATAACTTCCCGCAGTCGCGGCGTCGAAACCGCCGATGTGCCATTTGCCGACATGCGCGGTGTAATAGCCGAGAGGTTGGAGATATTCGGCAAGCGTTTTGTTGCTGTGTGGTATGGCCGATTCACCGGGATTGAGCGGCGAGGTAATATTCATACGCCAGTTGCTGCGCCCGGTCAGCACGGTAGCGCGGGTCGGACTGCAAACCGAGGCCGCAGCATAGAAACGATCGCACCGCAGCGACTCTGCGGCCATGTCATCGAGCTCGGGTGTCTTGAGTGTGGGATGTCCGTAGTAAGCGACGTCGCCCCATCCCTGGTCATCGGAGATGATGTAGATAATATTAGGACGCTCCGGTTGCTTCTTTCCCATCACGGTAAGTTGGTAGGCGCTGGTTGTCCCGGCGATGCCCATTGTCAGCGCTATGATAAAGAATTTATGCCGCTTCATTCATATTCCTCTTCTTCCAGCTAATGGAATTGTACTAAATGGACGATTCCAATGCTTGGATATTCCCAGCGACCTTTCAACCGTTGGAAACAAAAAAGGCCGCACAGGGCGGCCTTTCCGACTTTGGTTAAACGCTCAGTTAGATTGTGAACCTGCGACGAACCCAAAGCATACCAATGCCCATCGAAGCAATCATACCGAGTGTTGCCGGTTCCGGAATCACATCAAAATCAAAGCCATAAACCTGACCGCGGGAACCGGTTGCGCCGTTATTATCAGCCCAGCCGAATATATCTCCATCGGACAATGTAACGCCGGCAATCGTTGTTTCCAGTCCATTGTCTCCAGGCGGGGCGGATGAGTCGATTTTCGTAATGGCACCTGCACCCTGTTGATAGAAGAAATCCACTCGATTCTGGTTTTTTCCATTCAAGGTATATTCATTAATAACCAGCGAATTGCCACCTAGGCCGCCCACCGTGAACCAGAGAATTTCCCCGTCGTTAAAACCAGAGTTGCCGTCGCCAGACGGCGAAAGTCCGGTATCTGAATAATTCACCCGGTTCATCGTCAGATCCGGAGCATCATCCGTGTAGTCGGAGGAATCCCATGTCCATGTCCCATCGTGCTGGAATTCGAACCCGGCATCCATGGTGAGCGTAAAGGTGGTTCCCACCGTCGTCGAACCGGAAACAACTGCGGAATTATCCAGGTTGCCCGGCGAAGAGCCAGCCGGCGTCGCTGTATTAATCGAAAGCACATCTGTGGTTACATTCGACCCGGAATTCCCGCCGGAACCGATGAATGAGATATCCATGGATGCATGCGAAACCGCAACAAACACCCATGCCAACAATAGTAACAAGCCGGTTTTTTTCATTTATTCACCATTTATCTATTTATTATCGCGAAAACAGCCCCTTTTCAGACAGCGCCATCCCTTTCAAACAGAACAGACGAGACCAGACAGCCTGTTTTCTCACCCAGCTTCCATTTTCAGAAAAATCCTTGTTCGCTTACATTGGAAATGCCTTCCGGCAACACACATTTGATGTTTTTTTCATTTTTTTAAGCAATATTTGGCAAAGCCGAATCTCCCCCTGATTCAGGCCCGACGGGTAGGGCTCGTTGTCCTCAGCGCGCCGTTCGACGGAGACGGACTCAGCGGATGGGCGGACGGCTCGGAGAGCCTTCCCTACCGGACACAAAAAACCCCGGCGAACCGGGGCTTTCGTGGATCCTATTGAATCAGGATCTATAGTTCTTCGAGCTCCAGACGGAGGAACTTTTCATCGTCCACAACCGGAATGAGGTTGGTGACGGTTTCATAATCCACGTCGTAATCGCCCACATATTGTTCTGCGATCGTCGCGTCGTTGGTTATCGGCTCGTAAAGCAGACTCCAGGAGTCTTTGATCGAATAATCAATGCCCAGATTATCGCCTTTGCGACGCAGGTGAACATACTGGAAGTAGTTCGTGCCACCGATATTCACCACATCTGTTTCAGGATCTACACCGCTATCCTGATCATCGTTCGGATCACCGTTCAGACCGAACTCGTAGAGATTAATAGCGTTATCCCCATCGGGGTCGGAACTCATATCATCGTCGAGCAACAGGTTTTCGGCACCCCACCACTGGTATTCGGTAATGCCGGATACATTTTGCGCTGAAATATTCAACGAATAGAATTCGGGTACCTTACTGTTCTCGATAAATACACCAATCGCATCCACCGCACTTAATACTTGGGGACCGAAGGTCTCACCTATAACCGTCCAGATGCTATCAATTGGAGAGATATCGAGCACTGCCCAGTTATTGGATGAATGCCCCATGTTTTCCATCTCCAACGGAATGCTATTTCCCGTAATATTCTGCTCACTGGCATACCAGACTCCGCCTTGACGCACCGCAACACGCGCAAACTGATTTGTGGATGCGTTATCCGCACTGTTGAGCTGCTTCATGACACACGTATAGCTGAAGGTCGAATTTGTCAGGTTGTACGTAGCCGCCGGAATATCCATTTCATCGGTCTGCACATACAACAGAAGTGCTGAATTGGTCAGTCCTCCTGAAGAGTTATTCATCTGGAACTGAATAAACTGAGGATCGGTATTCCCTCTGACCCGCAAATTATTGAAAGAACCATCCGTATACTGGATATAACCCCGCACGGTATTGTCGGCCGTTCCTTCTCCTTCCAATGTGGCGGGATTACCACTTTCAATAAAGATACCGGACCTAACGGTGATGTTACTAAGGGTAACACCGCCGCTTATATTATCGAGCTTGGCCCACTTGTCCGAACCATTAGCATGCATGGTTACCCCCGGACCACCTAATTGCAGATAGGTGGAGGTTGGTACCGGCGTGGTACTTTGCTGCAGCGAATTTGCACTTTCGTTGGTTCCCACAGCTGAACGCAGAACATAGAAGTAGGTCCAAATGTTCTTAACCGTCGTATCCACATAGGAAATGCCATTCGAAACCGTGGCAATTTCCGTATACGGCCCTCCATTATGAACCCCACGCAGCACTTTATAGACATCCGCAGCCTGTATTCCGGCATCCCACTGCAAGGTAACCTGGGCATCTTCCGGAATAATCGGCGAAGACGAATCCCAGACCGGCGGGAACAACAACGGACCGCCATCAAGCGAGTGCACTAGGCTGATTGAATCAATCTTCGTATCCAGCATGCTCATATCCGGAGGTGTGGTATCCCGGTCGGCCAGATCGGATTTGCCCATGCCAAATTGAATGACCGTGGTGTTCCACGCCGTTACACGCTCCAGCTCATGGAACTCATTCACATTATTGTTATCTGATATGAAGGTCGAAGCAGCTCCGTTGACCAGATTTGAAATTGTGGCCAGAACGACGTAGTAGCCTTCGGCTGATTCCTTATGGATGGTATAATTCAGACGCAGCATATCGGTGGTAAAGTCCGGCCCGTTGGCCTCATCGTTGGTCATGACATCCCACTCAGGATCCCAACCGGCATCTGCCGGCTCGAAATTCGCCATCAAAGCCAAGGTGTTTCCAGTTGACAGCTGAGCCCGGACATCCTTACCACGCAATGCCACTTGAAGCAGGACCTGCCCGTCCGACACAGCCGGGTCATTGACGTTCAATGGATCACTTTGACTCCCCGTCAATCCCAGATTGAACGCGATATGCTTCTGTTGGCTACCGCTCATTACGGCTACCTGTTTCGGAACAGCATTCGTTGATATTACATTCGTCCCACTACCGTCATAGATCAACACATTGTTGGTTTTGTAGGTATCCGGAAAAACGTCGGCCGTAATCTGGAAATCGACATGACCAGACCATGTTGCATTAACCGAGTTGGACATTCCTTTACCCCATACAACAGCATTGCCGTTGTCGGTATCAAATGTCGCATTGGCCGGTTCCGTATCGGCAAATCCATCACCGGACGGATCGACTTCAAAGGCGTTGGTACCAGAACCGTCAACCATCAGCCATTCACTCTGACCAGCAAGCCCGTCGGAATCATAGCCTTCTGCAGAAGTGAAGTCCTCGTCAATTACGAGGCCTGTTACAACAGCAACCGGCACCCCCGACACTTCACCCGATGTCGCCGTACCTGCAACTCCGAAATCCGCTGAAACCCTGTAATAGTAGCGTGTATTGTTGACCACTCCCGTATCAATGAAAGTCGTGGCAGTCTTGGACAGGTTGGTAATGACGCTAAATCCGAAACCGGAAGAGAGCGAACGTTCAACAATGTAGCCATCCGCATCGACTACAGGGTTCCAGTCGAGTGTAACTGTCTCATCTCCCGCCAGAAGTGAAGCTACCGGTGCAACCAGCAACGCCGGCACATTGGACACTTTTTCAACTTTCAAATTATCGATCACGACACTGAAAACATTACTTCCACCGTACATGGAGTCCGCATTTCTATGACGACCCATCATGAAATAAGGGGCCTCATTGGTATAGATATCAAGGCGCTCATGACCTGCATAAATAACGCTTCCCACGACGTTGGAACCGGAATCCAGGTTTTCGACTGAAGCCCATGCACCATACAGTCCCGTGTCACTCGTCTTGCGGATCGTCCAGGTCAACCGAAGGTCCTCAGTTACCGAGACCGCACCACCACCGAGTTCATTTTCCGGATCCCAACCAACCTCGGTAATATCCATGACAACAAGATTCTGGGCACTGCTCTCTCCATTCAGCTGGAACTGAAGATCTCCGTCGTTATCTACCTTGATCGAAATAAACGTCCCGTTCGTGTTATTCAAAAAAAGCTCATTGGTCGCTGAAGCCGAAAGGCCCATATTGAAAATTTTATTGCGACCGGCCAGTACTCCTCCCGCAAGAGGAGGGCCACTGAGATCAACCTTGAAATCCATCACACAGGTCCATTCATCATCCACATTATTACTGGCCGATGTCTGGGAGAGATAAACAAACTGTCCAACGTTATTGGTGGGCAGATCAGCAAGAGAAAGCGTTCCGTCGGCATAGCCTGTTAAACCGGAATCGTTAATATAGAAGGCGTTCGAACCCGTATTAGGTACCCACTCCCAGTTGTTCTGGCCGACAATGGAATTGTCGGTATAACCATCCGATGCAAATCTAAAATCGGTATCGATTATCGTGTTGGTTTGCGCCCATGATGCGGAAACCAGTCCCGCGACCACAAGCAAGGTTGTGAATAGCTTGTTCATTGCTCCTCCAGGTGTTTCACCGTTATGCGGAACCCTCCCCCACTGCCCTTTCAGTACAGGTATTCTTCCGCGGTTAAATCATTGGACGAGACGACATTCCGAGTTTTCTCTCGCAACAAAAAAAACCTCCCGAAAAATTTCAGGAGGTTTGCCTTTCACATACAAAATGATCTCTAAAGCGTATCCACCCTTACGCGAATGAAGCCGTTGCTGCGGGCCGCCGTTGGAATATGGTTGGTAACAGAATCATAATTTGCATCAACGGTAGCAAAGCCCACTTCGACCACTCCATTGGTACTCCAGCTTCCTGTTACAAGATTGGTGCCGACCTGAACCGCATAAAGCAGATTCGTATCATTGCGGCGCAGGTAGACATATTCCATCTGATCGCCATTCAACGCGTGCGTCGGATCGGTGCCGTTATCGTCGGCGTTGGTCGGGTTGCCGCCAAAGGCATATTCATAAAGGTTGTTGAAGCCGGAGCCATCGGCGTCGGCGGTGAACAAGGCATTGGTTCCGCTCAGGTTGAACAGCCCCGTCCACCCATCATATTCGCTCTCCGCAGGCGGCGGAGGAGCTAGAGAACCAACAAGGATTAATTCCATGCCGCCCATGATTACCGGATACCCGCTACCCGTACGTTCGCCGGCAATCTGCAACGGAAGGGTCGCATTCGCGGTAACATTCGAAATGATGATTTCATGGATACGCAGGTCCGCCGCATCATTATCCGTTTCCAAGGTTGCCGCCACATAGGAGCTGCTGTCGGTGTCCCAATATTTAACGGAACTGTTCCCGCGCTTGTCCGTTGAATAGATCCGCAGTTTGTAGTAGCTGCCCGTGGTAACCGCATCCAAATCGACCGAGAAGTCCAGCGCGGTGTATGGCACATCCTGCCCCACATCGGCCATGGCCAGCCCGTTAAAGTTGGTCGCTGCGGGAATCACGGTGCCGTCTTCCCACGCCGTGAATATCCGGTTGCCGGTGCTCAAGGACCACGACTGAGAAGAAGAGAATCCCGTAAAGGCACTTCCGCCGTTCTTACTTTCAGAAGGCGTAATGGAGGAACTGTTCCAGACTACCCAGTCCACTGTTTCCGTGGCAGAGAAAAAATTCGTTACACCGCCACTGGCATTGCCTGGTGCTCCATCGGTAATTTTCATTGTGGAACCTGAAACAATCAGATCCGCACTCACCACAATATCATCATCAGCAATCGTCGCCGATCCCGAGGAATCGGCTATCAGTCCATTGACCGGGTTGCTAATATTGAGCGAGAAATCGACATCCGCTTCCTCATCCGTGTCGCCAATCACCTCGACACCAACCATGGCCTGCGATCCGCCCGCGGCAATGGTCACGGATCCAGATTTGGCTATGTAGTCGGCACCCGCGGTTGCAGTCCCGTCGGCGGTGGCATAGTCGATGGTAACCGGCACTGCAGTATTCGTCGAAAGCGCGATGGTAAAGTTGGCCAGCGTGGTTCCGCTGTCGCCTTCGGCAATACTCCCGGCATCCGCCACGGAAATCGAAGTATAGGGTGCATCTTCGGAAACGGAGAGATCGTCTGCAAAGGCATCACCTTCAAGCGCAATCCCTATAAACGGAAAGTTTCCAACCATCGGAAACCATACTCCGCCCGCCCCAGTTCCATCAGATTCCGAACGTCCATTGGCATGTTCAAGCGCAACGCCGTTGAGCATGATGGAATAGTAGTGGTTCAGATAGTCGAGCTGGAGCACCAACCGGTTCCAGTCATTAGAAGAAACGGAGAAGCTGTCGAATACGCTCCAGATGAGATTGGACGAACCATACTGGATATGCCCCGCAACCAGATTGCCGTTCGTATTTACATAGACACAGGCGTTGGCATTGGTGTCTACCGTAGGATGCCCCGGCCCTGACCAGAAGTTTTCGGCATTGAGGATCGAATCAACCCAAACAACCGAAGCGGCAGCTCCGTCAATCAGGTTGGTCGCCCCTCCGGATACATCCAGCACATTGGTGTGCGTTCCCGCCACCGGATAGCCGTTGGATGTACTGTTGTAAGAATAAATCAGGTTAGTAACGGTTGCACCACCGCTCCAGCCGTTGGTTCCGTTAAGCACCGTGCCCGCGGTATATTCTTCGAACGAATCTAAATACGGAATGGTGTTAGTTACCTGGGCCATGGCTGAACCAGCCACTGCATAAAATGCTACAAGCGATAATATTTTGGGAAACGACATAAAAAATCCTCGTATGAATGGTATTTATTAGACGGATAGACGGAGCGCGTTTTCTCAGACCATGCGGTTTTTGGGGTTTAAATAGGAAAATATTGCATCCGCAACGTCATTTGATTAGAGATTCTAATAATGAGTGAAGAAACCAGAGACACATACCGCACCCGCATTACCCTGCTTGAGAAGGTGCAGAACCAATACGACAACCAGGCGTGGGATGAGTTTGCTGCGTCTTATCAAGACTATATTTACGCGGTTCTCCGGCACATGAATATCGGCTATGAGGATGCCGGGGATCTGCTGCAGCAAGTGCTGCTCAAACTCTGGAAAAAATTGCCGGAAATCGACGTTAAACAAATTAAACGCTTCCGCAGTTATCTCGCCGTGACCACCCGCAACTGCGCCCATGACTTTGTCCGTAAAAAAATCAGCGAGCGCAACAAGCATGAAAAATTGCGGGAATCCAACGAACTGCAGTATTTTGATTCCATCTCCATGCCCGACATCAACCGCATTGCCGATATCGAGTGGAATAACTACATTGCCGGTCTGGCGCTGAAAAATATCTCGCAGGATTTTTCCGATCAGGCCATCGAGCTGTTCCAAGGCATCATGGCCGAGCGCGACATCAAGGTACTGGCCGAGGAACTCGGCATGGGACTCAGCACGGCCTACCGCCTGAAAAGCCGAATGAAAGAACGCCTGCTGGCCGAAATCAAGAGCCTGAACGACTATCTGGGATAACCCATTTTTGAATGCCGATTGCTGATTGCCGATTTGCGGAATTCAAACGGCATTGGCCTTTTTTATTGAAGCACCGTCACAGACCCGAAAATCGAAATTTAAAATTCGGAATTCGACAAGGGCACCACTTCAACCTCCAGATTTTTGCGTAACTTTCGAAGGTTCTTGTCGGAAAACATACCATCAGAAACCACGAGCTTGCGAACCTCGAGATTGGAGAGACGGAAGACGGCATCCTTTTGATCGTAGACCTTCACATTCCGGGCAATCAGTGTTTCGAGGTGTTTTAAGCGGCGCAGCTCGGAAAAATCACGCACATTGGTGTCGCTGATATCGATAGATTTAAGATTAAGCGCCCGGAGGATACTCACAAATCCTTCCCCGGTATATTGAGGCGGACTGAACATCGTATAGGGGGAACCGCTCAGATCCAGGTGGAAAAAACCATCCTCCAGCGGTTCCAGCTTCAACTCACTTCCCCAGGCAGGTGTGTCATTAATTAGGTTGAGCATTCCAACTGCCACCGTCAGATGATCCTCAGGACTGATTTCCCTGTTAGGATTATTCACTTTGCGGTGGTTGAAGGTATAGTAAAGGATCTGTTTGCGGAATTTGGCCTTAGTGACCGGCATCTCCAGCATTTGAGCAAACTGCGCATCCGTAAGCAGCCCATCATCATCGGGCTTCAGTTCGATACCCAACCGAGCCTGCTTTCGGAATACGCTGTTCAAGGCCATGCCCGACTTTTCAAAATGAACCTCGGCCGCATTGTATTCCTCGCGGATAAAAGCAATCACTCCGAGCATCCAGTGGAGTTCTTTTCGATATTTCTCATCGTTATCCTTGTCCATTTCGGCAAGAACAAGTTCCTTCATTAAGCCGACATCCCAAAAATCCCCCGCCGCCGCGGCGCGGAGCATGAAGGCCTTCATATCCTCATACAGCCGGCTCGAACGTTCCGCTTCTGAACGGTAGAGATCGAAGTTGGTTTCCGCCGTCTCCCTGGCCGCAACCGCCTCCCGGCGCTGGTTGTTCACTTTCACCAGAGAGAAACCGACCACAACAACCAGCGCGATGAAGAACAACAGCGCCATGGACAGGATCTTATTGTGGCGGCGCCCATAGAGCTGCAGCTGCTTGAACAAACCTGCACGTTCCGCCCACGTTGCATAGCCGCGGCGATAGCGCATGACCTCGTCGCTAATCTCCTTCGCAGTGGCATAGCGCTCCTGCGGATTCAACTGAAGCGCTTTCGTGGCTACGGCAGCCAGGCTGCCGGGAACATCACTCCCCGGAACCCTCAGCCGGGGGTGTATAACTTTTCCAGCCCGGGTGTTTGCCACAATTTCCTGAACATTAACGCCCTTCACCGGAATTCTTCCGGTCAGGATAAAATAGAGCAAAGCGCCCAGCGCATAGACATCGGTACGAACGCCGGACTGTCCTTTGGCCACCGTTTGCTCCGGGGCCATATACCCCGGCGTGCCCTTCATCATGCCCGACAGGGTCATATCATTAAGTACTTCAGAATCGAAGTCTTCGGCATCATGGTCGAGTTCCGTCTCATCACCTCCAACCACCTTTGCCAGACCCCAGTCATAAAGTATGGTCTGGCCATAGCGCCCCACACGCACATTCGAGGGTTTGATATCAAGGTGCAACACCCCGCGTGAGTGGGCATAGGTTACGGCATCGCAAACATCGAGAAAGATCGAAAGCAGCCGGTCCAGGGGATAGGAAGCACGGTACCCTTCTTCATTATCCTTCTGTTTCTGGATAATTTGCTTCAACCCCTCGCCGCTCAACAGCCGCATGATGAAATAAGGGGAACCTTCGCCGTCCAGCCCAATCTCGTAGACCGGCAGAATATTGGGATGCTGCAGCTTGGCCGTAAGACGGGCCTCGCGTAAAAACTGCTCCATGTCGGAGCGCGTATCCCGTTTTCGCGGGCGGGCAATCGCCACATATCGATCCGCCTGGGAGTCGTAAACCTTGGAGATGGTTTTTTCGCCGCCGGCCACCAGAAAATTTTCATCGGTGAAATGATAACGCGACTCGTCGAGCGAATTCAGGATCGGCGATGTGGCCGCCAGCTCCTCCTCGGTCAGCACACCGCTGCCTGATTCCAGAAACTGCGTAACCAGCGTTCCCGCATCCTTCAGGGCTTCTGATTCCCGCTGATCGAACTCATCCATGAATGTACTTATACCTTCCATAACCAACATTTCCAAGCCTTGGAAAAGCAAAGGCCGCACAAGGCGGCCTTTGCACAAACCTCCCCCTAACTTCCCTACTCAAGTACGGTGCGGTAAAATGCCTCCGGATCCGTCGTGTCATTGGTCACCGTAATCGTACCTTCGCCCGAAATACCGGTAACGATATTGCTCCAGGGCTCGTCCACAAGATCTTCTGTGCGCTGAACCGCATAGGAAGCTCCTGCAACACCCTCCCATCCCATAATCAGGTTGGAGCCATCAATGACCACCGTGACATCACCGATTTCAACCGACGTGCCCGCGCTGTTCACCAGGGCAAAATGCAGATCCTGGTTTTCGTTGCGATTGGTCATCGCAATCGGGAACGTGGTATCTGAGTACGTTGCATCGACTTCGGAATAAAATCCTCCGGCCACGGTATTGGTTCCGTTACCGCGCCAGAAAGGCAACGTGTTGGAAGGATCATCGGACGTCCACCAAAGCTGGAACGCATAGGATTCGTTGGCGGCCAAAGCGGATGGATCAAAATTCACCGACGAACCCAATCCAAACTGGAAATATTTGTTTTTCTTAAAGTCCACACCAGCGCAGTTAAAGGTTTCCAGCGACAGGGTCTCGTTGGTTGCGCCGGTGGTTTCATTAATCTTTCCGAACCAGATTTGCAGCTGGTTGGCACCCGAAGCCGAAGTCATGTCAGCATTCTGGCGCATCCTGAGAACCAGGCCATCAAACGTTGAGTTTCCCGGCGAAAGGGAAGCGGCTTTAATCTCCTGCCCAAACTTGGAGTAGCCACTGGAACCAAAGGTGCCAACGCGTTTCACCACAACCTGTTCGTCCAGCGTCGTCTTTGACTCCACCACCACGTTGTTGGTCGGGAAGACGGTACCAATATTGGAAATGCTTCCGGAAACCGGCAGGAGCGAGTGGACACTGGCCTGCATGGGCAGCACACTCTCGTGCTCCGTAACATCGCCCTCCTCGACCCAGGTAACAACCACATTTCCAGTTGCGGTATCCCCCCCGGAAAGGGTGCTTGCATCGAATTCGATCTCAAAGAAATCATTCGAGGGATCCGGATCGGTCAAGTTGATCGGCAACCCGGTCAACACCGAAAAAACAGCCAGGTTTGTATCGGTCAAATCAATTCCTGTGATGGATACATTGGTCGGGAACGCCGTCTGTTCCGTATAGGAAACCGCCACTGTTCCGGTGCTCATCGTTGCAGGAGTAAACACCATGAAACTTAACGCATCTGAAGGATTAAGCAGCAAGGCGGCCGGCGCATCATCATAGAGAGCAGCAACGGGCAGCAAGGCGGTATTGGTGATTCCACTCGTCAGTTCCGTCCAGGCAATTTCAATGCTGGCGCTGGCCGACTCGCCATTCGTCAGCGCGGCCACGCCGTTATCAAACTCTATAGCCAGAGTCTCAACTGTTGGGGATGAATTCGTTAGGTTAATCGGGAATGTATTTGTACTCGTGAATGAGCCTGCTCCATGCGACACATTGCTAAAACTAACGGACGTGATATCAACATTATTTGATCCCGGCCCATAGAGGAACGAGAGATCAACCGTTCCAATGGAGGTTGTGGCCGGTGCCGACAATGCGATATCCAGTTGATCATCCGGATCCAGCAGCAATGTCGCCGTTCCCGGGGGAACAATCTCCTCAATTGCTGCCGCACGGATCCCCATCCAATCCGTTCCGCCAGCACCGTTATCGGTATTCAAAAGCCAGGAAACCGAGACCGTCCCGGCATTGTCCAACGTAAATTCAGAAACCCATTCCGCATCATTCTGTCCGGCACTTCCGCTTGAACTCAACTTACTCCACCCGATGATTGAATTCGTGGTTGCGGTACCATCATTGATGGTTAACACGAAATCATTAACCGAGCGGCGGGCTGAAACATATGTATACAGACGATATTCACCGGCATTGAGGTTCAGTGTATACGAATAGCCTTCTCCCACATCCAGGTCACCTCCATCAGCAGTTTCCTGCCCCCAGATAACGCCTGTATTTGTTGCTGATCCGCCAAAAAGCTTCATGGGGACTCCCGCGGGGAAGGACGATGCATTGGTTGCGGACGTGAAAGTCCCGACTAGAGCTAACTCGCTTCCATTGAAAAGGGTTCCCATGGCGTTTCCGTCGGACCAAGTGATCCAGTCCGTGGAGCTCTGTTCGTCTAGATCAATGCCACCATCCGCTAAAACCCGAGGGTCGTTCACAAGCTTATCATTGCCGGTCGCGTAGTTTGTTGAAATGGAGCCGGCCAAAGCCCAGCTGGCCATGAAAGCCATGAATAGTGCTGCAAATACGAGTTTCTTCATTGTATTTCCTCCTACATCTATAAAGAGCAGGCGAAAATACCTGCCCGGATCACTCCCTGTTTCTGTCTATAAGACGAACGAACTTGATGCTCTTTCTCAAAAAAACTCTTTGCCGGGGAAATATGATGCGACGCCCTATTTCCCCCTACTCGCCGCTGGCCTGTCCCTTGTAGTCGCCGCTGGCGGTGAACGGATCGTCATAGTCAACGCCATGGTAGCTGTTGCTGCACGAAAGGTTCCACAGGTCGTATTCCGCCGTCAGTGAGGCCACAACAGCTGCGTTGTTAGAAGCAATGTTCGTACGTTCGATGAGGTATTGATTTGTCAGCGTCATGTCGAACAGCAGCCACTCGTCCAGCGGATAACCCTGATTCAGCGTGAAATTATCGGAATAGGCACCCGTACGCACCTTCATGGCCTTGTAATCCTGATTCATCATGACGGATGCGCTGTGCGACTGAAAAGCAATGGCATTCGTCCGGGCCGTCATGGAGCCTTCGATGCAGGAAATAAGGCTGATCCCGTCTCGCGGGTGCGGATCCGCATAGTCAATACCCGCCGCATCAAGGTGCGTCAGAAAATAATCGCTCGTGCTCGCCAGAAAATCAGTGGTGCGATTCGTCGGAACCCTGTCGGGCCATTCCAAAACGGTCGGCACACGAATGCCGCCCTCATACAGATGACGCTTCGAAGCAAGATACGGCCCGGATGACCCTGTAGTTTGGCCATTGTCGGTGGTGAACCACACGAGGGTGTTGTTCTCAATTCCTTTGGCACGCAGCCAGGCGCGCAGTCGGCCGATCTGGCGATCCATGGCCGTGATCGAACCATAATATTTTTTCTCACCATCGCTTCCACTTGGATAGAGCGCCTGATCGGCGGCGCTGGCATCCAGATCCTTGTGTGGCGTGTGGAACCAGATGCAGGCCAGAAACGGGTTACCCTGGTTGACAGCGCTGTCCATAAATGGAATTGCACGATCCATAATGATTTCCGAGGTGTCGCCGAAGAGCGTGTTCGTGTATTCCACTCCGTTGTGGAAATAGGGATTATAGTCCTTTACATCCTTGCTGCCGTTTGGATCAAAGGGATCATCGACACCCGCCGGACCATAGGGATCGTAGGTCTTTACTGAGTGAACCACTGAAAACCATTCATCGAATCCAGCATGCGCCGGTGTGAAATAATCCATCCGCCCGGCCTGGCCCCAGTCGTCATGCTCCACCATGCGGCCCAGATGCCATTTGCCGAAGTGGCCGGTCACATAACCGCCATGCTCCTTGAGCACATCCATCAGGGTGATTTCTTCAACGCGCCCCCCGCCCTGGTTGGCCTCCCAGATTCCATAGCGAAACGCATGGCGGCCGGATATGCAGCTGCCGCGCGTCGGCGAGCAGACCGGCGACTGGGCATAGAAACGATCGAACCGCAGTCCGCTCGACGCCATGGTGTCGAGATGCGGCGTCAGCACCGGATCGCTCATGGTGTCATTCCAACCATAGTACCCCACGTCACCCGGCCCCATGTCATCGGCCATCATCATAATGATGTTCGGTGCAGTCGGCGCATTGGGTTTGCGGCCAAGAATCTTGATGATCTGCGCGTTGGCCACACAAGTGATCGCAACCAGCATACCTATTAACGCACATTTTTTCATATCAGCTCCTACCAGGCCCCGATCGTTATTTGGTTCGTATAGCCTGCAGGCCAGTTCGGCGTATTGCCACTATGAACAATATAGTCCGCAGTCGACTTGGGGCTCATGATATCTACCACATTGGTTTCGGACATCGTGCTCATATCCGCACCGCGTGCCATCAGCGGAGGATAATCCGCATAGCGGTCACGGCTGGTGGCATCGTCGCCCCATTGCGTAAGCCACGCATCATATTTGGGATAAAGATTATTGGTCATCACCGTTGAATTTGCGGTGATCACATTGTTGGTTTCAAACAGGTCATCCACATGGTAAAGCTCCTCCGATTGGCTGAATCCGTTGGCGCTGAAGAACCAGTTAATATATTTCCAGTCGCGCGTCACCACCGCCAGATGCTGCTCGGCACGTGAATTCCAGATATCCATAATCAGCATCGATTCATGGATGTTCGTTGCCGGATCGTCCAGCAACGGAAGCATACTGCGTCCATGATAACCGCGATCGCCCACCGGCCGGGTTTTGTCATATTCCACATGATAATCGACCCCGGCCAAATCCAGCATGGTCGGTACCACATCTATATTTCCGCACACCGATCCACACGTCTGGCCATGCGAAGACGGCTTACGCGGATCATAGACAATCATCGGCGTACGGGATCCTTCTTCATAGGCATAGACCTTATCGCCAAATCCTTTGGAATTCCGAAAATAGCCGTTGTCCGACATAAAAATTATCACGGTATTACCGGCCACACCCTGCGCCTGCAATTCAGCCCGCACCATGCCGACGGCGGCGTCGATGCCAAAGCAAAGCGTATTATAATTATCCGCGCTCGATTCGTTCCACCCTCCCTTAAAGGCTGTACGCCCGCAGAAGGCCTGCGGAGGCAGATGTGTCGGCGGATGAAGCGTTCCATCGTTGGGCGAGCGGCCCGGATAGTTCGTTGACGTATAAACATCCGCATATCTCGGGTCAAATTGATCCAACGGGCTGTGCGGCGCCTTGAAATTCAGTGACAGCATGAACGGCTTGTCGGAATGCTGCTGAACGCACTCTTTGATAAACGCCTGCCCCAGCTTGGCCTGGGCGTAGGTCTCGTGTTCATCGATTTCACAACCCAGGGCTGCATAATGATTATCTTCGAACCACCAGTCGGCCTGCGTATTCTGATCCATCCAGTAGCTTCCGTCGCCTGACCCGTTGGAAAACCCGAACCAGCGGTCAAAATCCTGCTTTTTCCCCCCGGAATAATTGTACACCTGGCAATGTTCCTTCCCGCCGTAAGCCGTACGGTATCCCGCACTCTGAAGCCGGACGGCGTAGCCGCCCATCCAATCATCGATGGTAATCTTTTTTTCGTTTTCGCGGTTAAAGTTACAGCCCGTGGAAAACTCATAGAGTCCGGTAAAGATTTGCCCGCGGCTGGCGGAACAGATGGGCGTCGTGTCGTAGGCCCGGGTAAAGTTCATGCCATCTGTGACCAACTGGTCCAGGTGCGGGGTCTGCAGATTCGTATCCCAACTGTTCAGAGCTGCGATACGGTCATACCGCATGTCATCACACAACATGAATACAATATTCGGCCGCTCGGTCTGCACCTGCGGTTGCCGCCCCAGAACCTTCAACACCTGTCCCTGCACCGCAGCAACGCTCACAGATACGGTAATCCCTACAAAAAACGCTTTATCGATCAAAATTGATACCTCCACCTATGAGACGAAGGATTCCTGACCATTTTTCCACTCCCCGGAAGTTTTCTTAGTTTCCCTCGGGGTCTGGCGGATTTTGTAAGAAAAAGAGTGGAGCCAATGATCCGAGTCGAACGGACGACCTATTCATTACGAATGAATTGCTCTACCAACTGAGCTACATTGGCCACATAAAGAGGATGAAGTGTTTACGAAAATGCCGGTATCCGGTCAATCCGCATTTTTTGTTATCTGAGGCCTTACTTCATCTCGGAAAGATGGTGCAGATGCAGATTAAGATCCTGCCACAGTGTATTACTGGCAAACTCATCGTATTGTCCGTTGCTGTCGGCCATATCCAGAATCGTGACCACGCTGGATCCTTCAATCCGAAAGGCTTCGAGCCGGAAGTCGCGCAGGGCCCGGCCGGATGCGAGCTTTACATGTCCGCACTGAACGATGGTCTGTATGACCTTTCTTTTAATGAACATACCCGATTTCAGTTTAAGATCCGCCTCGGTTATATAGGCCACTTCGCGGCCTGATTCATCTCGCCAGACTACTTTAGCCCGATCCAGCTCCAACATGGTTTTTGCATTGATGGCATAGGGCGGAAACCTGGGAAGGGAGTCATCGGTGCCCATCTGAGAGGGGTTTAAGCCCAGCACCGCCCCCAAGCGACTTCCTACGCCATGAAGCACAAGCGGCTCCCAGTTGCCGGAGCTCGGGATACGCCGAAACTGCATTTCCAACCGCTGAATACGGAGCTTCTTCACGAAAGGCCGTTCCTTGGAAAGAAACGAGAACCAGTTAAAAGACATTTTGACGTCGGGCATTTCCACACCTTGAAAACGGAGTCCCTTGAGACGAAGCCCCAACAGGGGTGTTGCTCCGCAATGGTCAATTGAGATCTGCTGGCGCGTGCCGTTGGAAAGTTTGTCCGCTACCGCCGTCCGAGCCCCTTCCGTACGCGACAGGATATGCACACCGATGTAGAGCACTGCCGCAACAAGTGCAGTTGTGATGAGATAGCGTTTCCACTTCCCGATCAGTGATACCTTTTTTGCCGCTACCTTTTTCTTAGCCATTTGCCAATTCCCGGGAACGCGCCTGGGCAGCCAGTAAGGCCGTCACTATCGACTCTTTTACACCATGTTCTTCCATAGTATTGATGGCCGCAGCTGTGGTTCCACCTTTCGAGGTGACCTTATTTCGCAACTCATCCGCCGCTTCGCCGGTCTCCTGCATGAGTTTAGCGGCACCGATCACCGTTGCCAGCGCCAATTCGCGTGAAATTCCCGGTTCCAGCTGCATCCGATCTGCGGCAGCGAGCATGCTTTCAAGGAGGTAAAAGACATAGGCCGGACCGCTTCCGCTCAGGGCCGTTACGGCATCTATTTCCTCTTCTTTTACAATAACAGTAGTTCCAACTGCCCCCAGTAGTTTTTCTGCGATCCGGAGATCGGCATCCGTTGCGAGCTCGCCGGGAGCGATCCCGGCTGCACCTTCGCCCACTAGAGAGGGGGTATTCGGCATAACGCGAACTACGCGAATCGCTTTTCCGCCCGATATTTTTGCAGATGGGATTCCTGCCATAATGCTTACGACAAGCGCGTCAGGCTTCAGAACGCTTTCGATAGCCGGCCAGACCTCTGGAAAAACCTGCGGCTTAACCGACAGAACCACAACGTCCGCAGCAGCAACCGCCGCGGCATTATCCGCCGATGTAGCCACAGCATACGATTTTTCAAAATGCTTCAGCCGATCGGCTGAAATATCCGTTACACAGATATTCCCCGCCGTAACCACCTGGTTACCCACAATGCCCGACACAACAGCTTCGGCCATGTTACCGGCTCCAATAAATACAATTTTCATAATGATCCGTTTTAAGTTTTAGGTGATTAAGTTTTAAGAAACGCGGGAGACTTTACACCCCCTAATGCCTATTTGCCCATTGCCTTGTGCCTATCTTTTCCCAAACAAATCGGTTCCAATCCGCACCCAGGTGCTGCCTTCTTCAATCGCGACTTCGAGATCGTGCGACATGCCCATGGAAAGCTCCGGCAGTGGAGTCCCGGTTTCGTCCTGCAACTGGTCGCGCAGCTTGCGAAGGTTGGAAAAATGTATGCGCGTTTTTTCCGGATCGGGTGAAAACGGCGGAATCGTCATCAGTCCGTGCACTTCACATTTCTGCATCTGATTGGCGGCAGTGATAACATCGGTCACTTCATCGGGCTTCATACCGAACTTGGCGGATTCTCCGGAAATGTTTACCTGAAGCAATACGGGCAGTGTGGTGCCGACATGCGATTCCAGCGACTGCAGAAGTTTCAGGGAATCAACTGAGTGAATCATCTGAAAATATTGAGCGGCCACTTTGGCTTTATTCGACTGCAGATGACCGATCAGGTGCCATTCCAGCCCGGAGGGGCACATGGGAATTTTCGACTGGGCTTCCTGGACTTTATTTTCGCCGAACAGGCGTAGGCCGCACTCGACCGCTTCCCGGACTGCTGCGGGTGGTTTGGTTTTTGATACCGCCAGCAGGCGTACACTGTCGCGTGACCGCCCGGCCTTTTTACAGGCGTCAACAATGCGTTGTTCGACCTGCTTCAAACGTTCTTCAAATAATTCACTCATACTCAAGCCTGTTTCCACAACCATTCTTCGGCTTGAACACATACCTGCATTCAGTCTAGGGTTAAAGAATGAAAGCTACGAAACTGATCCTCCCGCTCCTCTCGCTGTTGATTGTTGCGCCCCTCGCTGATGCAGGTAAAGAAGTTGACCGGCTACTGACCGAATACAGTAAGATTGAAACGGTTACCTGCCAGATTCGCCGCACCAAAATCGGGGGCGCGGGAAAAATGAAATTTTTAAGCCGCGTGTATTATACCAATAAAAACCAGTTACATGCGGAAGGCATTTCCCCGATCAAGCGGCGTACGATTGCGGATGGAAAACGTCTCTATCAGTATGTCAAAGGCGATCCAAAAGGATTTTCACGCCCGATTGAAGACCTTTCAGAGCAGATGACCATCTCGCTTCAATTCGTTCCTGGAACCGCCATGGATCATCTTCTTTGGTTGAAGGGCCTTGAGGAGGCGGACCTTCCGGCAACAAAAGGATCGGCTAAAAGAATCGGTATTCAGGCTGAACGGAAATATGTAGAGCTTCGATTTGATGTGCAGAACCGGCTGATTGGGATCGGATTTTATAAAACTCCTGAAATGAAGGAATTATTGGCCAGTTATGCCTATAGCGACTTTTTTGAAGCCGTTCCCGGGATTTGGGTGCCGTTTACCCATGAAGCCTCGGTTGAAAACGAAAAGATAAGTTTTAAAGAAACCGTAAAGGTCGATCGCTTTATTGCCAACAAACCTATCGCACAATCCCTTTTTATTCCATCGAGTTTCTTCGACAAAGACATTGACTTTGTCGACGATTTCGCAAAAATTTTCCCTGAGTAAAAACGGCGGCAGCAGGACGTGCCGTAAGTCATAAAGCTAAAGGAGAATAAGCATGAAAAAACTCATCGCAGGTATTCTGGTTGCCGCAATGGTCATGACCACTGCATTGCCAACCGCTCAGGCCAAATCAGAAGGTCGTGGCGGTATTATGGGATTCATCGCTGGTTGCTGCTTCGGTATGCGTGCCGGTGCTGACTACAATGATGGTAAAGAAATCGTCTGGCGTGAGTGGGTTCAATTGATCCCTTATGTTGGTCTTATTTTCCATATCTGGAATGGTATCGATGGCGCTAACGGAACGACCCGTGCCGACTATGCAGAAACTTATGGATCGACCTATTTCTAATCGATTACTGCAGTTACTGAATAAGAACATTCTCGCGCTTTCGTTTGCGGGAATGTTCTTTTTTTCTGCTCACAGCAGGGCGGATTATCTCGATCTGGCAACCGACCTCTTCGAAAAAGGCGAATGGGCGCTGTGTAAACGGGAATGCAGCCGAGCTCTGCATACGGAAACGGCCTCTATTGAGCGATTCCAGTTGCTGCGCACCATGTCCGCTGTGCGATTAAAAGCCGACCCAACACAAACCGCAGATCAATTCTACGAAATCATCCGTGATAACCGCGATGTCCAGGTGTCGGCAATTGCGGCCTATGAAGCAGGCCGGCTTGATTGGCTGCTTGGAAAACCTGAACAGGCATTGGAGTCCTTTTCCTTTGCCTTTCAAACCACAACCAACAAAGCCTTGTTTCTGCGCTCTTCATGTTCTGCCTATCTGCTTCTGAAAGACCACAGTGACCTGAAAAATGGACGCGAAGACCTGATCAGCCAGATTTCCACTTCACGCGACCAATGGTACGGCGCCCTGTTCAAGGAATGCGCCAAGCCTGACCCTGAAAAAGACCTCCCCAAAACGCCAAACTGGATTATCCGTTTTTATCGCAGCCAGATCAGCCCGGCCATTGGCAACCGCTGCACCCTCGAACCCAGCTGCTCTGAATACTTTCATCAGGCCCACCAGCATCATGGGCTTAAATCCTTCCCCATGATTGCCGACCGTTTTTTCCGGGAGCCTGAGGTAAGTAACCAAAAGAAAGATCCTGTGATAACAGAGAGCGGGCAGATCCGCTATCGGGATCCCATTGAAAACCATGATTTCTGGATGAAGAAAAAATGAAAAAAGCGCTGATTCTATTTCCCGTTATAGGAAGCCTGCTGTTATCAGCATCTGCAGACCAGGCCACTTTCACACTGGCGAAAGAACTGTTGCAGGAAGCCAGTTATGATCTGTCCGCGGTGGAATTCCGGCGCTTTGCCATGGAAAGCAAACAGCCTTCTGGAAAAGCGGCGGCCTATCTGTATTCCAGTTATGCCTACCTGCAATCTGATGACGGCCAGTCCTCAAGCGAAATGCTGGATCGGGCGGAAGATGCCGGAAATACATCCGGCTTTATCAAGGAACATACCTTGCTCAGCGCAGAGAGCGCGCGATTAGTGAGGGACACGGATACAGCACTTTATTTTTATGACGTTCTTTCTGCCGATTCCGAGTCTATCGACTTCCAGACTTTTTCCCGCCGACGCTCTGCTGCCATTTACCTTTCACAAGGTAATCTCGACGCCGCAAGGAAAGAGCTGGAGCTGTCCCCTTCCGATGAAGCCGAGTCGCTCAAGGCGTTGGATGCCTTTGCAAACGGTTCTGATAAAAAGCCGGGAGTCGGCGGTCTGTTGGGCCTGATCCCCGGTGCGGGCTACTGGTATTCAGGAGAAATCGGGAACGGTTTCCGCAGCCTGATTCTAAACAGCCTGTTTATTTTCGGGATGGTGCACACAGCCGAAGAAGAACAATGGGGAGCGTTTGCCATTATTACTTTTTTCGAAATCACGTGGTATTCAGGCAGTATATATGGAGGCATGGATGCTGCTCAGCGTTACAACCGGAACAGGCTGAATACGGCCATAGAAGGCATTGAAAGTGATATGACCTATCGGCCCGATCCGGAGGTTGTGGTTCCCCTCTTCAAACTGAACATTCATTTCTGATGACAGACCTTTTACGCCAAAGTAGACGAGGCATCCTGCCTCGTTATGCACGCAGAGCCCGGCTTCCGTTCCGCCGCAACGAGGCAGGATGCCTCGTCTATATGCTTGGCATTCTTCTGCTTCCGGCGGTCCTGCTTGCCGATTACCACTACCCGGTCGGTGAACAGGCGGTCTACAATATTAAATGGGGACTCATTAATTGCGGCACCTCAACCATCAGCTGCGATGAGGTTGAAGTTGATGAAACTACCTTAATCCGCATTCGCATCCGGGTGAAAAGCAACTGGCTTGTCTCAACGGTCTACCCTGTTGACGATACAGTCGATTGCTTTATCGATCCCGAAACACAGTTATCCGTTCGCCTTGAAAAAGACACCTCTGAAGGCGATAAAATATGCAAAGACGTTCTCCGGATCGACCGAAAAACCAATATGGCCGAGTGGATCAGCCAGAGCGAAAATATCACGACGAACTATCCCATCGAAGCAGGGGCCTGCGATGCCGTATCATTCATCTATGCCTTCCGTCAGCACGACTTTCAGGAAGATGAGCAACGCGATTATAAAATTGCTGTCGACACGGCTTTGCACGGAATTTCTATTCAGGCAAAGGGTACGGCTAACAAAAAACAGGGGACTGGTGAAAAAGTTTCATGCCGGAAATATCTCGTTACACCTAAACGAGATGACCTGTTTGTCCGCAAGATTCCGAAGGCCATATGGCTCACGGAAGATAAACGGAAAATTATGGTACGCATGGATGTGGCCGTTCCGGTTGGAACGGCCAAAATCATTTTAGACCAATATATCCCTCCAGAATAAAAGACTGAATCGGTCGGATTTGCTATTGCTTCCTTTTTTGAATTAATTATGCTCAATCGCAGAGTTCGTTAATTAATCCGTAACCTAAGGAGAGACAGTCATGAAGAAACTGATGATCGCCATACTTGTCGCAGCAACAGCCGTTGGTGCTTATGCTGAAAAAGCCGGTTTCCAGTTATCGCTTGTACCGGATACTGCCATTCAGGATCGTGATACAACTATTAATGGCGTCTCGATCGGGGTCTGGAATGAAAATCCCGGAAGCCAATGGCAACTCGGTTTCGTTAATGGGGCTACGGGCGACAGCTCAGGCCTGCAATGGTTTGTATTCCTGCCGACGTTTTACAACTACGCAGAAAATTACACCGGTGCACAAGTCGGTCTTGTAAACTATGCATCCGGTGAATTTACCGGCCTGCAGTGGGGCGCGGTTAACGTTGCAAATACCATGACCGGCGTTCAGCTTGGGGTGGTTAACTGGAACCAGATGTCAACCGGATTCCAGTGGGGCCTGGTGAATTATACCGCCTCTGCACAAAATCTATTCCAGCTCGGTCTGGTTAATATCATCGAGGATAATCCGTGGTTCAGCAACTTCCCGGGCGAACTCGCTCAGGGCTTTGTGATTGTCAACTGGAGTTTTGGCGGCGCCAAGTAAGCGGACCACGCAACATTGAGATTAAAGCCGCGGCATTTCCGCGGCTTTTATTATGCACACCAACTTTAACCAACACTGAATTCTTATAACTCCGGTCTTGGCGCAACCGGCTGATTTACCTACGATCATATCCCTACTTGGGGGATTACTATGAATGAACTGTATCGTACTGCATTGGCCATAACACCTCTGCTCATTTTTTCCGGATGCGCAACGGTCGACAAACAACCGACCGCCATGGAAGCCCCGGTATCCCGGGAAGCCCAGCTTGAAGCCCAGCAACAACTGGCCCTGCCGGAAAAACCGCTTTTTAAACGCAAAGTGGCCATCGGGCGGTTCAGTAATGAAACCCGATACGGTCGTTCTTTGCTGCGTGATGACGAAAATGATCCGCTTGGCAAACAGGCTTCCGATATTCTGGCCGGCCGACTGGTAGAGTCCGACCGTTTCCTCGTTTTGGAACGGCCCGACATAAATAAACTGAAAACCGAAAGCCACGTTTCCGGACAAGAGCTGGATCTTGTCGGGGTGGATACGATGATCTTTGGTTCACTGACAGAATTCGGTATCAGCACAACGGGCCAAAAGGGTTTCTTAAGTGCCACCAAAAAACAGACTGCCGAAGCCGCAGTTGAACTCCGTCTGGTCGATGTGAAAACCGGGCACGTTTTTTTCACAGCCAAAGGTTCTGGAAAGGCCAGTGTAGAAGCGGGAGAAGTTGCCGGCTACGGCAGCAAAGCCGGCTATGATGCCACATTGGGCGACAAAGCTATCGACGCCGCAGTTTCCGATCTGCTGAATACCCTGATCCGCAAACTGGAGGAGCGCGAATGGCGCACAACGATCCTTACGGTTGAGGGAGATCAAATATTTATAAGCGGCGGTTCGCACCAAGGCATCAAATCGGGAAGTACTTTTGCAGTTATGAGCAGAGGAAAAACGGTCAAAAGTAATCAAACCGGCTTTGATATTGAGCTGCCGGCAAAGCAGATTGGAACTCTGGAAGTGGTATCAACCTTTGGCGATAACGAAACGTCTGAAGGGTCTATTGCCAAGTTAACGGAAGGCGACCTTTCCGGCCTTGATCTTAATACCCTCTTCATCTCAGAGATAAAGGAGTAGACCATGAAACCGCTTATCTTTTCAGTTATGACACTCACCGCTGCCGCCCTGCTGCAGGGATGCTCCTATCCGGAACCGGCAAAAGTTGAGCAGAATGATGCACGCCCTTCAATCGGTGTGGCAGGTGCTCCAAAAGGATCGTTGCTGTTTGTGGACGGTCTTAAAATGGGCACGACAAAACAGTTTAACGGAAAAAACGGCGTATTGCTTGTTGAGGGCGGAAAGCATCGAGTGGAGATCAAATCTCCCGATGGAAAAACTCTGTACACGGAAGAAGTCTTCCTCAGTAATTCCACTACAAAAGTCATTACCTATAATCCATGATTAAACAGCTATTGCTCCTTCCCGGCCTTGGTTTGCTTCTGCTCTCCGGATGTACGTCCCCGTACTTATATACCTGGGGGAAATATGACCAATGGTTATATGAAAACTATAAGAACCCTAAAAACGACGAAGAACTCTATGTCGACCTGACCGCCTTGATTACCAAATATGAGAGCCGCAAAAAACCGGAAACCAAACCCATGGCTCCAGGCTTGTATGCGGAATACGGTTTCCTGCTTATGCGGCGCGGTGAAAATGCCCGGGCCATTAAGTATTACAATAAGGAAAAAGCACTTTGGCCGGAATCCGCTGTTTTCATGGACAGCATGATTCAGGTTGCACAGATTGCTGATAAATCTTCCGCCAAAACTTCAGGAGGTCAGCAATGAAAATGCTCCATTCCATCGTTGCGGGCATACTGCTCCTTTCACTGACCGGTTGTGTCCTGCCGCCGACCGAGTCCGACTATGATTATACCGCCTTCCGTGCTGCCGACCCGCGTTCCATCCTGATTGTTCCGGTCGTCAACAACAGTGTCGATGTCGACGCGTCAGACTATTTCCTCTCGGCCATTTCACAACCGGTCGCCGAACGGGGCTACTATGTATTCCCCGTCAATATGGTTAAACGGGTGATGGAAGAAGATGGCCTGTCCGATGCCAACATGGTGCATAGTGCAGATCCAACCCGCCTAGCCGCCCTGTTCGGCGCGGACTCCGTGCTGTATATCTCCATCGAACGGTGGGATGCGCAATATGCGGTGGTATCGACATCCGTCACCGTTGAGTTTAACTATATCCTCAGAGATGGCCATACCGGTCTGGAGCTGTGGAGTTCGGACCAGAAAATCGTTTATACCCCTGAAAGCACCTCTTCAGGCAACCTCATCGCCGATTTGGTTATTGCCGCCGTTCAGGCTGCTGCGACAAAGGCCAAACCAAACTATATGCCGCTGGCCCGTCAGGCTAACGGTGCCGCAGTTGTTGAAACCCACCATGGATTACCAGCCGGACCCTATCGTATCAATGAGTATAAGCTGGATACCGACAGGTTCTAACGCCTGCGCTGTTTTGGAGTGCAGAGTTTAGCCAGCAGGGTTTCGAACATGAGATCATGCGGAATGGATCCGCCTGAGAGCATGCGCTCATGCGTATCCACCACCAGACGCTTTCGCGCGGCAAGTGCCCGGGATGTGTAGGGTACGGCCTGTCCGGCCAGCTTCGATGCGCGGAACCAATGCATTTTGCGCGGATCATCACCCATTTCTGAAAAATAGTCGTCGATCTCTGGATCGTTCGCCCATTGAATCCGGTTTCCATTCATGCGCAGCCATCCCGCATCAATATATTCACGGAACCGCAGCATATTCTGAAACATGCTTTCGATCTGGATAATCAGCCCAATGGCAGTCTGCTTCTGAAACAGCAGCTGGCGGAAAATACGAATAGCCTCGCCCAGCCGCCGCTCTGCAACCGCATCGGTAAAATCCCACGCAATGGCTTCGCCGGAAGAAGAAGTAATGCTCTGCACATCAGGCAGCGCAATCGATTTATCATCCCCTTTATACAACACCAGTTTTTCAACTTCGTTCATGATCTGGCGTGTTTCAAACCCCGTCTTATCGATAAAGGCATCAGCTGCCGCACTGTCAATCGTATACCCCTCGCGCTTAAAAAGAGAAACTGCCCTTTTTAACGCAACCGGACGGGCCTCATAGTCGCGCTCGGGAATATCATACTCAGACAGCTCTGCCACATCCTTCAACGCTTTATAGAAGGCCGACCGCTTATCAATCCCCGGAGCTGAAAGAATCAGGAACTGATCCTCGGCCAAGCCCGCCTTGATGTCCGATGCCAACTCCCCAAGCAGCCGTTTAACATCTGCATTTTTCATGATCACGGCATGCTTCAGAAAAGAGGCATCCCGCAGCCATACCACCTTCTTCCCGCCAAACAGGCCCACGGTCCGGAATGCAGCCAGGCATTGATCAACAGCCGCCACCGCATCATCGATTTTTCCTGCGGCGCCATCGATAACCTCCAGCGAAAGCGACTGTTCTGCCTCGGGGCAAATCTGATCCACTTTCTTCCGGGAGTTGAGCCCCACCAGATATTCGTCGTTGCCAAAATATAGAAATACGTTATCAGCCATGCGTTTCTTCCTCTTCCAATCCGGGAAAGATATGATTTAATCCTCTCGTTTGAAACTGAAAATACGAAAAGCTCGTAGTTCCGCCTTTAGGCGGCATAAATACGAAGCCGCCTAAAGGCGGAACTACATACCTCTGCGAGGAAAGCATGAAAAAGACGATCTGGGCGCCGTGGCGCATCGAATATATTCTCAGCGACAAGGAGGCCGGATGCTTCCTCTGTAAAATGTTTGCCGAAGACGCCGACCGCGACAACCTCCTACTGAAACGGGGAAAAACCTGCGCCATAGTCATGAATCGCTATCCCTACACCGGCGGCCACCTGATGGTTACCCCCTACCGCCACCTCGAAAACCTGAAGGACATGACTAAGGAAGAGCGGCTCGAAATGACCGACCTTTCCATCGAGGCCGTCGAAATCCTTAAATCTGAGTTAAAACCAGACGGGCTGAATCTGGGCTACAACCTTGGCGAAGCGGCCGGTGCCGGACTTAAAGACCATATCCACCAGCACATCGTGCCCCGCTGGACCGGAGACACCAACTTTATGCCCGTGCTTGCCGATACCCGCGTCATGCCGCAGGCGCTCGAGGAACAGTACGACGTACTCTACCCGCTCTTTAATCCCTGACCCCACGTTTCACTCACTTCATTCGCGTAAACGTAAACGTAAACTACACCATACTGTGTAGAGATCGCTTACCCGAAGGGAAGCGATGCCACACCGTAAAAGGATTCCCATGCACCGCAATGACCTGCTTTCCAGACTCCGGAACTATCGCGAACGTTGGCCGGATGAACTTGAAATGAGCGACCGGCTCATTCGTTTCGTTGAGGAAAATAAAGACTGCTTTGAGCGTTCGCTGCAGATCGGCCACGTCACCGGTTCTGCCTGGCTGGTTAACAAAGCCGGAACACATGTTCTGCTGACGCACCATAAAAAACTGGATATCTGGGTCCAACTTGGGGGCCATGCGGATGGCAACACGGATATTCTAGATGCCGCACGGAGCGAAGCCCTGGAAGAATCCGGCCTAACCGGTCTGAAGGTTCCGGATACCGAAATCTTTGATATCGATATTCACCTGATCCCCGAACGGAAAAATGAGCCGGCGCATTACCATCATGATATCCGCTTCGTTTTTCAGGCTACCGAAACCGAAGACTACGTGATCAGCGATGAGTCGCATGATCTAGCCTGGGTAAAAATTGAACATCTTGATGAATACTCGACAGAAGGTTCTATGCTTAGGATGGCACAGAAATGGTTATCGCAATGAATGATCATTTTAAACAGATAACGCTGCAGGCGACTGGTGCAATAGAACTGATTGAATCCGAAGTGATTCAGAGCCTTTGGAGCGGCTACGGAAAAATTGTGCGGGTCGGGCTGAAGTATAATGTGGAGGGACGGGCTCCGTCCCGTCCTGCCGCCGGAAGGACGACACAGAGGTCGGCCCTCCAATCCTCCCTAAACAGCGTCGTCGTTAAACATGTGCACTGGCCAACTTCAAAAAACCATCCCCGCGGATGGAATACGGGGCGATCCCATGAGCGGAAGGTGAAGTCCTATCAGGTCGAAACCGCATTTTATGATCAGTGGGCCGGCCGCTGCACCGACAACTGCCGGGTGCCCAAATGCTTTGCGCTCGAAACCCATGGCGATGAGGTGTTCATGGTGATGGAGGATTTGGATGCCTCCGGCTTCGGTGGAAGGAAAAGTTATGTTTCCGATTCAGATGTTAAAGCCTGCCTTTCCTGGCTAGCCCATTTCCACGCAACCTTTATGGGAGAAAATCCGGTCGGTCTGTGGGAAACCGGTACGTATTGGCATCTGAAAACGCGACCGGACGAACTGGCCGAAATGGAGAACGGCGCACTGAAGGATGCGGCCGCGGCCATTGACCGTAAACTGAATGACAGTCCGTTCCAAACGCTGGTGCATGGGGATGCCAAGCTGGCCAACTTTTGTTTTTCGGACGACGACCGGGTGGCAGCGGTCGATTTCCAGTATGTCGGCGGCGGGTGCGGCATGAAGGATGTTGCCTATTTCATCAGCAGCTGTTTGGCGGAAGATGAGTGCGAGCGACAGGAAAGCGCCCTGCTCGATTATTATTTTGGAGACCTCGAAACCGCCCTCAAGGCCCGCGAAAAAGAAATCGACTTCCCGTCTTTGGAAGCCGACTGGAGGGCTCTTTATCCGGTTGCCTGGACCGACTTTTTCCGGTTCCTGCAGGGCTGGAGCCCCGGCCACTGGAAGATACATCGCTATAGCGAGCGCCTTGCCCGCGAAGTTTTGGAGTCCTTATGAAACTGACCACGACTGATTTAAGCACCCTTGCCAAATGCGCCATTGATGCGGCGACGAAAACGGGAAAATTTATTTCCGAGACACGGCCGCTCAACATCCAACGCAAGGAAGGGGGCGATAATCTGGCATCGTCGGTGCTGACCGAGGTGGATGGCCAAAGCCAGGCAAGGATTCTGGAAGTTTTGGAGCCTACTCTTGCTCAATTCGACCTCGCCCTTTTAACAGAAGAAAGCCCCGATGATGGGAGCCGTTTGGAGAAGGATTATTTCTGGTGCATTGACCCGATTGACGGAACTCTCCCTTTTATCGAAGCGGTCCCGGGCTATGCTGTCTCTATTGCGCTGGTTTCACGCGATGGCATTCCGCAAATCGGTGTGGTCTACGATCCTGTAGAACACGTGCTGTACCAGGCCACCAAAGGACAAGGTGCATACCGGAATTCCAAGCCCTGGAAGATCCGCGATCGAGGATCGCGGCTACAAATTATTACCGACCGCAGCATTGCTGAATTGCCCTATTGCGATGCTGTCGCAAAGGAGCTGAATGCCTCCGTTAAAGGACAAGGCGGCGCAGTGATGAATGCGTTGTGGTGTCTTGAGAATCCGCCCGCATGCTACTTTAAGTTTCCTAAATCCGAACAAGGGGGTGGCTGCCATTGGGACTATGCTGCGACGGCGGCCATTTTTGCAGAACTCGGCGCTGTGGTTACCGATATGGCGGGAGAGTCTATCAACCTAAATGCCGAATCGAACTACCATAACATCTGCGGGATTCTCTTTGCAACAGACCGCGTTCTCGCGGACCAGATCATGTCCATTTATTCGCAGGTAAAATAATAAAGGCGCACTCAATGAGCGCACCAATCTTGTATCTGCAACGGGATTCTTATTCCGGGCTGTATATTCCAAAGCCGGGGCCATTCGGACTGCGATACAGAATACCATGTTCCCCGTAGACAGGATCGTTGGAGACCATCTGTACTGCAGCAAAGTTTCCAAAACGGTCGGGGCCGATTTCGACGCCGTCAACCGTGTACCAGATACCATCCACTTTAACGGCATCACTCGGGGGCGTGATGATCTTGATGAAATAGCTCCAGCGGACCATTTTCAATTTTCCCTTGTGCTCAATATAATCGATGCCTGAACGGTGGTTCGTTACATAGGCGCCGGACCCTTTGTAAGTAGGATATCCATAATGACGATCCAGATTGCCATCCGGTACCGTGCCTCCGGAATCATCTCCACGATCCTGGTTGCTGAGCCATGTATCGTTCCACTTCATAACCAGGCGTTCATCGCGGTTGTCCCAATACCACATGGCTGACAACATAGCTTCCGCTTCTTCAACGGTTGCCGCAAAGCCGTATTCGACCATTGCCTCATAGTATCCTTCGGTATCTCCGCCGTATGGGGGATATCCATCGCCGCCGAGGTAAACGTTAGCAAAGGAACCGTTAAACTTGTGGGCCTGATAATTGTACCCGAACATATCGGTACCAACCGACCGCGGCCAGCCTTCCAGATAATGACCTGCAGGATAGAAAATGGTGGCTGGCTTGTCCTTCAGGGTATTGGCTCCGGCAATCCCGGTAAAGACGGTAAAACACAGTGCAATCATTAATATTCTGGCGGTTTTCATCTTTTTCTCCTGTTAGTAAAAATGATTGCTCAATCTACGCAAGATTCGTGCCCACAATCATATATGCGAACGTTGTCTTTTTAATGGATGGTCAGCATAAGTCAAACCAAAGTCCTTTTGCAGCGAGATCCTGCCAGACCATTTTTTACCATCTAGTCATGGGTGGCATTTTCATAGTGCTCACGGATTAAATCCCGTCCGAAGTCCCCATCAAAATCCCGCCATACAGAATGAATATGGTTAGCCTGGTTTTGGGTGTTATCAAACTCCACCAAAAATGATTTTCCCTGAATGCGATAATAGTGCCCTTCCCCGGCAATCATACCGCCGGCCCACCCGAACCGGATTTTATCGAGCGCTTCATTCTTTAGGTTATTCATTCGCTCCAGCGCCAGCTCGCTCGGCATCGTGGCAAGGTATTCGTTAATCAAACTCAGCAACAGCAACTGTTGGGATGCAGTGAGATCCTTATATTGAATTCCTACGGGCTTGAACGGCTCAACATCAGTCGCATTTGAAGTCACGATATCCCGAAAAGCCTTTTGCTGAAAAACGGCCATCTGTTTTTGCTCTTCCGATAGCGAATTTATCAGTTCTAACCCTAAATCCTCTTCCTTGTGTAATGTCCGCTCACCTTTCCGTTTTCCGTTCTGAATCGTTGCTGGATTGGCACCCAGAAACCGCGGAGCAACTGAAACTTTACCGTCTGCAATCGTAAAATTCAGCGATAGATGATGCCCTTCAAATGACCATGCCCATAGCGCATCAGTTGCGGGATTCCCATAGAAAGCAGCATAGTATTTTTTGGCATCCCGCATTGCCAAATTCCCTGAAGCCTCAGCAAGTACATGTTCAAGATCGATAATCTGCAGCACCTTCGTATAGCCCGTTTCGCTTACATGTACTTTCAGGACTTCAAAAAGCATCTCCTGCTGCGCCGGTGTCAGTTCACTCAATCCAATACCGGCCCGGGGCCACATTGAAGCCGGAAAAAAATGCCATTCCCGGCGGGATGAATCATTAAACGGTTTTTGCGCTTCAGCTCGTTGTTCCTGACTTAACGAATTTAGAAAACTTACAACAACCGTTTGATTCGTGTTGGCCGCATAGCAGTTAGAGATCAACATAACTGAGCAGAGAAAGAGCGTTCGTCGCATCATCGGGACCTGATCCTGTAAAATAGTAGGCGTTCCGTGCTACCCAGCAATCCATACGGCATGCCTTTGATCCATTCATAGTATGGAATGCGGCAGACCGCAAATTTAAAAGGTCCGACCATCAGGTTTCATCGGCAATCAGCTCGATCAGATGATGTTTAAGATCGAGTGAAACGGGCTCCGTAATTTCCACGCTCTTTGCAAAGTCCGGCATAAACAGCTCATTCAACAACCGTTCAACCGTATCAGCATCCGATGTCGCCACATTGAGCTCGCGATTAATCTGTAAACTTAGTTTGTCAAAGTTCGCCGTCCCCAGACAGATCCAGCCATCGTAAACCGCCGCTTTTATATGCGACATCCGGGGGAACAGGTAAACCCGCACGCCTTGATCAATCAGGGTATTCATGGCCACGCGATTGCTGTATTCCATAACCTTATGATTCACCACGGACGGCATGATTACCCTAACATCCACCCCGCGTTTGCGGGCGCGGCACAGCTCATACAAAATTCGATCATCGGCAAAGTAAGCATTTTCGATATAGATGTAGGATCGGGCCCTACGAATCGCCTCCAGCTGGGCGCGGTAAATCTGGGCCTGTGTGGGTAAGGTATATAACAACCGGACCGGAACCACATCCGGGACATCAAATACAGACGGTTCTGGCTGCGCTAATTGGTGAGGCGTAAAATCGCCGCCCCATCCATTCAGGCGCCAGGTTGTTTCAAAGTTTTCCGATAGAACCTCAACGGCGGGGCCCTCCAGTTTAACCATCATGTCATGCCATTCGTGCCGGTATTCCCTTCCAATGTTCATGCCGCCAACAAAGGCCATACGCCGATCAAATATCATGCTCTTCACATGATTTCCCGATAGCCAGATATTCGGCAGCACCCGCAGTCGGATTTCCGACCCTTCACAGAGATAGCCGGCAATATTTTGAATGGGAACATAATCCGCCGGCAGGGTATCCGCCGTAGCCGTCTGTGCCAGGTAGGTGCCGAAACCATCGAACATAACCCGCACATTAATTTCTCCTGAACGGGCGCGCAACCGGTCTGCAATGGCCCGGGCCACATCATCATTATCAAAGAGATAGGTCTGTAGATCAATGCAGTGCCGGGCATGGGCAATCGCCTCTTCAAACTGCGAATAAAATAATTCTCCGCCGATCAGGAATTCAATACGGGCCGTCGTGGCTGACTGTTTGAAGACCGTATCGAGCCGTTCTTCCCACATCCGGAGATCCATCGGCTCACGATCCGTAACCAGTTCAGGTGTTTCAATTCGTCTGAGTGCGGGAAACCGAACCATACGCACTTCAAGCCGCCGCCCCCAGTCCCAGGCCCGGTCCCATAAGCGGCTGACCAGCTCGTATCCGCTGCTGGCCGGCCTTACCAGAATTGCGGAGGAGTGACTGCGAATCAGATGGCGGCTGATTCCATCGCAGGCTGCCGCAGGATATATCCCGTAGGCTTCCTGATAACCCGAAGCCGGAGAATCAACAGAAGTGTCTTTCTGTTTTACGGATGCGCAACCGCAGAGCACGACCGTCAATACAAGCAATCTATTGGCCCTGAACATTATATAATCCCCAAAAAGGGGATATACGCCGATTCAGGAGAGTTGCAATGCTAAACAGGAACGCACCAGATGAATAATTTTGACCCTAACCATTACATCTGGAGGGTTTAGGAGCGGCCATCACTATATTCCAGTGTGCGTTACTTTTTGACTTTGCCCTTCTGTCCCTTGTATTCAGGACGCTTGAGGAGTTCATCTAAATAGGGGCCATAGGCAGGATCTTCAGCCCAGAACCGCCGGCCCGGATCAAAGCCCACCACCTTACCTTCCGGATAATCCTCCCCGCGGTCACTCTTTGCGATGGAATCCGCCAGTGCGGAAACCCCCGCTTTCAACTCTCCTGCAACCTCGGGTTCAGACGTGAATTTATCGGTAGTTTCCTCGGGATCTGTTACCAGGTTATAGAGCGCAAAGGTTCCCTTTTTCCGGTTAAATATAATCTTCCAGTCGTTGTCGATCAGCACGGTGTTGTCACCAAACTGAAACGGCAGCGGCTTTTCACGCCTCCCTGAATCTTTTCCAAAGATCGGTACCAGACTGATGCCGTCGGCCGGCCCTGCCATACTTTCTTTCGGCAGATCCAACAGCTCGACGAGGGTCGGAAAAATGTCGACCACCCCGGCCGGATACCCGGTAATCCGCGGCTTGATCCCCTTCGGCCATTCGATAATGCCCGGCACCCGCAATCCTCCTTCATAGACCGAGCCTTTATTACCGCGCAGCCCGCCCACAGAATCGCACCCGGTTCCTTTTAGGCCGCCGTTATCGCTCTTAAACCAGACCAGTGTATCGTTCGAAATGCCCATATCCTGAAGGCCGTTCCGCAGCGTACCGATACTCCGATCCATCGCAACCAGTTCGCCGTGGTGCTGCCGCCCCCGGGCATCCAGATGTGCAAACGCCTTCGTATCCTCCTCGCTGGCAATGAAGGGGCTGTGAGGTGAACCATACCAAATCACCGTAAACGATGGCTTTCCGGCGGCGTTTTGCTGTTTCATAAATTTCAGCGCCTCAGCCACAATCACCTCAGAGGAATCTCCTTTAAATTCCTCAAACACTCCTTTCCTGCTCATGATCGGGTTCATGTCAAAAAAGTTAGTCACCGTTAACCACTCATCAAATCCGAATGTACCCGGATGATGCGAATCGGTTCCAAGCACGGGAGCCCCGGGCCCGCGCAGTCCATTGAGGTGCCATTTTCCAAAGTGTCCCGTGGCATACCCGGCATCCTTCATGGCCTGTGGCAGTGTTTTTTCCTGATGCCGCAGCGCATAGCCATGGGAATAAACGCCGGTGCGGTCGTGCGTGCGGCCGGTTAATACGCTGGCGCGGGTCGGAGAACAGACCGGCCCACCGGCATAGAAACGGTCGAACCGCAGCCCATTTGCCGCCATCGCGTCAAGGTTCGGGGTTTTAAGTAAAGGATGATTATTATATCCCGTCTGACCCCAGCCCTGGTCATCGCTCATTACGAGCACAATATTCGGAAGCCGTTCTTTTTTTGCCAGAGCTGGAACTGCCGCCATCGCCGCCGCGGATTTCAAATAAGTTCGTCGGTTCATGTTATCTTAATCCTCATTCAACTGTGGATCGTTATGCAAAAAACGAACCCACACCGCTTTCAAGGACAGAACCGGCGCAATCTATTCGGTCCGCCATTCGTAAATCTTCAAATCAATGCGGTCCGATCCACCAAATTCGATACCTTCATTCTCGAGCAGCTCAGCCTGCTCGGCATAGGCCCACTCCGTTTTAAGCACGATGCGGCCCTCACGGTTTACCACACGCCACCAGGGCAAATCTTCTTTCTCGGAACACGAATGCAGAATGCGTGCAACCTGACGTGCCGCACGAGGATTTCCCGCCATTGCAGCAACGCCTCCATAGGAGGCCACCTTCCCCTCCGGAATGGAACGAATGATCTCTATTACCGCGGTCGTAAATGGTTGCTTTGGCATGTTTCCAGTATGTCGGAAACGATCGCTTCTAAAATAAAAAACGGCGGTCGGATAAGGTCCCTTCAGCGGAATGAGGCCGGATTCAGCGGCATACGTCTAGCCCCCCAGGCTCCCGGGCTTTCCTCAAACAGGCCGGGAATAGAGGTCCCGCAGGAACATTGGCCGGCCCGGTCCAGTTCCCATGCGGTCAGATTATACCAATCCCGGCCGATCAGCTTTTTACCGCAGTTCGGGCAATAGGTGCTGTCACCTTCTTCATGGTGAACATTGCCGACGTAGACATAGTGCATGCCTTTGCTTTGGGCAATCGCTCTGGCCCGAAGCAGTGTATCGGCTGATGTACGGGGAATATCCCTCATTTTATAGTCGGGATGAAATGCGGAAAAATGCCAGGGAATGTCTGGCCCCAACTGCTCCACCATCCAGTCACTCATCTGATCCAGCTCGTCATCAGAATCATTTTCCCCGGGAATAAGGAGTGTCGTGACCTCGAACCAGACATCGGTCTCATTCTTCAGGTACACCAGCGTTTCCTTCACACTCTCAAGCTGGGCCATGCATATTTTCCGGTAAAACGCTTTCGTAAATGCCTTGAAATCAATATTCGCGGCGTCCATATGGGCATAAAGATCGCGCCGCGGTTCCGGATTGATGTAGCCGGCGCTAACGGCGACGGCTTTGATCCCGAGGTCATGGCACGCTTTGGCGGTATCGATGGCATATTCCATGAAGACCGTTGGATCGTTATAGGTGAAAGCCACACTCCGGCATCCTGAATCCAGAGCGGCCCGGGCAATCATTTCAGGCGATGCGGCGGCGGCCAGCGTATCGGTTTGCCGAGAGGTGCTGATATCCCAGTTTTGGCAAAATTTACAACCTAAGTTGCATCCGGCCGTTCCGAAGGAAAGTACGGGAGTCCCCGGCAAAAAATGGTTGAGCGGTTTTTTTTCGATCGGATCGATGCAGAATCCGGAAGACCGACCATAGGTCGTGAGCACAACCTTTCCATTCTGGTTGGCGCGCACAAAGCAGAAACCGCGCTGACCCTCCCCAAGAATGCATCCGCGCGGGCACACATCGCATTGCACCATGCCGCCCCCCAGTGCACGCCAGTGCTCCGTTGCAACCACACCGTCGTCCGTTGATTCATGTTTGCTCATGAGCCTCGCCTCTTGACGTCTTTAGTGTAGCCCTTCTTTTCCGGAAATCAACGGGCAGGATGGTTGAAATTCAGAAACTTTGTCGTATGCTTCAGGCAGGCAAGGAGGTTGCAATGAGCGGTATACGAAATCCGGCTGTAGCAGGCATGTTTTACCCGGATCATCCTGAAACCCTGGCTGCAGTGGTCGAGGGCTATCTGGCCGATGCACAACAGACGGACCTCCGCCCCAAAGCCATTATTGCTCCGCATGCCGGGTATGAATATTCCGGCCCCATTGCCGGCAGCGCTTTTTCGGCTATTAAGTCCGTTGCTTCGGACATCACCCGCGTTGTCCTGCTGGGTCCGTCACACCGGGTTCCTTTTTATGGCCTGGCGGCCAGCAGCGCGGTGGCCTACCACACCCCGCTCGGCGATATTCCGCTCGACCGGGTAGCCATTAAAACCGCGCTGAAAATGGACCAGGTGATCGAGCTCGACGAGGCCCACGCAATGGAACATAGCCTCGAAGTGGAACTACCGTTTCTTCAAAAGGTACTGGGCGATTTCTCGCTGGTTCCGCTGGTGGTGGGCGAAGCGGCATATGAAGAGGTCAGTGAAGTGATTGATGCGTTATGGAGCGGCAAAGAAACCCTGATTGTGATCAGCTCCGACTTGAGCCACTATCTGACCTACGAACAGGCTCGGGCAATGGATGCAGAAACGCAACAGGCCATTGAGTCGCTGCAGCCTGAAGCATTTTCCCACGAGAAGGCCTGCGGTCGCATTCCTATTGGCGGCCTTTTGCTATCGGCACGAAAGCGCGGCATGAAAGTAACCACGCTCGACATGCGCAACTCCGGCGATACGGCCGGTGATAAAACCCGGGTGGTTGGATATGGAGCCTATGCAGTCTAACGATTATTTATTTACTGATGCTGAAAGAGATCAGCTCATAGAGTTGGCCTGGGATTCGGTTCGGTATGGGCTGAGGAGCGGGACTGCGCAGCCGGTGGATCGGGATGCCTTTCAATCAGAACTCCTTCAAAACCTCGCTTCGTTCGTATCGCTTCACCGCCACGGAAATTTGCGGGGTTGCATCGGAACGCTGGAGGCATACCGCCCCTTGGTTGAGGATGTATCAGCAAATGCCTATGCCGCCGCTTTTCTCGATCCCCGGTTTGAGTCACTCCAGGAGCATGAATTGGGCGGACTGGACCTTAAGATATCCGTCCTGACGCCCCAGGAGCCAATGAGCGTTGCTACCGAGCAGGATCTGCTGAGTCAAATACGCCCCGGTACCGACGGAATAGTGCTCGAACTGGGCGTTCGTAAAGCCACGTTTTTACCCGCCGTGTGGGAGCAACTGCCGGATCCAGTAGATTTCCTGTATGAGTTGAAACGAAAGGCCGGTCTTGATCCGGTCGGCTGGGAGCCTGGAATCCAGGTGTTTCGCTATACAACCGTTGAATTTTGATTCCCTGCATCAAATGAGGGCGAAAATGGAAGGAGGTAGATGATGTGTACACAACCGGATTATGATTTGCCGGAATCATTCATAAAAACGATGCATCGCATTGATTCTGCAGGCGGAGAAGAGCATTCGGTTAAGCTGGCCCCCGACACCGAAGCGCTGGTCAACAAGATTGCCGAACAAACGGGAATATCAGCAAATACAGTCGCGTCGGCCCTGCTTAACGAAGGAATTGCTGTTTTCCGCTCAAAAGGAATTCTCTTTTGACGGTACACGGGCAAAAAAAACGGCGCACGGAAAGGGGAAGAAACCGTGCACCGTCCTCGGCGTGCAAGCACGCCATCAGGGAGTTGTTACAGTCTGTTAGTCCCTTCCGGCCCCAAAAGGTTCAAAATATAATCACTAAATTTACAACAACCTGCCAAATGAAGAAGCTGTACCGTACTGATCGTACAATAGGGAGTTGAAATCGTCCACGTTCTCTAGGAAAACAGCGCAATGGGGCGATAATAGGCCGCCCCGTTTGTATTGATTATATGCGCTACGTCAGTCGTAACCGGTCCGCAATCAGGGCGTCAGCGGAAAAGCGTCCGGCTCCTTTGATCAATAGGGCAAGTGCCATACCGATGACCAGAAGGTGATATTCGAAGCCTTCCCCTTCCTGGTACCCAAACCAGTTCATAAAAAAGCCGTTGGCCGCATGCATTTTAAGGGCCCCGATCATAGTTATACCAATGCCAAACGCCGCAAAACGCGTGATAAATCCCGCAATTAGTGCCAGAGCGCCCAATGATTCCGCGAGGATTACCAACAGAGCAACAATTCCGGGTATACCCAACTGTTCCGTAAAAAAGCCCATCGTCCCGCTGAAACCATGCCCGCCGAACCAGCCGAACAGCTTCTGCGCCCCATGCGGAAATATGATCAGCCCCAGCGTTATCCGGATAATCAATGAACCTATATCGCGGTCTGTCGCGAATCCTTTTCCTACCAATGCTTTTGCATTCATGTGGTTTACCTCCATTTACTTTTAGTTATAAAGATTCGATATCGAAGTATTCGTTCAAAAAAAGGTTCAGCTCTGCCCCAGGCCCAGCTTTTTGGTTATCCGGCCCAGCTCTTGTCGCTCTTCAGCGCTCAGCACCGAAAAGGCTTTAACCAGTCGTTCCATGTGACCGGGAAAAAAGCCCTCAATCATCTGCGAACCACTGTCCGTAATATGAACATCAATATAGCGGCGATCCTCAATGCTACGGCGGCGCTCCACCAGTTTACGTTTTTCCAGGTTATCGATCACGGTAGTCAGGTTGCCCGAGCTCTTAAGCACCTTATTCGCCAAATGGCTCTGGCACATCGGGCCTAGGTGATAAAGCGCCTCCAGCACGCCGAACTGACTGATCGATAGGTTTATATCAGCTAATTGCCTTAACGTGTTGTTCTCCACCGCATACAGCGAACGGTGCATCTTGGTGATGAGTCCCAGTGCCTCCTTTTCTGCTGACCTGACGTGAAATCCAATTGACATAGTTTGATCTCCAATGTTTCGATATCGAAACATTAATCTCTGATTCCGTCAATTCTTTTTTAGTCATTGAGTTCCGTTTCCTACCGAGTGGCCGCACACAGCTATCGAAAAATAAGTGAATCAGTCGATATAGCCAAAGACATGGTTCCCGATGGTACGCTTACCCAGCAGGGACTGCGCCCAGTAGGGAGTCACGACGGATGGGTTGTAAAAGTGGGTCAGGTAATCCCATTCCCGGTCACTCGACATGAGTACCCAGGCAATGCCATAGCAATCGCTTCGGGCTTTAATATCGGCGGGCAGCATGTCCTCCCCCGCACTGAAAAATTCCGGCGCGGCATCCAGGTCATTCCAGCAGGAAAACTGCTGATCCTTTAAACACACTTCGTACAGCGGGATACTCGAAAGCCGGGCCCGGGTTTGAATTACCGCCGCTACCGCCATTTTTCCTTTGAACGGTTCGCCCCGGGCTTCTGCGTATAGGGTGTAACTGATAATACGTGCGGCCGCTTCGCTGTAGGGATTCAGCTCCTGCTTAGCCGCGCTCGCGATTAAAGGGAGGCCCAGCAGGGTTGCGGCCATTTCTCTTCGGGTACTCATAATGATGCTCTCCTAAATAGGATCGTTCACGCACGAGGCGGACGTTGAATGAGAATCGCAAACTGCTTATTCGTTTGAAAGAATAAACAACGCACTGGACCTCACAGAGGAATCGAAATTGACTATCGTAATACCGGCCCTTCGACTACCATTGGGTTAAGTTCGCGTAACTCCACATGCGCTTACGGTGCCATTACATATAACTAAGGAATAAAATATGAAATCAGGATTATGCATTTTACTTATTGGTCTATTGAGCGGGACTGCCTGGGCAGAGCAGCCGCTTACATTTCGGCCCTTGTTCGACGGGAAAACGCTGAATGGCTGGGTGGATGTGAATACGGGACCGGAAACCTGGAAGGCCGAAGATGGTGTTCTAAAGTGCTCCGGTCTGCCGATCGGTGTGATGCGTTCGGAAAGGCAATACGAAAACTTTATCCTTGAAATCGAATGGCGCCATATGAAAAAGAAAGGCAACAGCGGCGTCTTCCTCTGGTCGGATGCCACACCCGGCAAAAACCGGCTGCCTATGGGTATGGAAGTTCAGATGCTGGAGCTCGACTGGATCAATAAAGGCTTGGGAAAACCACAGGCCCCGGTCGGTTATATCTCAGGAGAGCTGTTTGGAGCCGGCGGCTTGACGGCCACGCCCGAAAACCCGCGCGGAAAACGAAGTATGTCGAAAGAGCTGCGCTGTAAGGGTGTCGGTGAATGGAACAAATACCTCATCGTTGCGGTCGACGGCAACGTGAAGCTCAGTATCAACGGAAAATTTGTCAACGGTATCCGCGACAGCTCCACGAAAAAGGGATACCTCTGCCTCGAATCCGAAGGCTCCCCCATTGAGTTCCGCAACATCCGCATTATGGAACTTCCGTCCGGCATCCTGAAAGAAAGCGAAACCGTTCCCGAAATCGAAAACTGAACCCTTACCAGCTAACTATTCGGAACGTTTGCAAAGAGTTATCGGGTTAAGTACAATCTGTTGATTCACATTATTTAAACCGCACTATTAAATGAAGGATTCTTACTATGCTTAAGCAACTATGCACAACCGGTCGTTTCGCTCTGATTTCGATACTGGCACTCTGCTTTGTAGGCTGCACGTCTGTCCCGATGCCGAAAGGCACCAGTAAAGGCTATTCCTCCGTTCGGTTTATTGCGCCGAATGCTCCTCTTGGGGAAGATGATAGCCCGACATTTGTCAAATCCAACCGCATGATTAAAGAGGCGATTGCGACACAGATGGAAAAACGCGGCCTTAAGGTAGTTGAAGGCAAGGCTGATTTAATCGTCGCCCACCTTATTATCCTGCAGGATAATGTCAGCACATCCTACAGCAATCAGTACTACGGCCTGCAGGATTTTTCCGACATTGTAACCATGGCCCATAAAGAAGGGATGAAAAAACATTACCCGGAAAGCGTGCAGAAACGGGCACTGGTCATCGATCTGATTGATGCAAAAACCTATAAACTGGTCTACCGGAACTATGCCCTGAGCGGCACTCTCGCAAACCTTTCCGACGAGGAGCAACAGGCGTACATCACCACTGCTGTTGCCGAAACCCTTGAGCAGTTTTTCCGGTAAGGCCGGGCAATACGCAGCTCTTCAAAACCATAACGCCACAAAAGAACTCAGCCTTTAGATGAACGCAGGCGCTCGATGAGCATAAAAGCCAAGGCCGCCCGTTCATTGCGACTGCAGTCCTTTTCAATGGTTTTGATCAGCTGCTGAAGGCGCGGGGCGGATTCGGGATCTTGTTCTGTAAGCCGAGCCGCTTCTTTCAACTGCGCCTCGTTAATGCAGTACACCGATTCGCCGCCCAACAGGGATGTAGGTTTAACAGCCATTAGCCGCATCCTCCGCAGGTGGAGCAATCGTCCACCGCGCTGATCTTGAAGCTGGCACCGCATCCGCAGGATTGCTCTGCATTGGGATTGGTCAGAATAAAGCCCGGCTGAATCAGGTCATCCGAATAATCAATGTTGAGTCCGTCGAGTACCGTAAGGAAGTCCGCATCTGCCACGACCCTCAAATCATCCTGCTTAAAGATAACTTCATCGCGTTCCGTAAGGTTGGTGTCAAAAACTGCAGAATAGGACATGCCGGCACACCCACCGGGCTGAACTCCCAATCTCAGGAAGTTATATTTTCTCAAGCCCGTCGCAAGAAGGTGCTCTACTGCTTTTTCTGTAATGGTGATCTGCATACATCATCACCTCCGCTGAATAATAGGACGGTTTTCCCAGCAGATTCATTCAAAATTTTAAACGCCTAAATTGGCCGGTTTTTCGTCCTCACTGCAGATAGTGGCTGTCTCGCCAGCAAAGCGGAAGCGGCTCGCCGGACGGAAAAGTCAATTGATCCTTATCAACATCGACTTCATCCATCGTATCTTCGCCCGCTTGTGTACGCCCATGAACACGGGTCGAAAAAGGATCAAATACATCCTTCATATTCAGCACCTCGATCAACCCATTTGTATTGAGATCTTTCAGAAACATAAGTACGCCTCCTTGCTCTCTACTGGCGCAATCATCCTCCCGCTTACCTAAAAAGGCAATGCTCTTTTTCGGGCTGGAGGAAGCGAATTCTTTCGTATAAACCGAATAACATAGCCCGTATAGCTGAGGCCCATGGCCTCGGAACGAGCTCAGGGAACTCGCCCGCGCACAACCCTAATTACTAATTTTAGTATTAATTAGTAGTTATTAGTATTAAGCCAAAATCTATATAATTGGCTGTTTTCTTAAGAAATTTCGATGTTCACCAGACGACTGGGCACAACAATCACTTTGCGGACGGTTTTTCCTTACAGTCATTGCGGAATCCAGAGCGATTCAACCTAACCATCGAGCAGACTCACTTTTCCTTCTGATCCGTTCACCCGGACCTTGCTGCCGTTGCGAAGGGTGGACATACAGTTGTGTACTGACATGACAGCAGGGATTCTCATTTCCCGGGCGGTTACCGCGCCATGCGAAAGCGGACCTCCGCTTTCGGTAATAACCGCAGCAGCGGTATAGAACAAGGGAGTCCAGGCGGGGTTCGTTGTGCGCGCAACCAAAATGGCCCCTGAAGGGAATTCGGCAAAATCCTGAGGGCCGGTAACCACGAAGACTTCTCCTTCCTGTACTCCGGGGCTTCCGGGAATTCCACTCAGCTCTGCCCCGGATTCGATGGCCGAGGAGGATGCGCTGTGTTCTTCCGGTGTCCATGCAGGAGCCTGCATGCGTGCGGCTTTCCATGATACCTTGGTTTCTGTAATCGCATCGGCCAGCTTCTGCCATTCGGCCGAAGTATCCTTTTCGATGGCCGCATCAATGTCCGACACACCAGCAAAAAAGATGTCCATGGGTTCATCAACAACCCCCCGCTCCTGCAACCGTTCGCCAAGCGCTCGCAGGCCTTTGCGGAGCGGCACGTATAAGCGGGTGGTCTGATAATGTTCGATATCGTCGAGACTGGTATAGATGCGGGCCAGCCTGATGATCTCATGTACGAAGAAATGCAGCTCCTCGGGAATGTCGCTGAACAGTTCTTTTTCCGCCTCTTGTGCCCGTATTTTCAGCTCCCGTTCCCGTTCAGCAGGCGGAAGGTCCTCCGGTGCATCAAGAATCAGTCGAATCTGATCAAGTGCAAGCCAAGGGACTTCGGCCCACAGCGGTTGATAAGGGTCCAGTTCCAGTTCGCGATGCCCGTGGTTCCGCATCATCAATGCGAAGGGGCGATAGAACACCGGATGATCTCGTTCGATCACCCCGCTTTCCCAGAGCGCCTGATTCCCCTCTTGAGAACACAAGCGTTCCTGAAGCAGGGAATCTTCGCGGGCGATCACGGCCAGATCATATAACTCTCTGTTGACCCCTCCGGTTTTTGTTTCGCAGAAAGCAAGCAGCTGATCCATCAGCCCGGCCGCTTTTTCAGGGCCGGAAAGTACCCCTAGCAAAATGTGCAGAAACTTGAAGAGCATTCCGTGCGTAACGGAAATTGCGATGTTCGGAAGGAAATATTGTGAACCATGCGCGTTCAACTGCTTTACAAACGTCCAGAGCTCAGGAATAGATTTCTCCTCAAGGGGTTCGGAAATAAATTCACCCAGACGGATCAGGTAGTAATCCAGGTCACGGGTCCAGCGCAGGGGCAGTTCCTGAACCCAGGAATACTGAGCCCGAAGCTTGGGGATCAGTGCCGGAAGCTCGTCCATTGAGGTGAAGGTAAACGGGAACTGCTTCGCATACAGTTCAACCGCATTCTGATTTCCGTAAATATAGTGATTATGTATCCCGAACCATTTCCCGGTGAAAGGCGGGAATCCCATCAGGTTGAATGAATGATCCATGGATCGGTGGAAGGCGGCCTCCATAAACTCCCAGGCCAGCGGAGCGAACGCATTCGGGAATCGTTCTGCCGATTCGTCTCGCGTCCAGCGCGGTGGAATCGTCGTGATCGGCCGCGACTGCAGAACCACAAGGCGGTCGCCTGTAAACCCCCATTCAATATCCTGCGGAAAATGAAAATAGGTCTCAGCCTGTTTTAAGAGCGCAATGATTGCAGCAATATTTGTTTCAGATAGAACAGCCTCATGGCGATTGGCAGCGTCGATTTCCCGGTCGTCGGTTCCTCCGTCAGCCGAAGCTGCGGTAAACATCGATTTGTCGGCAATACGTGAGGTAATGATTTCTCCGGTCGTCTTGTCCACTTCGATGTGATCCACTTCGCATTCCCCGCTGACCACAGATTCGCCCAGCCCGAAGTTCGCATTGATCACCGCGACATTAAGATCGCCGCTGACCGGATTGATACTGAATGCCACGCCGGCAGAATCGCAGGCCGCCATTTCCTGTACCACGACTGCCATCTGCACCCCGGTCTGGTCGCAGTTGTTCTGCTGGCGATAGGCGATTGCGCGGTCATGCCATAGCGAGAGATAGCACTGGAGAACCGATTCAATGACCGCATCCGCACCGATGCAGTTGAGAAAAGAATCATGCTGACCGGCGAATGCGGCCTCGGCCATATCCTCCATATTGGAGGATGAACGAACCGCGAAAGCGGTGTTGGCGGGATGCCGGTTCACCAGCTCGCGAATCTCTGCCGAAAGCTGATCGGGAAGCGGAAATTTACTGAGCTGCTTCCTCAAGGCCGCTGCAGCCTCCGGCAGCTCAGTCTGGTTGTCTTCCGGAAGGTCGCGCACAGTCTGCTTCCAGCCCTCGGCGGTATTGATCCAATTGAGATACGCTTCCGTTGTAACTACAAAGCCCTGCGGGACATCAAACCCACCTGCTGTCAGCCGGGCGAGGTTCGCCCCTTTTCCGCCGGTATATTCAGTCTGCTGGGCGAGTTCGTCTTTGAATTCAAGTGTCCATTTCATTAGGCATTACCTACCTTTTCAGTTGATTGAGTATCTGTTGATGCAGGGCAAGAGCATCCGCTCTCAGCCCGGAATAAAACAACCCGTTCCAAGAAGCCACAGCAAGTTTCTTGAGGCGATACCACCCGTTCACCGCGATGAAGGTAATCGCGATATAAACCAGCGCAACCCAACTGCCGCAGAGGACCAGGGAGGCAATAATCCAGATGACCACCCATAGAACGAAGAAGGGCACACCGGTCAGGATGCGCCAAAGGGCAATGACATTGCGGCCGTCGGGAAATTTGCGACCGCAATACCACGCTACAGCCAGCGGAAACCAATTAAGCAGGGCTCCGGCCAGAACCGGAACGGCCAGCACCACGGCGAGCGTCGCGTAGAGAAGCGGCATACGCGTTGGAAACAAGGGGACGCCCTGATGTCGAAGGATCCGTTTGCCCTGCATAGCATTTTCGAGCGTTTTCCATGCGGTCACAATCTCAGGCGGAAGCTCTTTTTCCATCGCTTTCAGGGCCTCGAAATACCCGATATCCGTACCGAGCGTTGCCGTGTAGGCGAATTGTCCAAGAAGCTCCTGCGTTTCCGCATCCGGAACATTGATGCCGACCTCCTCAAGCGCAGTCGTGAAGCGACGATGGATTTCCCGTGTACGCGGGTGCTCTGACTCGCGATCTTTTTCCGGGCCCAGGGAGATCGGCTTCCCGATCACAATTTCTATGCGGGAGCGGAAGGCCCATGGACATTCGTAATGGATCCCGACTGGGAGCACCGTAAGCGGACGGTTCTGCTCCAGATATCTTGCCGTAATGAGGGCCGCGCCCTTACGGAAGCGGAGGTGAGAAGGCCCCAAGTCGCTTGTTCCTTCCGGAAAAATTCCAAGCGTTGTGCTGGAATTAAGCTCCTGCACGCACGTTTCAATCATGTCTTCAATGCCTTCCGCACTTCCCCCATCATCCCTTCGGACTACGTCGATGCCGGGAAAAAACAGATGACCTATAAACCCCTTGCGCAATTTAGCCCGGACCAGACACCTCAGGCGGGGGAAGGCCTCGAGATAGGCAAAACCATCCACCGCACCGTTACGATGCAGGCACACGACCATAACCGGACCCTCGTTCGTAATATGCTCATGGCCGATCAATGTAATTCGGCTGTAGTACAGGCGACGGATAAACCAATGGAATACCGAATGAAAACTCATTTTTCAGTCCCTGTGGAGTCATCTGATGGGAAGTAATCCTCAACACGATAGATATGTTTCCCGTATTTGTTGGGAACAGAAACGCTCATCTCTTTACGGATCGAGCGGTCTATCGCGGCATCGTATTCGGCACCGACAAAGCTGAAGACCTCTTTGATGGTGTCAATAGGATGATCCACAATCTGTTTATAGTGAAGATCGAGAACCTTTTCTTTGTTGGCATCCAGTACAGCCTGACCGTTCGCCAGATCACGGGTCAGATATTTTCTGACTTCACTCCCGATTTCCGGGCCGATGTGCCGGTAGCTGGTCATGCAACGATAGGCCGCTGTTAACGAACAGATGCTGCAAACCACCTCTTCAAAGTCGCGATGCAAATGGATAAACCGCGCGTCGGGAAAGACCTTCAGCACGCTGTCGACTGACTGCATATGGATCGGCGATTTCAATAGCCAGCGCTTATCCTGCGAACCCATTACCTGAAGCTGCTTATGAAAAAACTCGTAAGTAGGCAGATAATCCGCCGTGTCCAGAAACTCATTATATTCCGGGATGTGAAAAATCCCGGGAAAGGATTGGGAGACAAAACAATTCAGCAGCGGCCGGGTACACTCTTCCGGGCCCTCCAGTCGGATCTCATGAACAGTCCGGAATCCGGGGGATAAATGATGCATCATCTTCAGCGCCATCGAAGCTTCAAAGCGTTTCAGGAAATCGGGCTTCCGACTGGCGATCTTCAGAGTTTCCCAGTGACGCATGGTTCTGAAATAATCCGTGGCACCCAGCATATTGAAAAGGTAGGTCGATCCGGTGCGCGGGAGGCCGAGAATAAAAACCGGCGCCTTTACAGGCTCAAAATGCTGTGTCCGAAAGCGTTCGTTTATCTGGAAGTGATTCTGGAGAATTTCCGAGAACATGTTCCGCACCATCAGGCGGCCCATGTTGTTCAGCTCGGCAGTATCCTCAATGCAGTCCAAAAGGAATTCGCCGGCCGCACGAACGTCAGGAGCGAGTGCATCGACATATTTCATCGAACTCAGGTCGGTCTTTTTCGGCCCCGGAGATGCCTCGATTATCCGCCCCAGCAGGGAACGGTGCGGATGGTGCAGATCAATCGTCGCAGCAAGGGGTGCATCCTTCATAAGACAAAGTGTACCTGCCCTATTCAAAGAACCTCAATAACAAAAGAGCCGCATAAAGCCTGTATGCGCGTGGCATCTAAACTCGGCTATTTAGACCGATTGGTATCTCTCGAAGCCTTATCTACAAGAGTAGGACTACGCAGATTACATTATGCAGATAACTTTACAGAGGCATGGCATAACAAACAACGTACCGAAATAATTATGGATATGATGTAGAAGCCCATATATAAAAGGCCCCGTATTGCGGGGCTTTTCTCGTACTTTCGGCGTATTTCGCGGTTTGTTACGAAACCGCGATATTCACCAAGCGACCCGGCACCACAATCACCTTGCGGATGGTTTTGCCTTCGAGCCAGGATTGGATCTTTTCGGCGGCAAGGGCGGCGGCTTCGATCTCGTCCTTGGTGGCGGCGGAGGGGACTTTGATTTTGTCGCGGACCTTTCCGTTCACCTGAACAACGAGTTCGATTTCGTCGCGCTTAAGGGCTTCTTCGTTGACGACGGGCCATTCGGCATCCATGACGCCGGCTTTATGACCGAGCTCGATCCACAGCTCTTCCGCAATGTGCGGTGCAAACGGTGAAATAAGCAGCACGACATTCTGGATCGCGTCGCGGAAGACAATCTTGGCGGATTCGGATGAATCATCCGAAATTTTGAGGTGATCGATGGCATTCATCAGCTCCATGATCGCGGCGATGGCCGTGTTGAAGGTAAATGCCCCGTCGAGCCCGCGGGTAATCTGCTGAATGGTTTCGTTGGTTTTGCGGTAGAGGTCGCGCTCGGCATCGCCCATGGTGCCCAGGTCGATTTTCTTGTCGCTGACTTCTTCAAGAATTCCGTGGTTTTCGGAAACCCTGCGCCAGATGCGTTTGAGGAAACGGGATGCACCTTCGACACCGGTATCCTGCCATTCGGCTTCTTTTTCGGGCGGTCCGATAAAGAGCGTGTAAAGGCGGACGGTATCGGCTCCGTATTTTTCGAGCAGCTCTTCGGGGCTGACGACGTTGCCCTTGGATTTGGACATTTTATACAGGTTTCCGTCGGGGCCCTTTTTACAGATCATGCCCTGTGTAAACAGGTGCTTGAACGGCTCATCGAAATCAATCAGGCCGAGATCCTTGATGGCCTTGGTGAAGAAACGCGCATATAGCAGGTGCAGAATGGCGTGCTCAATGCCGCCGATATATTGATCAACCGGCATCCATTTATTGGAAATCGCTGAATCAACCGCCTGGGTTTCATCCTGAGCACTCAGGTAGCGCAGGAAATACCAGGAGGAGTCGACGAAGGTATCCATGGTATCGGACTCACGGCTTGCAGGTTTTCCACAACTCGGGCATTTGCAGTTCATGAAGGCTTCGCTGGATTTAAGCGGTGATTCGCCCTCGGCCTTAAATTCAACATCGGTCGGCAGCAGGATCGGGAGGTTTTCCTCCTTTTCCGGAACCACGCCGCAGGAGTCGCAATAAACCATCGGAATCGGAGCGCCCCAGTAACGCTGGCGGGATATAAGCCAATCACGCAGGCGGAAGTTAATCTTACCCGTACCGAATCCCTTTTCTTCGGCATGCGCAGTCATCTGCGTGATCGCTTCGCGGTTGGCCACGCCTGAGAATTCACCGGAGTCAACGCAGGTGCCGTCATCGACATAGGCATCTTCCATTTCGTCAAGCACCAATGAGCTGTCGGGATTCTGGATAGAAAGCTTAATGGGCAGGTCATATTTTTTCGCAAAAGCAAAGTCACGATGGTCGTGTGCCGGTACGGCCATAACCGCGCCGGTGCCGTACATGAGAACATAGTTTCCGACCCACAGCTCGATCTTTTCACCGTTGTACGGGTTGATCAGGTAGCGCCCGGTAAAGCGACCTTCCTTTTCAACTTCGTCGGCTTCGCGGTCGAGGTTGGTCAGTTTGGAGCTGGCCTTGATAAATTCGAGCACCTCTTCTTCCTGTGGCAGCCCGGCCACAAGGTTTTTCAGTTCCGGATGCTCGGGAGCCAATGCCATGTAGGTGCAGCCATAGATCGTGTCGACGCGGGTGGTGTAGCAGGAAACCTTGTCGGTGTTGTCAGCCTGTCCGTCTTCACGAGGAACAATCGGGAAATCAATTTCAGCCCCTTCGGAGCGGCCGATCCAGTTTTTCTGCATGGTTTTTACGCGGGAGGGCCAGCCATCGAGTGTGTCTAAATCGTCAAGCAGGCGCTGCGCATATTCGGTAATCTTGAAGAACCATTGGTCCATCGACTTCTGGTCGACTTCGGAATCACAACGCTCGCACGCGCCGTCAACCACCTGCTCATTGGCGAGTACGGTCGCGCAGGACGGGCACCAGTTGACGTTGGAGTTGTGCTTGTAGGCGAGGCCTTTTTTGTAGAACTGGATGAAGAGCCACTGCGTCCATTTATAATAGTCGGGCATGCAGGAAGTAACTTCCTTGTCCCAGTCATACATGCAGCCCCAGGCGCGGAGCTGTTCTTTCATGGTAGCAATGTTGGCGGCGGTGTATTCGGCGGGCGGCGTGCCGGTCTTGATGGCTGCATTTTCGGCGGGGAGACCGAACGAGTCCCACCCCATCGGCGTGAGCACGTCGAAGCCCTGCATCTTCTTATAGCGAGCGACGGCATCGCCGATGATGTAGTTACGGCCGTGGCCGACGTGGAGTTTGCCCGATGGATACGGGAACATCATCAGGCAGTAATACGGATTTTCCGCCGTTGCCAGATCGGTATTGAAATCGCCGTTATCGTCCCAAAAATTCTGCCACTTTTTCTCTATATGCTGAAAAGGATAAATTTCTTCCATGTTGCTCACCTGTGGTTCGCCGTTAATTAGTTAATGGTTATTTGTTAATCGTTATTGGGAGATCTCAGGATCTTTGGCCTTTTTAAGATAATTCATGTAGCCATTTGTTAATTTTACCGCATCCCATACAAGGTTCTCGCCTGTCTTAAATTGTTCTTCTGTTATCAATTCTTCATCAACGGCGATCTGCAAATGATCCAGAACCTCGTAGGCCGACCCTCGTGCATTACTGCAAAATTTAGCATTGTCCAGATAATGAAACCGACCGTAGCCTTCTGCAATATTAGCCGTGGTTGAACGTGCCGCCCGAACCAACTGGTCTACCAAGTGGTACTTTTCCTCTTTGGGCAATTTAGGAATAACTTGCGTAGAAACAAACCGTCGTAACTTGCGGCAAGCCTGCCAACACTTTAATTCGCGGAAATCCTTCATCCCCAGCCCTATTTTCCATTAACGAATAACGATTAACTGCGCATACCATGCGCATCAAGGGCACGAAATATATAGATAAACGCGTCTCTTTCCACCTGAAAGGTTGGAAAAAATCAGCCTAGCGCTTTTTCTTGGAACTGCTTTTCTTGCTATCCGACCGCTTGTTGGATGACCCGCCACCATTTTGCTGGGCTGCTCCGCCACTGCTGTTCTTCGCTGCGTTAACCCTTTGCTTTTGAAGCTGCTGCATAAACTGCTGGCGCTGCTGGGGGGAAAGGTTTTGCATGTATTGACCGACCCGGCCGGCAATCGCCTGCGGCGATCCCGTCGGCGGGCGGGCCTGTGCCGCCTGCTGACCTGCCGATGCCGGTTTGGCTGCGGCCGGCTTGGCTCCCGCGGAGGAATCCACCACGAGGCCCTGTCCATAGCCGGCTCCGGCGCTGGCTTTCACATGCTTAAGTGGTTTATAATCAACTTCGTAGGTTTCCACTTCACCGGTAATAATATGCTGGACGGTCACACCGGCAAAATCAACGGATTTGATTTCCCATTCGCTTAGAAAATCAACAATTGGCCGGCGCGGATCCCGTTCATCTTCGACCTGCGCCATGGCGGCATCCTCGTCGCCCTGCCAAACACGTAGGTTGGCTTCGGGTTTGGATTTCAGCGAAAAGACCGCATTACGTTGGGTTTCACCCACATAAACCCCTTTCACGAGCAGGTCGGGAAACGCATTTTCACCGGTCGCTTCGCGCTCAGGAACAAACAGGTGCGTGGCCACCACTTCCTCCATCGATGGAATATAGCTGTCGAGCACCAGATTTTTCGGCATGCGTGCTTCGGCAATATCTGCCGCATCGACCGGATCGATTGAAACCGGAGTACGCATTCCACTGACCACCAGCATGGCGGCGCAGACACAGGCCGTTCCGAGGGTAGGCACTATATATTTGGAAATATCAATATTCAGGTTCATGCCCCGCCCTCCTCTCCGGCCCGGGTGTGGATCTGGATGGTAATTTTGAATCCCATGGTTGGATCCTTCGTTTTTTCGACGGTTTTCTTTTTCGGTTGCTTCGAACCGCCTTTCGGCTTCTTCGACTTGGGGGCATTCAACATCATCGTATCGACCAGAATCAGCGGCCGATAGGTTTCCACGCGGTTCAGAAACTTAAGGATTTCCGGGTACCGTCCCTTACCTTTAACCGATAGATTCATCTGCGTGGCGGCATCGCCAATACCCGACCGACCCGCAGCGACCTCCAGATCAAGATCCGGCCCCATTTCATTCAGCAGTTTAATCATACGGGTCTGCATCATAATTTGATTCTCAATCGGCGGAAACAGAAGCTCATCCGCACCCTTGAGTGCATCGCGGAGCATTTCGTTTTCCTGCTGAATCGAACGTGTGTCCGCAATCAATCCGTTCAGATCCTCCAGCAGGGCAATTTCATCCTCCAGCGCATCCAATTGCTCCGCCCGGTATGCCGAAGCGGCCTTAAGCGAAGGGAAGATTACAACGCCCACCAGCAACGCTATGCCACCGGCAATCAGATAGATCTTCTCGCGGCGCGATATATTAAATGTCGGTTTCTTCATTGGAAGTCCTCGTGGTAACGCTCATGACAATCGAGTGGTAATCGCCCTCTTTTTTTCCGATGTCGGATTTGCTGATCGCCTCAACATTCGGTGAAGTCAGCAGCAATTCCGGGATCCGGTCGGGCTCCTTCGAATAGCCCCTGAAGTGCAGCATGCCCGGTTTGTAATAAACCAGTTGCAGATACGTGTCTTCGGGAAGCAGTTCGCTCAGCCCGGCCAATACCTGCATGGCACTGACATGTGAATTACAGATTTCATCCAGCCGGTAGAGCTGCTTCCGCATTTCGCGGTTTTTATCTTTCATCCTCTGAATCGGAGCTGTACGGCGGCGTATTTTTGCAAGTTCTTCGGCCACCTGCTTCCGCTGCAGTGCGGGAGCCCCCGTTTTAAATCCCATCCAGGCAACCAGCTCGACCGCCAGCAATGCACAAAGCGAAGCCACCAGTATGGTACGTTTGCTCAGCGGAACCTTACGCCCGGAATGCTCAATCAGATTTAACTCCGGCGGAAGCTCCGCCGTTGCTGCCAGCAGCACATCCGTCAACGGTTCCATAACCGATGCAAATGCTTCCGGCACTTCCAAAGACTGGATGTGCAGGCCAAATGCCGTTTCAAGATCCGCATCCAACGGGGCGGATCCGGTCAGCATGATCCGACCGACTCCTTCCATGCCCAGCCAGTCCTTATGCTTTGCCGCCATCTGCCGCGCTGCCGTGACGACCCGCTCCTCCGAAAAGCCGGGCATATTCCGGCCAATCACCTGCGAATCCTGCAGTTGGCCGTTTCCATACAAGCACAGCTCCACATGCCGCGCATCGGATACCGCAAGCAGAGTCGGTTGTGAACCAATTGAAGGTACAAGGGCAGAACTAAACGGTACGGCTTCGTCGATCGGAACCCCGGCCTCTGCAAATTGGGTAACCAGCTGCTGGATATCAGCCTCGCGCGCCGCAACCAGATTCAAGACCACCTGTTTTTCTTCCGGACTTTCGGCCACGGACCAGCCTAACGTGCGATCCTGTTCAGAAAGCGGGACATGGCGAGAAGCTTCAAACTGGATCATGCCGGCTATATCGGACGGAGCCATGGCCGGATAACGCAGTGTACGCTGCATCACAAGATCGCGAGGAACACACAGCAGCACGCGGCCCGGCATCTTCTCCACCGATGTCATTAATGCTGCCACCGCCTCGAACACCTGCTCGTTGCGCGGCAGCTGTTCCATAAATTTGACGTGTGCCCCTAGTACGTTGCGGTCGATGAATATAACCTCCACCGCCTCATCCCGGAAAAGGATGCACATGGTTGATTTAGCACTCATAAGCAGCACCAGTGTTAAGTGTTAAGTGATTCAGTTTTAAGTTCATAGCATGTTGTCCTCTTCGGGGATGCCATAGGCGAGGAGCCGTTCGATGGTCTCAGCCCCGGCATTTTCAAGCAGGTCATCGATACGGTATTTGCCCTGCTGCAGTTCGAGCCTTGCGAGAATGATATGCCGGGAACGGTAAATAGGTTCCGGCAGTTGCTCTTCTTCATCCGCGAAATACAGCTCGTCCTCTCCCAAGGGTTCTTCCGGCACAAAGCCCTGTGCAATAAGATAGAGGTGCTGCGGCAGGTTATTAACTTTCCGAAAGCGTTCCCGGTCATCCGGGCGATCGGCCGCTTCGGCGGGAACAACGCCATCGATGATATATTTGCGCGATGCCTGTGCTTCCGGAGAGTTATCTCCGATGAAATAGCGCAGCAGTCCCCCGCCCACCAACATGTGGTCTTCAATGCGGACCGGATTGTTGTAGCCGTACAGCATTTCCGGCGTGAAACCATAAACCAATAGAATTTCCTCATAGCTGGAAACCGGTCCGTTTTTCACATGGCGAGGCAAATCCAGTTCCTGATAAAAGTCGGACTCAGCCCCACTTGCGCGCGCAAGGTTATCGGTATCAATCCAGTCATGAAATGCATCCACCAGTGCGTTGCGTTCCTCGCCCTCCTCGATACCACAGGCTATTTCCAGCAGCCGATGCCAGTCGTTATGGCTCACCCTGTTCGGATCAAGTGCATTGGGTTTGTGGATGATTCGATAGGATGAAAGGCCCCGGCCGATTTCCAGCCCCTCGCGATAGAGCATCATGTCCTCGATCTCGGTTTCATAATCCTCGGCAGTGCGGACCAGAAATGCATTCCCGAAGTCATCGGAGTAGAGCGTAGTATTTTTCCGGTTCAGCTCCATGCGCGCCAGCGCAAATGCAGAACGAGCCAGCTGAAAATTTAACGCCTCGTCATAATGGCCGCCAGCCGCCTTAATCTCGCTCCGCATATCCATGCCAAAGGTTGTGATCAATACGGCGAGCACCACAATCACGGCTAAAACCATCAGAAGAGCGGAACCAGTTTTGTTGCCCGCAGATTGACGCAGATGAACGCAGATGGTGTTCTGCAATTCTTCTTTTATTAATCTGTGTCTATCTGCGTTCATCTGCGGGCCTAAATTCCTTTTCTTCGGATGGAGTAATCAAACATCAGCGATTCCGTTCCTAGATTTGGAACCGACATCACCATCTCAATCATGTCGGGCAGGCGGACGGCATAGTCGGTGTCGATGTCGTCGAACTCCATTTCTTCCGCTTCAGGCTCGTCGGTTGCTCCGGACTGCTCCAGCTCCCAGTACCGGAAAAAGATTTCACGGGTATTGCCGAGCAGCATGACCTCTTGCACCGGTTTCCACCCATCTTCCAATGCGGCATCGCTCCAATCGCCGCCGACCGGATTATCGATGCCCGGCAGGTACGAAGTATCGGTCATCCACAAACTGTTTTCAGACGTCACTTCATCGATTCGCACTTCTATCGTAATCCAGTGGTTGTATCCATCGCGCTCAGCTTCAAGAAACGGTCGGTCCATGACAAAGCCCAATGTCAGTTCCTCACCACGAAAACGAAACCGTCCGTCCGCAGCATCGTAGGAGATATCATCCGCCAGCCAGCTGCGCTCCAGCGTAGAAACACTTGTGATTACTGCATCGCGCAACGCCCCGCCCAAAATCGTTTCAAGCGACCGCATCCGTGTAAGCTGGTCCATAGCGGCCGTGCCATGGGCCACAGAGTCGGCCGAGTTTTTCAGCACGCCGGCAATCGAACCGCCCAGAATACCCAGCAATGCAAGCGCCACCAGCAACTCGAGTAGCGTAAAACCGGACTTCAAATGTTTATTGCATGCTTTCATCGCTGCTGAAAAAGCTCCACTCCTGAAAACAGGACTCGGTGCTTCAATTCACCGCCCTCAACATCGCTCCATTGCACCATCACAGACATGTCGCATGGACGGAGGGCCCTGGCGGAAGCAAACTCGTCGGAATCAACGCCGGGCAGATTATCGTAGTCTGTTTCTTCGACTTCCGCAGTCCAGACATAGCGCCCCTCCGCTCCGGTCATTTCCGCATCCGGCATAAAACGCGCGCGGCGCAATGTATTCATCTCACGCTGAGCAATCCGTACGGCCCGGGCATGATCCTCGGAAATCGTTACATCCTTTACATGACTGCCCAAAGCCGTAAGCATTCCCGTTACGCCGATGGCAAAGACCGCCAAGGCAATCAGAATTTCCAGCAGTGTGAAGCCCTGAGATAAAGTATGTAGTTCCGCCTTCAGGCGGCTTTGCAGGAGCGGCTCTGCTGACGGGCCGCCTGAAGGCGGAACTACATACCTTTTCACATCTCTTCTCACACCGCTTTTCATCACTTATCGCCCACCAATCGATTCACCGGCTTGGGCCGGCCCGTCAGAATATCCGCAGCAATATCGAGGCGGGTTTCTTTAAAGTAGAGACTCACGCCTCCCCCATCGCTTCCCCCGAAATGAGTAAACGTCAGAGCGACAGTTTCCGCCTCGGGGTTTTCCAGCATATCGATATCGCGCTCCGGCGCTTCGAGATGCTGGAAAACTTCATCTTCGGAGAACGGTGCTTCTATTTCTTCGATCGGGAATCCCTCGAGCATAAATTCTTCGCCGAATGAAATCACCCGTTCAAAACGGTTGCTCATGGCGGCGATCCATTCTTCGTCGGCCCGGTCGACCAATCCATCGGGATAGTTTGCCATCAGTGAACGATAGGCATGCGATTCCACCGCGCGGATTTCATTCATGACCGGATCAATCCGCAGTTCAACGCGGACCTTACGGCTCATCGCCACTTGACGCGCCTCGTTCATCAGCGCCATCAACCGCCGACCTTCTTTGCGAAGGGTTTCCTTCGGCGAGGTAAAGGCAGCAACCGCCGGCACGCTGATGGTAATCATGGCGGCGATGATGGCCAAAACGACCAGCAGCTCGATTAGGGTAAAGCCGGAAGAAGTATGTAGTTCCGCCTTCAGGCGGCTTCGTGTGTGCGCCTTTGCGGACTGACCGCCTGAAGGCGGAACTACAAACTTTTTTTTCCTACTCATCAATACTGGAAAGGTCCGCATCAAAACCTTCTCCGCCCTCTTCGCCATCGGCGCCGAGGCTGATAATTTCAAAATCATCACCGTTGGAAGCCGGTGATTTATAAACAAAGTCGTTGCCCCATGGATCGCGGAGATCTTTGTTTTTGGTGACGTATTTACCGCCCCAGGAACCATCGTCATTTTCCGGTGCCTGAATCAGCACGATCAGCCCTTCGTCCTCGGCGGGATAGCGGCTCATGTCGAGACGGAAACGCTCGAGCTGGTTTCCAAGCGAGGCCATCGACGCCTGTGCAGCCTTAACGCGCGCCTTGTCCGGCTCTTTCATAAAATAGCCCCCGGCAATCGTTCCGATGACGCCAATGATTACAATCACCACGAGAAGTTCGATCAGCGTGAAGCCGCTTTTCATATGTCTACGTTTTCTGTCCATAACTACCTCCGTATTCATTTTAAAGTGCCGATTTTTGATTTCCGATTTTCGGGTCTGCGACGCCTTATTTCGTCGAGCCTGTCGGCGCAGCCGTCCCGTAAATCAAAATTCTAAAATCCAAAATCTAATTAATTTAGCCACTGGTGGAGCTCATCGCCATCATGCCCTGCATCATGCCGATCACGATGAAGCCTACAAAAATTCCGAAAATTACAATCATGATCGGTTCCAGCATCGCCACAAACTTATCCGTTGTGCTGGAAACCTTTTCCTCGTAGCGGTCGGCCACTTTGTCAAGCATGCCGCCGAGTTCACCCGATTCCTCGCCCATCGTCACCATACGCGACGCGAGTTGCGGAAATTCAGCGTGCTGCTGCAACAACGGGCCCATCGGTTTACCGGCCTGCACCGCTGAATGAACCTGCTTCATCAGATTACGCAAAGCGGCATTGCTGAGCGTACTGCCGGTTATCGAAATCGCCTGAAGAATCGGCACCTGTCCGTCAAGCAGCGCGCTGAGCATTCGGCAGAACCGGCTGGTGTCAGCCTCTGCAATCAGTTTTCCAAGGATTGGAATTTTGAGCATCTTTAAGCCCCACCGCGTTTTTCCTTCTTCGGTTCGGGTGCTGTATTTATGAATGCCAAAAATCAGGACAACGAGAATCGGTGTCAACCACCAGAAGTTGCGCGTGAAATCGCTCATGCCGATGACCGCACGCGTAGCGGGCGGAAGCAGCAGACCGCTTTCTGCAAACATGGCCGTCAGCTTGGGAATCAGGAAAATCATCAAAAAAACCACCACCGCAGAACCCACTACCAGCAAGAGCGAAGGATAGACCATGGCGTTCGATACTTTGGCGCGCAGCGCCTGCCGCCGCTCCATCAGTGCAGCAATACGCTGCATAATCAGTTCCAGCGAACCGGATGCTTCACCGCCACGCACCATGTTGGAATAAAAGCGTTCGAATACTTTCGGATGCCGAGCCAGGGCATCGGCAAACGAAGCGCCGCCATTCACATCTTTCCAGACCTCGGTGAGCACTTCCTTAAAGCCGGCATGCACGCAAAGATCGGCCTGCGTTTTGAGCGCTTCTTCCAAGGGTATTTTGGCATCGAGTAAGGCCGAGGTTTCGGATGAAAATTCCATGAGCTGCTGCGCGGTGATTCTTCCGCCGATCGAGCGGGAGACCGAAGCAAAGCTTTCCGAGGATTCGCTGGAATCCAAACCTAGTACCACCAAGCCATTCTGCTGCAGCATCTGCGCCGCACGCGTTTTGGCCGGCGCTTCAATCACGCCGCTTCGCGTTTGGCCATCGGCCGTCATCGCTTTGTAAGTGAACTTGATCATGATGCTAGTTCCATTGCGTTACGCGGCGGATTTCTTCCACCGTGCTGGTTCCTGCAATGATTGCTTCCCAGCCGCTTTCACGAAGCAGGCGGGTTCCGCTTTGGCGTGCGAGTTCGCGTATCGGTCCGGCCTCGGGCGATTTCTGAATGAGCTCACGCATTTCGTCGTTGGTGCCCATGAGCTCATACAATCCCATGCGTCCGAAAAAGCCGGTTCCGTCGCAATGTTCGCAACCCTTGCCATGATATAAGGTGTATTCCGGCTCGACCGCTTCTGGAAAATCAGAAAGCTGAGACCGGCTGACAGTGGTCGGCTCGGAACAGTGCGGGCAGACCCGGCGGCAAAGACGCTGTGCCATGGCTCCGGTGAGTGCGGATGCAATGAGATAGCTCTCCACGCCCATATCGGCGAGGCGGGCGACACTCCCGGCGGCATCGTTGGTGTGTAATGTTGAAAGCACCATGTGACCGGTGAGCGAAGCCTGAATGGCAATGTCGGCCGTTTCGGCATCGCGGATTTCACCGACCATAATGATGTCCGGATCCTGGCGGACAATAGAGCGAAGGCCGTTGGAAAAGGTCATTCCAATTTTGGGATTCATTTGAATCTGGTTAATACCCTGCAGGCGGATTTCCACCGGATCTTCAATCGTGATGATCTTGACCTTGTCGGAATTGAGGTGAGTCAGTGCTGTGTGCAGTGTGGTGGTCTTTCCGCTACCGGTTGGTCCGGTCACCAAGATGAAGCCCTGTGGATTATCGACCATGTTAGTAAATTGTTTTTCTTCATGGTCGGGCATGCCGAGGCTGCCAAAATTCAGTTCCACATGCTGCTGGTTGAGCAGACGGATGACTACGTTTTCGCCGTAGATGGTCGGTGTGGTGGCCACACGCATATCAAGATCGTGCCCCTGGATCTGCATTTTGATCCGGCCGTCCTGCGGAATACGGCGCTCGGCAATATCGAGCTTGGCCAGCAGCTTGAGCCGTGAAATGACAGCAGCATGGTGTTTTTTATCGATCGACTCGGCGGCGTGCAAAACGCCGTCAACGCGATAGCGCACGCGTAAGTTATAGTCGCCGACTTCCACGTGGATATCGGAGGCGCGCTTTTCCACGGCCTGGGTAATGATCAGGTTAACCATGCGGACGACGGGTGCTTCAAGCGCGAGATCCCGCAGGTGCTCTTCTTCGTCGCCCCACTCGCCGGCTTCAAAAACCTCCGCTTCGGCCATCATCGATTTCAGATTATTATCCGCAAAGGTCTGCACCTTGGTCAGACATTCATCCATCTGCTCTTCGCCGATTAAATAGACGGGCAGTGCTTCACCATGATGAAGCCGTGCGGCTTCGATGGAGGACCAGTCGGAGGGATCGTCGGTGATGGCACTAATGCTATCTTCCAGCGTCTGGAATAAAACGCGGTGTTCCATCATGAACGGGAACGGCAGGCTTTCTTCGAGGAAGAGATGGTCGGCCGGCTTTTCGTGCGGGCAGACGGGCAGGTTATATTGCTCTGACAGTGCCTCTACAAGTTCGGATGGTTTAACGGCTCCGGCTTCAATGAGGATTTTTCCAACCTTTGGAAGTCCCCCGCCCTCGTTCTGCTTACGAATAGCCGCCTCTATCGCATCACGATTGGCAACCCCATTCGCAACGAGAATGTCGCCTATGGGACGATAGGCCATTATTTTTCCTCCGCGGGTTCGGACTCTTCCTGCAGGTTGTACAGCGTGCGGATGTCCTTGCTGTTTTTATTGAGTCCCCCGAGCACCTTGCGGCGAATATCACGTGTTAGCAGGTCGGTTTCATCGCGCGTATCTACCACATGCGGAGTGAGGATCATGAGAATTTCGGTGCCTTCCTTGCGGACGGATGTGCGACCGAACATGTAGCCTAGAATGGGTATATCCATGAGATACGGAATGCCGACACGTTCTTCGCGGTCGCCTCGCTCTATCAATCCGCCCAGAATAATGGTCTGTCCATCGTCGACCTGGAGGTTGGAACGGATTTCACGTGTGCGGAATGTGGGGGCGCTTTCCTCCGTGTTCAGCTTGTCTTCTATAACGCGGCGGATTTCCTGCTCGAGCGTCAGCGTGACCATTTCATAATCGTCAATATGCGGGGTCACCCGGAGGGTGATTTTTGCATCGCGGTAGTCGAACGAAAAGTTTTCCTTACCGGCATCGGTCACACTGCTTTGGCGGATCGGAACTTCCTGACCAAAAGAAACCTCGGCTTCCATTCCATCACGCGTGAGTACGGTCGGGGATGAAAGAACCTGAAGACGATCATCATCTTTGGCAGCCTGGATCAGCCCCCATTTTTCATCGTTCGATTCCAGCAAATAGGTAAATCCGTTTGCAGCATCGGTCAGTGGTGTGGCTCCGGAAGAGAGAGCTCCTAACTCAAGGCCGCTCATCTGGGCACCCGCACTGGAAGGATTACCCCCACCCTGCACAGCCCACTCGACCCCAAAATCGGTACCTTCGTCCAGAACCACCTCAACCATGGCGGTTTCAATGAGTACCTGACGGCGGGATTTATCGAGTTCCTTAATGGTTTTCTCGATTTCACGATGCATGTCGGCTGGCGCATTAATGATTAGGGTGTTGGTATCTTTGTCGGAAAGAATAATGACTTCTTCGTCCATCGGCGAAGATGTTGCACCTGCCGAACCACCATTCCCTTTAGCAGCGGTCGGGGTGCTCGTAGGTTTTGCGGGCGTAGATTTACCAGTCGTTTTGGACGATGCCGGAGCTTTGGACGAAGGCGCGGTTGCCTTTGCAATTTTGGTGGCCGTCTTGCCGCGTTCCCGTTCCCGCTGCTGAGCCTGCTGATAGAGGTCGGAATATAGGTTTGCGAGCGTCTTACCGATGGTTTCGGCCTCGATGACCTGCATACGGTAGACCTTGGTGACGCGCTCGTTCAGATCGTCGGTCTTGTCGAGCAACTGAATCCAGCTTTCAATTTGCGGAACCATGGAGGGAGAAAGGTTCTGCGCGACTACAGCATTGAGTCGCGGCACGGAAAAAAAGCGGACCGGTTGGCCGTTGCTGCCAAGCTGGCGGTAAAACACATTGGTGAGTTCCCCTGCAACATCTTCGGCGTCGGCTTCTTTCAATACAAAGTGCGACATGACTGAAGGCGGGAGGTCGACAAGTTTAACCAGTTCTTCGACCTGCCGGAGAAAAGCCTGGGTTCCAAGTACGATTACGCTTTGGGAACCCCCTAGGGAAAAGATACGCTGGGGCTTTCCACCCATGGTATTGAGAAACTGCTGCGCCTGTGCGCCAGAAATATGCTGGAGCTTGATGACGCCTATCACCGGCTGTCCGTCGGGCAGGTCGGAATCGCCAAAGCCCTGAACGACGGGTCGGATATCGGAAGGAGAATAAATCCAGACGCGGCCGCGCTGGATACGCTGTACGCCGGCCGTATCAAGTATGGCATCGAACAATTCAAGTTTGTGCTCTCGATCCCAGATGGTGACATCGCCGGCTCGGATGCTGACTTCCTGAGTGACATTGACAGACGGGGAAATGATGAATTCCATACCCAGATCGCGGGAAAGGACTTCGATGCAGTCCTTCAGCGTGACGTTTTCCCAGTTGATGGCGACTTCAGATTTGGAGGCATCGCGTGTAACCGTGGTCTGCACAGGAGGAATGGAAGTCGAAGCATCGCGCTGGCTGGTGATCGCTGTTCCCGGGGGCGTTTCCTGGGCTGGTGATGGTTCCGCCACCTCAGTCTGAGCGGTTACGCCCTGAATATTCAGCGAAAATATTAATCCTATTAAAAGCCAGTTAACCGGCTTGCCGGGTTTGTTCATTCCCCACCTCGCATTGTTGGTCGTTATCTAAAATCACTTATTTACGCTTAAGTGACGCTTCCCTGAAAGGGTTTTCAGACAGATTGCTCAACAAATTTGCGAGGAAGGTATTCAGACGGTGGGAAAAGGATTAACCGTTTACAACGATTCGCTTAAGGAGCAGGCAACCGGATGTTTTGGACGGAACGGTACAATAAAGGCTTCGTGAAAGTCGTAGCCCCCCATGAAATCTTCGATGGAGTCCTCATCGGTCTTACCGAGCAGCCCTTCATTAACGAGATTAAAGACGATATTACCAAAATCAACGCATTCGTTGATGCCCCACTCCCTCAGCACCCGTTTGGTAACGGGACCGAACTCCTGCAGTGCATATTCGCGCATACCGTCGAGCAACTCCTTACCACTGACATGGCGGGGTTTATCGAGCTTTTTAACCGTGTGGTCGAGCCCTTCCCGCACGAAGAGGTAGGCTTCGGTCGTATAGCGTTTGTCCTTTTTAAGGATCGGTGCTAATAAATCGTCTATGTTTGGATTTTGCATCGTTATAAGTGTTCTCGCAAATTGCAGGCCAATTTGGCCATTTCTTCAAAATCGTCGTATTTTTTAGCGTTCCAGTTCCAATGGTGGCCGTCGTCGTTAAACCGGGGTATTACATGTACATGAATATGGGGTACTTCCTGTCCCGACGCAGCTCCGTTGTTTTGCATGATATTGACCCCATCAGCCCCTAAACCGTTCATTTGGGCATCCGCGATCCGCTTTGCAGTCAGGTGCAGCTTTGCCACAATTTCATCAGGCGTCTCGGTAACCGGATCATAGTGCTTTTTTGAAATCACAAGGGCATGCCCTTTAACAATGGGGCCGATATCCATAAACACCAGTACATCGTCATCTTCGTAGACGACCGTTGCCGGGATTTCCCTGGCTATAATTTTACAAAAAATGCAATCACTCATGATTGGGCTCCATTTGCTCGATACCGGCGGGTGTGTATACCGTCGGGATTTCATTTTTCAAGTATAAATAGCGGGCAACGAGTCCAATCAGGAACAAGGTACAAATCACAAGTATCGATCTCTTTTCCTGATCCGTCAGCCAAAAGCTGGCCTGTAACGGGCTGGGTTTCTTATCTGCCATGGCACCATGGTTTCAAAAACCCGAGAAGAAGGCAAATGGTTAGCCATTTGGTAAAGACACAAAAAAGCTCCCGGCATGCGGAAGCTTTTTCGTTCTAAACAGTGGTTACGGGGTTGGCGGGGTTTGAGCTTCCGATCCGGTTGGCGGCTTCGGCGGTTCTTTCCCTCCCCCACTAGGTGGGCGCGGAGGAAGGCCAGCACCACCGCGCCGGCCATGTTCACGCCATTTACTGCGTGCGCTTTCCATAAACAGGTTAAATTTATCCTTACCCAGAATTCGTTCCATCTGGATCCGGTTTCGCGCAAGTATTTTCATCTGTTCGGCCTGAGCATTGGAAACGGCATCAATTGCAGCATAGATTTCAACTTCCCCGGCTCCGGATTTTTCCAGCTCGGAAAGTTTTTGTCTCAGCACCTCAACCTGTTCGTAAGCCGCTTTCATATCCTCCCGCTGCTTTTGCTGGAGCACCAGAATCTGGGTTTTCTGTTCTTCCGTAATCCCAATATCCTTCAGTGTTTTTTCCATCAGCTGAAGACGGTGTTCCTGCATTTTAGCCTTCTGTTCCGGCGACATTTCCCGGTGTTCTTTGTACTTTCGTTCACCACGCTCGCCTTTTTTACGTTCACCATAACGCTCTTCGCCGGATCTGTGGAATTCGTTGGTTTGCTGTGAAAAGACCGGAACAGCCAATCCCGCAACTGCTAAAATCATAAGTTGTTTTTTCATATATATGTGCCTCCTGAACGCTGTGTTCAGATGTATAACGAAACCTATCAGGCCTCTATTGCCTACAAAAGTTCAAACTTTTTCGGGCATGCGGCCAAATAACGGTAGCCCGATTCTGTTACGACAACGGTATCCTCGATCCGGACGCCTCCGAGTCCGGGATAATATAAGCCGGGCTCAATCGTAATCACATTACCGGGTTCGAGTATTTCACCGCTTGTCCCAACCCGCGGCAGTTCATGGATATCAAGCCCCACCCCATGGCCTGTTCCGTGAATAAAGCCAACATGCCTTCCGTCCACCTCTTTAGTCTCGAAGCCGCGCTGCTCAAAGATTTTTTTGCAAAGGGCGTGGATTTCATCAGCACAGATTCCCGGCTGAACGGCCCTTAATGCGGCGGCCTGGGCGGCTTTTACTGCATTATAGAGTTTTTTCAGCTCTGATGGCGCAGTTCCCCGGCAGACGGTTCGGGTTATATCGCCCCAGTAGCCGGTTTTTTCACTTCGGGGGAAGATATCAATAATGATCGATTGCCCGGCATAAAGCGGTCCGGAACCCCGCTCATGCGGATCCGTTCCCTGATCACCTCCGGCTACAATGGTTTCGACTCCTGCACAGTCATGATCAATCAGTGTTTTATGAATCAGCTGGCGGACTTTTTCGGATGTCAGTGGATCTCTTCCTATAAGGAGACGGTTTTTCGAGCCAATTTTGGCTGAACCGATCAGTTCGATTCCGGCTTTCATGGCTGCAACTGCCGCTTTTTGACTTTTCTGTAATTTGGTAATTTCTTCTTTGCCCTTAACTTTTCGTTCCGGACAGGTTGCTTTGTGATCTATCGAAACCTTGATTCCCTTTTTCTGCAGTTTTTGGAATAAGCCGGCAGGAAAATCTCCAGGAACTTTAATTCGTCGGATTTGGGCTGTTTCCATTAAAACACGTATTTGCTCTACCCGATCCCATGCTTTTTTTTCTTTAAGTCCCATATCGGCCGGTGTGAAAACCTGTGTCCCGGATGTGCACTGTTTTTCCGCGCGACCTTTTTCCATTGCAGATACAACGAGATAGCCTGCTTTGGCGGTCTTCATATATAAAAAGGGGTCGGGAGCGGTAAAACCGCTTAAATAGTGGATATTCGTGTCGCTTGGGGATGATCCAGCGAGCAAAATAAGGCCTGTTAATTGATTCATTTGGGCACAACCTCCTCAAAATCGTTGTTTTACAAAAGTTATAATTCAGTGCAGTACAAAATTGTTCTGCCATTTTTCCAATATTCGGAAGCCTATCTTGTGTTGTTGCTGACTCCAATAACTACATTTTGTGGTATTGGATTTTATTAGCTATTTTTTTTTCAAATCTCTTGAGCATGTAATCTGCTTTTCATACCTTTCAACCTCGCAATACGGAAGAGGAACTTACTGCCTGTTAATAACTTGTCAATAAAGTAGACAAGCCTGTTAAGAAAAGATTTTTAGGGGAAAATGGACAAGGATTCGAACAATATCTGGGAAGAGGCGTGTAAGCAGCTCAAGGGGATTCTTTCCGGTGATATCTATGACCGCTGGATAGCTGTTATACAATGTATGGAACTTTCTGGAAGTACCATGCGGTTGGCGGTTGCTAACGATTTCTATAAAGACTGGCTGGAAGAAAACTACTTTCCAATGATTCGCAAGGCCGTAATGGTTGTGAGCGGAAAAGAGATGGATATTACGCTGGAAGTGGATTCCAGCTGCTTTGATCCCGTGAAAGAAGAGCCTGAACCTGAGCCGCATGCCCCTATTTCGCTGCCGAGCCTCGGTTTGGGTAAAGCAAAGCCAAATCACAACCTAAATCCCAACTATACGTTTGATTCCTATGTTGTGGGCGCAAACAACCAGTTTGCCCACGCAGCGTCCCTCGCAGCAGCTAATTCACCGTCCCGCACCTATAATCCCCTGTTTATCTATGGCGGTGTCGGGCTGGGTAAGACGCATCTAATGCAGGCAATCGGCAATCATGTTGCCGCAAAGAAGCCCCGCGCAAAGATTTGCTACATTACCTGCGAAACTTTCCTTAATGAATACATCGACGCGTTGCAGAATAACAACGTTGCGGCATTCCGTAAAAAATACCGCAAGATCGATATGCTCATGATTGATGATATCCAATTCCTGGATGGAAAAGCGCGTATTCAGGAAGAGTTTTTCCACACGTTTAACACGCTTTTTGAAAGTCATAAGCAAATTGTACTGACGTCGGACCGTACGCCCAGCGAAATGGCCGGATTGGCCCCGCGCCTCATTTCACGCTTTGAATGGGGTTTGGTTACGGAACTTGGAAAACCGGATGTTGAAACACGCACGGCCATTCTTCGGAAAAAGGCGGAATTGCTGAATCTGAACATTGATAATACGCTGCTCGATTATCTGGCCGAACGCGTTTCTTCCAATGTTCGAAGCCTGGAAGGTGCTCTCATTCGTGTGGCCACGTTCATGTCGCTCACCAATCAGCAGGTTGATGTACAAAAGATTGAAGAGCTGCTTCATGACCTTCTCGACAAGGAATCGCAGGCTGCAATCAGTGTTGATATTATTCAACGTACAGTTGCTGAACACTTTGACCTCCGCCCATCTGACCTGACCGGTAAAAGGCGGTCGAAGGATATCGCCTGGCCCCGCCAGATTGCCATGCACCTTTCCCGGACCATGACACAACAGTCCTTCCCGGTCATCGGCGAACAATTCAGCCGAAATCATGCTACGATTCTTTATGCCAACGAACAGGTTTCAGAACGAGCCAAGGATGACCGTGGGCTTCAGCAGACTATTTCCATCCTGAAGGACAAGGTGAGCAAAAATGCAGCTAAAGCATTAAGCTAATTATTCTCATATGCTTAATCTGCCAAACCGTCCTTCAGAGGGCGGTTTTTTTGTTGCGACCCGACTCCTTCATTTTTAAGCGGGTTCCTGGAACCTGGCCTACTTTTCACCCCCTATAGAATATTTTTTGTTTATCGTATCATCGTCTCTTTTTCCGGAGTTTTTAAGCATCCAATAGTTGGAACGGTCGGCGCATTGAGGCATAATGTTGTTCGTTGTTTGGTTCAATTCAACCGGCTAAATAGGATTCATTTTCTGCTGATGGCCTGTTAATGAAAACTGAATAACCTGTGGATTCTCTGATAATGAATTTAATAACTCGTGTTTGTGAACAGAATCGCGTTTTTATGCCCAGTTTATCCACAGGTTTATTATTGTTTTCAAACTTTTACAGGTGACGGGGTTACGGAAAATAAGTAGGTTTTAGAGCGGTTATTCACAGACCAATACTAATAGTGATTTTATAAATAAAGTATATCTATATAACAGGAGGCTTGTTAATGAAGTTCAGCATCGAGAAGGATCAGATACTGGAAGCGCTGCAAAAGGTGCAGTCGATCGTTGGTCAACGGACGACGTTGCCGATACTTTCAAATGTTCTGCTCGAAGCGAGCAATGGAAAGCTGACGCTTACAACTACCGACATGGAGGTCAGCGTGCGTACCAGCATAGAAGCCGATATCGATGAGGATGGGGCAACCACCCTGCCCGCTCGCCGGTTCTTCAGTATTTGCCGCGATCTTCCAAGTCACCAGGTTGATATCGGTGTCAGCAATGATGACGTCGCTACGATTCTGTCCGGATCCTATAATTGTAAGCTGGAGGGGCTATCGAAAGATGATTTTCCTCCTATGCCCACATTCGAAGAGAGTTTCTCTTATACGCTCAAGCAGGGCACCTTTAAGGATATCCTTCAGAAAACCTCCTACGCGGCCTCTACGGACGAATCTCGTGCGATTTTGAACGGTTCCCTGATGGCCTTCCGCGATAACAAACTCACAACGGTCTGCACAGACGGCCGGAGACTTGCTTTGGTGGAACAGGAAATCGATATGCCGGATGATGCGGAAGTCGATATGGTTGTGCCTTCCAAAACTGTTAATGAGCTGATTAAAACGCTGGGTGACGAAGGTGAGTCTAGTATCAAGACTTCTGCAACCCAGGTCGCTTTTGAATTCGGGAATATTTTCATTATTTCCAAGCTGATTGATGGAACCTATCCGAATTACCGTCAGGTGATTCCTTCCCAGTGTGAAGAGCGCATTGCGATTGATCGTGAGATTCTGCAGAGCGCGGTTCGCCGTGTTTCATTGATGCTCGATGATCAGGCTGCTTCGGTTAAAGTCCAGATTACTGAAAACCGGATGGAACTGTTGACTTCTTCGCCTGAAGTTGGTGAATCGCGCGAAAGCGTTCCGGTTAAATATTCCGGTAAGGATATTACCATCGCCTTCAATCCGGCTTTCCTGATGGCGCCGCTTAAACATCTCGATAGCGATGAAATTTTCCTCGAATTATCTGATGAATTAAGTCCCGGTGTGATCAAGACCAATGTTCCGTTCCTCTACGTAATTATGCCGATTCGCGTAACTTAGGTAGAGCGATACGAGGGAAAGTGGTTGCCGAACTAGGACTCGAACCTAGACTAAGCGAGTCAGAGTCGCTTGTGCTGCCAATTACACCATTCGGCATGAATGAGTGCGGAAAGGTAGCCATTAACCTTCGACCGATCAAGCAGGTTTCAAAAAAAAATGCCTAGAGGAAATCAAAAGAAAATCATTGGGCTCCTTGGTGTAGGATTCGATGCAGAGGATGGACATGTTCGCATCACGAAAGGCGAGAACCACAATGTCCTGATGGGATCCGACGAAAGCCATGAATATCTTCAAAAGCTGATTGCAAAAATTGAGGCAGAACTCGAAGTGCAGGGGTTAGCACTGGATGACCTCACGCCGGAAGAATTCGGCGAATTTGTTAAATCAATTATGTAGCTTTGGTCTTTGGATTTTGAGCCAATATTTCCAGGTTCTTAGGTGTAGCAGATCGTTATTTTTTGTCACTATCAGGAAAAAGAGCATCTAATCCTTCAAAGGCATTGAATCCCTGACTTTTAAAGGAATCATCAGTAGAGCCGCCATATCCCTTCATTTTGTGTTTTTCATGTTCGTTGTCATGGCAGTAAACGCATAATAATTCCCAATTGCTTCCATCAGGCGGATTATTATCGTGATTATGATCCTTATGATGAACAGTCAGTTCCTTAAGGTTTTTCCCTGAAAACTCGCGTGCGCAGCTCCCGCATACATGAGGAAACATTTTAAGTGCCCTGGCCCGGTACCCTTTCTCTTTCTCCGCTATTTCCTTATAAATTTTTTCCATCGCGTTCATGTCTTTCATTTCAGAATATCCTCCAAAGCTGACTGCAAGGTATCATGTTTGAATTTGTAATTAGCTTCTACCAGTTTTTTTGGAATAACGCGCGCACTGGAAAGAAGCAATGCATCCGCCATTTCTCCAAATAATAATCGAGCGGCAAAAGCCGGAAGCGGCATAATTGTCGGTCTTTTTAGTACTTTTCCCAGTGTTTTTGTGAATTCCAGATTGGTTACAGGATTTGGAGAAACAAGATTAACAGGACCAGCCAGGGATTGGTTTTCCATAATGAAGCGGATGGACTTAACCGTATCATCCAGGCTGATCCAACTCATATACTGCTCACCGGATCCAAGCATCCCTCCCCCGCCAAACCGGAACGGTGGAAGCATTTTGTTTAAGGCACCACCCTTTGTACTTAACACCATACCGGTTCTTAAGTTAACTGTACGAATACCGGTCTTTGCAGCTGGTAAAGAAGCTTCTTCCCATTTGCTGCAAACTTCAGATAGAAATCCCTCACCTATTTGACTGTTTTCATCCAGAACTTCAGAATTTCTATCACCATAAAATCCTATTGCTGAAGCAGAAATGAATAAAGATGGTTTGCGTGGATTTGATGCCAGCTGCATACAGAGCTGTTTGGTCCCCCCTACCCTGCTTTGCATGATTCGTTGTTTTTTAGCAGCACTCCACCGGCCTTCAGCAATGCTTTCACCAGCCAGGTGCACGACCACATTCACCCCGCTAAAATCAATCGCCTTTTCATATGTCCGGGGCAATGCTGTTACGCGATGACCATCTGATTCGAGATTTTCTCTAAGTGCGGAACCAATGAGTCCGGAAGAACCTGATATATATACATTCATATTTTATTCCGTTAGTTCTATATTAAACGCTCGAATCAATGCTGTCTAAGGGAATTTTATGCATCAGAGTGGGCTGCCCCCAATCGTTATGACACCTTCGATGTGAGAATCTCCGGTTCATTGT